>NZ_JFHC01000008.1 GCF_000698595.1 Caballeronia glathei | reverse complement strand
GATCGAGTTCGAGATGTACTACTCGCTGTAAGCACGCGACATGGCGGCGTTTCATCGGCGACCTGGCGATGAAACGCTCGACCATTCGCGAGCGGCACGGCGAACGACTCGCTGAACGACCAAAAAGGGACGGCGCGCCGTCCCTTTTTTAATCGTCGCCGCATCTGAATTCAGGGACACAGACACTTACGACCGGGGCTTCACTGCACGATGGTGCTCAAGAATCTGATCAAGTCGAGAAAGGCTCACGCCGAAGCGCTTTCCGACGACGCACAGCTTGCCGCCACGGGTTTGCTGCCCGGACTCGAAGCGCTGCCAACGGTCGTGCTCGTGCTCGACAAGCGCAGCCTCAAGGTCGCGTACGCGAATCCGTCGGCGGAGTCGATGCTGGAGATGTCGCGCAAGCAGCTCACGCAGACGCACTGGCCCGAGCTTTTCGCGAACGCCGACGAGCTGGTGAGCACGATCGCGTCGATCGCGGAGAACCGCTTCAACGCGACTCATCTCGACGCGGTGCTCGAACGCCCGGGACGCGAGGCGCTGCACGTGCATGCGGTGGTCGCGTATCTCGAAGTAGCATCGGACTACGTGCTGCTCGAACTGTTCGAGAACGAGCGGCATCTGCGCACGGACCGCGAGGAGCGCATCCACGACCTGACGGCGGTCAACAAGCAGCTGATCCGCAATCTCGCGCACGAGATCAAGAATCCGCTCGGCGGCATCCGCGGCGCGGCGCAACTGCTCGAATTCGAACTCGGCGCCCGCGAGCGCGACGAATTGCGCGAATACACGCAGGTGATCATCAAGGAGTCGGACCGGCTGCAGACGCTCGTCGACAGGCTGCTCGAGCCGCACCGGCATCCGCACATCGTCGGCGACGTGAACATTCACGAAGTCTGCGAGCGCGTGCGCGCCGTGATTCTCGCGGAATTTCCGCGCGGGCTCACGATCGAGCGCGACTACGACGTGAGCGTGCCCGACCTGCGCGGCGACAAGGAGCAGCTGATCCAGGCGCTGCTCAACATCGTGCGCAACGCGGCCGAAGCGCTGCGCGAGCGCATCTCGGAAGGCGATGCGCGCATCGAATTGCGCACGCGCATCGCGCGCAAGGTCACGATCGGCAAGCGGCTGCACAAACTGGCACTGGACTTGCATATCACTGACAACGGCCCCGGCATCCCGGGTGATATCCGCGACAGGATTTTCTATCCGCTCGTGTCGGGCCGCGAAGACGGCAGCGGGCTCGGCCTCACGCTCGCCCAGTCGTTCGTGCAGCAGCACGACGGACTGATCGAAGTGGAAAGCCGGCCGGGCTGTACCGAGTTCATGATCCTGCTGCCATTCGAGGGTTGAATATCAGGAACCTAGGCCCCGACACCACTCCGAATCACGCTTTGACGCCTGACCGTTTCGACGGGCTCACACCGAACCACACGAAGACTTCTCGCCGAACGATATGAAGCCGATCTGGATAGTAGACGACGACCAATCCATCCGCTGGGTGCTCGAAAAAGCCCTGGCCCGAGAGAACTTCGCGACGCGCAGCTTCTCCGGCGTGCGCGATGCGCTCGCTGCGCTCGAACAGGAAAGCCCGCAGGTGCTCGTGTCCGATATCCGCATGCCGGGCGGCTCGGGCCTCGAGCTGCTGCAGACCGTGCGCGACCGGCTGCCCGGGCTGCCGGTCATCATCATGACCGCGTTTTCCGACCTCGACAGCGCCGTCGCGGCGTTCCAGGGCGGCGCATTCGAATATCTCGCGAAGCCCTTCGATGTCGACAAGGCGGTGGAGCTGATCCGCCGCGCCGTCGACGAAAGCATGCGCGGCGAAGCCGCCTACGACGAGCGCGTGACCGAGACGCCCGAAATGCTCGGCCAGGCTCCGGCGATGCAGGACATGTTCCGCGCGATCGGGCGGCTGTCGCATTCGGCCGCGACCGTGCTCATCACGGGCGAATCAGGCACCGGAAAGGAGCTTGTCGCCCGCGCGCTGCACCGCCATAGCCCGCGCGCGAACGGCCCGTTCATCGCGCTCAACACCGCGGCCATTCCGAAGGATCTGCTCGAGTCCGAGCTTTTCGGCCACGAGCGCGGCGCGTTCACCGGCGCGCAGGCGATGCGCCAGGGCCGCTTCGAGCAGGCCGAGAATGGCACGCTCTTTCTCGATGAAATCGGCGACATGCCGTTCGATCTTCAGACGCGCCTTCTGCGCGTGCTGTCGGACGGGCAGTTCTATCGCGTGGGCGGCCACAATCCGCTGAAGGCGAACGTGCGGGTGATCGCCGCGACGCACCAGAATCTCGAATCGCGCGTTCGGCAGGGGCTGTTTCGCGAGGACCTGTATCACCGGCTCAACGTGATCCGCCTCAGGCTGCCCGCGCTGCGCGAGCGCAGCGAGGACATTCCGCTGCTCACGCGGCACTTCCTGCAAAAGAGCGCGCGCGATCTGGGCGTGGAGCCCAAGCGCGTGTCGGAGGAGGCGCTCGCCTATCTGGCGTCGCTGCCGTTTCCGGGCAACGTGCGTCAGCTCGAAAACCTCTGCAACTGGCTCACCGTGATGGCGCCCGCGCAGACGATCGAGCAGAAGGACCTGCCGCCGGATCTCACGCCGACGCAGGAATATGCCGGCGAGAGCACGGCGCTCGTGGCGTCGTCGGACGGGGGCGGCGTGCAGACGTCAGTGCCGCTTCAGAACGGCATGGCGAACACGCCGGCGTCGCTTGGCGGGATGCCTGCCGGACTGCCGGTGAGCGTGTGGGAGAACGGCTTGCGCACGGAGGTCGCGCGGCTCTTGCGCGAAAACACCGCCGATGTCATGGACGAGCTCGCGCGCCGCTTCGAGGCTGCCGTGATCCGCGAAGCACTCGATTTCACGCGCGGACGCAAGGTGGAGGCGGCGGAGCGTCTCGGCATCGGGCGCAACACGATCACGCGCAAGATCCAGGAACTGCATCTCGACGCCTGATTCACGGCAGGCGCCCGGGCGCCTGCGGGTCGGGATGCGAGGTGATCAGCCGATCGTCGCGATCACGGGCGCGTGATCCGACGGCTGGTCCCACTTGCGCGGCACCCTGTCGACTTCGCATGCCGTGCACTGCGCGGCCAGATCCGCCGACAGCAGGATATGGTCGATGCGCAGCCCCGCATTGCGGCGAAACGCGAGCATGCGGTAATCCCACCACGTGAAGAGTTTCTCCGGCTGCTCGAACTTGCGGAAGGCGTCGGTGAGCCCGAGTTCGACGAGGCGCACGAAGTGCGCGCGCTCTTCCGGCGACACAAGATTCTGGCCTTCCCACGCTTTCGGGTCGTGCACGTCGCGGTCTTCCGGCGCGATGTTGTAGTCGCCGAGCAGCGCGAGCCGCGGGTGCGTTTTCATTTCGGTGTCGAGCCACTCGCGCAGCGCGTCGAGCCAGCGCATCTTGTACGCGAATTTCTCCGTGCCGGGCGCCTGGCCGTTCGGGAAATAGGCGGAGACGATGCGCACGCCGTCGATGGTCGCCGCGATCACGCGCTGCTGCGGATCATCGAAACCGGGAATGTTGCGCACGATGCTGGTCTCGTCGACCGCGATGCCCTCGCGCACGAGAATCCCGACGCCGTTGTAGGTCTTCTGCCCCGCGAACCAGCTCCTGAAGCCGGCGGCTTCGAGGTCGGCGCGCGGGAATTTTTCATCGGGGAGTTTCAGTTCCTGAAGGCACAGCACGTCGACATGGCTCAGCTCCAGCCAGTCGATCACGTGCTGCTGGCGAACCTTGAGGGAGTTGACGTTCCAGGTGGCGATTTTCATTCGTCGTTTGAGTGGCTGATTTTCGAGGGAGCTTTCCGCGGCGCGCGGCGTGAACCGCATGCGGGCCGCAGGGTTCGAGCGAGATCATAACCGCCCGTCCGGTGCGCGGCGGGCACACGGCTTCCCGCATCACGGGACCATTGCCTTACTTGGGCAACCGGTCGCGCAGTTCGAGAAAGAGGACCATGCCGCTCGTGGCGACCGTATCGAGCGGGTGTGTGCGGCAGTAGTTGTCCATCCACAGCGCGATGGATTCCGCGTCGGCGTCTCGCAGGACGTCGGTCTGCGAGGCCACCGCGAGCCCGGTCATGTAGCCGACGAGCCAGCTGCGCGAGCGCAGCGCGCTCGCGGCGTCGGCCCGATTCGATGTCCACTTCGGGCAGGCCATGTCGCCGAGCGTCGACAGCGCGACGGACGGCGTCGAAACGGACAGGATGATCATGCCAGCCACTGCAGCGACGAAACGGCTCATGTCTCTTTCCCTCAAGCGTTGGGCCCGCGCGTTCAATCCCGGATGAAACGGCTTCGGGGCATTTTAACCCGGGGCGCGCGCACGTCCGGGTCGTCCGGATGCGGTGGCCGTTTCGTTGCCGTGGACGGCGCCGGCGTTCGCAGGCGCACGCGCCGCGGCATCTTTTCGCGCGGCGCGTTCAAGCGCGCGTCGAAGCGCCATTTATGTGCCGCTACAATCGTTCGTACGAAAACCCATTGCATCGCGAGGCTTCGCCCATGGATCTGATCATTCGCCGCGCGTCGCGCGCACATTCCCGCGATCCGGTCGACATCGGCATCGAGAACGGACGCATCGCCGCCGTCGAGCCGCATCTTGCCGCAAGCGCGCCCGAGGAAATCGACGCGAACGGCTCGCTCGTGACGGCGCCGTTCGTCGACGCGCATTTCCACATGGACGCCACGCTGTCCTACGGCCTGCCGCGCGTGAACGCCTCCGGCACGCTGCTCGAAGGCATCGCGCTCTGGGGCGAGCTGAAACCCGAGCTGACGCAGGAAGCGCTCGTCGAGCGCGCGATGCAGTATTGCGACTGGGCCGTCGCGCGCGGGCTGCTCGCGATCCGCTCGCATGTCGACGTGTGCGACCCGCGCCTTCTGGCCGTCGAGGCGCTGCAGGAAGTGAAGCGCCGCGTGAAGCCGTATCTGGATCTTCAGCTCGTCGCGTTTCCGCAGGACGGCGTATTGCGCAGCGCGGGCGCCTTCGAGAACCTGAAGCGCGCGATCGCGCTCGGCGTCGATGTGGTCGGCGGCATTCCGCACTTCGAGCGCACGATGGCGGACGGCGCGGCGTCGATTGCGCTGCTTTGCGAATTCGCGGCGCAAAAGGGCTTGCGCGTGGACATGCATTGCGACGAATCCGACGATCCGATGTCGCGCCACATCGAAACGCTCGCGGCGCAGACGCACCGGCTCGGCCTCGCCGGCCGCGTGACCGGCTCGCATCTCACCTCGATGCACTCGATGGACAACTACTACGTGAGCAAGCTGATTCCGCTGATGCGCGAGTCCGGGGTGGCGGCGATCGCGAATCCGCTCATCAACATCACGCTGCAGGGCCGCTCGGACACGTATCCGAAGCGGCGCGGCATGACGCGCGTGCCCGAGCTGCTCGCGGCGGGCATCGACGTAGCGTTCGGCCACGACTGCGTGATGGACCCGTGGTACAGCCTCGGCTCGGGCGACATGCTCGAAGTGGCGCACATGGGGCTGCACGTCGCGCAGATGACGGGCATCGACGGCATGCGCGCGGCATTCGACGCCGTGACCGTGACGCCCGCGCGCATTCTCGGCCTCGAAGACTATGGCATCGAAGTGGGGTGCAACGCGGACTGCGTGGTGCTCGATGCGCGCGATCCGGTCGAAGCGATCCGGCTGCGCGCGGCCCGCACGGCCGTGATCCGGCGCGGCAAGGTGGTGAGCCGCTCGCCTGCGATGCACGCGGCGCTGTCGCTGGAAGGGCGCCCGGCAGAGGTCGACTTCAGGCTCGCGCGCTGAAGAAGGGCGCCGGCTCGCGGGCTTGCGAAAGGAACGAGAAAAGAGGAAAGGCCGCTCCGGCTTGCGCGGGAACGGCCTTCGTTATTGGCGGACCGGACCGGTTGTGAGGGTCGGACACGGCCCGCCGCAACGGCGATGCATCAGCGCGCGGCGTCCCCCGCGATCATGCCGTTGTGGCGCAGCAGCGCGTCGATGTTCGGTTCGCGTCCGCGAAACGCCTTGAACGAGTCCATGGCCGGCCGGCTGCCGCCCACTTCCAGGATTTCTCGGCGATAGCGGATGCCCGTCTCGCCATCGAGTACCGAGCCGCTCGCCGCCTGCGCCGCCTCCTCGAACGCCGCGTAGGCGTCGGCGGACAGCACTTCCGCCCACTTGTAGCTGTAGTAACCCGCGGCGTAACCGCCCGCGAACACGTGGCTGAACGTGTTCGGCCAGCGCGAGAACGGCGCCTGCGGCACGACGTGGAACTTCTCGTTGATCTCGCGAGCGATGTCGTTCACGGTCTTGCCCTCGTCGCGCGACGGGTCATAGGACGTGTGCAGCACCATGTCGAACATCGAGAACACGATCTGGCGCAGCGTGCCGAGGCCGCTCTGGAAGTTCTTCGCGGCGAGCATCTTGTCGAAGAGTTCGCGCGGCAGCGGCGCGCCCGTCTCGACGTGCGAGGACATGTCGGTGAGCACGTCCCACTCCCAGCAGAAGTTCTCCATGAACTGCGACGGCAGTTCGACCGCGTCCCACTCGACACCGTTGATGCCCGACACGCCCAGCTCGTCGACGCGCGTCAGCATGTGATGCAGGCCGTGGCCGAATTCGTGAAAGAGCGTGATGACTTCGTCGTGCGTGAAGCACGCGGGCTTGCCGCCGACCGGCGCCGAGAAATTGCAGGTGAGGTACGCGACGGGCGTCTGCACGCCGCCCGTGACGATCTTGTGGCGCGAGCGGGCGTCGTCCATCCATGCGCCGCCGCGCTTGCCTTCGCGTGCGTAGAGATCGAGATAGAACTGCGCAACGAGCGAGCCGTCCTTGTTCTCGACGCGGAAAAAGCGCACGTCGGGATGCCACACCGC
This sequence comes from Caballeronia glathei, assembly GCF_000698595.1. Lineage (GTDB taxonomy): Bacteria > Pseudomonadota > Gammaproteobacteria > Burkholderiales > Burkholderiaceae > Caballeronia > Caballeronia glathei. The sequence continues at coordinate 148,150 of NZ_JFHC01000008.1, read as the reverse complement.
CGCTTCGTCACGCCGGATCGACACGCCGAAGAGCGTCTCGGTGACCTTGAAGAGACCTTTCAGCACCGCTTCCTGCGGGAAATACTGCTTTACCTCGTTTTCCGAGAACGAATAGCGCTGCTGGCGCAGGCGTTCCGATGCGAAGGTCGCGTCCCACGGCTGCAGTTCGGGCATGCCGAGCTCGGTCGCGGCGAACGCGCGCAGCTCCATCCAGTCGTTTTCGGCATGCGGGCGGGCGCGTTTCGCGAGGTCTTCGAGGAACGCGATCACCTGCGCGGGCGATTCCGCCATCTTTGGCGCGAGCGACACCTCGGCGAAGTTCTGGTAGCCGAGCGTGTGCGCCTCTTCGGCGCGCAGCTGCAGATGCTCGGCGACGTTCGCCGTGTTGTCCCACTCGTTCTTGCCGTTGCCGTACATCTCCCCGAGCTCCGAGGCGCGCGTGACGTACGCGCGGTACATTGCTTCGCGCATCGGCCGGTGTTCGGCGTACTGCATCACCGGAAAGTAGGACGGAAAGTGCAGCGTGAACTTCCAGCCTTCCTTGCCATCCTTCTGCGCGGCCTCGCGCGCCGCTTCGATGACGTCCTCCGGCAGCCCCGCCAGTTCGCTTTCCTGCGTGACGAAGTAGGCGAAGGCGTTGGTGGCGTCGAGGACGTGGTCGGAAAACGCTTTCGAAAGGCCCGCCTGTTCTTCCTGCAACTGCGCGAAGCGCGGCTTGCGGTCTTCGGGCAACTCGGCGCCCGACAGGCGGAAATCGCGCAGGGAATTGTCGAGTATCTTCTTGCGTTCGGCCGACAAGCCGGCGAATGCGTCACTCGCGGCGATCGCCTTGTACTTTTCGTACAGCGCGAGATTCTGGCCGACGCTCGCGGCGAATTCGGTGACGCGCGGCAGGTTTTCGCCGTAGACGGCGCGCAGTTCCGGCGTATCGGCGACGGCGTTCAGGTGGCCCGCGATGCTCCAGGCGCGCGAAAGGCGCTCGGACGCGGCCTCGACCGTCTCGACGACGTCCTTCCAGGTGGCGGGCGTTCCGGGCGCGCTCGCGCGCTCGACGGCCGCTTTCGCGTCGGCGAGCAGCACGTCGAGCGCGGGCGTGACATGTTCCGGCTTGATGTCGCCGAAACGCGGCAAGTCGGAGAAATCGAGCAGCGGGTTGGCTTGCTGTGCTGACGTGGCTAACGTGGTGTCGGTCATGGCTCTCCCGGTCTCGAATAAAGGGGGCGGGACCGGCGGGCCCGCCTCGTTCAGTGGATCACTGAAGCATTATTGGGGCGGCGGGGGCAAATTCCAACTCGGTTGTTCGGAGAAACGTCCGCGCGGGCCGCCCCGGTGCGCGCCTGCGTCAGTCCCGGCCCGCCCGCTCGGCGGCTTCGATCGTGTTGACGAGCAGCATCGTGATCGTCATCGGGCCGACGCCGCCCGGCACCGGCGTGATGTATGCGGCCACTTCCCGCACGCCCGCGAAATCGACGTCGCCGCAGAGCTTGCCCGCCTCGTCGCGGTTCATGCCGACGTCGATCACCGTCGCGCCCGGCTTCACCATGTCGGCCGTCAGCACGTTGCGCCGCCCGACCGCCGCGACGACGACGTCGGCCTGGCGGGTGTGCGCGGCGAGATCGCGCGTCTTGCTGTGGCAGATCGTGACGGTGGCGCCTGCTTCGAGGAGCAGCAGCGCCATCGGCTTGCCGACGATGTTCGAGCGGCCGATCACGACCGCGTTCGCGCCCTTGAGCGCGATGCCGTGCGCTTCGAACATCTTCATCACGCCGTAGGGCGTGCACGGACGAAAGAGCGGCTTGCCCGTCAGCAGGGCGCCGGCATTGGCGACGTGAAAGCCGTCGACGTCCTTTTCCGGGGCGATCGCCTCGATCACCTTGTGGCTGTCGATGTGCGCCGGCAGCGGCAGTTGCACGAGAATGCCGTGGATCTTCGGGTCGTGGTTGAGCGCGTCGATGTGCGCGAGCAGTTCGGCCTCCGACAGCGTCGCGGGAAACCGGTCGAACACCGAATGCAGGCCGTTGTCCTGGCACGCCTTCACCTTGTTGCGCACGTAGACCTCGCTCGCCGGATTGTCGCCGACGAGCACGACGGCCAGGCCCGGCTTGTGTCCGCGGGCGGTGAGGGCGGCGGCGCGCGTGGCGACATCGGCGCGAAGGGTCTTGGAGAGGGCGGTGCCGTCGATCAGTTGGGCAGTCATGGTGAGTCGGTCGAGAGTGGGCAAGTGAGGCGAAGCGGACAGCGGCTGCATAAGGTGCGAACAAGGTGCGAAAGCGCGAGCGCAAGACCGCGCGGCGTGGGGCGCGCGGCCCGAGGCGCTTCCGAAGCGGTCCGAAGCGGTCCGAAGCGGCCAGGCGCCCGCCGGGCATCGCGCCCGCGCAGGTCCGGCACGCAATCGGCGCTTTCCGGAAAGCCTGAAATTATACTGCTTCGAGGCGTCTGACTGCTTCGGCTGGCTTCGACAGCCCCAGGGCGCGGCGTGCCGGGGAAGCCGGGCAGTCACGCAAACGACGAGGCCTCCTGTCAAGGAGGCCCCGTGTCGTCATGCCCGCGCCGGATTGCTCAGGGCGAGACTGCCTGCCACGTGTCGTCGGGGTCGAAACGCGTGATCGACTCGGCCACGCGCGGCGTCGCCGGTCCGAGGTTCTTCTGGTAGACCTGCCCGTCCTGATTCACCATGAACGTCATCACGCCGGTCTGGCCGTACTTTGCCGGCCATGCGATCAGCCCGAAACCCTTCGTCATTTCGCCGCCGCTCAGGTAGCTCGCGGCACCGCCCTTCGCATGCGGGCCCTGCGCGCTCAGGATCTTGTAGTGATAGCCGTGATAGGCCTCGCCGGGATGCGTGCGATCGCGCATCGTCGCGGCGAGCGGCCCGAGCGGACTCTCCGGCTCGCCGGGCGCGGTGTCCCAGTAGAGGCCGTCATGCTTGCCCGGCGTGCTGACGAAGCGCCGCGCATAGTGCTGCTCCGCCTTCTGGTAGTCCTGCTGCGCGTCCACGTAGGCGAGCGCGGAGAGCATCGTCGAGCGCTCGTTGCGGCCGATGCGCCGCGTGAGGATTTCGTCGCGCGCCGCGGGGAGGTCGAAGCGCCAGCTCTTGCCGACCTGCACGAGCGGAATCGGCAGTGTCCAGCCGCTGTTGCCGACCTCGACGTGGGCAGCGGCATGCCCGCCGAGCGGGGCAGGGTCGTTGACGATGCGGTGCTCTTTCGCCCAGGCGCCGAGAAACTGATAGATGTCCTGCTCGCCGATGTTGTCGGTCGGGATGAAGGTGGCGAAATCCTTGCCGAGCACGGTGCGCAGCTTCGCGTCGTCGTTGCGCGCGATGGCGTCGACGAGCGCCTGCGCGGCCGCATCCGGACTGGGGTAGAGCGCCTGTGCATGCGCGGCGGGTGTCGCGATGAGCAGCGCGGCCGCCATGGCGAACGTGCCGGCGGCGGCGACGCCTGCGATGACACGCGTGCGAAGCGTCCTGAGTGTGCTGAGTCTGCTGAGTCTGCTGATCGGCGCGGGTGAGGAAGTCTGGGTCATCGGAGGCTCCTGAGTCGGGTTGCGCGCATCCGGTTGCACAAGGGCGTGGTGGCCGGGCGCGGCGGTCTTGTCGTCTTATCGGCGATGCATGCCGCCGCCGTGTCCGCCGCCGCCCATTCGTCCGCCTCCGCCTCCACCGCCGTGCGCGCCGCCGCGTGCGCCTGCGCCGCCGCCAGAGAACCCGCCGCCCCCGCCGCCCCCGCTGCCGCCGCGCTGAACGCCGGCGCCGCCTGCGTTTGCGCGCCCGCCACCGGCGCCCTGGTGGCTTGCCAGCGACTGGCGGCTCGCTTCGCCGCGCTGCATGTCTTGCCGCGCGGCGTGGCCGTCGCCTGCGCCGCGCAGCGCGTTGTCGCGATTCACGCTTTGCGCGCGCTGCTGCACGTCGCGATCGCGCGCCGCCCCTGCGCCAGCACCGCCCGCCGCGCCGCGATTCTGGCGCTCGCCGCCCGCCGCGCCCTTGTTCGGGCGTTCACCGCCCTGGCGGATGTCCTGCACGCGCTGGCTCGCCGGTCCGCTCACGTCCTGCCCGGTGCGCGACTGCAGCGTCTGGCGGGCCTGGGCGCGCGGGTCGTCGCGGCCGCGGTACTGGTCGCGCTGTTCGCGGTTCCCGCTGCCGATGTTGCCCGTGTTGACGTTCGCCTGCCGGTTGCTGCGGTCGATGTTGCGGTTGAACTGCGGGTCGTTGCGGTTCCAGCGGGCCGTGGTGTTGTTCGCGTTGATCCGGTTGTTGACGTTGATGTTGTTGTAGCGGTTGACGTTCACGTTGACGTCGTGCGAGTTCCAGTTGAAACCGCCCCACAGCGAGTTCGTGATGGCGATGCCCACGCCGAACGCGATGCCCGTCGCGAGACCGGTGGCGATCGCGTAGCCGGGCGGCGGCGGGACGTAGACGGGCGGATAGGCCGGATAGGGCCACGTGCCGTAGACGACCGTCGGGTTGTACGTCGGCACGTAGACGACCTGCGTGCTCGTCGGCTGGATCTGGATCGTGCTCTGTTCGACGATCACCTTCTGCTGTTCGTTCGATTTCAGATTGCCCGCCGACTGCGCCGCGCGCCGAAGCCGCTGCACGGAATCCATCACGTCGTTCGGCTGCGCGAGGAATGCGTTGCCCAGTTGCGTGACCCAGTCGGGCTTCGACGCCATCGTCGCGAGCACCTGCGGGAACGCGACGAGCGACTGCACGCTCGGATCCCATGGCTCGGAGGCAACGGCCTTGACGGCGTCGTCGCCCTTGAGGTTCGTGTGCGAGCTCGACCACGCGGCGGCCGCGCTCACGTCGGAAGGGTAGGTCGCCGCCATCAGCACCTGCGCGAGCAGCGCGTCGGGATAGAGCGCGACGGGTGCCGTGAGCGAATCGAGCTGCTCGTTCGACAGCTTCGCGGCGGGCGCGCTCGTCTGCCCCTGCGCCTGTGCCTCTGGCGCGTGGAGGGCGAGCATCGGCATGGCGAGGAGCGCCGCGCAAAGCACGAGCATGCGCGTGCCGCACGCCGCGCGCAGCATGGCGGGCCGGGCTGCGAATGCCGGGGCTGCAGGGGTTGAGGCTGCAGGTGTCGAGGCTGCGAATGCTGGGGTTGCGGATGGCCGGTTTCGATTCACGATCAGATCCTCCCGGCCGCCGCGCAACGCGAGGGCCGATGACGGTTCAGGCAGCCGGGCGTCCCGGGGACGCGCCCGCCGTGCGAAGACAAAGCCGCGATCGGACGTGCGGCGGCGTGCGGCAAGACCGGCGAAAGCGCCGAAAGCGCACGTTCGAGGAGGTTGAACGAATACGGATTGACCGAGGCCGGAATGGCCTGGGAGGAAGGATGGATGACGTACCGATGGACGACGTGACTGAACGCCTGATCGCGCATGACCGGGTTCCTCGTGTTTTTCAGTCCGGCTAAATTAAGGGCCGGAGACATGCGATGTCAACGTGTACTATGAAATATCACGTTTCTGAAAATGCGGGAAGCCGGGAAACAGCGTGGCGTGATGATGCGGGCGGGCCGGCCAAGGCATAAAGCGCGCCGGACGGCGTTGTGCGGCGCGCAGGCGACGCCCCGTGGGGGGCGCAACCGATGCTTACTGCTGAGGCTTGTTCGACAGCGCGAGCCGCAGCAGGTCGGCGACGGTGTTCACGCTCAGCTTCTCCATGATGTTGGCGCGATGCGCCTCGACCGTCTTGATGCTGATGCCGAGATCGTCGGCGATCTGCTTGTTCAGGCGCCCCGCGATGATCCGCTCGAGCACCTGATGCTCGCGCGCCGTCAGCTTGCCAAGGCGCTCGGCCGCCGCGCGCTGCTGCTGCACGCTCGAGCTCTCGCTGCGCGCCTTCTCCAGCATGCGCTCGACGAGCTTGCGCAGTTCGGCTTCGTCGAACGGCTTCTCGATGAAGTCCATCGCGCCTTTTTTCATCGTCGAAACGGCCATCGGCACGTCGCCGTGGCCCGTCACGAAGATGATCGGCAGCAGCGAATTCTCCGCGATCAGGCGTTCCTGCAGTTCGAGGCCGGTCATGCCGGACATCCGCACGTCGAGGATAAGGCAGGAGATCGCGCCGGAATGCGCGATCGGCAGGTAGACGTCGAGGAACGTCTCGGCGCTCGAGAAGCACTGCACGCGATAGCCGTTGGCCTCCAGGAGCCAACGCAACGAATCACGCACGGCTTCGTCATCGTCGACGACAAAGACGGTTTCCTGAGTGGTGACTGGACTGCTCATAGCTCTCCCGTAACGGTTTGTTGTCTGGTGTGTTCACCGAGAGTGTCCGGCACGCCGTTGCTCGGGCCGTCCAACTCTCCAATAGGCAGACTGCAATGGAACGTGGCGCCCGTGACGTGGCCGTCGGATTCGACGTTGTTCACCACCCACAGGCGTCCGCGATGCGATTCGATGATCGAACGGCAAATGTTCAGCCCCATGCCCATGCCGTCGGACTTGGTGCTGTAAAACGGTTCGAAGAGGCGCTCGGCCGTCGCTTCGTCGACGCCCGGGCCCTGGTCCACCACGCTGATGCAGACGAAGTTCCCGTCGGTGCGCTGCACGACCACGCGAATTGCCGGATCCACGGCGTTCGGCTTTGCATCATGCATCGCTTCGGCCGCGTTTTTCAACAGGTTGACCAGCACTTGTTCGATCAGGACCGGATCGACGTAGATCACCGGCATGCGCGAGCGGATTTCCGTGACGATGCGGATCTTGCGCTTGCGTGCCTCGATTTCCGCGAGCCCGACCGCGTCGGCGACGATGTCCGCGACGCGCGTCGCCTGGCGCTTCGGCTCGCTGCGCTTCACGAACTCGCGGATGCGCTTGATGATCATGCCCGCGCGCACGGCCTGCTGCGCGGTCTTTTCCAGCACGGGCAAGAGGTTCTCCTGCGACATGCGGCCCGACTTCACGAGCGCGACGCAGCCCGAGCAGTAGTTGTTGATCGCGGCGAGCGGCTGGTTCAGTTCGTGCGCGAGCGACGACGCCATTTCGCCCATCGTCATCAGCCGGCTCGTGAACTGGAGCTTCTCTTCCTGCTGGTGCGCGAGTTCCTGCGCCTGCTTTCGCTGCGTGATGTCGGTGGCGATCTGCATCTGCGCGAGGTGGCCGTCCACCCACTGGATGTACTGGCGCCGCACTTCGAACCACTTCTGGATGCCTTCGACGTAGATTTCCTGCGCGTCGGCCGAGCTTTCGGTGAGCGCGGCGGCGGGCAGGCCCGCGTAGGTGTCGACCATGTCGATCGTGTCCGACGACGTCTGCGGGCCGCCGTCGTAGGCGCCGCCCGCGCCGGCGAGCTGCAGGTGGCCGTCGGGCCGGATGCCGAACAGGTGCCGGTAATAGCGGTTCGCGAAGAGCAGTTCGGCTTCGTCGGCGGCGAGCACCGAGACCGCCGCGTCGAGGCTTTCCAGCACCGTCGTGAAGCGCTCGTGGGCAGCGGCGAGTTCCTCGCGCGCGCGCTTGGGCTCGGTGATGTCGGTCATCGACGACATCCAGCCGGTCTGCCGCCCCGAGCTGTCGATGAGCGGCGACACATAGAGCCGCGCGTGGAAGAACGAGCCGTCCTTACGGCGCACGCGCAACTCGAACCCGGACGAGGGCGCCTTGCCGCGCAAGGTCATGTCGAGCTGGCGCTGCATTTCGGGATACGCGTCGCGCGGCCAGTAGGGGAACGGCTTCGTCTTGCCGACGAGGTCGCTCTCGTCCCAGCCGGTCATCCGGCAGAACGCCGGATTCACGTGCGTGATGCGGCCGTGCATGTCGAGCACGCGCATGCCGATCAGCACCGAGTTTTCCATCGCGCGGCGAAAGAACGCCTCGGCGTAGAGCGCCTGCTGCGCTTCGAAGCGCTGCCGCGTGTGCTTCCAGAGGCTCCAGAGGCTCCACAGCACGAAGCACGACAGGCCGGCGACGAGCCACACGAGCGTGTTGTTCGTGAAGTTCGTGAGTTGCGGGTACGAATAGACGCGCACCGAGACGCCTTGTCCCGGCGGATCGAGCGGCAGGTCGTAGAACATGTCGCGCGGCAGGCGCGGGCGGCTCGACGTGGTGGCGAGCTCGCGGTTGTTCAGGTCGGTGATGGAGATCTTGTACTTCGCCGACAGTTCGCTCGGAATGTCGTGCTTCAGGATCCCCTCGATCGAAAACACCGCCGCGATCGAGCCCAGGAACTCGCGGTCGCGGAACACCGGCGTTTGCAACGTGATGTAACCGTTGCCGAGGTCGTCATAGAGAAGCGGAGAATAGACCTGGCGGCGGGTGTTGCGGGCTTCGTCGAACGATGCCTGCACGGCTTCGTCCATCTGCGTGTCGTTGGGCTTGGCGAGGCGCGAGCCGAGCACCGGCAGCGGCGTATTCGGCCAGCGCGGCTTGTGGGCGCTCGTGTACCAGTTCATGTAGAGGATCTCGGGATGCCCCTGCATGATGTCGGTGGAGGACGTCTGGAATGTCTGCGGGTCGCCGTGGCCGCTCACGATGTCGCGGGCAAGCGCCTGAATCTGTTCTTGCGCGCCCGTCATGGACAGGCGAATCTGCTGCTGGGCCCACGCGACGTTTCTATATAGCGTGTCTTCCTGCTGCTGCTGTTCGCGCCGGTTCAGGCTCCACAAAATCAGGCTCATGACGACCAGAAAAACCAGGATCGAAATCAGCGGCGTGAGTAAATAGGAGTTCGACCACCACGGTCCGTGGTGCCAGCGGGACGGCGACGAGTCTGTCGGCTTGCGCGACGACCGCGCCGAGCGTGCGAAAAGCCGATCGGTCAACATGGCGGCAATTGTAACGCAGCGTTTGATTGTTAAATGGCGTAAAAAGACGGGAAACCGCCTTCAATGGGTCGCAAGGGAGCGAATCGTCTGTCAGAAAAGCCTTGTCAGACGGTGCGTCGCAGCAATTTTTCGCATTATGAGATTCACTCTCATGATTTGAAAATTTCCTTGCGTGATTGTCCGGACCCTCTTTAGAATTGGCGCACGCGGCTGGTGCCATTTGGCGCGTGTCGTCTGTTCACAGAGCGTTCCTCAAATCAGGAGACGAGCATGTCCGCTGTACCCGACGAAGTTCTGAAATACGTTGCCAATGCCAACGACGACGATCCCCAGGAAACGGCCGAGTGGCTCGAAGCGCTCGACGGCGTGATTTCGGCGGTTGGCCCGGATCGCGCGCATTACCTGATTGAGAAACAGATCGAATTTGCCCGCGTGCACGGCGAGCATCTGCCGTTTTCCGCGAATACGCCCTACATCAATACCATTCCCGTCGTGCGCCAGGCCAAGATTCCCGGCGATCAGGACATCGAACACCGCATCCGCTCGTACACGCGCTGGAACGCCATCGCGATGGTGCTGCGCGCAGGCAAGGACACGAACGTCGGCGGCCATATCGCTTCGTTCGCCTCTGCGGCCACGCTTTACGACGTCGGTTTCAACCATTTCTGGCACGCGCCGTCGGACAAGCACGGCGGCGACCTCGTGTTCGTGCAGGGCCATTCGTCGCCGGGCGTGTACTCGCGCGCGTTCCTGCTCGGCCGGCTGACGGAAAAGCAGCTGAACAACTTCCGCCAGGAAGTGGGTGGCGAGGGCATCTCGTCGTATCCGCATCCGTGGCTCATGCCGGATTTCTGGCAGTTCCCGACCGTCTCGATGGGTCTCGGCCCGATCATGGCGATCTATCAGGCGCGCTTCATGAAATACCTGGACGCGCGCGGCGTCGCGAAGACCGAAGGCCGCAAGGTCTGGGCGTTCCTCGGCGACGGCGAGACCGACGAGCCGGAATCGCTCGGCGCGATCGGCATGGCGGGGCGTGAGCGCCTCGACAACCTCGTCTTCGTGATCAACTGCAACCTGCAGCGTCTCGACGGCCCGGTGCGCGGCAACGGCAAGATCATCCAGGAACTGGAGTCCGAATTCCGCGGCGCCGGCTGGAACGTGATCAAGGTGATCTGGGGCAGCCGCTGGGACGCGCTCTTCGCGCGGGACAAGACCGGCGCGCTGATGCGCCGGATGATGGAAGTCGTCGACGGCGAATATCAGACGTACAAGTCGGAGTCGGGCGCGTTCGTGCGCGAGCACTTCTTCAATACGCCGGAACTCAAGGCGCTGGTGTCCGACTGGTCCGACGAGGACATCTGGAACCTGAACCGCGGCGGCCATGATCCGCACAAGATCTACGCCGCGTACGATCAGGCGCAGAAGACGAAGGGCGCGCCGACCGTCATTCTCGCGAAGACCATCAAGGGTTACGGGATGGGCGAGCACGGTCAGGCGATGAACATCACGCACCAGCAGAAGAAGCTGCCGATCGAGACGCTGAAGAAATTCCGCGATCAGTTCCGCCTGCCGATCACCGACGAGAAGATCGAGGAAGTGCCGTACCTCACGTTCGAGGACGGCTCGAAGGAACTCGAATACATGCGCGCGCGCCGCCAGGATCTGGGCGGCTATCTGCCGACGCGCCGCCAGAAGGCCGAATCGCTGCCGGTGCCGGAGCTCTCGGCGTTCGAGCCGGTGCTCAAGGGCACGGGCGAGGGCCGCGAAATCTCCACGACGATGGCGTTCGTGCGGATCCTGAACATCCTGCTGAAGGACAAGGCGCTCGGCAAGCGCATCGTGCCGATCGTGCCCGACGAGTCGCGCACCTTCGGCATGGAAGGGCTCTTCCGCCAGATCGGCATCTGGAACCAGGACGGCCAGAAGTACGTGCCGGAAGACTCCGACCAGCTGATGTTCTACCGCGAGTCGGAAACGGGCCAGATCCTGCAGGAAGGCATCAACGAAGCCGGTGGCATGTGCGACTGGATCGCGGCCGCGACGTCGTATTCGACGCACGGCGAGATCATGATCCCGTTCTACATCTTCTACTCGATGTTCGGCTTCCAGCGCATCGGCGACCTCGCGTGGGCGGCGGGCGACATGCGCTCGCGCGGCTTCCTGCTCGGCGGCACGGCGGGGCGCACGACGCTCAACGGCGAAGGCCTGCAGCACGAAGACGGCCACTCGCTGCTGTGGGCGGCATCGATTCCGAACTGCGTGAGCTACGACCCGACGTTCGGCTACGAACTCGCGGTGATCATGCAGGACGGCCTGCGCCGCATGGTCGCGGATCAGGAGGACGTGTACTACTACATCACCGTGATGAACGAGAACTACGAGCATCCGGCGATTCCGCAGGGTGAGTCCGTGGCCTCGGACATCATCAAGGGCATGTACTCGTTCCGCAAGGCGCCGGCAGACAAGAAGGCGCCGCGCGTGCAACTGATGGGCGCGGGCACGATCTTCAACGAAGTGATCGCCGCCGCCGACCTGCTGAAGAACGACTGGGGCGTCGCCGCCGACCTGTGGAGCGTGCCGAGCTTCACCGAACTGGCCCGCGAAGGCCAGGCGGTCGAGCGCTGGAACCTGCTCAACCCGGGCGCCGACAGGAAGGTCGCGCACGTCACGAAACTGCTCAAGGACGCGCCGGGCCCGGTGATCGCATCGACCGACTACATCCGCGCGCTCGTCGACCAGATCCGCGCGTACGTGCCGAACAAGTTCGTCGTGCTCGGCACCGACGGCTACGGGCGCTCCGACACGCGCGAGGCGCTGCGCCATTTCTTCGAAGTCGACCGCTACTGGGTCACCGTCGCGGCGCTCAACGCGCTCGCGGACGAAGGCACGATCGAGCGCAAGGTCGTCGCCGAGGCGATCAAGAAGTACAACCTCGACCCGGCAAAACCCAACCCGATGACCGTCTAAAGGCATCGCCCCCCGTGTGTTGTGACGCGCGCCTTCCCGAAGCGGGAAGGCGCGCGTGCAGCCCTGGAGACACTAATAATGAGTCAAGCGATCGAAGTCAAAGTGCCGGACATCGGCGATTTCACGGACATTCCCGTGATCGAGGTGCTGGTAAAAGCGGGTGATGTCGTCGAAAAAGAGCAGTCGCTCGTCACGCTCGAATCCGACAAAGCCACGATGGACGTGCCCAGCTCAGCCGCGGGCACTGTCAAGGAAGTGAAGGTCAAGGTGGGCGACAACGTGTCCGAGGGCTCGCTGATCGTCGTGCTGGAAGGCGCAGCCGGCGGCGCCGGTGCCAATGGTGCCGCAGGCGCGCCCGCGTCCGCTCCGGCCGCGCCCGCGAAGCAGGAAGCCGCGCCCGCGGCAGCGCCCGCTGGCGGCGCCACGGTCGAAGTGAAGGTGCCGGACATCGGCGACTTCAAGGACATCCCGGTCATCGAGATCGGCGTGAAGGTCGGCGACAAGGTCGAGAAGGAGCAGTCGCTCGTCACGCTCGAATCCGACAAGGCCACGATGGACGTGCCGTCGCCCGCGGCGGGCACGGTCAAGGAACTGAAGGTCAAGATCGGCGACACGGTCTCCGAAGGCACGCTGATCGTCGTGCTGGAAAGCGGCGGAGGAGCCGCCGCGCCGGCGGCTAAGCAGGAAGCGCCGAAGCAGGAGGCAAAGCAGGTCGAGCCACCGCCCGATGCGCCGGTGAAACCCGCGCCGCAGAAAGAGCCGCCTTCCGCGCTTGCGCAGGCGCCCCTGATGCCCGCCGGCGACGGCACGCATACGTCGAGCCACGCGTCGCCGTCGGTGCGCAAGTTCGCGCGCGAACTGGGCGTGGACGTGGGGCGCGTGGCGGGCACGGGTCCGAAGGGCCGCATCACGCAGGAAGACGTCACCGCGTTCGTGAAGGGTGTGATGACCGGGCAGGCGAAAGCGCCGGCCGCGGCTGCGGCGCCCGCGGGCGGTGGCGGCGAACTGGGGCTGCTGCCGTGGCCGAAGGTCGACTTCACCAAGTTCGGGCCGATCGATCCGAAGCCGCTCTCGCGCATCAAGAAGATTTCGGGCGCGAACCTGCATCGCAACTGGGTCATGATCCCGCACGTCACGAACAATGACGAAGCGGACATCACCGAGCTCGAGGAACTGCGCGTCAAGCTGAACAAGGAAAACGAAAAGTCCGGCGTGAAGATCACGATGCTGGCGTTCGTGATCAAGGCGGTCGTCTCGGCGCTGAAGAAATTCCCGACGTTCAACGCGAGCCTCGACGGCGACAACCTCGTGTTCAAGCAGTACTACCACGTGGGTTTTGCCGCCGATACGCCGAACGGGCTCGTCGTGCCGGTCATCCGCGATTGCGACAAGAAGGGCCTGATCGAGATCGCGAAGGAAATGGCGGACCTGTCGAAGGCGGCGCGCGAAGGCAAGCTGAAACCGGACCAGATGCAGGGCGGCTGCTTCTCGATTTCGTCGCTCGGCGGCATCGGCGGGACGCACTTCACGCCGATCATCAACGCGCCGGAAGTCGCGATTCTCGGGCTGTCGCGCGGTGCGATGAAACCGGTGTGGGACGGCAAGCAGTTCGTGCCGCGCCTCACGCTGCCGCTTTCGCTGTCCTATGACCATCGCGTCATCGACGGGGCGGAAGCTGCGCGCTTCAACGCGTATCTGTCGGGGATTCTGGCGGATTTCCGTCGGGTGATTCTTTGATTTCTGCGCCTTCGCCGGCCGCTTCGGCGGCCGGCATCGCGTGTCATTGAACTTGCATGCGCGTCGCGCCTTGCACGCCGTCCGCCTTCGCGGCGGCGCCCGCCTTTCCTTCGCACCGGAAAAGGCAGGCAAAGGAACGGCGCGCCTGCCGACGGCGGAACCGGCCGACTCTTTCTTCGGCCGGTTCTTTCCGCTTCCTTCTTAGGGGACAACAATGAGTCTCGTCGAATTAAAAGTGCCCGATATCGGCGACTTCTCTGACGTCGATGTCATCGAAGTGAATATCAAGCCAGGCGACGCCATCGAAAAAGAGCAGGGCGTCATCACCCTCGAAACCGACAAGGCCACGATGGAAGTGCCGAGCGACGTCGCCGGCACCGTCAAGGAACTGAAGGTGAAGGCCGGCGACAAGGTGTCGCAGGGCTCGGTCATCGCGATGGTCGAGACGGCCGAAGCGGGCGCGACCGCCAAGCCCGCCGAAGCGCCGAAGGCGCCGGCCGCCGCGCAGACCGCGCAGGCGAAGCCCTCGGGCGGCGGCACGCAGGAAGTGAAGGTGCCGGATATTGGCGACTTCAAGGACATTCCGGTCATCGAAGTGCACGTGAAGCCGGGTGACACGGTGGAGAAGGAACAGTCGCTCGTCACGCTCGAATCAGACAAGGCCACGATGGACGTGCCGTCGCCCGCGGCGGGCACGGTCAAGGAACTGAAGGTCAAGGTCGGCGACAACGTCTCCGAAGGCGTCGTGATCCTCACGCTCGAAGGCGCGGGCGGTGGCGCGGGCGAGGCCGCGCCGAAGGCGCAGGCCCCGGCGCCCCAGCCGGAAAAGGCGGCCGCGCCCGCACCGAAGGCGGGCAGCTACTCGGGCGCCGCCGACATCGAATGCGACATGGTCGTGATCGGCGCCGGCCCCGGCGGATACTCCGCCGCGTTCCGTTCCGCCGACCTCGGCATGAAGACCGTGCTCGTCGAGCGGTACGCGACGCTTGGCGGCGTGTGCCTGAACGTCGGCTGCATTCCGTCGAAGGCGCTGCTGCACACCGCGCTGCTGCTCGACGAAACGAAGGCGCTCGAACATCACGGCATCACGTTCGGCCAGCCGTCAATCGATCTCGACAAGCTGCGCGGCTTCAAGGAAGGCGTCGTCAAGAAGCTGACGGGCGGTCTCGCCGGCATGGCGAAGGCGCGCAAGGTCGAAGTGGTGACGGGCGTCGGCAGTTTCGTCGACCCGAACCATCTGGAGGTGCAGACGGAAAGCGGCAAGAAGGTCGTGAAATTCAAGAAGGCGATCATCGCGGCGGGCTCGCAGGCGGTGAAGCTGCCGTTCATGCCGGAAGACCCGCGCGTCGTCGATTCGACGGGCGCGCTGGAACTGCGCCAGATCCCGAAGCGCATGCTGGTGGTGGGCGGCGGCATCATCGGGCTGGAAATGGCGACCGTGTACGCGTCGCTCGGCGCGGAGATCCACGTCGTCGAAATGCTGGACGGCCTGATGCTGGGCGCCGACCGCGACCTCGTGAAGGTCTGGGAGAAGTACAACGCGAAGCGCTTCGCGAACGTCATGCTCAAGACCAAGACGACCAAGGCGGAAGCGAAGGAAGACGGCATCTGGGTGAGCTTCGAAGGCGAGAAGGCGCCGGCCGAAGCGCAGCGCTACGACCTCGTGCTGGTCGCGGTCGGGCGCAGCCCGAACGGCGGCAAGATCGGCGCGGACAAGGCGGGCGTGGCGGTCACGGAGCGCGGCTTCATCAACGTCGACAAGCAGATGCGCACGAACGTCGAGCACATTTTCGCGATCGGCGACCTGGTCGGCCAGCCGATGCTCGCGCACAAGGCCGTGCACGAGGCCCACGTCGCGGCGGAGGCGGCGCACGGCGAGAAGGCGTATTTCGACGCGATGCAGATTCCGTCGGTGGCCTACACCGATCCGGAAGTGGCCTGGGCCGGCAAGACCGAGGACGAGTGCAAGGCGCAGGGCATCAAGTACGGCAAGGCGGTGTTCCCGTGGGCCGCTTCGGGCCGCGCGATCGCCAACGGCCGCGACGAGGGCTTCACCAAGCTGATCTTCGATGAGGAAACGCACCGGGTGATCGGCGGAGGCATCGTCGGGCTGAATGCGGGCGACCTGATCAGCGAAGTGTGTCTCGCGGTCGAGATGGGCGCGGACGCAACCGATATCGGCAAGACGATCCATCCGCATCCGACGCTCGGCGAATCGATCGGCATGGCTGCGGAGCTTTACGAAGGCGTCTGTACCGATCTGCCGCCGCAGCGCAAGAAGTAGGCTTCGACGGCGGCGCAACGAAAAAGCGGCGCACCCTGAAAAGGGTGCGCCGCTTCCTTTTGGCCGCTTGTTTTGAGATGCGCCGCAGCGCCAGCACGTATACAGACCGCGACACAAACCGCGCGCCCAAAAAGAAACCCGGCGAAAGCCGGGTTTTCTTCAATCCGCCGGCGGACCGGCGAGCGGATCTTCCTTCAGACAAGAAGCTTAGGCAACCGACTTCTTGGCCGAACGCGTAGCTTGTTCGGTGGCTTGCGTAGCAGCCTTCGTCGCGGCCGTAGCGGCTGCGTTGAAGTTGCTTTCAGCGATTTCGACAGCTTGCTTCGTTGCCTTGTGAACCGTTTCGTACGTGGTGTTGGCGGCGGTGATGGCCGACTTCATCACGGCGACAGCCGTTTCCGAACCTGCCGGTGCGTTCTTCGCGACGTTGTCGACGAGCGTTTGCACCTTGCGGTTCTGCTCTTCGTATTGAGCTTCGGCGACGCGGGCGAATTCGGCTTGCGTGGCCGATGCGATTTCATACAGGTGACGGCCATACGACAGCACCTTTTCGGCGGTCGGCTGCGTGAGGCTGGCTTGCAGTGCGAGCAGTTCCTGCGCGTCCTTCACCGACAATGCACGTTGCGTGTTTTCCTGGCTTTCGGCGAGCGTCGACTTCACGACTTGCAGATTCAGTTCAACCAGCTTCTCGATACCTTCGAAAGCCTTGTTCGTGAGGCCGAACAGGGTGTCGAATTGAGCTTTTTGTGCAGCGGCGATTTGTTCGGGGGTCAACAGGGTCATATCACGCTCCTGAAAATCGACCCTATCAGCGCGGGTCGTGGGTTTTTGGCGGCGGCCGGGATTCCGGCTACCGGATGAAGCAAGTGCGATTGGTGCGTCGCAACATGGAAGCCATTTTAATCACATTCCTATCGATGTCAAGTATTTTTTGTGCGCCGCACAATGTGGTTAATCTATTTATTAAACAACGACTTATCTGCCCGCATCCGGAGTGATGTCGATTCGGGATAACCCGTATGCACCAAGATGGAACAAGGCGCCCGGGGCGGTTCGGATGCTAGGATCGCGCGTGGAGAGCGCAGGAATTCAGAGCTGATGAAAGCATTCTATAGTGACCGTTTTGTGTTGCCGCTCCCGGCGGGGCACCGGTTTCCGATGCAGAAGTATCGAATGCTGCGCGAGCGTGTCGCGGCGCAGTTGCGCGACGTCGCGCTGCACGAAGCGCCGGTCGCCGGCGACGCCGAACTCACCCGCGCGCACTCGGCCTCTTATGTGGCGCGCGTCGCGTCGGGCGCGCTCGACGCGAACGAGCAGCGCGAGATCGGCTTTCCGTGGTCGGAGAACATGGTCGAGCGCTCCCGCCGCTCGGTGGGCGCGACCATCGCCGCATGCCGTGCCGCGATCGCCGACGGCTTCGCGGTCAACCTCGCCGGCGGCACGCATCACGCGTATGCGTCGCACGGGGCCGGGTTCTGCGTCTTCAACGACGCCGCAGTCGCAGCCCGCGCGATGCAGGCCGAGGGCGTTGTCTTCGCAGCGGGCGGAGAGAAGGCGCAAATCGCGATCGTCGATCTCGACGTTCATCAGGGCAACGGCACGGCATCGATATTCCGCGACGACCCGAGCGTGTTCACGCTCTCGCTGCACGGCGCATCGAACTATCCTTTTACAAAGGAGACGAGCGATCTCGACGTCGCGCTCCCCGACGGCTGCGACGACGACGCCTACGCGGAAGCGCTGTCACGCGCGCTCGAGACGATGTTCGAGCGCGCCGGGCCCGCGCTCCTCATTTATCTGGCGGGCGCGGATCCGCATGCGGGCGACCGGCTGGGCCGGCTCGGTCTCACCTTCGCCGGCCTCGCGCGGCGCGACCGGCTCGTCTTCGAGGCCGCGGCGGCGCGCGATCTGCCCGTCGCGATCGCGATGGCGGGCGGCTATGGACGCAATATCGACGACACGGTGGAAGTGCACCTGCAGACGATCCAGCTCGCGGCGAGCGCATGCGGGAAGCGCAGCCGGACGCTGGCCGGCATAATTTCCCGCGCTTTATAGGACCTCGCCGTAAACCAAAATTGTTGAAGGAACGTTAACATTTCACCTTAGTCGAATGCCCGTTGCCGCTCGGCGACAGTCGTTTCGCTGTTTTCCTGCCCGGACGTCGACGAACGCACGGTTTTCGGATACACGGAAGCCGACAATTCACTCAAGTTGCAGAATAAATTGCCGATATGCACTGATGCCGTTGTGGGACAGGTGCGCTATCGGCGAAATGCTTTCCGGCTCCTGATCGTTTTTGACGATCGGTCGTCGAACCTTATTGGTGTTTGTAATCGATTCTTACAACTCGGTTTAAAGAGCGTCGATAAGTGCTTAATATTGCTTAAATTTCGCAGCTTTACTACACTGGCGGTACTCTCGCCGCCCCAGAACACAACACTAATGAAAACCGAAATGTTTTCGTCGCTGAAGATGATGCACGGCGTGGCGCTACGCACCGCAATGTCGGTGGCCGTATCGATCGCGGTTGCGACGTCTTTCGCGGCAGCCCCCGGCGAGGCTTTTGCAAAGACCGCCACGTCGAAATCCGTCGCCAAGAAGGCCGCACCGGCCAAGACCGCCGACGCTCCTGCGACGGCCAAGTCGAAATCGGCGAGGGCGTCCAAGACGGTCGCGCCGAGCCGCTCGGCGAAGGTCGCCGCCGCCGCGGCGCGGTGCATTCGGTCGCGTACCAGCCGCGCCCGCAGACGGTCGGCCAGGCCTTCGGTCTCCACGAAACGCCTGACAGCCTCGCGCTGCGTTCGAGCGTCGCCTACGTCGTCGACCAGAACACGTCGGAGACGCTCTTCGACAAGAATTCCCGCGCCGTCGTGCCGATCGCGTCGATCACGAAGCTGATGACGGCAATGGTCGTGCTCGATTCGCGCATGCCGCTCACCGACGTGATCCAGGTCACCGACGAAGACCGCGACTACGAGAAGTACACGGGTTCGCGCCTCGCCGTCGGCTCGGAGCTGAACCGCGAGGACATGCTCCATATCGCGCTGATGGCGTCGGAAAACCGCGCGGCCGCCGCACTGTCGCGTTATTACTCGGGCGGGCGCCCCGGGTTCATCGCCGCGATGAACGCGAAAGCGAAGTCGCTCGGCATGACCGACACGCACTTCGAGAACTCCACCGGGCTTACGAGCCAGAACGTGTCGAGCGCGCGCGACCTCGTAAAGATGGTCAATGCCGCGTATCAGTATCCGCTGATCCGCAAGTTCTCCACGGACCGCAGCTACGAAGTGTTCACGGGCAAGCGCAATCTCGCCTACAACAGCACGAACGCGCTGATTCGCAACTCGACGTGGGATATCGGCCTGCAAAAGACCGGCTTCATCAACGAAGCGGGTGAATGCCTGGTGATGCAGGCCAACATTCACGGCCGCCCGGTGGTGATGGTGCTGCTCGACTCGTCGGGCAAGTATTCGCGCTTCGCCGACGCGGGACGCCTGCGCACGTATCTCGATACGGCCGGCGAGCCGCACATCACGAGTGCCGATACGGGCGGCGGCGGGACCTGATTCGACGCCACCACGCGCAAACGGAAAAAGCCGGATTCATCGTCAGATGAATCCGGCTTTTTTGTATTGGCGACGACCGAACGGATGAACGGCGTCAGCGCTGCTGCGAATCCGTTCCTGCGTCCTCGCGATACCCGAGCGAGTGCGAAATCTCGAGCGCGGTATGGCTCAGCTGCTTGAGCCACGCGTCCTGCAACCGGTCGGCCGGCGCCGACAGCGACAACCCCGCCACCAGCCGCCCGGTGTCGTCGTAGATGCCGGCGGCGATGCAGCGCACGCCCAGTTCCAGCTCCTCGTTGTCCCGCGCGCACGCCTGCTGGCGCACGAACGACAGCTCGCGCTCGAGCTTCGCGAGATCCGTGATGCTGTTCTGCGTGTGGCCCGAGAGGCCCGTGCGGGTCGCGTAGGCGCGCACGCGCGAGGCTTCGTCGGCGGCGAGGAAAAGCTTGCCGACCGAAGTCAGGTGCAGCGGCGCCCGTCCGCCGATCGCGCGCACGACCTGCATGCCCGAGCGCTCCGAATACGCGCGCTCGATGTACACGATCTCGTCGCCCTGGCGCACGGAGAGATTCACCGTCTGCCCGGTCTGGCGGTGCAGCTCGCGCATCGGCGGCATCGCGGCTTCGCGCACCGACAGACGCGCCTTCACCAGATTGCCGAGTTCGAGCAGGCGCATGCCGAGCCGGTACGTGCCCGGATCCGAACGGTCGACGAGCCGGCACAGCACCATGTCGTTCAGGATGCGGTGCGCCGTCGACGGATGCAGTTCCGTGCTCTGGGCAAGCTCCTTCAGGCTGACGGGGTCGGTGTGCGAGGCGAGGGCGTCGAGAAGCCGCATCATGCGCTCGATCACCTGTATGGACGTCTTGGATTCCGGGTTCGTATCGCTCATCGTGAAAAATCGCTTGACGCGTCAAACAGCGGAAACAGAATTGTATCTCGTAATGTGAAAAAAGCGAATGCGGGTCTCGGGTGGGGCCTCTTTCTGCTTCTGTCCCTTTCTTCCGTAACGGGCCCGCACACGTGCGCTATTCGCGGATAATCGGGCGTTTGCGCCACGAAATAAAAAAAGGAAGCCCCATGCGAGTCGGATTGTTCGTCACCTGTCTCATCGACCTGATGCGCCCCGAGATTGGCTTCTCCGTCATCAAGCTGATCGAGCAGGCCGGCTTCGAAGTGGTCGTGCCGCCCGCGCAGACCTGCTGCGGGCAGCCCGCGTACAACTCCGGCGAGCGGCGCCTCGCGCGCGATCTCGCCGAAAAGACGCTGCGCGAATTCGAGCAGTTCGACTACGTGGTGGTGCCGTCGGGCTCGTGCGGCGGCATGATCCGCGCGCATTACGGCGACCTCTTTCGCGACGACCCCGAACTGATGAATCGCTACGGGCGCCTGCAGCCGCGCGTGTTCGAGCTGACCGATTTTCTCGTGACGGTCGCCCACGCGCGCATCGAGCCGGGTGTCTTCAAGGGCGGCGAGGGCGGCGTGACGTATCACGATTCGTGCTCGGGCCTGCGCGAGCTCGGCGTCAAGGCGCAGCCGCGCGCGCTGCTCGCCCAGGCGGGCGTGCCCGTCGCGGAAATGAAGGGCTGCGAGCACTGCTGCGGTTTCGGCGGCACGTTCGCGGTGAAGTACGGCGACATCTCGACGGCGATCGTCGACGAGAAATGCGCCAACATCAAGGAAAGCGGCGCGCATGCGGTCGTGCTCGGCGACCTCGGCTGCATGCTGAACATAGAAGGGCGCCTGCGCCGCACCGGCGACACCGCGACGCGCGTGCTGCACATCGCGCAGGTACTCGCGGGCGACGCCTGATCATCCCCTGATCTACTCACTAGAAACCGCCCATGCAAGTTCAGACGATGCAGTTCAAGGCGCGCGCGGGCAGCAAGCTCGCCGACGAGCGCCTTCAGCAGAATCTCACCAAGCTCTCGACGAAGTTCGTCAGCGCCCGCGCGAGCGCGATCACGGCGATCGATTTCGAGGAGACGCGCGCCGCGCTGAAGGAGCGGCGCAACCGCGCGATCGAGAATCTCGACGTGTGGCTCGACACCTTCGAGCGCGAAGCGACCCGGCGCGGCGCCACGGTGCTCTACGCGGAATCGACGCAGGACGCGGCGCGGCTCGTCGCGGACATCGCGCGCCGGCACGACGTGAAGAAGGTGATCAAGACGAAGTCGATGGTGTCGGAGGAAATGCAGCTGAACCGCGTGCTCGGCGAGATGGGCGTGCAGTCGATCGAGACGGATCTGGGCGAATACATTCTCCAGATCAATGACAACGAGCCGCCGAGCCACATCATCGCGCCCGTCGTGCACAAGGACAAGGAGCAGATCGCGGATCTCTTCGCGAAGACGCACGGGCGGCCGCGCCTCACCGACATTCCCGACATGACCCGCGAGGCGCGCGAAGTGCTGCGTCCGCATTTCATGTCGGCGGACATGGGCGTGACGGGCGGCAACTTCGTGATCGCGGAAACCGGTTCGGTGGCGCTCGTCACGAACGAAGGCAACGAGGGCATGTGCACCGTGATGCCGCGCGTGCACGTGGCGGTGACGGGCATCGAAAAAGTCCTGCCGACGCTCGAAGACCTCGCCACTGCGATGCGGCTTCTGCCGCGCTCGGCGACCGGGCAGACCACGTCGAATTATTTTTCGCTGCTGACGGGGCCGCGCGCCGCGGGCGAACTCGACGGCCCGGAGCACATGTACTTCGTGCTCGTCGACGGCGGGCGCACGGGGCTCATCGGCGGCGAGTTCCAGGAGATGCTGCGCTGCATCCGCTGCGGCGCCTGCATGAATCACTGTCCGGTGTATCAGAAGATCGGCGGGCACGCCTACGGATGGGTCTATCCGGGGCCGATGGGCTCGGTGCTGACGCCGGCTTATACCGGCATCGACCGCGCGCTCGACCTGCCGCAGGCAGCCACGTTGTGCGGTGAGTGCAACAGCGTGTGCCCGGTGGGCATTCCGCTGTCGGATCTGCTGCGAAAACTGCGCGAAAAGCAGATGGAGCGGCGCCTGAGGCCGTGGGGAGAACGCGTGGCGCTTGCCATGTGGGGCTTCCTCGCGCTTCACCCGGGCTGGTACGCGACGTTCACGAAGCTCGCAGTGCGGATCCTCGAACGGATGGGCGGCAGCCGCAAGGCGATCTCGCGCCTGCCGCTCGGCGGCGGCTGGACCCATACGCGCGACATGCCGGCGCCCGTCGGGCGAACGTTTCGCGAACTGTACAAGGCGCAGCGGTCGCATATCGGCTGAGGCGAGCGCGCCAGGCGGACGCGAAAAAGCCGCGCGGGATCGTCGATCCCGCGCGGCTTTTCTCTTTTGCGGCAGCGCTGCCGGTCCGCCGCCGGCCGTTATCCGCCGTAGCGCCCCAGATTTTGCCGCTGCGGCGGCCCGCCCGGCGTGCTGATGTTCGGCTGCGGCAATTGCGCGGGGCGCGCGGGCGGCGGGCCGCCGACCGCCGCCGGTGCGGGCGGCCTGCCGCCTCCAGCCTGCGGCGGCGGCGCGGGCGGCGGCCCGCCGTGATTTCCGCCTCCGCCGCCCGCCTGCGGCGGCCGGCCACCCTGATTGCCGTCATGATCGCCGTGACCGCCGCCCGGCGGCCGGTTCTGCCAGCCGCCTGGGGGCGGCCGGTGCCGGTAGCCGGGACTGTCGTCCCAGTAACGCGGGCCGGGGCCGCCGTAATAGCTTCCCCCGCCGATATAGACGCCCGACTGCACCACCGGGCCCGGATAGCCGTAGTAGCCATAGCCGGGGTCGTAGGTGGCCGGATAGCCGCCGCCGTACGCGGGCGTGCCGTCGGGATAGACGGCGCACCCGCCCAGCAGGGCCGACGACACGACAGCGAGACTTGCGACTGCAAATTTCATGATTCTGAACAGGAGTTGACCGATTGTTTACTAGGACAGCCGCCGGATTCGAGTGTCCCGACAAGTTTGTAAGCTTTTATGTCCGGGGGCGGCATTATCGGCCGGAATGGCGCTGGCGGGCAGCTTGTTGTCGCAAGCGCAACGAACCTTTGCTATCAATCGTCTTAATCTGATAGGGATAAACCCGTAGAATCACAACAATCGCAAAATGGGCCTCTTGCCCATCGCGAAGCAGCAGTTGAGGTGACCCCATGAGAAAGACAATATCGACTTACTGGCCCGTCGCGATGCTCGTCCCCATCGCCCTCGCCGGCTATTTGCATACCGTTGGCGCCGATCAGCCGAGCGCCGCGCCGCATGAGCAGATGACCGTCGCGGAAGTGAGTGCCGAGTTCGCCCGCGCGATTTCGCTGGGCTTCGTCGATGCCGACGGCGACTGGCAGCCCGCCGGCAGCATGCCGGCAGTCGCCGCGGCGCCCCGCGTGCTCTGAACGCTGTGAGCACTGCGCCGACTGCGGGTCCGTCGGAATAGGCGCGCTTTTCGCGACCTTTGTATAATTCGGGACAGTTTCGAGCGGAGTGGCTGGCCGGCCGGGTCGGACGATCCGGCCTCAACCCCGACGCACTCCCGGCAATGCAGCAAGTCCGTACCTGAAATCCGATGAATTCGATTGCCGTCTGCTTCGTGTGTCTGGGCAATATCTGCCGCTCGCCGAGTGCCGAGGCAGTGATGCTGCATCAGGTGGCGCAGGCGAAGCTCGCGGACCGGATCATCGTCGATTCCGCCGGAACGGGCGACTGGCACATCGGTCACCCCCCCGACGACAGGGCGCAGCGCGCGGCGAAGCGGCGCGGCTACGACCTCTCGGCGCTGCGCGGCCGCCAGATCGCCGCCGACGATTTCGCGCGTTTCGACCTGCTGATCGCGATGGACGACATGAATGCCGCCGCCCTCGCGCAAATCTGCCCGCCGGAGCATCGCGACAAGATCCGTCTGCTGATGGAATTCGCGACTCGCGACGACAGCCGCGTCGTCGTCGACCCGTACTTCGGCGGCGACGAAGGTTTCGAGCGCGTGCTCGACCAGTGCGAAGACGCCTGTGAGGGCCTCGTCAAGGCGCTACGCGCGCAACTGGTCGTTTAGGGCGGGCGCTTAAGTAAATTCCTATAGATTTCCGTCCTGCATACTTGACTAAATCCGTAGGCTATTTATACTGGACGAAAATCATCAAGTATTAGCGGTGCCCCAATTATGAGACTCACCACGAAAGGCCGGTTCGCCGTCACGGCGATGATCGACCTGGCATTGCGCCAGGAGCAGGGCCCGGTGACGCTGGCCGGTATCAGCCAGCGCCAGCGCATCTCGCTTTCCTACCTCGAGCAGTTGTTCGGCAAGCTCAGGCGCCACGAGATCGTCGAATCGGTCCGCGGGCCGGGCGGCGGCTACAACCTCGCGCGCCGCGCGGAGAACGTTACGGTCGCGGACATCATCATCGCGGTCGACGAGCCGATCGACGCCACCCAGTGCGGCGGCAAGGGCACGTGCGAAGGCACGAAGCAGCACGACGGCCATTGCATGACGCATGAACTCTGGGCGACGCTCAACCAGAAGATGGTCGAGTATCTCGATTCCGTGTCGCTGAAGGATCTCGTCGACCAGCAGCGTGCGCGCGAAGGTTCGTCGGCGATTCTGCGCGACCGGCGCACCGAGACGGCGGCGGTGGAAGCCGCGCGCGTCGTGCCGAAAGGGCCCAATTCCGTTTTCAACCTGGCGGGCTGAGCGCTGGCGCGCCTTCATGCGCGAAGTGCCCGAAGTGCCGGCGGCAACGCCATTTGACCGATTTATCCGGAGCGACTGATGAACCACGATATTCCCCACCTGCCCATTTACATGGACTACAGCGCGACGACGCCGGTCGATCCGCGTGTGGTGGACAAGATGATTCCGTATCTGCGCGAGCAGTTCGGCAATCCCGCGTCACGCAGCCACCAGTACGGCTGGGATGCGGAGCGTGCGGTCGAGGAAGCGCGCGAGAACGTCGCGGCGCTGGTGAACTGCGATCCGCGCGAAATCATCTGGACGTCGGGTGCAACGGAATCGAACAACCTCGCCATCAAGGGCGCGGCGCACTTCTACAAGAGCAAGGGCAAGCACCTCATCACGGTGAAGACCGAGCACAAGGCCGTGCTCGACACCATGCGCGAACTCGAGCGCGAAGGCTTCGAAGTCACGTATCTGGACGTGCAGGACGACGGCCTCGTCGATCTCGACAAGCTCAAGGCGGCGATCCGCCCGGACACGGTGCTCGTGTCGGTGATGAGCGTGAACAACGAGATCGGCGTGATTCAGGATATCGCCGCGATCGGCGAGATCACGCGCCCGAAGGGCATCATTTTCCACGTGGACGCGGCGCAGGCCACGGGCAAGATCGGCATTGACCTGGACAAGCTCAAGGTCGACCTGATGTCGTTCTCGGCGCACAAGACGTATGGCCCGAAGGGCATCGGCGCGCTGTATGTGCGCAGGAAGCCGCGCGTGCGCATCGAAGCGCAGATGCACGGCGGCGGCCACGAGCGCGGCATGCGCTCGGGCACGCTCGCGACGCACCAGATCGTCGGGATGGGCGAGGCGTTTCGCATTGCCCGCGAGGAAATGGCAACGGAGAACGAGCGCATCCGCATGCTGCGCGACCGGCTGCTGAAGGGACTCTCGGATATCGAGGAAGTGTATGTGAACGGCGACATGGAGCGCCGCGTGCCGCACAACCTGAACATCAGCTTCAACTTCGTCGAAGGCGAGTCGCTGATCATGGCGGTGAAGGACGTGGCGGTGTCGTCGGGGTCGGCGTGCACGTCGGCGTCGCTCGAGCCCTCGTATGTGCTGCGCGCGCTCGGGCGCAACGACGAACTCGCGCACAGCTCGATCCGCTTCACGGTGGGGCGCTTCACGACCGAGCAGGACGTCGACTACGTGATCAATCTCCTGAAGAGCAAGATCGCGAAGCTGCGCGATTTGTCGCCGCTCTGGGAAATGCACAAGGACGGCATCGACATCTCGACCATCCAGTGGGCCGCGCACTGAGCGCCCCCGGACACACGAATACGAAAGGAGTTTGAATCATGGCATACAGCGACAAGGTTCTGGACCACTACGAAAACCCGCGCAATGTCGGCTCGTTCGGCAAGGACGACGACACGGTCGGCACCGGCATGGTCGGCGCGCCGGCGTGCGGCGACGTGATGAAGCTGCAGATTCGCGTGGGCGCGGACGGCATCATCGAGGACGCGAAATTCAAGACCTACGGCTGCGGTTCGGCGATCGCCTCCAGCTCGCTCGTGACGGAATGGGTGAAGGGCAAGACGCTCGACCAGGCGCTGACGATCAAGAACACGCAGATCGCCGAGGAACTCGCGCTGCCGCCGGTGAAGATCCACTGCTCGATCCTCGCGGAAGACGCGATCAAGGCAGCGGTCGCCGACTACAAGCAGCGTCACGGCGCGGCATCGCCCGAAGCGGCACCCGTCGAGGCGAAGCAGCACGCGGCGTAAGAAGCAGCCGCGAAAGTGGACGCGGGCGCGTTGATCCGATGAAAGCGCGCCCCTGATTTTCGATTCAGGCAAGGCCGCAGCATGCGACCGGCCGGGGAAGCACCGATCCCGGCGGACGAGCGGCTGCGAGAACGAGAGATTATGGCAATCACGTTGACGGATAAGGCAGCACAGCACGTGCAGAAGTATCTGGCGCGACGCGGCAAGGGCGTCGGGCTGCGTCTCGGCGTGCGCACGACGGGGTGCTCGGGCCTCGCGTACAAGCTCGAGTATGTCGACGAACTCGCGCCTGAAGACCAGGTGTTCGAGTCGGCCGGGGTGAAGATCATCATCGATCCGAAGAGCCTCGCCTATCTCGACGGCACCGAGCTCGACTTCGCACGGGAAGGGTTGAACGAAGGTTTTCGCTTCAACAACCCGAACGCGAAGGACGAGTGCGGCTGCGGCGAGTCC
The DNA here is from genome assembly GCF_000698595.1 of Caballeronia glathei. GTDB lineage: Bacteria > Pseudomonadota > Gammaproteobacteria > Burkholderiales > Burkholderiaceae > Caballeronia > Caballeronia glathei. The sequence continues at coordinate 120,955 of NZ_JFHC01000008.1, read as the reverse complement.
TTTCGCGTATAAAGCCGGGAGTACCGGCCGGCAGAGGCGGCGCGTGCCGCCTTTTTCTTTCGTGGTCTTGGTTTCGCTTGGGCTTCACCTCATCACCTATGGCAACGCTTTCCGACAGTCACTTCGACCTGTTCAACCTGCCGCCGGCCTACGCCGTCGATAGCAGCGCGCTCGACGACGCCTATCGCACGGTGCAGGCGCAAGTGCATCCGGACCGCTTCGCCGCGGCAGGCGACGCGCAGCGGCGCATCGCGATGCAGTGGGCGACGCGCACGAACGAGGCGTACCAGACGCTGCGCGATCCGCTCAAGCGCGCGCGCTACATGCTGTCGCTGCGCGGCGTGGACGTCGGCGCGGAAAACAACACCGCGATGGAGCCCGCGTTCCTCATGCAGCAGATGGAATGGCGCGAAACGATCGAGGATGCGGCGGCCGCGAAGAATCTCGGCGCGCTCGAGGCGCTGCTCGACGAGTTGCGCGGCGAAGAACGCGTGCGCTTCGACAAGCTCGCGGCGCTGCTCGACAGCCATTCGGATCAGGCCGCGGGCGAAGCCGTGCGCCAGCTGATGTTCATCGAGCGCGTGGCAAGCGAGATCGGCACGCAGATCGAGAAGCTCGAACACGCTTGAGGACGCAGGCACGACGAGAAGCGTCGTTCCGAAGGCCCGCGCCGAACCCAACCCCCAATAGATCAACGATGGCTTTACTGCAAATCTCCGAACCCGGCATGGCGCCGGCGCCGCATCAGCGGCGCGTCGCGATCGGCATCGATCTCGGCACGACCAATTCGCTCGTGGCCGCCGTGCGCAACAGCGTGCCCGAAGTGCTGCCCGACGAGGACGGCCACGTGCTGCTGCCGTCCGTCGTGCGCTATCTGGAAAAGGGCGGACGCCGCATCGGGCGCATCGCGAAGGACGAAGCGGCGCTCGATCCGCGCAACACGATCGTCTCGGTGAAGCGCTTCATGGGCCGCGGCAAGAGCGAGGTGGAAGGCGCCGAAAACGCGCCGTACGACTTCATCGACGCGCCCGGCATGGTGCAGATCCGGACCGTCGACGGCGTGAAGAGCCCGGTCGAAGTGTCGGCGGAGATTCTCGCGACGCTGCGCTATCGCGCGGAAGACACGCTCGGCGACGATCTCGTCGGCGCGGTGATCACGGTGCCGGCCTACTTCGACGAGGCCCAGCGGCAGGCGACGAAGGACGCCGCGCGCCTCGCCGGCCTGAACGTGCTGCGCCTGCTCAACGAGCCGACCGCGGCGGCGATCGCCTACGGGCTCGACAATGCGTCGGAGGGCCTGTACGCGGTGTATGACCTCGGCGGCGGCACGTTCGATCTGTCGATCCTGAAGCTCACGAAAGGCGTGTTCGAGGTGCTCGCGGCGGGCGGCGATTCGGCGCTCGGCGGCGACGACTTCGACCACGCGCTGTACCGGCACGTGGTCGCCCAGGCGGGCGTCGAGGTGGGCACGCCCGAGGACGTGCGGCTGCTCCTCGATCGCGTGCGCTCGGCGAAAGAGGCGCTTTCGGACGTGCCGCAAACGCGCGTCGAGGCGACGCTCTCGAGCGGCCAGCGCATCGATGTCGCCATCACCGAAGCGCAGTTTGCGACGCTTGCCGAGGCGCTCGTCGCCCGCACGCTCGTGCCGACGAGAAAGGCGCTGCGCGACGCGAAGGTCGCGCCCGCGGATATCAAGGGCGTCGTGCTGGTCGGCGGCGCGACGCGTATGCCGGTGATCCGGCGCGCCGTCGAAGGCTATTTCGGCCAGCCGCCGCTCACGAATCTCGACCCGGATCAGGTCGTCGCGCTCGGCGCCGCGATCCAGGCCGATCTGCTCGCCGGCAACCGCCGCGGCGACGGCGACGACTGGCTGCTGCTCGACGTGATTCCGCTCTCGCTCGGTGTCGAGACGATGGGTGGCCTCACGGAAAAGATCGTCCCGCGCAACTCGACCATTCCGATTGCGCGCGCGCAGGATTTCACGACGTTCAAGGACGGCCAGACGGCGATGGCGATCCACGTCGTGCAGGGCGAGCGCGAGCTCGTCTCCGACTGCCGGTCGCTCGCGCGCTTCGAGCTGCGCGGCATCCCGCCGATGGCGGCGGGCGCCGCGCGCATCCGCGTGACGTATCAGGTGGACGCCGACGGCCTGCTGTCGGTGTTCGCGCGTGAGCAGGAATCGGGCGTGGAGGCGTCGGTGGTGGTTAAGCCGTCGTACGGCCTCGCCGACGACGACGTCGCCCGCATGCTGGAGGAAAGTTTCAGGACGGCCGAGACCGACATGCGCGCCCGCGCGCTGCGCGAGGCGCAGGTGGATGCGCAGCGGCTCGTCGAGGCGACGCAGGCGGCACTCGAAGCCGACGCCGAGCTGCTCGACGACGACGAGCGTGTACAGATCGACGCGCTCGTCGGCGAACTCGCGGCCGTCACGACGAAGGACGATCACGACGCGATCGAAACCGCGACCAAGGCGCTGTCCGCCGCCACGGACGAATTCGCCGCGCGCCGGATGAACAAGAGCATTCGCCGCGCGCTGGCGGGCCGCAAGCTCGACGACGTCTGAATGGCCCGCTGAATCGCCGTTGCTGATCGATTACGAATTTACGGAAGCACTCATGCCTCAAATCGTTGTACTGCCTCATGTGGAACTGTGTCCGGACGGCGCCGTGATCGACGCCGACCTGAGCAAGAGCATCTGCGACAATCTGCTCGATCACGGCATCGAGATCGAGCACGCGTGCGAAAAATCGTGTGCGTGCACGACGTGTCACGTGATCATCCGGGAGGGTTTCAACGCGCTGGAACCGTCCGAGGAAGATGAGGACGATCTGCTCGACAAGGCCTGGGGGCTCGAGCCGACATCGCGGTTATCATGTCAGGCGATGGTGCCTGCCGAGGAAGATCTGGTCGTCGAGATTCCGCGGTACTCCATCAATCACGCGAAGGAAAATCACTGACAGGAGTTCGCTCATGAAGTGGACAGACACGCAGGACATCGCGATGGCCCTGACCGACGCGCATCAGGGCGTGGACCCCCAATATGTGCGTTTCACGGACCTGCATCGCTGGGTCATGGAACTGGAAGGGTTCGACGACGACCCGTCGAAGTCGAACGAGAAGATCCTCGAGGCGATTCAGGCCGCGTGGATCGAAGACGCGGATTACTGATCCGGCGCGCGCCCGCTCCTGCGGCGCCGCACAACGCAAAACGGCGATTCCGGAAGGAATCGCCGTTTTGCGTTTCAGCCTGGCGAAAGGGTATCGATGAGCCCGATCAGCCTGCCACCAGCGTGCCGTTCTGCACGCGCACGTGCTGGCCCTGCTGGAACGGCGGCGGCTGGCGATACGTGAAAACACGTGTCTTGCCGCTTTCCATGCGCACGCGCACGGAATAGTCGGTTTCGCTGCGAACATGCTTTTCCACCGAGTTCCCGGCGAGCCCGCCGCCGAGCGCGCCGAGCAGCGTCATCGCGGTGCGGCCGTTGCCGCTGCCGAACTGGTTGCCGACGACACCGCCCGCCACCGCGCCGCCGACCGCGCCGATACCCGTGCCCTGGCCTTCATGGCGCACCGCCGTGATTGCCTCGACCGTGCCGCAGGTCGAGCAGTAGGCGGGCTTCTGCGCGTAGGAGGGCTGGCGGGCAGGTTGCTGAGCCTGCTGCGCCGCCTGCTGCTGCGCGGCTTGCTGGGCCACCTGCTGTTGCGCGGCTTGCTGCGCCGCCGCCTGCTGGGCCGCCGCCTGTTGTGCCGCTTGCTGTTGGGCGGCCTGTTCGGCAGCCTGTTGCGCTGCCTGCTGTTCAGCGGCCTGCTGCTGGGCCGCGGCCGCCTGCGCGGCGCCCGGCGCGGGTTGCGGCGTCACCTGCGCCGACTGCGTCTGGCCGTTCTGCGAGAGGCTGCTCGATGCCTTCGGAAATAGGCCCGTGAGCGCGGCCGTCGCAGCGAGGCTCGCGACGATCACGGCGCCTGCCGCCGTTGCAATGAGCGGATGCAGGCGACGCGCGTGCGCATCGTTCACGCCCGGGGAATTCGGTGCAGCCAGCTTGTCGTTACGGTTGTCCATTTTTAACCTCCGTCCCGGGGGCAGATGTCAGCGCCATACTGTTGAACATGTCGTTGAATATGCTCCCGAACCTATGTGAGACGTAGTTTCCGGGAAAACGATCCCGCAGGCATTTCAATTTGTAACGAAGATCGGCGTCCCGCGCAATCATGATTCAAGCACAACGGATGCCAGGCCGGTTTATTCATGCTTCGGCAGGGGAGCGCGGCGAGCGGTGCGCCAGGGACTTACCGGTGGTTACAAACTTAAGGACGAAAAAAAGCGCGTCCGGATCCGAACGCGCTTTTTTCCGCCACATGACCCAACCTGCGCCGCCTCAGTCCTCGCGGCGCAGATGCGGGAACAGGATGACGTCGCGGATGCTCGGGCTGTCGGTGAGCAGCATGACCAGCCGGTCGATGCCGATGCCGCAGCCGCCCGTCGGAGGCATGCCGTGTTCCAGCGCGCGGATGTAGTCGGCGTCGTAGTACATCGCTTCCTCGTCGCCGGCGTCCTTCTGGTCGACTTGCTTCTGGAAGCGCGCGGCCTGGTCTTCCGGATCGTTCAGTTCCGAGAAGCCGTTCGCGATCTCGCGCCCGGTAATGAAAAGCTCGAAGCGCTCGGTGATGCCTTCCACGGTGTCCGATGCCCGCGCGAGCGGCGACACCTCGATCGGGTAATCGATGATGAACGTCGGATTCCACAGTTGCGATTCGGCCGTTTCCTCGAAGAGCGCGAGTTGCAGCGCGCCGACGCCCGCGTTGAGAAACGCCGGTTGCGTCGTGTCCACGCCGAATTTCTTCAGTTCGGTGCGCAGGAACGCGGCGTCGGCGAGCTGCTCGTGCGTATATTGCGGCGCGTATTTCAGGATCGCCTGGCTGATCGTCAGGCGGTCGAACGGCTTGCCGAGATCGAGTTCGCGCCCCTGGTAGGTGATCGCCGCGGTGCCGCGCGCGTCGATGGCGGCCTGGCGGATCAGCTGCTCGGTGAAGTCCATGAGCCACTGGTAATCCGTGTACGCGGCGTAGAACTCCATCATCGTGAATTCCGGATTGTGGCGCGGCGAGACGCCCTCGTTGCGGAAATTCCGGTTGATTTCGAACACACGCTCGAAGCCGCCGACGATCAGCCGCTTCAGATACAGCTCGGGCGCGATGCGCAGGAACATCTGCATGTCGAGCGCGTTGTGATGCGTGACGAAGGGCTTGGCTGCCGCGCCGCCCGGAATCGGGTGCAGCATCGGCGTCTCGACTTCCATGAAGTTGGCCTTTGCCATGAAGCTGCGAATCGACGCGAACGCCTTCGTGCGCGCGATGAACGTCTCGCGCGCCTCGGGCGTCACGATCAGGTCGACGTAGCGCTGGCGATAGCGCATTTCCTGGTCGGCGAGGCCATGGAACTTGTCCGGCAGCGGGCGCAGCGCCTTCGAGAGGAGCCGCAGCTCGGTACAGCGCACCGACAGCTCGCCCTTGTTGGTGCGAAAGAGCACGCCCTTCGCCGCGACGATATCGCCGAGGTCCCACTTCTTGAAGGCGTCGTAGACTTCGGCGCCCACGTCCGCGGGCGTGATGAAGAACTGGATCTGGCCGCTGCCGTCCTGAACCGTCGCGAAACTCGCCTTGCCCATCACGCGCTTGAGCATCATCCGGCCGGCGAGCGCCACCTGCAGCGGATTCGCTTCGAGCGTTTCCTTGTCGGCGCCGGCGTACTCGGATTGCAGCGGCGCGGCCTGATGGGTCGGGCGAAAGTCGTTCGGATAGGCGATGCCTTGCTCGCGCAGCGCACGCAGCTTCTCGCGGCGTTCGGCGACGATCTGGTTCTCTTCCAGTTCGGGAGCGGCACTCGTCTGGGTCGGTTCGGTCATGATGGTTTGGCTTTGGATTCGATCGGGAATGCGGTTCTCGCGGGGCGCCGGGCCTGGTGCGCGCCGGTCGCGCCGGAAAATGGTGCCACCTTGAGCGGCGCCACCTGAAAGCGACGCGGCGCGGCTTTCGAGGCCGCGCCGCTCGCGCTTACACACCCTGTTTCAGGCTGGCGCTGATGAAGTCGTCGAGGTCGCCGTCGAGCACGGCGCGCGTATTGCTCATTTCCACGCTGGTGCGCAGGTCCTTCACGCGGCTCTGGTCGAGCACGTAGGAGCGGATCTGGTGACCCCAGCCCACATCGGTCTTGCTCGACTCCAGCTTGTCCTGTTCGGCCTGCCGCTTGCGCATTTCGAACTCGTAGAGGCGCGCCTTGAGCATCTGCATCGCTTCCGCGCGGTTGCGGTGCTGCGAGCGGTCGTTCTGGCACTGCACGACGATGCCGGTGGGCGCGTGCGTGAGGCGCACGGCGGAGTCCGTCTTGTTGATGTGCTGGCCGCCCGCGCCGGATGCGCGGTAGGTGTCGGTGCGGATATCGGCCGGATTGATCTCGATTTCGATCGAGTCGTCGATCTCGGGGTACACGAACACCGACGAGAACGACGTGTGCCGTCCGCCCGACGAATCGAACGGCGACTTGCGCACGAGCCGGTGAATGCCGGTTTCGGTGCGCAGGTAGCCGTACGCGTATTCGCCTTCCACCTTGATCGTCGCGCTCTTGATGCCGGCGACGTCGCCTTCGGATTCTTCCAGCACTTCGGTCTTGAAGCCCTTGCGCTCGCAATAGCGCAGGTACTGGCGCAGCAGCATCGACGCCCAGTCGCACGCTTCCGTGCCGCCCGCGCCCGCCTGGATGTCGATGAAGCAGTTGTTCGGGTCGGCCGGATTTGAGAACATCCGGCGAAACTCCATGTCTGCGACGCGCTTTTCGAGCGCGGCCGCGTCGGTTTCGCACGAGACGAGGGTGTCCTCGTCGTTTTCCTCGTGCGCCATTTCGAACAGCTCCTGCGCATCACGCAGGTCGGCGTCGAGCGCAGCGACGGTCGTGACGACGCCGTCGAGCAGCTTCTTTTCCCGGCCAAGCGCTTGCGCGTTCTTGGAGTCGTTCCAGACGTTCGGGTCTTCGAGTTCCTTGTTGACTTCGGCTAGACGCGCGGCCTTGGCGTCGTAGTCAAAGATACCCCCGTAGCTCGCCTGCGCGGCGACGCAGGTCGGAGAGAAGGCTCTCGATCGAATTGAGACGTTCCGCTTCCATGTGGTCGATTTCGGCTTCGTGAAAAGGTGAAATTATAGCCGATCGGGGGGTGCGAACGGGCGGGGGCGGGCCACCCGCGCCCGGGCTCGCCTGTCAGGCGAGCGCATGCTCCACGATCATCTGCACCCGCGCGACGCCGTTCCAGGTGTCGCTCACGAGCCGGTAGGCCACGATGGTGCGCGCCGGCAGCGGATCGACGTGGTTGAACCAGATCGCGGAAAAGCGCTGGCGCCCGCGCACGAGCTGCAGCTTCAGGTGCTTGTCCTTCACGAGCGCCTGCGACGCCACGTCGAATTCGCCCGAAAACACCGGCGCCGGGAAGCCCTGTCCCCAGACGGCCGCGTCGATCATTTCGACGAACTGCGGCGTGAAATAGGCGTCTTCCAGCTCGCCGTCGGTTTCGACCACCCGCGAGAGCGCCTCTGCGCTCAGCCATTCGCGGCCGACCGCCTCGAAGGCCGCCGTGAAGCGCGGGATGTCGGCGGTGGCGATCGTGAGGCCCGCGGCCATCGCGTGGCCGCCGAACTTGTGGATGAGGCCCGGTTCGCGCTTCGAGATCAGATCGACCGCGTCGCGCAGGTGAAAGCCGGGAATCGAGCGCCCGGAGCCCTTCGAGAGGACGCCGCTGTCGTCCGCGTGCGCGAACGTGAACGACGGCCGGTGAAACCGCTCCTTGAGCCGCCCCGCGACGATCCCGATCACGCCCTGATGCCAGCCCGGATTGAAGAGCGTGAGCGTCGCGCAATCGCCGGGATCGACCGACTGGAGTTCCTCCAGCGCCTGCTGCTGCATGCCCGCCTCGATTTCGCGCCGCTCGCGGTTGATCGCGTCGAGCTGCTGCGCGAGCTCCCAGGCGCGGCCGATGTCGTCGGTCGTCAGGCACTCGATGCCGAGCGACATGTCCGAGAGCCGTCCCGCCGCATTCAGGCGCGGGCCGAGCGCGAAGCCCATGTCGAAGCCCGAGGCCGCGCGCGCGTCGCGTCCGGCCGCGCGAAAGAGCGCCGCGATCCCCGGCTGCATGCGCCCGGCGCGAATCCGCTTCAGGCCCTGCGCGACGAGGATGCGGTTGTTCGCGTCGAGCTTCACCACGTCGGCGACGGTGCCGAGCGCGACCAGATCGAGCAGGCCGTCGAGCCGCGGCTCGGGCGCCGCGTCGGTGAACGCGTTGCGGCGGCGCAGTTCCGCGCGCAGCGCGAGCAGCACGTAGAACATCACGCCGACGCCCGCGATGCACTTGCTCGGGAACGTGCAGCCCGGCTGGTTCGGGTTGACGATCGCGCGCGCGGGCGGCAGTTCGTCGCCGGGCAGGTGATGGTCGGTGACGAGGACGTCGATGCCGAGCGAGTTCGCCGCCTGCACGCCATCGACGCTCGCAATGCCGTTGTCCACCGTGATCAGCAGGTCGGGCCGGCCCTGCGGGAGGCGCGCGGCCAGCCCGACGATCTCGGGCGTGAGCCCGTAGCCGTACTCGAAGCGGTTCGGCACGAGGTAGTCGATCCGCGCGCCGAACATCCGCAGGCCGCGCACGGCGACGGCGCACGCGGTCGCGCCGTCGCAGTCGTAGTCGGCGACGACCAGCATCCGGCGGTTCGCGGCGAGCGCATCGGCGAGCAGGGCGGCGGCTTCGTCGCACCCCTTCAGGCCGACGGGCGCGTGGAGCTTTTTCAGCTCCGTTTCGATGTCATCGGGCGAGGACACGCCGCGCGACGCGTAAAGCCGCGCAATCACCGGATGCAGGCCGTGGCGCACGAGCACTTCGGCATCGGCGGGGGAGGAGGCGCGGGTGACGATTCGGGTCATGCGAAGGGGGCTCGTGGTTGAGTCACTGATTATTCGATGAACAGCGCCGCGATCGGCCGGAGGCGCCAGAACTTGCGCAGGCTCCCGCGCGTCGCGGTGAGCGTGACCGAGCCGGTGTCGCTGCACAGCGTGAAGCGCAGGGTGCCGAGCGAGCCGTCGCTCAACGCGGCGAGGGCGGGCGCGAACCAGGCGGCTTCGAGCGCCTTCAGCGACGCGTTCCAGCGCGCCCAGTCCTGCTCGATGAAGGGTGCCGAAAACGGATCGAGTTCGACGAGCGTGCGTCCGGAATGGCCTGAATCGCCCGACGCTGCAAGCGCTGCAAACGACGCCGGCGGCGACTGCGGCGCGAGACCGGCGGCGAGCGCGAGGCCCCGCGTCGCCGCGGCGTCCGACATCACGCGCGCGAACGGGCTCGTCACGGTGCGCAACGTGCCCTGGGCGTGCAGCCAGATCGAGTTGATCGCGGGCAGGCCGCGCGCTTCGCGCGCCTCGTTCAGCGGATGCTCGAACCACGCCATCTGCACTTCGTTCTGCAGCTTCATCCAGGCGCGCGAACGCTCGCCCGTCTTCGCTTCGTGCGGCAGCCAGATTTCGATGTTGCGTCCGCTCGCGCGCAGCGGCGAGGCGCCCGCGAGCGCGCCGAGACTCTCGCCCGACACGTACCAGCGCGTCGCGGCGGGCGCCTGCACCTCGATGCCCAGTTCCTCGATCAGCGGCTTGACCACCTGAAAGAGCGTGTGCGCTTCGTCGTCGGACACCTGGAGCGTGGCCGGGTCGATCAGCACCAGATGGTCATGCGCGATGCGCACGTGCACCGGCTCGACGCACGCCCACGGCGCGTCGCCGGGCGTGCCGCCGTCGGCGAGCAGCATGTAGGGCGCGAGCGGTGCTTCGTCGGCGGGCGTGGCGTCGGCGGCGGTGTTGACCGCGCCGAATTGCCGCGCGATCCAGCGCTCGTGCGGCAGCGTGCGCTGAAAATCCTCGCCGATCACGCGCTCGTCGAGCGTCGCGCGGGCGAGCAGCCTTTCGAGGGCGGGACTTTCCAGGTTGTGGAGCGCGGTGGCGGCGTCCGCCGCCGATGGCAGCGCGAACGGCAACAGGAGGTGAAGGTCTTGAACGGGCATGATGCTGCGCATTGTATGGCAAACGATCCGGGTTCTTCCGGGCATCGGCGCGCGGGGCCCAGGACGCGATGCGATGCAGGCCGATGCGTGAAATGCACGCTGCAAGTCCGGCTGCGAGTTCGACTGCGAGTCCGGCCGTAAGTCCGGCTGCAAGTCCGCCCGCGTGGCACCGGCCGTTCCGTCTGGTCGCACAAATGAGCGGGAACTGTGCGGCTGGGTTCGGCGCACCGCATTCGCGCGCGTCCGATGGCGTTCAACTTGATGTCAGTGTGACCGGCGCCGCATATTGCGCGGCGCCTTGCTTCTAAGCTGCTGCTGAAAATGTTGCACAAAAAAGCTGGAGACCAACATGCCACTCGGAAAAATCCAAGAAACAGAGTGTTCGGGGACTAACGCCTGCCCGTCGGCCAGGGGCGAGGCGCTTCAGGGTGAGTTTGTCGACCTCGTGCCCGCTCTCGCGCGATTGCGGGCGCCGGGCCGTTCGAGCTGATCGGCGCGCGTCGCGCGCAACCTGAACCGCTGTTTTTGCCTCTAGGGGCTCGCTCATGAACACGACACTCGTGGCCGTCATCATCGGCCTGATCTGGACTATCGGCGTAATCTGCCTGTGCGCATTCATTCGCGGCGGCGCGATCCAGGAGCGCGAGCAGCGCGACTCCGCGGCCGCGAAGACCCGCGTAAAGAAAGGCATCGCCTCGGCGCGATCGCGCCACGGGACGCAATCGTGACGGCGGATCGCAAGCGGCGGCCAGCGGCGTGAGGGCGTGCGTCCGGCGGGGGCTGGCGCAAGCGTTGCGCATGCAGGGCGGCGGGGCGTGCCATACGCGGCGCGCGCCGGGCCCGGCTGGAGCGCGTCATGGCACCTAGAATCAGGCAGATCCTGTTGCGCGTCGCGCGGCTCGTCGCCGCCGCTGCGAGGCGCCAGCGCATCGTGCGGGCGCGCTCGATGTCCGCGCAGGGAGCGTCCGGCGCCGCGTCCGGTCCGCCCGTCACGTCCATCGTCGACGACTGGTATTCCGAAGCGATCAACTTCGAATTCGAGGTGAAGGGCGTGTCCTATCGAGGGCTCGTCGGGTACGACGCCTTGCGCAGCCGCTTTGCGCCGGCGCCGCCCGCGGAACCTGCGCTCGCGATCTTCATCCGGCATGCCGGCGAGATACGCGATGCCGCCATCGCGAAGGTGCTGCGCGGCGCGTCGAGTCCGGTGGTGCTGGATCTGGCGGATCTTTAGGCGCACGGGGGCCCGGTGCGCTTCGAGGCCAGGCGCGGCCGTCCGCGCGAGCACCCTTTGAATCAATCAATCGGTCGCGGGCTTGCCGTGTGCCGCCATCCTCTGGAAATCCACCACTTGCGGCGGTTTCGGCTTCGGCGAATCGTCGATCACGCCCGCGCGGCGAATCTCGATTGCAAGCCTCACGCGAACCCTGGAAAGGGGCATGCCGTTGGTCGCCAGCGCGGGCGCGTCGCGCTCGACCTGGCGAAAGCCCTCGTCGAAGAGCGTGCGGGTTTCGAGCAGTTCGAGCCGCTGCCGCTGAACCTCGAGGATCAGCCGGCGCACGTCCGGGTGCGGATGCCTGTGCCACCAGTCGCGCAGATCGGCGAGGGTGGGCGCGGCGAACGAGGGGAGCTTCATGCCGGTCGGAATACTGTATGGATGTACAGTATAGGCGATGGCGGCTTCGCTGAAAAAAGTGCGCATCGCGGGCACGCGAAGCCCGTCCGGCCGCGCGTTTCGCGCCCGTCCGGTTGAACCAATTCAGCGTCACGGCTTTCTCAACCGGGGCCCGCGCCGAGGCGGCGATGGCGGGTTCACACCGGATTGTGTGGCAAACTTCGCGGTTGATCGGAGGCCGCAATCGCCCTGGAGGCGCGAAATTGCGTCGAAAGGGCGTCCAGAGCCCGCCCGCGCGCGTATATGCGTGCATGTCGGCGTGTATGTCGAATGGCCAGGGGCGCAGGTCGCAACGAACACAAAGACCCATGCCGCGCGTGATGCACGAAGCACGACAGGCGTCACCGCGCGGCGCAAGATCGAAGAACGCTGAAAGGACTCGCTTGAAACTTCCCTATGAATGGCAGATCGGCTGGCGCTACACGCGCGCCGGCAAACGCACGACAGGCAACGGTTTCATCTCGTTCATCGCGCTCGTGTCGATGGCGGGCATCGCGCTCGGCGTCGCCGCGCTGATCGTGGTGCTCTCCGTGATGAACGGCTTTCAGAAGGAAGTCCGCGACAGGATGCTCTCCGTCCTCGCGCACGTCGAAATCTTCTCCCCGACGGGCTCGATGCCCAACTGGCAGTTGACCGCGCAGGAAGCGCGCCGCAATCCCGAAGTGATCGGCGCGGCGCCTTACGTCGATGCGCAGGCGCTCCTCACGCGCCAGGGCGCCGTGAGCGGCGTGGCGCTGCGCGGCGTGGAACCGGCGCTCGAGCCGCAGGTGTCGGACATCGGCAAGGAAATGCGCGCGGGCTCGCTCACGAGCCTCGCGCCGGGCGAATTCGGCATCGTGCTCGGCGCCGATCTCGCGACCAATCTCGGCGTGACGACCGGCGACAAGGTCACGCTCGTCGCACCCGAAGGCACGATCACGCCGGCCGGCATGATGCCGCGCCTGAAGCAGTTCACGGTGGTCGGCGTGTTCGAGTCGGGCCACTACGAATACGATTCCACGCTCGCGCTGATCTCGATCAGGGATGCGCAGGCGCTCTTTCGCCTGCCCGCGCCGACCGGCGTGCGCCTGAAGCTGAAGGACATGCAGCGCGCGCCGGAAGTCGCGCGCCAGCTCGCGCGCACGCTTTCGGGCGATCTCTACATCCGCGACTGGACGCAGCAGAACAAGACCTGGTTCTCCGCCGTGCAGATCGAAAAGCGCATGATGTTCATCATCCTCACGCTGATCATCGCGGTGGCGGCGTTCAACCTCGTGTCCTCGCTCGTGATGACCGTCACCGACAAGCAGGCCGACATCGCGATCCTGCGCACGCTCGGTGCGCAACCGGGCTCGATCATGAAGATCTTCGTGATTCAGGGCGTGACGATCGGCTTCATCGGCACGGCGATCGGCGTGACGCTCGGATGCCTGATTGCGTGGAGCATTCCGTGGCTCGTGCCGATGATCGAGCACCTGATCGGCGTGCAGTTCCTGCCGCCGTCGGTGTATTTCATCAGCGAGCTGCCTTCGGAGCTCGTCCCTGCCGATGTCGCGAAGATCGGCATCATCGCGTTCGTGCTGTCGTCGCTCGCGACGCTCTATCCGAGCTGGCGCGGCGCGAAGGTTCGCCCGGCGGAGGCCCTGCGCTATGAGTGACATGAACAACGACACGAATATCGTGCTGCAGGCCACCTCCATTTCGAAGACGTTCGTGCAGGGCGGCTTCAACGTGCAGGTGCTGAACAACACGCAACTGGAGGTGTATCGCGGCGAGAAGCTCGCGATCGTCGGCGCATCGGGCTCGGGCAAGAGCACGCTGCTGCACGTGCTCGGCGGGCTCGACGAGCCGAGCGCGGGCCGCGTCTCGCTGCTCGGCAAGCCGTTCACGGACCTGAAGGAGCGCGAGCGCAACGATCTGCGCAACCGCGCGCTCGGCTTCGTCTATCAGTTCCATCATCTGCTGGCGGAATTCACGGCGCTCGACAACGTCGCAATGCCGCTCAGGATTCGCCGCATGACCGAGGAGGCGTCGCGCCACGAGGCGATGCAGATGCTCGAGCGCGTGGGCATCGGGCATCGCGCGAAGCATCGGCCGGGCGAGCTCTCGGGCGGCGAGCGCCAGCGCGTGGCCATCGCGCGCGCACTGGTGTCGCGCCCGGCGTGCGTGCTCGCCGACGAGCCGACCGGCAACCTCGACGGCGGCACCGCCGACACCGTCTTCAACCTGATGCTCGAACTCTCGCAGACGCTCGACACGAGCTTCGTGATTGTCACGCACGACCCCGACCTCGCGGCCCGCTGCGACCGCATCATGCGTCTGCGCGACGGCGTGCTGTACGAAGAGCCGCCGGTGCCGGTGTAAGACGCCATGTGGATCGATACGCACTGCCATCTCGACGCGTCGGAGTTCGACGCAGACCGCGACGACGTCGCCGCGGCGGCGCGCGGGGCGGGCGTATCGCGTATCGTGATTCCGGGCGTCGCGCGCGAGAACTTCGCGACGGTGCGCAAGCTCGCGCATCGCATCGGCGGCGCGTACGCGCTCGGCATCCATCCGCTTTTCACGCCGCGCGCCGCGGACGACGACCTGCGCGTGCTGCGCGAGGAAATCGAAGCGAGCCTCGGCGATCCGCTTTTCGTGGGCATCGGCGAGATCGGTCTCGACTATTTCGTGCCGACCCTCGACGACGCCCGCCAGCAGTTCTTCTACGGCGAGCAGCTCAAACTCGCGCGCGAGTTCGGTCTGCCGGTGATCTGCCACGTGCGCAAGTCGCAGGACAAGGTGCTCAAGGGCCTGCGCGTGCATGGCGTGAAAAGCGGCATCGCGCATGCGTTCAACGGCAGCTTCCAGCAGGCCGAGGCGTTCATCGCGCACGGCATGCATCTGGGGTTCGGCGGCAATCTGACGTTCGAGCGCGCCCGGCAGATCAGGCGGCTCGCCGCGGACCTGCCGCTCGAGGCGATCGTACTCGAAACCGACGCCCCCGACATCGCCCCGTCGTGGCGCTACAAGGGACGCAACACGCCGGACCAGGTGGCGGGCATCGCGGCGGTGCTCGCCGGGCTGCGCGGCATCTCCGAAGAAGCGCTCTCCATCGGCACAACGGCTAACGCGCACGCCGCGCTGCCGCGGCTTCGCCTGATCTCTTCATAATCGTTTGCGGTTCGGGTGCATGCGCCGGATGAGCGGGTCATCCAGTGTGCACGCGTTCGCCTTGAACGTTGCGGGGGTCGTGTGTGCGTGTCGTCCTGCTTGGCTTCGCGTTGGGGGTCTGGTGTCTGCAGCAGCAGGGCGCGTTGCCGGGCGGGATCGGCTGGGCCGCGCTCGCCGCGGCGTTTTGCGGCGCATGTGCATGGGCCTGTGCAGGTGGCCGGGCATGCGCGCGCTGGCGCGCCGTCGCCTTGCCGCTCGCGGCGTTCGTGTTCGGCTTCGCGTACGCCGCGCTGCGCGCCGACATGCGGCTGCGGACGCAACTTCCGCCCGCGTACGAAGGGCGCAATATCGAAGTGACGGGCTTCGTGCGCGGACTGCCTTCGATCGGCGCCGGCAGC
Source organism: Caballeronia glathei (assembly GCF_000698595.1). Classification (GTDB taxonomy): domain Bacteria; phylum Pseudomonadota; class Gammaproteobacteria; order Burkholderiales; family Burkholderiaceae; genus Caballeronia; species Caballeronia glathei. The sequence goes on along the minus strand of NZ_JFHC01000008.1, from coordinate 105,670 downwards.
ACGCGGTTTCTCTTCGAATCCGAATCGAACGATGCGGGGCTGAACGACTTTCCGCGCATCGTGCAGCTGTCGTGGCTTGCGCTCGACGGCGGCGGCAAGCCTGCCGAGGCGCCACCGCCCGAGCTTCGGGCGGGGCAGCGCTGGGTGCTGACCGTTCGGCTCAAGCGCCCGCACGGCAACGCGAACTTCGGCTTGCGCGACGCCGAGGCATCGCTTCTTGCCCGCAACATCCGCGCGACGGGCTATGTCGCAAACGCATCGGCGGCACGCAAGCTGCCCCGCGATGCGTCGGGCATCGCGCTCACGCTCGACCGGTGGCGTGCGCATCTGCGCGAGCGCATCGGTGCCGCACTCGGCGATGCGCCGCATCGCGGCATCGTCGTGGCGCTCGCGGTAGGTGCGCAGGACGGGATCCGCGACGACGACTGGACGCTGATGCGCGCCACCGGCACGAGCCATCTCGTCGCGATCTCGGGGCTGCATATCGCCTTTGTCGCGGGGCTCGCCGCGGCGCTCGCCGGCTTTCTCTGGCGGCGCGTGCGCTGGCGTGGCGTGCCTCTTTCGCTGTGTGTGGCAGCGCCGAAGGCGGCCGCAGCCGGCGGCGCGCTGTTCGCCGCCGTCTACGCGGGCCTCGCAGGATTCAACGTGCCGGCGCAGCGGGCGCTCTGGACGCTCGTCTTCGCCGCGATCGCGTTTCTGGGCGGGCGTCGCCCCGCGTCGTCGCTGGTGCTGGCGTGGGCGCTCGCGCTCGTGCTGTTCGTCGACCCATGGGCGGTCACGGCAGCGGGTTTCTGGCTGTCGTTCTGCGCGGTCGCCGCAATTCTTCTCGCGACAGCGGCGCACGGGCGGCGCGCGTCGAGATGGCACGGTGAGGGCAGCGACGACGCTGGCGGCGGGGCAGAGCCGCACGTGCCGGTCGGGGCCGGCAGCGGGACGGACGAGGAGGCGGCGGTCCGCGCCGTCACGCGCTCACGCAGCAGCGTGCTCCGGCGTGCGGGTCTGATCGCCTGGCGGCTGCGCACGCGGATCGCGTCGGGCGCACGGGTGCAGTACGCCGTCACGATCGGTCTTGCGCCGCTCACCGCCTACTGGTTCTCGCAGATTCCGCTCGTGGGCCCGCTCGCCAATGCCGTCGCGATTCCGTGGGTCAGCGTGCTCGTCACGCCGGTCGTGCTCGCCGGCGTGCTGCTGCCCGCGCCGCTCGACGCATTCGCCTATCGCGCCGCGCACGGCCTGCTGACGCTCATGTGCGACGTCCTCGCGTGGCTCGCGAGCCCGGCGTGGGCGCTCTGGCGGCTGCCGCAGCCCGATGCGTTCGCGCTCGCCGCCGCGGCGGCGGGCGTCGCGTGGGCGCTCGCGCCGCGCGGCTGGCCGCTGCGCTTCGCCGCGCCGCTCGCGTGGCTGCCGCTCGTATTTCCCGCGCCGCATGCGCCGCCGCCGGGCACGTTTCGTCTGACGGCGCTGGATGTCGGGCAGGGGTCGTCGATCGTCGTCGAGACCGCGCGCCACACCCTGCTGTTCGATGCTGGCCCCGGTCCCGAGTCGACGCACGCGGGCGAGCGGATCGTCGCGCCATATCTGGCCGCCGAAGGCATCGCGACGCTCGATGCGCTCGTCGTCAGCCATTCGGATTCCGATCACGCGGGCGGTGCACAGGCGGTGATCGAGGACGTTCGCGTCATGCAGTTGCTGGGCTCGCTTGCGCCGCGCCACCCGTTGTGGGACGCCGCCCGCGCGCGCGGCGGGGAGGCGCTGCGGTGCGCGGCGGGCCAGCGCTGGAACTGGGACGGGGTCGAATTCGCGATGCTGTGGCCCGACGCGCATGCGCTCGCGGGCAAGCCGAACGCGCAGTCGTGCGTGCTGAAAGTGACGAGTGCGCAAGGGCGGTCCGCGCTTCTGACCGGCGACATCGAAGCGGACGTCGAACGCGAACTGCTGCGCCGCGACGCTGCTGCACTGCAGGCGGACGTGCTCGTCGTTCCGCATCACGGCAGCAGGACGTCCTCGACCGAGCCTTTCCTCGATTCCGTCGGTCCGCTCGTCGCGGTATTTCAGGTAGGCTATCGCAACCGTTTTCGTCACCCGCATCCGGGCGTCTTCGAGCGCTACCGGCTGCGCGCCATCGAGCTTGCGCGCAGTGACGGCGACGGCGCCGCGCGCGTCGAGGTGTCATCGGCGATCACGCTCGAGCGCTTCCGGCAGGCACGCGCGCGCTACTGGATGGACCGCTGACGCTGAAGGACACGACCAGAACCCGGAAGGGGAGCCGAGAGCCACTTGAAGGACATCATTCATTTTTCCCACGCGAACGGTTTTCCGGCGTCCACGTACCGGACGATCTTCGCCGAACTCGCCGACGACTTCGAGATACGCTCGCTCGAACGCTACGGGCACGATCCGCGCTTTCCCGTCACGCGCGACTGGCCGCATCTCGTCGACCAGCTGCTCGAGGACGTCGCGAGCACGCGCCACGACGCCGGGGATCGCCGCGCGCCGCCGAACGTGTGGCTCGTCGGCCATTCGCTTGGCGGCTATCTGTCGCTGATGGCGGCGATGAAGCGCCCGCAGTGGGTGAAGGGCGTGGTGATGCTCGACTCGCCGGTGATCGGCGGCTGGCGCAGCAGCCTCCTGCGCGTGTCGCAGTGGACGGGGCTCGACGAGCGCCTGTCGCCCGCGGCCGCGACCAGGAAGCGCCGCACGCAGTGGGCGAACCGCGATGAGGCGTGGCGGCATTTCCATGCGAAGCCCGCGTTCGCGCGCTGGGACGAACGCATGCTGTCCGACTACATCGACTTCGCGATTCCGCAAACGAATGCCCACGGAGCGCGCTCGCTCGCGTTCGACCGCGACGTCGAGTACTTGGTCTACAGGACCCTGCCGCACACGCTCGGTGCGCGTGTCGCGCGCGGCGTGCCGGTGCCCGTCGGCTTCGTCGCGGGCACGCATTCGAAAGAGGTGCGCCAGGTGGGGCTCGCGGCGACGCGGCGCATCGCGGGTGAGCATTTCGAATGGGTCGAGGGCAGCCACCTGTTTCCGATGGAACGCCCGATCGATACGGCGCGCGCAGTGCAGCGGCTGCTTAATGCACTTGGCGCGCTTGGTGCGCTTGACGCACCTGATGCACTGAACGCGGCCCCGAAGCAGGAAGCGAGCGCCGGGCGCGAGGGCGTGAATCGCTGAAAAAAGCGCGCGGCGACGTGTAAAAACGGCGCCGCGCGCTCTGGGGTGGAGGCGGCCTTTACGGTATAATCCGTTTTTCCCGCGAGCACCTAGCGATGACCAAATATGTATTCGTCACCGGCGGCGTAGTGTCTTCCCTCGGCAAGGGTATTGCCGCCGCTTCCCTCGCCGCGATCCTCGAATCGCGCGGCCTCAAAGTCACCCTCCTCAAGCTCGATCCCTACATCAACGTCGACCCCGGCACGATGAGCCCGTTCCAGCACGGCGAAGTGTTCGTGACGGAAGACGGCGCGGAAACCGACCTCGACCTCGGCCACTACGAGCGCTTCATCAGTACGAAGATGCGCAAGGCCAACAACTTCACGACGGGCCAGATCTACGAGTCGGTGATCCGCAAGGAGCGCCGCGGCGAATATCTCGGCAAGACGGTCCAGGTCATTCCGCACATCACCAACGAAATCCAGGCTTTCCTCGAGCGCGGCGCCGCAGCGGCGACGTGCGGCGAGCCGGACGTGGCGATCGTGGAAATCGGCGGCACGGTGGGCGACATCGAATCGCTGCCGTTCCTCGAGGCGGTGCGCCAGATGAGCCTGCGCCTCGGGCGCAACAGCGCGTGCTTCGTGCATCTCACGCTGGTGCCGTACATCGCCACCGCGGGCGAGCTGAAGACGAAGCCCACGCAGCACAGCGTGCAGAAGCTGCGCGAGATCGGCATCTTGCCGCACGTGCTCCTGTGCCGCGCGGACCGCCGCATCCCCGACGACGAATGCCAGAAGATCTCGCTCTTCTCGAACGTGCCGGAAGACGCGGTCATTTCGGTGTGGGACGTGGACAGCATCTACAAGATCCCGCAGATGCTGCACGACCAGGGGCTCGACGAGATCATCTGCAACGAGCTGAAGCTTTCGCCGAATCCGGCCGACCTCAGCATGTGGTCGCAGCTCGTCGAGAAGCTCGAGAACCCCAGGAGCGAAGTGACGATCGGCATGGTCGGCAAATACGTGGAACTCACCGAATCGTACAAATCGCTGATCGAGGCGCTGCGCCACGCGGCGATCCATACGTCCACCAGGGTCAACATCGAGTACATCGACTCGGAGCAGATCGACGCGGAAGGCGTCGAGGGGCTCAAGCATCTCGACGCCGTGCTCGTGCCGGGCGGGTTCGGGCGGCGCGGCACGGAAGGCAAGATCAAGGCGATCCGCTATGCGCGCGAATCGAAGACGCCGTATCTCGGCATCTGTCTCGGCATGCAGCTCGCGGTAATCGAATTCGCACGCGACGTCGCCGGCCTCGCCGACGCGAACAGCACCGAGTTCGAGCCGGCCACGGAGAACCCGGTCGTCGCGCTCATCACCGAGTGGTACGACCGCGCGGGCCATGTGGAAAAGCGCAACGAGGAGTCGGATCTCGGCGGCACGATGCGCCTCGGTTCGCAGAAGTGCCCGATCAAGCCCGGCACGATGGCCGAGCGCATCTACGGCAGCGATGTGAACGAGCGTCACCGTCACCGTTATGAAGTCAATAACCGTTTCGTGCCCCAGCTCGAGGCGGGCGGCCTTATCATCAGCGCCCGTACCCCGAGCGAGGACCTGCCCGAAATGATGGAATTGCCGCAGTCGCTGCATCCGTGGTTCGTCGGCGTCCAGTTCCACCCGGAATTCACCTCGACGCCGCGCGACGGCCATCCGCTCTTCAAGGCGTTCGTCGAAGCAGCGCGCGCGCATGCCGAGGCGGTGGGCGGCGCGAAGCCGGCCGAAAAGATCGCGCGTGCCACTGCCGGAGCGCAGGCATGAAACTGTGTGACTTCGAAGTCGGTCTCGACAAGCCGTTTTTTCTGATCGCGGGCACGTGCGTGGTCGAATCGGAGCAGATGACGATCGACGTAGCGGGGCGCCTGAAGGAAATCTGCGCGAAGCTGAACGTGCCGTTCATCTACAAGTCTTCATACGACAAGGCGAACCGCAGCTCCGGCAAGTCGTTCCGCGGCCTCGGCATGGACGAGGGCCTGCGCATTCTCGGCGCGGTGAAAAAGCAGCTCGGCGTGCCGGTGCTGACCGATGTCCACTCCGAGGCGGAGATCGAAGCGGTTGCCTCGGTGGTCGACGTGCTTCAGACGCCCGCGTTCCTGTGCCGCCAGACCGATTTCATCCACGCGTGCGCGCGCTCGGGCAAACCCGTGAACATCAAGAAGGGCCAGTTCCTCGCGCCGCACGACATGATCAACGTCATCGACAAGGCGCGCGACGCCGCGCGCGAAGCGGGGCTGTCGGAGGACCGCTTCATGGCATGCGAGCGCGGCGTGTCGTTTGGCTATAACAACCTCGTGTCCGACATGCGCTCGCTCGCGATCATGCGCGAGACGCAAGCGCCCGTCGTCTTCGACGCGACCCACTCGGTGCAGCTGCCGGGCGGGCAGGGCACGAGTTCCGGCGGTCAGCGCGAATTCGTGCCGGTGCTCGCGCGGGCCGCGGTCGCAACGGGCGTCGCGGGCCTCTTCATGGAAACGCACCCCGACCCGGCATGCGCGAAATCCGACGGTCCGAACGCGGTGCCGCTTCATCGCATGGAGGCGCTGCTCGAAACGCTCGTCGCGCTGGATCAGGCCGTGAAGCGCGGCCCGTTCCTCGAGAACGATTTCAACTAGTCAGCCGAAAAAGTCACATGAGCGCCGGACCCCCGGCGCTCATGCCGTCATAAAGGTGGAGGAGAGTGGAATGCCGAAGGGTTACATCATCGTGAACGCGAACGTCACGGATCCGGAAAAGTACGCGGATTACCGGCCGCTTTCCACGAAGGCGATCGAAGCCTTCGGCGGAAAGGTGCTCGTGCGCGGCGGCCAGAGCGAGACGCTCGAAGGGTCGCTCTTCCCGCGCGCGGTCGTTCTCGAATTCGCCGATTACGAAACCGCCAAAAAGTGGTACCACTCCGCCGAATACGAAGCGGCGCGCCGCGCGCGCGAAGGCGCGGCGCAGCTGAACATGATGGTCGTCGAAGGGGTCTGAGCGGTTCGATCGAACGCCGGGGCCCGCGCGCGGTCATAACCGCGGCGCAACCATGTCAACGCTGAGTGAAGTCAACTGAAGCGATCTGAACGAATTCAACGTCATTTCTTGAGGAAACCATGAGTGCTATCGTAGATATCATCGGCCGCGAGATTCTCGATTCGCGAGGCAACCCGACCGTCGAATGCGACGTGTTGCTCGAATCGGGCACGATGGGCCGGGCCGCCGTGCCGTCGGGCGCATCAACCGGATCGCGCGAAGCGATCGAACTGCGCGACGACGAAGCCGGCCGCTACGGCGGCAAGGGCGTGCTGAAGGCCGTCGAGCACATCAATACCGAAATCTCCGAAGCCATCATGGGCCTCGACGCATCGGAGCAGGCCTTCCTCGACAAGACGCTGCTCGAGCTCGACGGCACCGACAACAAGTCGCGCCTCGGTGCGAACGCGCTGCTCGCCGTCTCGATGGCGGTGGCGAAGGCCGCGGCCGAAGAAGCCGGCCTGCCGCTCTACCGCTACTTCGGCGGCTCGGGCGCGATGCAACTGCCGGTGCCGATGATGAACATCGTCAACGGTGGCGCGCACGCCAACAACAGCCTGGACATCCAGGAATTCATGATTGTCCCGGTCAGCCAGCCGACGTTTCGCGAAGCGCTGCGCTGCGGCGCCGAAGTGTTCCATGCGCTGAAGAAGATTCTCTCCGACCGCGGCATGAGCACGGCCGTGGGCGACGAAGGCGGTTTCGCGCCGAACTTCGGCAGCAACGACGAGTGCCTCTCCACGATCCTGCAGGCCATCGAAAAGGCCGGCTACCGCGCGGGCGAAGACGTGCTGCTCGCGCTCGACTGCGCCGCGAGCGAGTTCTACCACGACGGCAAGTACCAGCTCGCGGGCGAGGGCCTGCAACTGTCGTCGGTCGAATTTGCCGACTATCTGGCGACGCTCGCCGACAAGTTCCCGATTGTGTCGATCGAGGACGGCATGCACGAAAGCGACTGGGACGGCTGGAAGGTGCTCACCGACAAGCTCGGCAAGAAGATCCAGCTCGTCGGCGACGACCTGTTCGTCACGAATACGCGCATCCTGAAGGAAGGCATCGAGAAGGGCATCGCGAACTCGATCCTGATCAAGATCAACCAGATCGGCACGCTGACGGAAACTTTCGCGGCGATCGAAATGGCGAAGCGCGCGGGCTACACCGCCGTGATCTCGCACCGCTCGGGCGAAACCGAAGACTCGACGATCGCGGACATCGCGGTCGGCCTGAACGCCGGGCAGATCAAGACGGGTTCGCTGTCGCGCAGCGACCGCATCTCGAAATACAATCAGCTGCTGCGTATCGAGGAAGATCTCGGCGACATCGCGAGCTACCCGGGTAAGTCGACGTTCTACAACTTGCGCTAAAGCTTTGGCCGAATTGGACGTTAGTTAATTTTTCAGCCCGCCGCCCCGCGTTTTCACGACGCCGGGCGGCGCTTATTTTGGCTCTTACATGCGGCTTGTTACTGTCGTCCTCGTTCTCCTGCTGGCGCTGATCCAATATCCGCTTTGGTGGGGGCACGGTGGCTGGTTGCGCGTGCATGAATTGCAGCAGCAACTCGTGCAGCAGACCAAGAAAAATGCCGACCTGAAGCTGCGCAACGAACGCGTGCAGGGTGAGGTGCAGGATCTGCAAAGCGGCACGGCTGCCGTCGAGGAGCGTGCGCGCTACGAAATGGGCATGATGAAGGACAGCGAGGTGTTCGTGCAGTTCGTCTCGCCCAACTCGGCCGCGCCCGCCAATTCGGCGAATGCGCCGGCGGCGAGTTCGTCCACGCGCGGCCAGGTCTCCGCAGCGCCGATGCGCGTGGTGCCGAACCCGGTGTCGCGATCGAAGGAAGAGCGCAGGGCGCTCGAAAAGAAGGCGACGAAAGAGAAGGAAGAGGCCGCGAAGAAGAAGCCGGGCGGCTGAGGGATCGGGAAAAGTCGCAGGAAAAGACGCAGGAAAAAGAGCCAGGATAAGGAAGGCGGGAAAAAAAGGCGCGGTTCAGACCGCGCCTTTTTTACTTTGCAGCGACAGGAATGGCTACCACCAGTAGCCCGTCCCGAAGCCGACTCCCGTGCCCCAGCGCGGGCCCCATCCGCCGCCGCTGTAATAGCTGCCATACACGCTGACCGGCATGCGGTAATACTGCGACCACGCCTGCGCGGCGGCATCGGCGGCCATCGCCTGCTGCTGTTCGGCAAGCACCTGGTGGTCGATCTGGTTATAGCGCTCCTGCTCCTCTTTCGAGAGCGGCTGCGGCGGCTGCGTCTGCGCGGAGGGCAGCCGGCTGTAGATGGGCGAGGGGCCCGGCGGATCCATCATGCAGCCCGCGAGCAAGGCGGCGCCGATGAACGGCAACGACACCTTCCAGGGCAACGACGACTGAGCGCTCTTCATTTCGACCTCCACCGGGTCGGACAACTAAACGGAACCGGATCATAGCGCGCCGGCACGCTCCCGAGGAGCCGACAGCGACGCGCATGGATGACCGCCCGTTACCGGCCCTTCAAGGGCCTTTCCGCCAGACTGCTTGCCAGGCAAGGCTCAGTGCCGCTGCTGAGGTGCCTGGACCACTCCTTGTGAGATTTCGCTTGCGACAAAAAGTTGCGCAACGTCGACCGGGTCGAACTCGTAGCGCTGGTTGCAGAACTCGCAATGCACTTCGACATCGCCGCGTTCCTCGATCACGCTGTCCACTTCCTCGCGTCCGAGCATCTTGAGCATCGCGCCCACCTTTTCGCGCGAGCAGGAGCACTGGAAGCGCGTCGCCGCCGGCTCGAAATGCTGCACGTTCTCCTGCCAGAAAAGACGCCGGAACACGGTCTGCGGCTCTTCTTTCAGCAATTCCTCGGTGGAAAGCGTGCCGCCCAGATGGCAGACGCGCTGCCACGTGTCCGCGTCGTGCTCGCCCGGATGCGGCACGATGCCGCCGTCGCCGGGCAGCTTCTGCAGCAGCATGCCGACCGCCCGATCGGTGTTGGCCGCGAGCCACAGGCGCGTGTCGAGCTGCTCCGAGTGATGCATGTAGTGCTCGAGCACCTCGGCCATCGTCGCGAGCGGCCCATGCTCGCCCGAAAGCGGCACGATGCCCTGATACGGCTGCTGCCCGGGCTTCTTGTCGGCCGGATCGAGCGTGATCACGCAGCGTCCGCGGCCGTGCTGGTTGAGCAGGACGGGAAGCGTCATGTCGTCGGTGATGCGGTCCGCGGCGCCTTCGGCGAGCTTGGCGGTCGCGCGCAGCGACAGATCCGAGTTGCACTGCACGACCAGCATCTGCACCGGGCCGTCGCCGTAGATCTGCATGATCAGCGTGCCGTCGAACTTGAGATTCGCCGACAGCAGCGCGCACGCGGCCATCATCTCGCCGAGCACGTTGCGCACGGGCGCCGGATACGAGCGGCGCGCGAGCACTTCCTGCCACGTGTTCTGCAGCGAGACGATCTCGCCGCGCACGGGCGCCGCGTTAAACATGAATTTCTGCAACTGGTCGTTCACAACTCGTTCCTTGATAAATGTGGCGTCAATCTGCCGCGCATCGTCGATCGTCAGCCGATCCGCACGAGTTGAGCCTTGTAGTACTCGCGCCGGTCGGCGTAGCTGCTCGTCGCCGCCTGCATGCGGGCGATGTCGGCTTCGGTGATCTCGCGGATCGCCTTCGCGGGCGAGCCGAGGATCAGCGTGTTGTCGGGGAACACCTTGCCTTCGGTCACCACCGCGCCCGCGCCAACCAGACAGTTGCGGCCGATGACCGCACCATTCAAGACCACCGCCTGAATTCCGATCAGCGCGCCTTCCTTGATCGTGCAGCCGTGCAGCATCGCCTGATGGCCGACCGTCACGTTCGCCTCGATCGTCAGCGGAAAGCCGGGGTCGGCGTGCAGGATCGCGCCTTCCTGGACGTTGCTGCCGCGTCCCACCACGATCGGCTCGTTGTCGCCCCGCAGCGCGGCGCCGAACCAGATGCTCGAGTTTTCCTCGAGCGTCACGCGGCCGATGATGGTCGCGGTGTCCGCGAGAAAAACGCTTTCGTGGATGGTCGGGGCGTCTTCGCCGAGTTTGTAGATTGCCACTTTGTCTCCTGATCGGTTGAGCGGGCCGCTCCGATGCCGCCGGCGCTACAATGCCGGGCTAAAGGATGATGCCGCGGGCGGCGCCGGGCGTCGAAAGTGCCATTTTAGCCGGTTGCGGCGAAACGCCGTGGCGCGCCCGGCCACCCGCCGCGAAAGTGCGCGCCGACCGTCGATTTCCTGTGCTGCGTTCCATGTCTTCCACATCCGACTCCTCCGAGCCCTCCCTGCGCCGCGCGGCGCTCGCCGTCCTGCTGGAGCGCGATCCCGCGACGAAGGCCCATCAGGCGAGGCACCTCCACGCCCGCACCGAGGCGCACGAGCTGAGCGTCGAGCCGTCGCTCGAACTGGACGAGCCGCCCGGCTTGCCCGGCCGCCCTGCGCTGCCGCACCTCGTCGAGCCGGGCTCGCTCAGGCGCCGCGGCATGCAGTCGGAAGCGGGGCGCGCGGCGCTCCTGCACGCGCTCGCGCACATCGAATTCAACGCGATCAATCTCGCGCTCGACGCGATCTGGCGCTTTGCCTCGATGCCACCCGGTTTTTATCTCGACTGGTTGAAAGTGGCGGCGGAGGAGGCGCATCATTTTTCGCTTTTGAGCGCGCGACTCGGCGAGTTCGGGCATGTCTACGGCGACTTTCCCGCTCACGACGGCCTCTGGGAAATGGCGCAGCGCACGCGCGGCGACGTGCTCGCGCGCATGGCGCTCGTGCCGCGCACGCTGGAGGCGCGCGGGCTCGACGCGTCGCCGCCGATCAGGAAGCGCCTCGCGCAAGCGGGCGACCATGCGTCCGCGGCGATTCTCGACGTGATCCTGCGCGACGAAATCGGCCATGTGCTGATCGGCAATCGCTGGTTCCGCTTCCTGTGCACGCGCGCGGGCGTCGATCCGCACCCGACCTACGCGCACCTCGCCGAGCAATATCACGCGCCGAAACTGCGCGGCCCGTTCAACTTCGAAGCGCGGCGCGACGCCGGATTCGACGAAGCCGAGCTTCGCGCGCTCGCCGGCCTGGCGGACTGAGTCCATCTCGAAAACATCGCCGGCCGCTATAATCGAACGATCATTCTTTTCCGGTGGCCACCATGCGCGATTCGTCGTCTGAATTCATCAATGTGCGCGGCGTGCGCCTGCACGTGCGGCGCTGGGGCGCGCCCGACGCGCCGATGCTCTTCATGCTGCACGGCTGGATGGACGTGTCGGCGTCGTTCCAGTTCGTCGTCGATGCGCTCGGCGACGGCTGGCAGGTCCTCGCGCCCGATGCGCGCGGCTTCGGATTGTCGGCGTGGCCGGTCGCCGAGCGCGGCGGCGGCCACTACTGGTTCCAGGACTATCTCGCCGACCTCGACGCGCTGCTCGACCACTACGCGCCGTCTGGCGAGGTGAATCTGGTCGGGCACAGCATGGGCGCGAACGTCGTCGGCCTGTACGCGGGCGTGCGGCCGCAGCGGGTGCGCCGCGTCGTCGATCTGGAGGGCTTCGGGCTCGCCGCCGCCGATCCGAAGCGCTCGCCCGCGCGCATCGCGCAGTGGCTCGACGACCTGCGCGCGCCGCCCGAGCTGAGAAGCTACGCGACGCTCGACGAAGTCGCCGACCGCCTCACGCGCACGAATCCGCGTCTTGCGCGCGGGCGCGCCCGGTTTCTCGCCGGACACTGGGCGAATCGCGGCGACGACGGCCGCTTTCGCCTGCTCGCCGACCCCGCGCACAAGCTGCGCGGACCGCTGCTGTACCGGCTGGACGAGGTGATGGCCGTCTGGTCGCAGGTGCGCGCGAAGGTGCTGCACGTCGAGGCGGCCGGATCGCCGACGCTCGCGGCGATCGCAGCGGACGTTCCGCTCGACGCATTCAAGTCCCGCTTCCGGGCGTTTCCCGACTGGCGCGAGGAAATCGTCGACGAAGCGGGGCACATGCTGCATCACGACCAGCCGGAGCGCGTCGCCGCGCTGATCGCGCAATTCTGTGCATAGGCACACGCGCGGGGCACATGGGCGAGACCCGCGGGCGCGGTGAATTTCGGCGTTGCAGTAGAATGTTAGGCAAATTCTATGAAGCCATCGATGAACGCCGATCTGCACTGTCATTCCACTGTTTCCGACGGCCAGCTCGCGCCCGCCGAAGTCGCGCGGCGCGCGCACGCGGGCGGCGTGACGCTGTGGGCGCTCACCGACCATGACCAGCTCGGCGGCCAGCGCGAGGCGCGCGAGGCGGCCGAGGGGCTCGGCATGCAGTACCTGAGCGGCGTCGAGATCTCGGTGACGTGGGCGGGGCGCACGGTGCACATCGTCGGCCTGAATGTCGATCCGGAAAACCAGGCGCTGCTCGACGGCCTCGCCGCGACGCGCAACGGGCGCGCCGCGCGCGGGGAGGCGATCGGCGAGGCGCTTGCGTCCATCGGCATTGCGAACGCGTATGAAGGCGCGCTGCGCTACGTGAACGACCCGAACATGATCTCGCGCACGCATTTCGCGCGCTATCTGGTCGACGCGGGCCACGCGCAGAACACCTCCGACGTGTTCGCGCGCTTTCTCTGCGAGGGCAAGCCGGGCTATGTCGGGCACCGCTGGGCGAAACTCGCGGACGCCGTTTCGTGGATCCGCGCGGCGGGCGGCGAGCCGGTGATCGCGCATCCGGGGCGCTACGACTACACGCCGGTCGAATTTTCCGCTTTCTTCGACGAATTCATCCAGCTCGGCGGCAGCGCGATCGAAGTGGTGACGGGCAGTCACACGCCGGATCAATATCGCGAGTACGCTGAGGTGGCGCGCCGCTACGGCTTTTACGCCTCGCGCGGCTCGGATTTTCATGGCGCGGGCGAAGGCCGCATCGACCTCGGCCAGCTTCCGCCGCTTCCCGCGGACCTGAAACCGGTCTGGGAACGCTGGCTCTGAGCGCCCGGGCGCGCGATACCGCGCATTCCTCGCGCGTTTCTGGCAGGATCGAAGGTTCATCCCAATAGCTGCACACCGATCATGCACCACGCCAGTCTCCGCACCCGGACCGAAAGCGCATCGTCCAGCCTGCGCGAGCGCTGCGCAGACGGAAGCACCGCCGCGTCCCGGCCCAAGCGATATCAAGAAAAGCGTTCCGCCATGTCCCAATTTTTCCGCATTCATCCGGATAATCCGCAGCCGCGCCTCATCAACCAGGCGGTGCAGATCATCAACGACGGCGGCGTCATCGCGATGCCGACCGATTCGAGCTATGCCCTCGCGTGCCATCTCGACGACAAGGACGCCGTCGAGCGCATCCGCCGCATCCGCGGACTCGACGAGAAGCAACTGCTGTCGCTCGTCGTGCGCGATCTGTCGCAGCTCGCCATTTTCGCGATGGTCGACAACCGCCAGTACCGGCAGATCAAATCGGTGACGCCCGGCCCCTATGTGTTCGTCCTGCAGGCGACGAAGGAGGTGCCGCGGCGCCTGTCGCATCCGTCGCGCAAGACGATCGGCCTGCGCGTGCCCGATCACGCCATCACGCTCGCGCTGCTCGAGGCGCTCGGCCAGCCCCTCCTCGGCTCGACGCTGATTCTGCCGCCCGACACCGAACCGCTCAACGACGCCGAGGAAATCCGCGGCCGGCTGGAAAAGCAGATCGATCTCGTGATCGACGCGGGCGCGTGCGCAGCGGAGCCCTCGACGGTGATCGACCTGACGGGCTCCGAGCCCGTGCTGGTGCGCCCGGGCCGCGGCAGCCTGGAGCCGTTCGGGCTCACCGCCTGAGAATGGAAAGCAAAGCGAAGCACGGACATAAATGAAGCAGGGAAATAAAACCAGGACATAAAGTCGGGCGAATTTTCTCAACCGGAGGCATCATCTTCGTTCATCCTTATGTTTCACCTCATTCGCCGAACCGGCGAACCACCCACGCTCGCCCCGCGCAACCGTGACTTCCACCGCCATGAGTGGCGCCTGAACCGCCTGATACGCTTGATACAATAGCGAGCTATGGATTCTTCCCTGATACAGACAATCGCGGTCTACGCGCTTCCGGTGATCTTCGCGATCACGCTGCACGAGGCCGCACACGGGTACGCCGCCCGCATGCTCGGCGACAATACGGCCTATGTCCTCGGCCGCGTCTCACTCAATCCCATGCGTCACATCGACCCGATCGGCACGATCCTGATTCCGATCGTGCTCTATTTCGTGACGAGCGGCGCCTTCATGTTCGGCTACGCGAAGCCGGTGCCGGTCGCGTTCGGCAATCTGCGCAATCCGCGCTGGGGAAGCCTCTGGGTGGCCGCTGCCGGCCCGGGCAGCAACTTCGTGCAGGCAATCATCTGGGGCGTGATCGCCGTGCTGCTCGCGGGCTTTCACGTCGAAGAGGCGTTTTTCACGCGAATGGCCGCGGCCGGCGTCGGCGTGAATCTCGTGCTCGGCGTGCTGAACCTCTTTCCGCTGCCGCCGCTCGACGGCGGGCGCGTGCTCGCCGCGCTTTTGCCCGTGCGCGCGTCGATCGCGCTGCAACGCCTCGAGCCGTACGGCTTTTTCATCGTGATGGCGCTCGTCGTGACCGGCGTGCTGACGCGCTACTGGCTCGGACCGCTCGTGAATGTCGGCTATGCCGCCGTGTCGGCGATCCTGAATCCCTTTGCTTCGTTCTTTCTATAAAACCATGTTCCCTGACCGTATCTTCTCCGGCATGAGGCCCACCGGGTCGCTGCATCTCGGCCACTATCACGGCGTGCTGAAAAACTGGGTGCGGCTGCAGTCCGAATATCCGTGCTTCTTCGCCGTCGTCGACTGGCACGCGCTCACGACGCACTACGAAACGCCGGAAGTGATCGAGAAGAACGTCTGGGAAGTGCTGATCGACTGGCTCGCATCCGGCATCGATCCGGCGCAGGCCACGCTGTTCATCCAGAGCCGGGTCCCGGAGCACGCGGAACTGTCGCTCCTGCTCGGCATGGGCACGCCGCTCGGCTGGCTCGAACGCGTGCCGACCTACAAGGAGCAGATCGAGAAGCTGAAGGAAAAGGACCTCTCCACCTATGGCTTTCTCGGCTATCCGGTGCTGATGGCGGCCGACATCCTGCTCTACCGCGCGTCGCTCGTGCCGGTCGGCGAGGACCAGGTGCCGCACGTCGAGATGACGCGCGAGATCGCGCGCCGCTTCAACTACCTGTACGGCCGCGAGGCGGACTTCGAGGAAAAGGCGCTCGAAGCCGCGAAGAAGCTCGGCGGCAAGCGGGCGAAGCTGTATCACGAGCTGCGTGTCGCGTATCAGCAGGAAGGCGACGACGAAGCGCTCGAACAGGCCCGCGCGATGCTGCAGGAGTCGCAGAGCCTGTCGATGAGCGATCGCGAGCGTCTCTTCGGCTACCTCGAAGGCGCGCGCAAGATCATCCTGGTCGAGCCGCAGGTGCTGCTCACCGCCGAGTCGCGCATGCCGGGGCTCGACGGCCAGAAAATGTCGAAGTCCTACGGCAACACAATCGGCCTGCGCGAAGACGCCGAGACGATCGCGAAAAAGGTCCGCACGATGCCGACCGACCCGGCGCGCGTGCGCCGCACCGATCCGGGCGACCCGGACAAGTGCCCGGTGTGGCAGCTGCATCTCGCCTACACCGACGAAACCACGCACGAATGGGTGCAGAAGGGCTGCCGCAGCGCGGGGATCGGCTGTCTCGAATGCAAGCAGCCGGTGATCGACGGCATCCTGCGCGAGCAGCAGCCGATGCTCGAGCGCGCGCAGAAGTACATGGACGATCCGTCGCTCTTGCGCGCGATCGTCGCGGACGGCTGCGACAAGGCGCGCAAGTTCGCGACCGAAACCATGCGCGAAGTGCGCGAGGCGATGGGGCTTTCGTACAACTGATGGCGGACATCGCGAGCGCCTGGGTGCGGCAGTGGTCGCACCTCGTCGAGCCGGGCGCAACGGTGCTCGACGTCGCGGCGGGCCGCGGCCGGCACGCGCGGTGGTTCGCCTCGCGCGGGCACGCGGTGCTCGCCGTCGACCGGGACGCGGAGGCGCTCGCCTCGCTGGCCGGCGCCGAGCGCATTACAACGCTTTCAGCCGATCTCGAAAACGCGCCGTGGCCGCTGAAAGCCGGTGACAGGTTCGCTGCGGTCGTCGTGACGAACTACCTTCACCGGCCGCTTTTTCCGCATCTCGTCGATGCGCTCGCGCCCGGCGGCGTGCTGCTCTACGAGACCTTCGCGGCAGGCAACGAAAGCGTCGGCAAGCCGTCGAATCCAGCGTTCCTGCTGAAACCGGGCGAGCTGATCGACGCGCTGCGGCCGCCGCTGCGGATCATCGCTTATCAGGATGGCTTCACGAGCGATCCGCGTGCATCCTACGTGCAGCGCATCTGCGCGGTCCGCGAGCCGGACCTTCCTTCAACGGGCCTCACCATTCGTAACAACGTGTCGATCCCGCCCCGTTACGATTTGGCTGGCTAATCCGCTACAATCGCGGTTTACCGATTAAATTCATAGCGTTTCATGACAAACGGAACACACGGCGGCATCCAGATCCGCGGCAGCATTCCTGCCATCGTCACACCGATGCACGAGGACGGTAGTCTCGATCTGCCGGCGTTTCGAAAACTGATCGACTGGCACGTCGAGCAGGGCACGAACGGGCTCGTCGTGGTCGGCACGAGCGGCGAGTCGGCCACGCTTTCGGTCGAAGAACACGTGTTGATGGTCCAGACCGCGGTCGAGCACACGGCCGGGCGGTTCCCGGTCATCGCGGGCGCGGGCGGCAACTCCACGGCTGAGGCGATCGAGCTCTCGAAGGCGGCGAAGAAGGTCGGCGCCGACGCGACGCTTCAGGTCGTCCCGTATTACAACAAGCCGACGCAGGAAGGCATGTACCGCCATTTCGCGAAGATCGCGGAATCGGTGGATCTGCCGGTGATCCTGTACAACGTGCCGGGCCGCACCGTTGCCGACATGAGCAACGAAACGATCCTGCGCCTCGCGAGCGTGCCGGGCATCATCGGCGTGAAGGAGGCGACGGGCAACATCGACCGCGCCGCGCACCTGATCAAGCACGCGCCGTCAAGCTTCTCGATCTTCAGCGGCGACGACCCGACGGCGATCGCGCTGATGCTGCTCGGCGGCCACGGCAACATCTCGGTGACGGCGAACGTCGCGCCGAAGGCCATGAGCCAGCTGTGCCGCGCGGCGCTCGAGGGCGACGCGATCACGGCGCGCCGAATTCACCTGAGCCTGCTCTCGCTGCACAAGCAGCTTTTTTGCGAGTCCAATCCGATTCCGGCGAAGTGGGCGCTTGCCGAAATGGGCCGCATGGAAGGCGGCATTCGCCTGCCGCTCACGCCGCTCGACGCGCGTTATCACGACATCGTGCGCGATGCGTTGCGCGAAACGGGGCTCCTCGGCTGATGGCTCGCGGCGGCACGCGACATACGAACAAGAGCATGCCGCCGCCAGCCGAGAAGATCACTCAGTCGCCCGTCATCAACCGTCGTTCATCGACCTCGTTCCCGGCATCGACTCCAGGCAACGCGCTTTCAGCATCACGAAGGACCCCATGAAACGTTCCGCACTTTCCACTCACGCCACGCGCCTGAGCGTGTTGTCGCTTGGCCTTGCCTCGGTCGTCGCGCTGTCGGGTTGCGACACGCTGAACGACTGGCTCGCGCCCGATCGTGTCAACTACAAGGCCGCTGAAACCGCGCCCTCGCTCACGGTGCCGTCCGATCTCTCCACCGCCGACATCAGCCAGCGCTACGCCGCGCCGCCGAAGGTCAACTCGCTCGGCGGCGGCGCCGAGCGCGCGCTTACGCCGGCGGGCAATGCGACCCTCGGCGTGCCGACTGCGCAGGACCCGTACGGCATGCACGTCGAGAACGACGGCGATCGCCGCTGGCTCGTCGTCGACGGCCGCACGCCCGATCAGCTGTGGGGCCCGCTCAAGGAGTTCTGGGAAGAGAGCGGCTTCACGCTGAAAACGGATGCGCCGCAGACCGGCATCATGACGACCGACTGGGCCGAGAACCGCGCGAACATTCCGGATGACTGGTTCCGCAAGAGCGTCGGCAAGCTGATCGATTTCGCGTATTCGTCGGGCACGCGCGACATGTTCCGCACGCAGGTCGAGCGCGCGCCGGACGGCTCGACCGACATCTCCGTCACGCACAGCGCGATGGAGGAAGTGCTGACCGGGCAGGACAAGACCGGTTCGCGCTGGGAATCGCGGCCGCGCAACCCGGCGCTCGAAGCGGCGTTCCTGGTCAAGATCATGCAGAAGTTCGGCCTGACCGAGGCGCAGGCGAAGCAGCTCGTCACGGATGCGCGCCCGGCGGGCGTGAAGGTCGCGGTTGAGCAGACGGGCGGGTCGTCGACGCTCGATATCTCCGAGCCGTTCGATCGCGCCTGGCTGCGCGTGGGCCTCGCGCTCGATCGCACGAACTTCACGGTCGACAACCGCGATCGCGAGAAGGGCATCTATTACGTGCACTACTCGGATTCGATGCAGGAGATGAAGAAGGACGGTCTCTTCGGCAAGCTGTTCTCCAGCAGTTCGCCGAAGCCGACACGTCAGTTCCTGGTCAACGTGCGGCCGAAGGCGGACTCGGTGACGCAGGTCGCGGTGGTCGATGCGAACGGTCAACTGGACAACTCGTCGGATGCGCAGCGCATCGTGTCGCTGCTGCACGCGCAATTGAACTAGGCGCGGCCGTGAGGTTTGCCAGTCTCGGCAGCGGCAGTGAAGGGAACGCATTGCTCGTCGAGGCGACGAGCGGCACGACAACCACCCGCGTGCTGCTCGACTGCGGTTTTTCCGCGAAGGAAGTGGAGCGCCGGCTCGGCCGGCTGGGGCTTCGCATCGACGACATCGATGCGATCCTGATCACGCACGAGCACTCGGACCATATCGGCAGCGCGCTGACGCTTGGCCGCAAGTGGTCGATTCCATTGCACATGAGCTGGGGCACCGCGCGCGCGATCGGCGCGGACGAGGCGCCCGTCGATTTGCGGGTGGTGTGGGGCGACGAGAGCCTCGCCATCGGCAACCTGAGCGTGCTGCCTTACACGGTCCCGCACGATGCCCGCGAACCGCTGCAATACGTCTTCTCCGACGGCGCCTGCCGTCTCGGCGTGCTGACCGACGTCGGCGTGTCGACGCCGCATATCACGAGCGTTCTCTCGGGCTGCGATGGCCTCGTGCTCGAATCCAATCACGACCTGCAGATGCTTGCGCAAAGCCGTTATCCTGCGTCGCTGAAGGCGCGCATCGGCGGTATGCAAGGGCATCTGAACAACGATGCCGCCGCCGGGATCCTTGCGTCGCTCGACCGCTCGAAGCTGCGTCATCTCGTGGCGGCGCATCTGAGCCAGCAGAACAACCTGCCGCACCTCGCGCAGGCGGCGCTTTCGGCCGTGCTGGGGGCTTCACAGGCGGATGTAGTCGTGGCGACCCAGGACGACGGTTTCGACTGGCTTGCGCTATGAACCGGCCGGTTGCATGCCGTCGTCAGGTGTCCAACATGTAAGACACAAAAGTACGTAATACACAAAAGACGCAGACAAAGAAAAACCGGCCCGAAGGCCGGTTTTCTTTTTTCAGGCCTCGCCAGGAGGCCCGGGCAAGCCTTACTGGCTCGCGCCCGATGCCGGAGCAGCCATCGCGCCCGAAGCAGCGGCAGCAGCGTCGCTTGCAGCGGCGCCAGCGTCGCTAGCAGCAGCCGTTGCGCTCGATGCTGCAGCGGTTGCGTCCGAAGCAGCAGCAGCGGGTGCCGAAGCAGCCGAAGTATCGCTTGCAGCGCTCGGAGCAGCCGTTTCGCTAGACTTGTTGCATGCAGCAAGAGCAACAGCAGCCAACAGGGATGCTACGAGGAGAGATTTCTTCATGATCACGTCCTTTTATGGTTAAAGGTAAGCAACAGCGCAAAGTACCGGTAATGTGTGCTCCAACACCGACCTGGGCCGCTGTGGAGACTCACGATTATTTTGGTGTGAGACTTCCTACGGCTTGGGCGGAAATTATATGCACTTTCGTATCGACCGTCGATAAATGCGGGGCCAATACGTTGTCTTTCTCATACAAACTTTCACATAGCGGAACGCCAAGACGGGCTTTACGTCAGGCGTAAGCGTCGACCTGAATCCAGCCCGCACAATACCACTCGTGCAGCAGCACTGTCATTGTCGAATCGTCTGTAAGTGTTACAAAGCGTTTCGCCTCCAGACGCCTTGTATCGGCCAATTCCGGCAGCCATTTTCTCGCTTTCGCCGACAGTTTTTCAGCTTCGCCATTGAGGAAATAAGAACGCTTGTCGTAAAGCAAAATCGACTTTCGATCCAGCCTTACACCCGTTTTCTTTACACGTTCAACAAACTTTTGCTCATTCATCGGCCGAGCGGGCGGATCGAACACGACATTCGCCTTTGGTTCGCTCAAATAGCTGCCGAGAAACGCGGCGACGTCGTTTTCGTCCCAGTTCACGTTTGCAAGGATCGCGCCAACCCGCTCGACAAGCAACGGCGGAAGCTGCGCCGGATGACCGACAGGCACCTGCTTGGGGTCGCGATAGTGCGCGTCGGCGGATGCGGACTGCCCCGAGCGCTCCGCCAGATGGTAGAGAAACTGGCCGGTCAGCTCGTGCGTGGACGGCGCGCGAAAGCCGATCGAACACGTCATGCATTCGCCGACGGCGACACCGTCGTGCGCGATGTGGGGCGGCAGATACAGCATGTCGCCCGGCTCCAGTACCCATTCCTCCTCGGGCTCGAAATGCTGTAAAACTTTCAACGGAAGTCCCGGTTTTAGCGAGAGATCACGCTGCGCACCGATGCGCCAGCGGCGCTTGCCGTGGACCTGGAGCAGGAACACGTCGTAAGAGTCGAAATGCGCGCCGACACCGCCGCCGTCGGTCGCGTAGGAGATCATCAGGTCGTCGAGTCGGGCATCCGGGATGAAGCGAAAACGGTTCATCAGCGCATGCGCGCGGTCGTGATGCAGGTTCACGCCTTGCACGAGCAGGGTCCATTCGCGCTTTTTCAGAGATGGCAGCTCGTCGGGCGCAAACGGACCGTGTTCGAGGTTCCAACTACTGCGAAAATGGGTGATGAGACGCGACTCGACGTCGTCGAGATCGGCGAGTTCGAACAGTTCGCCGCGCGTAAGCGGCGCCTGGATATCGGGGATGGCCTGACGGATCAAAAGCGGCTTTTTCTGCCAGTAGCGGCGCATGAACTGCGCCGGCGTGCGATTGCCCAGCAGGGGGGTGATTTCGTCGGGGAGCGGCGCCGCGAACGGGCCGGCGGTTGCATCAAGGGGCCGCGTTGGCATCGTATAATTGAGGCTTGTATCTTGGAGAATCCAATGAAAATCGCAAAAGACACAGTCGTATCAGTCGCTTACAAGCTCTCGGATGCGCAGGGCAATCTGATCGAGGAAAGCGACGAGCCGATGGTCTATCTGCACGGCGGCTATGATGGCACGTTCCCCAAGATCGAGGAAGCGCTCGACGGCCACGAGGCCGGCTACCAGACGCAGATTCAGCTCGAACCGCAGGACGCGTTCGGCGAATACGATCCGGAACTCGTGAAGGTCGAGGCGCGCAGCCGCTTTCCCGAGCCGCTCGAAGTCGGCATGCAGTTCGAAGGCACGCCCGAAGACGGCGAAGACGACGCCGACTCGCTGATCTACACGGTCACCGACGTCGCCGAGGACAAGGTCGTGCTCGATGGAAATCATCCGCTCGCTGGCATGGCGCTGCGCTTCGCGCTGTCGGTGCAGGAAGTGCGCACGGCCACCGACGACGAAATCGAGCATCAGCACGCGCACGGCGCCGAGGGCCTCGAAGTGCTCGACGAAGACGAAGACGACGCGGAAGACGAAACGGGCAAGCAGTCGGGTCCGACGCTGCATTGACCGGGCTGGATCGAATAAAGGAAGAGGGCGCACCGCGGTGCGCCCTTTTTATTCGCCGCCGCCCTCCGACGGGTTCGCGCGATACGTGCCATACGCGCCATTCGGCACGCCTGAGGCGGGCGTCGGCAGGATCGGCGGCAAGGCTTGCGGCGGGCTCAGGATCGGCGGCAGCGACGGCTGCGATGGCGATGTCGGCGGCGTAGGCGGGGGCAGTCGGGGCGCGACGGGCAGCGACGCCGGCAGGTCGTTGCGAGGCTGGCTCTGCCACGGCTGGAAATGGGGCGCGGGATTCGGCGCGCTTGCTTCAGAGGGAGGTTCGGCGGGGAGCGCGGGGGACGCTTCGGCGGGCGCGGCCGCGCTGCCCTCGCGCAAGGCGACGTCGCGTACCCGCACGCGAAACGGCGGCCGCCAGCCGAAGTCCGTCTCGACCTCGAGCCATTGCGCCTGTGGCTTGTGCAGCGCCATCGCAATGCGCGTGAGATTCGCCACGACCGCGCCCTTGTCGTTGTGCAGCGGCTGGTCGATGCGAAAGCCGTTCGGCAGCGCCGTTTCAGATCCGTGAATGACGATGACAGGACCGCGAAACAATTCCGCGGCCTTCACGAGACTGCGCTTGAATTCGAGAAATCCGTCGCGTCCCTGGTTGCCGTGCGAGAACCGCAGCCACGAGAACCGGTCGCGACGCTCATAGCGCGAGAAGTCCGGGTCTCCCTGAATGATCACGACGAGCGCGCGCAGCTCCGCGCGCCGCGCCGATTCCGCCGCGTGCTCGAGCCAGAACGTGCTCGCGACCGACCGGTCCTCGAATTCGCCGTTGCGCCCGCCCGCCGTCAGATAGTGGTTGTTCGGGCTCGGCGCATTCAGTCCGATGAACGCGATGCCGTTCGCCTGCCAGCGCACGTTTTCCCGGAACGGCCGAAAGCGCGCAACCTCGCTTTCTCTCGCGAGCGAAAGCGGTGTCTGTCCGAGCGAGGTCGCATCGCCGAAGAAGAGTTGCCGCACGAAGTCGAGCCGCTCCACGGGATCGTAGCCGCCTGCCTGCGCGAGCGCGCAGTCGGCCCAGTCGTGCTGGCCGGGCAACAGGATGAGCGGGGTGCGCGACGCGTCGAGCAGGTCGTGCCGCGACTCGTAGACGTTGTCGCGGCACGGTTCGGTCGGGCCTTTGATGTTGCCGTCGTAGACAATGAACGACATGTCGCGCTCGCGCGCGATCGCATCGAGGAGTTGCCGCACGGACGCCTCGTCGGCGGGGCGGGTCAGCGCATCGGCGATGAGGGCGAAGCCTAGCGGGGTGCCCTCGCTGCCCGCACCATCCGCACCGCCCGGCCCGGCTTCGGCCTGCTGCCGCACGAGCGCGCCGCAGAGCAGCACGGCGAGCACGGCACACACCGCCGCGCGATGCACGCGCGGCGAGCGGGCGGACGAAGCCGCTTCAACGCGACGCATCCGGCGCAAGCGTCGCCAGTTCATGCAATTCGTAAAGCAGGTCGAGCGCATCGCGCGGACGCAGATCGTTCGGATCGAGTGCGCGCAACTTGTCGAGCACCGGATGGTCCGCGGCGGCGGGCGCCTCCTCGCGATCCGGCGCGTCTTCGACAAACGGTGCCACCGCGAACAGATCGAACTGCGGCGACGGCTGCCCGATCGACTGCTGCTCCAGATGCACGAGGTGCTTGCGCGCGGCGCGAATGACCGCCGACGGTACGCCTGCCAGTTGCGCGACCTGCAGCCCGTAGCTCTGGTTCGCCGGGCCCTCGTTCACGGCATGCAGGAAGACGATGCCGTGATCGTGCTCGACCGCCGAGAGATGCACGTTCGCCGCATGCGCGAACTCGTTCGGCAACTGCGTCAGCTCGAAATAATGCGTCGCGAACAGCGTGTAGCAGTGGTTGTGCGACAGCAGATGCCGCGCGATGGCCCAGGCGAGCGCGAGGCCGTCGAAGGTCGAGGTGCCGCGGCCGATCTCGTCCATCAGCACGAGGCTGGACGCGCTCGCGTCGTTCAGGATCGCCGCCGCCTCGGTCATCTCGACCATGAAGGTCGAGCGGCCGCCGGCGAGATCGTCCGCGGCGCCGATGCGCGTGAAGATGCGATCGAGCGCGCCGAAGCGTGCGCGCTTCGCGGGCACATAGCTGCCGATGTAGGCCATCAGCGCGATCAGCGCGGTCTGGCGCATGAACGTGGATTTACCGCCCATGTTCGGGCCGGTGATGAGCAGGAGCTTGCGCTCCTGGCTCAGGCAGCAGTCGTTGGCGATGAACTGCTCGACCTGCGCCTCGACGACCGGATGCCGTCCCTGTTCGATGTCGATGCCGGCGTCCGCGGCGAACTCCGGCGCGACCCAGTCGAGCGCGCGGGCGCGCTCGGCGAACGCGCCGAGCAGGTCGAGTTCAGCCAGCGCGCCGGCGACGCGCTGGCAATCCGCGATGAACGGTAGGAGGCTCTGCAGCAGCGCGTCGTAGAGCGCGCGCTCGCGGGCGAGCGCCCGTTCCTGTGCGGAGAGCGCCTTGTCCTCGAACGTCTTCAGCTCAGGCGTGATGTAGCGCTCGGCGTTCTTCAGCGTCTGGCGGCGGCGGTAGTCGTCGGGCACCTTGTCGGTCTGGCCGCGCGTCACTTCGATATAGAAGCCGTGCACCTTGTTGTACTCGACCCGCAGGTTGCCGATGCCCGTGCGCGCGCGTTCGCGCGTCTCCAGGTCGATCAGGAACTGGTCGCAGTTTTCCGAGATGTCCCGAAGCTCGTCGAGGTCGGTGTCGTAGCCGCGCGCGATCACGCCGCCGTCGCGGATCAGCGCGGCGGGCTCCGGCGCGATGGCCGCGGCGAGCAGTTCGAGACACGCAGGCGGCGGCTCGAGCGCGGCGTCGATGCGTTCCAAAGCGGTGGCGTTCGTGCGTACCGCGCCCAGTTGCTCGCGCAGTACGGGCAGCGCGGAGAACGTGTCGCGCAGGCTCGACAGATCGCGCGGCCGCGCCGAGAGCAGCGCGAGCCGCCCCGTGATGCGCTCGACGTCGGCGATTTGCCGCAGCGAACTGCGCAGCGCATCGAGGCTCGCGCCCGGCGGCGCGTCGAGCAGCGCGCCGATCGCCTGCTGGCGGCCCCGCGCGATCGACGAATCACGCGGCGCATGATGCAGCCAGTGACGCAGGAGCCGGCTGCCCATCGTCGTGCAGCAGGTGTCGAGCAGCGAGCAGAGCGTCGGCGATTCCGTGCCGCGCAGCGTTTCGGTGAGTTCGAGATTGCGCCGCGTGGCGGGATCGAGCCCGATGTATTCCGACTCGTACTCCACCTTGAGGCTGCGCACGTGCCGCAGTTGCTGGCCTTGCGTCGCGGCGGCGTAGAGCAGCAGCGCGCCCGCCGCGCCGCACGCGCAGGTGAGCGAATGCGCGCCGAAGCCGTCGAGGCTCGCGACGTCGAGCTGCTCGCAAAGCCGCTGATTGCCCGAGACGACATCGAAGTGCCAGGCGGGCACGCGCGTCGTCGCGCCGATGCCCGGTACGCCAAACGACGCGCCCGTGTCGGCGATCGAATCCGCGATCAGCGTCTCGGCCGGGCGGATGCGCTCGAGCGCCGCGCCCACTTCCTCGGGTGTCACTTCCGCGAGGCGCAGCGCGCCGCTCGCGAGATTGAGCCACGCGAGGCCGACGCTCGTCACGACGCCGCGCCGGTTGTGCGACGGACACAGCGCGAGCAGATAGACGTCGTTCTTGTCGGAGAGGAGGGCGGCGTCGGTGAGCGTGCCGGGCGTGACGACGCGCACGACCTTGCGCTCCACGGGGCCCTTCGACGTCGCCGGATCGCCGATCTGCTCGCAGATCGCCACCGATTCGCCCAGCTTCACGAGCTTCGCGAGATATTGCTCGCACGCGTGATGTGGCACGCCCGCCATCCTGATGGGGTTGCCGCCCGAAGCGCCACGCTGCGTGAGCGTCAGATCGAGCAGGCGCGCGGCCTTTTCGGCGTCCTCGAAAAAGAGCTCGTAGAAATCGCCCATCCGGTAGAAAACGAGCGTGCCGGGATGCTCCGCCTTGATGCGCAGATACTGCTGCATCATTGGCGTGTGGCGCGACAGATCGGTGGCGTCGGCGGTGGTGGATGCGGGGATTGCTGTCTGATTGCCCATCGTGCGTGCGTTCGGTGCGGGAGGGCCGGCTCGCGAAACCGAGCCGACCATACAGGGCAAGAGTGTAACCCGGCGCGCGCGGCACGCGCCGCCCGGCCGGATGGCCAACGTGATGTAAGGGAGAACGGCGCGAACGCCTGGAAAAGCGAGCGTGCCGTGAAGCGGATGCCGTCAGGCGCGCGAAAAAACCCTTGAAAAGGCAAACGCCGGAGGAGGCCCCGGCGTTTGCCTGACTATCGACTTCGTGCAAATTGACGAAGCGCAGGACAACCGGCGCTAGGCGCGACCGGCGAGATACCCGACGAGGAGGGCGAGGCCCGCCACCGCGCCGAGCGTGTGCCACGGCTTGTCGTGCACGAATTCATCCGCGTAGCCCGCGGCGTCGCCGAGCCGGCCCGAGATCGCCGAGCCGGCGCCGTCCATCTGCGAGCGCACGGATTTCAGCTTCGCCTGCAGATCCTTGCGAAGCTTGTCCGCATCGACATCCTTGGCGTCGCGAATCGAGCTGTCCAGTTCGTCCAGAAGGCTGCGCAACTGGCTGCTGGCCGTATCGACCGCTTCGCCCGCGCCGCGCGCGGCCCGCGCGCCGAGGTCGGCGGCACCATTGATCTTGCTGTCGAGCGTCGAACGTGTGAACAATCCCATTTGCTGCTCCTTTGACGTGCCGAAAAAGAAATTCGCGCTCGTTCGGTCATTTCGGGCACGGATGCCGTCAGACTGCCGACGAGGCGCCCTCGCTTAACGTTTAACCAGCGTTTCGCTGACGTTTCCGATTTACGACTTCGACCCTGTCTCATCGTTCCCGCTTTTGCGGATACGACCCGACAGGCCGAGAGTACACCCGTTGAGCAAGGTTCATTCCTCGACGAGCCCGCGCAAATCGACCTTGCGTTCGTTTCGGGTGTGCCGGCGCATCGCGAGCCACATCATCAGGCAGACGAAGAGCCCGAAAATCACGATGATCCATTGCACCGGCACGTTAATCGTCAAAAGAACTGCGTACGAGCCGAGCATCCCGAGCACGGCGAGGTTCTGGTTGAAGTTCTGCACGGCAATGG
This sequence comes from Caballeronia glathei, assembly GCF_000698595.1. GTDB lineage: Bacteria > Pseudomonadota > Gammaproteobacteria > Burkholderiales > Burkholderiaceae > Caballeronia > Caballeronia glathei. The sequence continues at coordinate 78,367 of NZ_JFHC01000008.1, read as the reverse complement.
AGGAGCCCGCCGAAAGGAGCGTTGCGCCCCGGTGCTGGAGAATCGCGTTCATCGGCACGATGAAGAATCCCGACAGGCTGCCAAGCAGGATCATCAGCGGATACGCCATCACAATGTAGGCCGGCGCGAACAGCGCGCCCACGTGCACGCCGGCGCCGGCGGGAAAGAGGTCCTTGTTGTAGAAGGCCATCGCGATGGCGACCGCCCCTGTCACGACGCCGACCGGCAGCACCTTCAGTGACTGCCGCAGCGGAATCCATGCGGCGGCGGCAGCGGCGCCAAGCGCGATGCCAAGGCCCGTGACCCCCTGCAGGACCGCCGCCTTCGAGAGCGAGAGGCCGAGGTTCGCATCCGCCCACTTCAGCACGAGCAGTTGCAGCGTGACGGCCGCGCCCCACAGGAGCGTCGTGACCCACAGCGCGATCTGCGCGAGCCGGTCGGACCACAGCACCCTGAAGCAGTGCGAGAAGTCGCCGACGAGCTTCGTCGGCTCGGCGAGCCGGTTCGGATAGCGCGCGCCCGTATCCGGGATGCCGACGTTGATCACGGCCGCCGCCGCGTAGATGAGCATGACGGCGAACATCGCGGCGTCGGCCGCGGTGCGAACGAGCGGAACGTGCGCGCCCGATACCCAGTGGTCCACATACTGGCTTACGAGCGCGCCGCCGATCACGGTGCCGAGGATCGTCGAGCCGACGGTCGCCGATTCGAGCCACGCATTCGCGGGGATCAGCTTCTCGGGCGGCAGGAGCTCGGTCAGGATGCCGTACTTCGCCGGCGAATACGCGGCGGCGCCGAGGCCGACCACGCCATAGGCGATCATCGGATGCACGCCGGCGATCATCATCGCGCAGCCGGCCGCCTTGAGCGCATTCGAGATGAACATGACGTGGCGCTTTTGCAGCGCATCGGCGAATGCGCCGACAAAGGGCGCGAGCAGCACGTAGGAAATCGTGAAGAAGATCTGCAGGAGCGGCGTGATCCACGATGCCGACTGCATCACCGTAAGCATGGCGATCGCGGCGATCAGGAGCGCGTTGTCGGCAAGCGACGAGACGAATTGCGCGGCGATGATCGTGTAGAAGCCTTTTTTCATGGAACAGGGGGCGTGCGGCGCAAGGCGTCGGGAAGGCGGCGCGCGTGACGGTGCGCGCGCCGGGCGGACGGCAAAAAGTGCACTGTAGCGGAGGCGGGATTTACGTGCAGAGGCCGGTGCTCGCGCAGGCGGCAAGGCAAGCGCCACCGGAAACGCGTCCGGTGCGCGGCATCATGCGGCCGATGTGCGGCGTAATGTTGCGAGAGCGGTTGCAAGAGCGCGGCAAGAGCGCACCGCCGAAAAGCAAAAGGCGGCCGAAGCCGCCTTGTCGACCGGTGCGCGGGCTCGTGCGTTACGCGGCGCTCTCGCGCGTGCGCGTGTACGGATCGAGGATCTTGATCATTTGCGCATAGACCTTCGGATTGCCCGCGACGATCTCGCCCTGATGCAGGAAGTCCGATTCGCCGGTGTAGTTGCCGACGAGCCCGCCCGCCTCGGTGATGATGAGGCTGCCCGCGGCGACGTCCCACGCATGGATGCCCTGTTCGAAGAAGCCGTCGAGGCGGCCCGCCGCCACGTTGGCGAGATCGAGCGCCGCCGCGCCCGGGCGGCGCAGTCCGGCGCACGAGAGCGTCATCTCGGAAAAGAGGCGGGTGTAGGCGTCGAGGCCCGAGCCGTCGCGAAACGGAAAGCCCGTTCCGATCAGCGCGTCGGACAGGCGGTCGAGCTTGCCGACGCGGATGCGCCGCTCGTTCAGATACGCGCCGCGGCCGCGCGATGCGGTGAAGAGATCGTTGCGCGTCGGATCGTAGACCACGGCCTGCGTGACGATGCCCTTGTGCGCGAGCGCGATCGACACGCAGTAATACTGGAAGCCGTGGATGAAGTTGGTCGTGCCGTCGAGCGGATCGATGATCCACTGGAACTCGGATTCGCGTTCGTGCGTGCCGGATTCTTCGGCGAGGATCGAGTGATCGGGGTAGGCGGTGGTGAGCGTCTCGATGATCGCGGCTTCGGACGCCTTGTCGACTTCCGTCACGAAGTCGTTGTGCTGCTTCTTGCTGACCTGGATGCGGTCCAGATCGAGCGACGCGCGGTTGATGATCTGTCCGGCGCGGCGGGCGGCCTTGACAGCGATATTGAGCATCGGGTGCATGAGCGAAATCCTCTGGCCGGCGCTCGTGACGAGAGCCGGAAAGTTGGCGACAACGACAATGTCGGCGAAAGACGAATTGGAGAAGAGCGGGGCGCCCGACGAAACACTAAAAGCCGTTCGCGGCGCACGAAGGCGGTATTTTACCCGAAGTCGGGCGTCCCGCGCCCGACTTCGGACGGTTCCGATTGCGCCCGTGCATGCATGCGCGGGACGCGGGCGCGGGAGGCGCTACCATAACGGGTTATCCCTTTTCTCCGAACCGGCCCTCACGTCTTGAACTCACTCGATTCCCCCAATCTGAGCGGCGGCTTCACGTCGACGCGCTTCGTGCTCGTCGAGCCGAGCCATCCCGGCAACGTCGGCGCCGCGGCCCGCGCGCTCAAGACGATGGGCTTCGCGCGGCTCGTGCTCGTCGCGCCGCGCGTTCCCGACGTCAAGAACCAGCCCGAGGCGATCGCGATGGCGAGCGGCGCCGACGACGTGCTGGCGTCGGCGCATGTCGTCGATACGCTCGCGCACGCGCTGACGGGCGTCCACTGGTCGGTCGCGCTCACGGCGCGCCTGCGCGAGTACGGCCCGCCGCAACTACCGCCGCGCGGCGCCGCCGAGCGGGCGCGCGAGTTCGTGCGTCGCGGCGACATCGCGTTCGTGTTCGGCAACGAGCGCACCGGGCTGTCGAATGCGGATGTCGAGCGCTGCAGCGCGCTCGCGCACATCCCGGCCAATCCGGCGTACAGCTCGCTGAACCTGGCGCAGGCGGTGCAGGTGCTTGCCTACGAGCTCAGGCTGGCTTTCCAGACGGCCCCCGCGGGACTCGCCGCGGTCGGGGGAACGGAGCTGAGCGCGTCGAGCGACGAGATCGAAGGGATGTACGCGCATCTGGAGAGCGCGCTCGTCGCGCTCGAGTTCCTCGACCCGGAGAATCCGAAGAAGCTGATGTCGCGCGTGCGGCGGCTTTTTGCGCGTTCCGGGCTGGAACGCGAAGAGGTGAACATCCTGCGCGGCATCGCGAAGCACATTTTGCTGCGCGTGAAGAAGCCGTAGGGCGCGCTTCACGCGGATCGACCGTTCTGCCAGCAAGGGCATCGAGCAGACGGCGCGGGAGCGTCATACAATCGGCGAAAATCGGTCCGAACCGATATAAGCATTGCGCGTTCCGTGCTAATGGCCGGGGCGGCGCCACGCTTCGTTCCCACTGACAGAGCGCATCGACATGTTCAAACGATTCCGCGAAGACATCGCCGCCATCCGTGAGCGCGACCCTGCCGCCCGCAGCGCCTGGGAAGTGCTCACGTGCTACCCGGGATTCCATGCGATCGCGCTGCATCGTTTCGCTCACGCCTGCTGGCGCGCCCAGTGGCGCTGGCTCGCGCGGTTCGTCTCGCAGCTTTCGCGCTTCCTGACGGGCATCGAGATCCATCCGGGCGCGACCGTCGGGCGGCGCGTGTTCATCGACCACGGCATGGGCGTCGTGATCGGCGAGACGGCGGAAATCGGCGACGACTGCACGATCTATCAGGGCGTGACGCTCGGCGGCACGTCGCTCACGCGCGGCGCGAAGCGTCACCCGACGCTCGAGCGCGGCGTGATCGTCGGGGCGGGCGCGAAGGTGCTCGGCGCCTTTACGGTCGGGGCGGAGGCGAAGATCGGCTCGAACGCGGTCGTGGTCAAGCCGGTGCCGGCGGGCGGCACGGCAGTGGGCAACCCCGCGCGCGTGGTCATGCCGGCGACGACGCGCTCCACCACCGCGTCCCGCGCGCCCGAGCGCACGGGCTTCTGCGCATACGGCATCACACCCAATGCCGACGATCCCGTCTCGCTCGCGATCCACGGCCTGATCGACCACGCGTCGCGAGAGACGCAGCGCATCGACGAAATCGTCGCGGCGCTGGAGAAACTCGGCACGCGCGTGGAGGCGCTCAACGGCATCGACGGCGCAGCGCTCCTCGACCTCAAGCGTCTGTCGGCGGCGATGGAAGGGGAGGCGGCGCGCCGCTAGCCGTTGGCGGTTGGCCGCTGCTGAGGCGCGGCTTCAGGCGAGCGGCAATGCCCTGATGCCGTCGGCGTCGATGCGCAGATAGCCGCCGCGCGGCTCGCCGTGATCGAGTTCCCAGTCGGGCATCACCCAGCGCGTGCCGCCGGGTTCGCGATGCCGCGCGGGCCGGTGCGTGTGTCCGTGGATCATCGTGTGGGTGCCGCTCGACGCGAACAATCGCGCGACGGCCTCCGGCGTCACGTCGTATTTCGCCGCTGCCGGCACTGACACCGATATCGGCAGCGTGCGCGCGTGCTCGCTCTTCGAGCGCATCTTTTCCGCGATGGAAAGCCGCACCTTCAGCGGCAGGCTCAGGAAGAGCCGCTGCGCGAGCGGGTTGCGCGAGAAGCGCCGAAAGCGCTGATAGGCGGGGTCGGCGGTGCAGAGCGCGTCGCCGTGGGCGACCACGATGCGCGTGCCGAACGCGGTCATCACGAACGGATCGGGCAGCGGCAGCGCGCCTGCTTCCTTCATGAAGCGGCGGCCGAGCAGAAAATCGCGGTTGCCGTGCATCACGTAGAGCGCGATGCCGCGCTCGGAGAGCGTGTGCATCAGCTTCGTCATGCGCCGCGCGAAGCGCGCACGTTCGTGATCGACCGCTTCGTCGAGCACATCGTCGCCGACCCAGAACTCGAACAGGTCGCCGAGGATGAAGACCGAGTCGGCGTCGTTCGCCGTCACGCCGATGAAGTGTTCGAAAGCGGCGACCGTGTGCGGGATCGCGTCGCTCAAATGCAGGTCCGCAATAAAAAACAGCGGGCGCGTGTTCGACGCAGTCCCCGCTGTTTGCGCATCGAGATGCGTGGCGTCCGTCATTACTCGACGACGACGGCCTTCTCGATCACCACGTCGTCGACCGGCACGTCCTGGTGAAAGCCCTTCGAGCCCGTCTTCACCTTCTTGATCTTCTCGACCACGTCGAGTCCGTCCACCACGCGGCCGAACACGGCGTAGCCCCAGCCCTGCGGCGTCGGCGACGAGTGGTTCAGGAAGTCGTTGTCGTTCACGTTGATGAAGAACTGCGCGGTGGCCGAATGCGGATCGTTCGTGCGCGCCATCGCGAGGGTGCCCTTCTCGTTCTTCAGGCCGTTGTTCGCCTCGTTGACGATCGCCGCGTCGGTCGACTTCTGCTTCATGCCCGGCTCGAAACCGCCGCCCTGGATCATGAAGCCGTCGATCACGCGATGGAACACCGTGTTGTCGTAATGACCCTTCTTCACGTAGTTAAGAAAGTTTTCGACCGACTTCGGCGCCTTCTCGGCATCCAGTTCGATCTTGATGATGCCGTGGTTCGTGTGCAGTTCGACCATGATGAATTTCTCTCCGACTTTGGTTGATTGGTGCGTGACGCGCGCCCGGGCGCCAGCTTACTTCGACACCACCGTCGCCGATTCGATGACGACCGGCTTCTGCGGCACGTCGGCCATCGGGCCGCGCGTGGTGGTGGGCGTTCCTTCGATCTTCTTCACGACGTCCATGCCCGCCGTGACCTTGCCGAAGACGGCGTAGCCATTGCCGTCCGGGTTCGGATAGTCGAGACCCGCATTATCGACCGTGTTGATGAAAAACTGCGCGGTGGCCGAGTTCGGGTCGCTCGTGCGCGCCATCGCGATCGTGCCGGCGCTGTTCTTCAGGCCATTGCGGCTCTCGAGCTGAATCGGCGCCCGGGTGGGCTTCTCCGCGAAGCTCGTGTTGTAGCCGCCGCCCTGGATCATGAAGCCCGGGATCACGCGATGAAAGATCGTGCCCGTGTACTGGCCTGACTTCACGTAGTCGAGGAAGTTCGCGACCGTCTTCGGCGCCTTCTCCGGATAGAGCTCGACGCGGATGTCGCCTTGCGAGGTCTTGAAAAGCACGCTCGGGTGCGCGGCCTGCGGCGCGGCTTGAGCGAACGCAGGGGCATGTGCGATCAGCGCGGCGCTGCCGAGCGCCAACATCAGCAATTTCATGAAGAATCGATCCTCTGGTTAGGGATACAACGGTTCGGCCACGTTCCGGATAGGGCGAGAGGCAGGCGTAGGTCAGGGGCGCGAGTTCGGCGCGATGTAGGGCGAAGTCGGCATGGGGCCGGTCGGGCCGCCGAAGGGCGAGCCAGGCACCTGCATGTCGCTCGGCGACTGCGTTCCCTCCTGGGCCGGCGCCCATTCGTCGGACGACGGTGCGTTCTGTGCATTCCCCGCCGGCGCGGACGCCGCGGACGCCGCAGCCGCGGCGGATGCGCCGGTGGGCGCCGCACGCTTCTTCGGCGGTGGCGTGATGATCTTCTGGATGTCCGCGACGCGCTGGCGCGTGAGCGGGCTCGTCGAACCGAGCGATTGCGCGCGCTTGTACGATTCGCCGGCAAGGCGCAGGTACAGGTCGCCGAGATTGTCGTAGGCGAGCGCGTAGCCCGGGTTCGCCTTCGTGGCCATTTCGAGCGCGACGCGCGCATCTTCGTAGCGGCCCTCTTTCGCGTAGAGCGCGGCGAGGTTGTTGTACGGCTCGGGGAGTTCCGGATAAGCCTGAGTGAGCTCGGTGAAAGCGGCGATCGCCTCTTTGTCGCGGTTCAGGCGCGCAAGCACCGTTGCGCGCTTGAACTTCGCCTGCACGTCGCGCGGATTGGTCGCAAGCCGCGCATCCAGTTGTGCGAGCGCGCTCGTCCAGTCCTTCTGCGCGATCGCGGCGTCGATCTGCGGCGTGCCGTCGGCGGTCGCCGTGGACACCTGCGCATGGGCGGGGGCGACAGCCAGAAAGCTTGCGGCGAGACCGAAACTTGCAGTGGCGAAAGCGCTTGCGACGATGCTCGCCACACGCGTGGCGACACCGCCTGCAGCACGTGTTCCGGCTCGGTTGGCAACGCCCGTGGCGCGGCCGCTTGAAGGTTTCATAGGCTCAAGTCTGGATGTTATACTCCGACCCATTCTAACAAAAGGTCTGCACGTTCCGTCGAACGCCAGACTGTCTTTACGCCACTCGTGGTCGTCTCCGTCTTGCTCGCAGCGTGACCCTCGTGTTTTTGCGAGGGCGGCGCGCCTGATCCGCGGCACTTTGTTTCAGGGTTCATCTTCCCTCGTTGCAAAGCGTATCTTGGGTCTTCGCACCGTTTCTGCTAACACGTGATTCAGCGACACAAAGACACGGATGTTTTCCGACCCACGCACCGTCTTCTATGAATTCACTGCGCATCTACAACACGCTCGCGCGTGACAAGCAATCTTTCGTGCCGCTTCGCGCAGGCGAGGTGCGCATGTACGTCTGTGGAATGACGGTGTACGACTACTGTCACATCGGACATGCGCGCGTGATGGTCGTGTTCGACATCGTGCAGCGGTGGCTGCGCACGCTCGGGTACAAGGTGACCTACGTGCGCAACATTACCGACATCGACGACAAGATCATTCGCCGCGCCGTCGAGAACGGCGAGCCGATCAAGGCGCTCACCGGGCGCTTCACGCAGGCCATGCACGAGGACGCGGATGCGCTCGGCGTGGCGCGTCCCGATCTCGAACCGCGCGCGACCGACTTCATTCCGCAGATGCTCGGCATGATCGACATGCTCGAGGCGAACGGCTACGCGTATCAGGCGAAGGACGGCGACGTGAACTACGCGGTGCGCAAGTTCGCGGGCTACGGCAAGCTCTCGGGCAAGTCGCTGGAGGACCTGCGCGCGGGCGAGCGGGTCGCGGCCAATGATGCGAAGGAAGATCCGCTCGACTTCGTGCTGTGGAAGCAGGCGAAGCCCGACGAACCCGCCGACACCGGCTGGGACTCGCGCTTCGGGCGCGGCCGCCCGGGCTGGCACATCGAATGTTCGGCGATGGGCTGCACGCTGCTCGGCGATCAGTTCGACATCCACGGAGGCGGGCAGGATCTGCAATTCCCGCACCACGAGAACGAGATCGCACAGAGCGAGGGCGCGACCGGCAAGCCGTTCGTGAACTACTGGATGCACAACGGCTACGTGCAGATCGACAACGAGAAGATGTCGAAATCGCTCGGCAACTTCTTCACGATCCGTGAAGTCCTCGCGCGGTTCGACGCGGAAGTCGTGCGCTTCTTCATCGCGCGGGCGCACTACCGGTCGCCGCTCAACTACAGCGACGTGCATATCGACGACGCCCGCGGCGCCCTGACGCGCCTATACACGGCGCTCAAGGATGTCCAGCCGGACAATCAGCCGCTTGACTGGAACGAAGCAAACGCGCAGCGTTTCCATGTGGCGATGAACGACGACTTCAACACGCCGGTCGCCGTGTCGGTGCTGTTCGATCTCGCAAGCGAAGTGAACCGCACGCGCGACGCCGCGCTTGCCCGGCAGTTGAAGGGGCTGGCCGCCGTGCTCGGGCTGCTCGGGCGCGAGCCGCGCGCGTTCCTTCAGCAGGCGGCGGGCACGGGCGATGCGGGCGGCATGACGGGCGCCGAGATCGAAGAGAAGATCGCTGCTCGCGCCGCGGCGAAGCAGGCGAAGAACTATGCCGAAGCGGACCGGATTCGCGCCGAGTTGCTCGAAGCCGGTATTGCGCTCGAAGACAAACCGGGTGGGTCGACCGAATGGCGCCGCGTATGAATGCCGCCCTTCAAACCCTCTAATCGACTCGCCAGGCAGGAGGCAAGATGGCAACGGCCAGGAAGACGCCGGCGAAACGAGCCGCGTCCGCAAGCAATGCAGCGCCCGCAACCAAGAGCACGCGGCGCATGCAGGTCAAATCGTCAGTGAAGGCAGTCAACGGCGCAGCCGCAGACGTGACGAAGAAGAGCGTCGCGAGGAAGGGCGCGGCTCATGGCGTCGCGGGCGCCGCTCGCGCGAATGGCGCGGTACGCGTGCGCAAGATGGGCGCGGCGCAGGTGCCCGTGTCGGCGCAGGTGCCCGTATCGCGCAGGAAGGCCAACGGCGCCCTTGCCGCCGATGACGGCGCGCCGGCCCAGGCGCTCGTGCCCGATCCGCAGCACGAGGGCGAGCTCGTGCGCAAGTCGCGCGCGGTCACGACCGACGCGGCCGTGCCCGTGCAGATCGGCGGACTCGCGCCCGAGGTCACGCGGCCCGAGTACTGGGACAAGGCATGCGCCGATCTCGTGAAACGCGATCGCATCCTGAAGAAGCTGATTCCGAGGTTCGGCCCCGTTCACCTGATCAATCGCGACGATCCGTTCACGACGCTCGCGCGCTCGGTCGTCGGCCAGCAGATTTCAGTGCGCGCAGCGCAGACCATCTGGGAGCGCGTCGAGTCCGCCTGCGCGAAGCTCGCGCCGCAGCAGTTCATCCGGCTCGGCCACGAAAAGCTGCAGGCGTGCGGACTGTCGAAGCGCAAGTCGGAATACATTCTCGACCTCGCCAAGCACTTCGTGTCGGGCGCGCTGCACGTCGACGCCTGGACGTCGATGGAAGACGAAGCCGTGATCGGCGAGCTGACGCAGATTCGCGGCATCGGCCGGTGGACGGCCGAGATGTTCCTCATTTTCAACCTGTCGCGCCCGAACGTGCTGCCGCTCGACGACCTCGGCCTCATCCAGGCGATCAGCGTCAATTACTTCAGCGGCGAGCCGGTCACGAGGAGCGAGGCGCGCGAGGTCGCGGCGAACTGGGAGCCATGGCGCACGGTCGCGACGTGGTACATGTGGCGCAGCCTCGATCCGGCGCCCGCGGGTCACTGAAAACACCCGAGCGGCGGCAGCCGCTATCGTTATCTTATAATTGATAGTTGCGACCCGACTTTGTCCGGGACCGGCGCGGTTAGAATACGCGCTGCCCGATGCCCCTAGGATTCGAACAAATGAAGACCACGTTTCTGGATTTCGAGCAGCCGATCGCTGAACTCGAGGCGAAGATTGAAGAATTGCGCTTCGTTCAGGACGATTCCGCTGTCGATATTTCGGAAGAAATCGAGCGGCTGTCGAAGAAGAGCCAGCAGCTCACGAAGGATCTCTACGCGAACCTCTCGCCCTGGCAGGTTTCGCAGATCGCGCGTCACCCGCAGCGTCCCTATACGCTCGACTACGTGAGCGAACTCTTCACCGATTTCCACGAGCTGCATGGCGACCGCTCGTTCGCGGACGATCTCGCGATCGTCGGCGGTTTCGCGCGCTTCAACGGCCAGCCGTGCATGGTGATCGGCCATCAGAAGGGCCGCGACACGAAGGAGCGCGCGCTGCGCAATTTCGGCATGCCGCGTCCGGAAGGCTATCGCAAGGCCGAGCGGCTGATGCGCCTTGCCGAGAAGTTCGGCTTGCCGATCTTCACGTTCGTCGACACGCCCGGCGCGTATCCGGGCATCGGCGCGGAAGAGCGCGGGCAGTCGGAAGCGATCGGGCGCAATCTGTACGTGATGGCCGAGCTCAAGACGCCGATCATCACGACGATCATCGGCGAAGGCGGCTCGGGCGGCGCGCTCGCGGTCGCCGTCGCCGACAGCGTGCTGATGCTGCAGTTCTCCACCTACTCGGTGATCTCGCCCGAAGGCTGCGCGTCGATCCTGTGGAAGAGCGCGGCGAAGGCGCCCGAAGCGGCCGAGGCGCTCGGGCTGACGGCGCATCGCCTGAAGGCGCTCAATCTCATCGACAAGATCGTGAACGAGCCGCTCGGCGGCGCGCATCGCGATCCGAAAGGCATGGCCGCGCTCTTGCGCCGCGCGCTCGCCGACTCGCTGCGCCAGTTCCACGGCATGAGCGTGCCGGATCTGCGCGAGCGCCGCTTCGAGAAGCTGATGGCCTACGGCAAGTTCAAGGAAACGCTACCGGGCGCCTGAACGGCGCCTTTTCACCGGCGGGTTGCATCCGCCCACCTCTACCGTGACTTCCGACACCGATACTCCCGCCAGCCGCCTCGTGATCGAGGCGGTGCGCGCGGCGCTCGGTCGCGTGCCGGGCGCCCCCGATTCGACGTTCGCGGTTGCCCTGAGCGGCGGCCTCGATTCGACCGTGCTGCTCGATGCGGCCGTGCGCTGCGCGGGCGCCGCGCGCGTTGTCGCGCTGCACGTGCACCACGGCCTCAGTCCGAATGCCGATGCGTGGGCCGCGCATGGCGAGGCATTCGCCGATTCGCTCGGCGTGCGCTTTGCCGCGCGCAATGTCGACGTGGTGCGCGCGGGTGGCGAGAGCCTCGAAGCGGCCGCGCGCGATGCGCGCTATCGCGCGCTCGACGAGCTTTGCGCCGAGCATGGCGCAGCTGCCCTCTGGCTCGCGCATCACGCGGACGACCAGGCCGAAACGGTGCTGCTGCAACTGCTGCGCGGGGCGGGCGTGGCGGGGCTCGCCGCGATGGCGCCGCAGACGCTCGACGGTGCGCTGCCGGTACCGCGCGTGCGCCCGCTGCTCGAGTTGCTGCGCGCGCAGCTCGAGCAATACGCGCACGAGCGCGACCTGAACTGGATCGACGACGACTCGAATCTCGATACGCGTTATGCGCGCAACGCATTGCGGCACGAGGTGCTGCCCGTGCTCGCCGTGCACTTCCCCGGTTTTCGCGATGCGCTCGCGCGCACGGCGTCGCACGCGGCGTCGGCGCAGCGTCTGCTCGACGACCTCGCGCGCATCGATCTTGCGGGCGCCCGGCGGGACCATCGCGACGAGGAGGGCGCCCTCGCGCTCGACGCGCTGCTCGCTTTCGACGACGAGCGCGCAATCAATCTGCTGCGCTACTGGACGCGCCTGTGCGGGCTGCCGGCGGCATCGACGGCGCGCATCGCCGACATGCTGCGCCAGTTGCGCGACGCAGGCAGCGCGCGCGACGGCCATGCGCTGCGGATCGACCACGCGGGGCATTGCCTGCGCGCGTACCGCGGCGCGGTCTACTGGGAGGCAGGCGACAGCGCCGATGCGCCGGATCTCGACGAAGGCGCGGCCATTGCGAGAGCGCCGGTCGAATTGCAATGGGCGGGCGAAGAGGTGTGGCATCTGCCGCAATGGCGCGGCACGCTCGTGTTCGAACCCGTGGACGCTGCAGATGCCGCAGATACCAATGCTTCCAGCGACGCGATCGCCGAAAGCGTGCTGCGCGCCGCGCCGCTCAGCGCGCGTTCGCGTGCGGGCGGGGAGCGGATGCGGCTCGCCGCGGGCGCGCCGGGCCGCACGCTCAAGAATCTCTTTCAGGAGCGCGGCGTGCCGGCCTGGAAGCGTGACGTGCCGCTCGTGTTCATCGGCGACGCACTGCTGTTCGTGCCCCTGATCGGCGTGAATCGAGACGCGGTCTCCGGCACGCACGGACCTTGCCGGCGCATCGTCTGGCGGCCGGACCTGCTGCTTGCGTGAGCATTGTGCGATGATCGCGTGCTGATTTGCGCAATGCGCAACGGGCGCCCGCAACGGCGGCGCGCAGTGGCCGAAACCGGGCCGCGAAGCAAATCGCAAGCGGCCTCCCAAGCCCGTTTCGGCTTGTGTTTTGAGCCCCGATCGGGTACGTTTACTCGTTTGTCCGCCGTGCGTTTTGCGCAGCATTTCCGTCCAAAAGACGCGTTTTTTGCCGCCGGAACCGCACTTTCCTGCGAAGACTCACACGAGCACTCGCGCGAGCGGCATCCTTGTTTTTGTTGCTAATTTCAACGCCACCCAGAAGTCGTCGATCGCAACGCAAGTAGCGCTTCAGCGCGGTTTTCCCTCCAGTTCAAAACGACAATGGCACTCATCGTACATAAATACGGCGGCACCTCGATGGGCTCGGTCGAGCGCATCAAGAACGTCGCCAGGCGCGTCGCGAAATGGCACAAGGCCGGCCACCGGATGGTCGTCGTGCCCTCGGCGATGTCCGGCGAAACGAACCGCCTGCTCGGCCTCGCGAAAGAAATCACGCCGGACCCCAAGCCGCGCGAACTCGACATGATCGCCTCCACGGGCGAACAGGTGAGCGTCGGGCTCCTCGCCATCGCGCTGCACGCCGAAGGCCTCGAAGCCGTGAGCTACGCCGGCTGGCAAGTGCCGATCAAGACCGACAGCGCGTTCACGAAGGCGCGCATCAGCGAAATCGACGGCGCGCGCGTGCTCGCCGATCTCGACGCAGGCAAGATCGTCGTGATCACGGGCTTTCAGGGCGTCGATCCGGATGGCCATATCGCGACGCTCGGGCGCGGCGGCTCGGATACGTCGGCCGTCGCCATCGCAGCGGCGCTCGATGCGGACGAATGCCTGATCTACACGGACGTGGACGGTGTCTATACCACCGATCCGCGCGTGGTCGAAGAAGCACGCCGGCTCGACCGCGTGACCTTCGAGGAAATGCTGGAAATGGCGAGCCTCGGATCGAAGGTGCTGCAGATCCGGTCGGTTGAATTCGCCGGCAAATATCAGGTGAAGACGCGGGTGCTTTCCAGCCTGACCGACCCGCTGATGTCGCTCGAAGAGGAAATGCATTCGGGCACCCTGATTACTTTTGAAGAAGACGAGAACATGGAAAAAGCAGTGATTTCGGGCATCGCGTTCCAGCGCGACGAAGCGCGTATCGCCGTCATGGGTGTGCCCGACAAGCCCGGCGTCGCGTATCAGATCCTGGGCCCGGTGGCCGATGCGAACATCGACATCGACATGATCATCCAGAACCAGAGCGTGGACGGCAAGACCGACTTCACGTTCACCGTGGGCCGCGGCGACTATCATCGCGCGCTGGACATTCTCAACGGCCAGGTGAAGGACCACGTGAAGGCCGAGCGTGTGCTGGGCGACCCGAAGGTGTCGAAGGTGTCGGTGGTCGGCGTGGGCATGCGCTCGCATGTGGGGATCGCGAGCACGATGTTCCGCACGCTGTCGGAAGAGGGCATCAACATCCAGATGATCTCGACTTCGGAGATCAAGATCTCGGTGCTGATCGACGAGAAGTACACCGAGCTCGCAGTGCGCGCGCTGCACAAGGCGTTCGAACTCGACCGCGCCTGAAGCGGGCTGCCTGAAGCAACGATGACGGCTCGCGGGCCGTCACCGTTGCGAACTGTCACGATCGGCCGTGATGGGTTTCGACGCACAGGGCATGCATTCGATGGTTGAAAAAAATCGTCTGCGAAATTGACCGGCGCGTTCGAACCCGCTATTATCTTGGCTTCGTCGCGCTGACTCCCTGCGCGACCGAAAGTTTGGGAGACGTGGCCGAGAGGTCGAAGGCACTCCCCTGCTAAGGGAGCATCTGGGCCAAAACCTGGATCGAGGGTTCGAATCCCTCCGTCTCCGCCAGCGATGGCAGAGAGAACCCCGCAGAGTCAAGGCTCTGCGGGGTTTTTGTTTATGGGTTCGCGACCGCTTATCGCGTCCGATTACTTACCCGAAGCAATCCGATCCTGAATGTGCTTGGCTCGCGCCGGCGATGCCGGGTGCGAGCTGAGCAGGCTCGACGTGCCGCCGTCTTTCTGCGCGAGCTTGTTGAACGCCGTCACGAGACCGGACGGATCGAGTCCCTTTTTCTTCTGCATGTCGAACGAATAATCGTCGGCGGCGGTTTCCTGCGTCTGCGAGAACTGCGCGTTGACGAATTTCTCGGACAGATCGCCGAGCTGCGACGCGGACAGGCTCGCGATCATGCCGGTTCCCGACGCCGCGACCGAGCGCACTGCGGACGTCCCATACGCGACCTGCATCGCCTTCTTCGTGTGGCCGAGCGCCACATGCCCCATTTCATGACCGACAACGCCGCGCACTTCGTCGTCGTTCATCATGTCCATCAGGCCGCTGTAGACGCGCACGCAGCCGTTGCCCATCGCCCATGCGTTGACGTCCTTCGTGAGATAGACCTTGTAGACGACCGGCACGCCGTTGATGTTGTTGCCCAGTTGCGCGGCGATCTTGTCGAGCCGCTGCGCGTACGGGCTGTTCGCGGGGGCGATCTGGTTTTCGCTGTCCAGTTGCGCGCACGACTTGTCGGAGAGCGCGCGCACGTCGGCGTCGGAGAGCATGGCCGCCTGCGTCGCGAGCTGGCCCGACTGCACGAGCGCGTTGGGGTCCATGCCGGCGCAGCCGGCGAGCATCGCGCACGTCGATGCCGCGAGAAGGAAACGATTCAGTTTCATTGTGAGCCTACCTGTGTTGGAAAGTGTCTTTACCGGCGTGCGCGAGGTGTTCTCGCGGGCCAGCGCGGAATGGTCGACACAAGCAGAGGGAAGCACTACCGGAAAATTCCTATTTCGCGACGCATCGCGCGCGTCGAATCCGGCGGCCGATGTCGTGCCTGTCTTTTGCGAATTCAGTAAGGCATATGTTAGCAAACGAAGGAAGGCGAGCCGCGAACGGGCTCAAAGCGACGAGGTGACGGACCGGTTCAGTCGTGGAAGGCGTGTTGCAACCGGTGCGCGCGCAGGTGGCGCGCCGGTCGGGGCAGTGCGTTTCAGTCGGCGTTACGCGTGCATTCCGCTCTGATGCGCGCGGCGGCATCGCCGATCGACGACTGTTCCACCGCGATCGCCGCGATCGGCGATCCTTCGCACAACGCTTCGGCCGCAAGCTGGCTCAGCGTGTGCCCGGGCGGCATCTCGACCATGACGCGTACACCGAGTTCGCGCAGCACGACCGTTGCGTCGTGCCAGCGCACCGGATAGCGAAGGTTCGTCGCGAGGTCGTCGCGCACGGCCTCGGCCGTGCGCAGCACGCGCGCGCCCCGATTGCCGATGTAGGGAATGCGCGGCGCCGCGAAGCCGATCTTCGCGGCGGCTGCGATCAGTTGCTGCGCGGCATCGTCGAGCAGTTCGCAATGCGAAGGCACGTTCACCGTGAGCCGCTCGGCCTTGCGCGCACCGCTTGCGATGACGCGCTGCCGCACGCGCTCGAGCGCGGAGTCGCTGCCGGATACGACGATCTGGCGCGGCGCGTTCAGATTGCCGATATACGCCTTCGCGCCGCTCTCGCTGATCGCGCGCCCGATCTCGCGCTCGTTCAGTCCGACGACGGCAAGCATCCCGTAGCCCGACGGATACGCCTGCTCCATCAGTTGCGCGCGCAGCTGAACGAGGCGCAGGGCGTCGTCGAATGCAATCGAGCCGCACGCGACCGCCGCGCCGTACGCGCCCACCGAGAGGCCCGCGACCGCATCCGGTCCGATGCCTTCGGCGCAGAGCGCGCGCGTGGCCGCGACGCCCGCGACGAGGAGCGCGATCTGCACCGCGACCGTCGAGCGCAGTGCGCCGGCGTCATCGAGGCGGGACACGTCGCGTGCCAGCACATCGGATGCTTCGGTGAACGTCTCGGCGATAACCGGATGCGGCAGCGGGCCACCGAGTGCATGCAGGAAGCCCGCACCCTGCGCGCCCTGGCCGGGGAACAGGAACGCGATCACGCCGTGCGCTCCGCGTCCCACGGATCGGCGACGAGCCTCGGGCCATCGGCGCAACGCAGCATCACGCGCGGGGTCGAGCGCGCGAACTCAGCGAGCGAGAACGCGCCGTCGCGCGTTTCGACCTGTACGTCGACGCGGGTGCCCGCGTCGCGTGCGGCGCTCGAAAGGGCTTCGAAGAGGGCGGCGGCTTCTTCGCGGGAGAGCGGTGCGGGGGCGCGCAGCACGAGATCGAGGTCGCTCGTCGGCGTGACGGTCTCGACGCCGCTCGCCAGCTCGAAGCCCGCGCTGCCCGATGGTCCCCACGCGTGGCCGCCCGCATCGAGCAGCGGCGCGATGGCGCGCAAGAGCTCGAACGCGGGCAGGGCGGCGCGTTCGTGACGAGCGCCATGATCGTCATGGCCGGCGCGCGGGGCGGCGTGGCGCAGGTCTTCGGGCGCAATCACTTCGGCCGCATGGCGCGGATCGAGCCACGCGCCGAAGCGCTCGTTGCGCGCGCGGCCGCGCACGCCGACGGCAATCGTGTCGCCTTCGCGCCGCGCGCGGCGCACGACGACATACGGCGCGCGCGCCAGTGCTGCGGCGACCCAGGCGGGCGCGCCGGCGAAAGGCGGTGTGTCCGTGCGCAGCCGCAACAGGTCATGCGGTTTCACGTCGCGTCCCGGTCCTGGCCCGGGTCCTGATCCGGGTCCTGATCCCATTGCTCGGCAAGGCGCCTGCGTGCTTCGATCGACGCGGCGCGCGTGCGCTTCGCATCCGCGGACGCAAGCCGGTTCGACAGGTCGCGCGGACCACTGCGCGCATCCGCCACGGCCGCGATGAGCGAAGCCCTTACGCGCTCGATGTCGGCGGCGGCGGGCGCGTCCGCATCGACGCCGTCGATCAGCTCGTGCAGCAGCCCGAGCTTCGCGTAGGCGCTCATCTTGTAGGACATCGGCAGCACCGTGTCGCCGAGCGCTTCGAGCCCCTCGACGCTGCGCCGCGTGACGCGCGCCGCCGCTTCCTTGCCCATCGCGTGGACGGTCGTGCCGGGCGCATCGAGCGCGATGATGCGATTGGCCTGATAGCCGTGCGCGAGGTAGGCGCCCGACATCGCCGGACCGACGATCAGCGCGATCACCGGATGCCCCGCGAGCCGCGCGCTCGCATAGGCATCGACGGCGCCCGCGCACGCGAGATGGATGCCGAGCAGTTCCTCGCGGCGCCCGTAAGCCTGGCTCTTCACATCGACGATCGCAATGAGCGGGCGCTTGTGCGTCGCGTCGCGGTCGGCTTCGAGCGCCTCGCGAACGGCGCGTGCGAGGTGCCACCCCTGTTCGAGTCCGACGACGTTGTCCCGCGCGCGGACAAAGCGGTTGAGCGGATCGGGCACGACCGCGATGAAGCGTGCGCGTTCGCCGCCGAGCGGCGCGTCGGCGGCACGCACCGGGCCGCCTTGCTCCCCGCCGGCGCGCGAGGTCAACGCATCGAACCATGTCTTGCCGCGTGAATGCAGGCCGTTCATCGTGCGTCTCCTTGCCAGAGCGCGCGCAGCGATTCGGGATCGATGGCGTCGGGATTCACGCGCGCGAGCCTCTCCAGCTGCCGCTCTACCTGTTCGCTGCGGTGGCTCGCCGGCACGCCCCGCCCGAACGCGGCGAGCACGGCGTCGCGCACCTCGCCGGTATCGTCTTCTGCGAGCGTATCGGCGAGCCCGACCGCTACGCGCTCCTCGCCGCCGATCATCGACCAGATGAGCCGCCGGTCGCCGGAATCGAGTTCCGCGATGCCCGCTTCCTCTTCGATCACTTCCGGCCCGTTCATGCCGAGCCGGGCCTGCCGTGTCATCACGAGTTCCGTGCAGAGCGCCGCGGCGAGCGACATCCCGCCGAAGCATCCGACCATCCCGCCGATCACGCCGACCACCGGCACATGCCGCCGCAGTGCGACGATCGCCGCATGGATCTCCGCGATCACGGCAAGGCCGAGGTTCGCCTCCTGCAGGCGCACGCCGCCGGTTTCGAACAGGATTACGGGGCGGATCGTGCGGCCCGCGTCGAATTCCCTCGCGGCGAGTTCGAGCGCCGCCGCGATCTTGGTTCCCGAGACTTCGCCGATGCTGCCGCCCTGAAACGCCGGCTCGATCGCGGCGATCACGGCCGGCTCCCCGCCGAGCGCGCCGCGCGCGATCACCACGCCGTCATCGGACTGGCAGACGACGTTCTGCATCGCGAGCCACGGCGATTCCAGCCGGTCGAACGGGCCGAGCAGCTCGCGGAAGGTGCCCGGATCGAGGAGCGCGCGGGCGCGCTCGCGCGCGGTCAGTTCGATGAAGCTGTGCCGCGCGATGAACACGTCGTGCGCGCTCATCGCCTGTCTCCTTGCGCGTTGCCGGGTTCGCTTGCTTCGACCGCTTCCGCGAGCCGCAGCATGACGACGCCGGGTGTCGCGCCGAAGTCGTTGAGTTCGATTTTCGCGGCGCCGTCGTAGCGCGAGAAGAAGCGGTCGAGCACGCTTTTCCAGACGTGCCCGTAGCCGTCCACGCTCGTGCGGATCACGACTTCCGCGTGCTGCGTGCCCGAAGGGGAGAGCAGCACTTCGAGGTCGCCCGAGCCGACGACGCCGACATGCGCGCGCCGCGCAACGGGGCGCGCGGCGGGATATTCGTAGCGGATGTTTTCCATGTTCGTCCCTCTTCAGTTGAGGCGCCGCAGGCTGTCGAGAAAGAGCGTCGCGGCGAGCAGGTCAGCTGCGCCCCCCGGCGATGCGTTGAGCGCGACGAGGGTGCGGTCGAGTTCGGCAAGCGCGGTGCGTCCTGCGCCTGCTGCGACACCACCCGCCTCGATCACGCGCCGCGCGCCGTGCTGCGCGGCGCGCAACGCCGCGATGCCGCCGCGATGCAAGAGACACGTGTCGTCGAGCGACGCGATGATCGCGATGAGCGTGTCGAGGCGCGCATGGCTTTCGCCCGCGGGGTCCCGGGATGGATTCGAGGTAAGCGAGGCACGCGCGCGATCGAGCGCGGGAAGTCCGACGCCGAGCACGTGCGGAAAGCCCGCGCGCGCTTCCCCGCGCGCGCCCGCGACGCCGAAGCGCTCCGCCACGCGCGCGCCGTGGCTCGATTGCGCGGCGCGCGGCGTGAAGCGGTCGTCGAAACGCGCGATCGCGGCGGCTCGGGCGCAAATGGCTTCGCTGTCCCCGGGCGCATTCGTCGCGGCGCCCGCGCACAGCAGGCCGACCACCCAGATCGCGCCGCGATGCGCGTTGCTGCCGCCGGTGGCCGCGAGCATCGCATGCTCGCCGTCGCGGCCGATGCGCGCGAGCCGTTCGCGCAGCGCCTGCGACGGCGGCTCGTCGAGCGACGCGCGGGCGATCGCGAGAAAGGTCGGACGAAGCGCGTGGGCGGAGCGCAGCATCGTGTCGAGATCGAGGTCGCGGTGCGCGCCGCTGCCGCGCGCATCGACGAGCGCGGGCTTGGGCGTGAGACAGGCTTCGTCGATCAGCGCGTCGACGGCGCAGTCGGCGAGGGTAAGCGGGTCGGCAAGCGCATCGGGCGATTCGTTGCACAGGAGGGGCAGGGCTGCGGGCATCGTGTTCACCAGCTTCTGAATTTGGCGGGCGGCTCGTAGAGCCCGCCCGACCAGGCGACGAGATCGTCGATGCTGCGCGCGGCGAGCAGCGTGCGCTTCGCCTCGCCGCGGCGCACGCCGAGGTCCTCGGGAAACGCGACGATGCCGCGGCGGCGCAGCTCGGCCGTCCTTGCGGCGTCGGCGCGCATGCCGATGGGCGTCACGCCCGCGACCGCCGCGAGCGCCGCGCGCCGTTCCTCGACGCCTTCGGCCGCATGCAGGTACGCGATGCCTTCTTCGGTCACGACGTGGCTCACGTCGTCGCCGTAGATCATGACGGGCGCGATCGGCATGCCGCTCTTCTCGCCGACGGCAATCGCGTCGAGCGCATCGACGATGGTCGGCTCGCCGCCTTTCTTGAACGTCTCGGCGGTCTGCACGACGAGCTTGTGGCCGCGCGCGATGGCCGCGTTCGGGCCGTTGCTCTTCATGAGCTTGAGCCACGCTTCGCTCGGATGGCGCCGGCCGCGCGGGTCGTGGCCCATGTTCGGCGCGCCGCCGAAGCCGGCGAGCCGGCCGAGCGTGACGGTCGACGAATTCGCGTCGGCATCCATCTGCAGCGTCGAGCCGATGAACAGATCGACGCCGTATTGCCCCGCGAGCTGGCACAGCACGCGGTTCGAGCGCAGGCTGCCGTCGCGGCCCGTGAAGAACACGTCCGGGCGCGCCGCGATGTACTGCTCCATGCCGACTTCGCTGCCGAAGCAGTGCACGCTGTCCACCCAGCCGCTTTCGATCGCGGGGATCAGCGTGGGATGCGGATTGAGCGCCCAGTTCGTGCAGATCCTGCCCTTCAACCCGAGCGATTCGCCGTAGGTCGGCAGGAGCAGCTCGATGGCCGCGGTATCGAAGCCGATGCCGTGGTTGAGCGTCGTCACGCCGTAGCGCTCGTAGATGCCGCGAATCGTCATCATCGCCATCAGGATCTGCAGCTCGCCGATGTGGCGCGGATCGCGCGTGAAAAGCGGCTCGACGGCAAACGGCCGGTCCGCCTCGACCACGACGTCGATCCACGAGGCGGGGATGTCGACGCGCGGCAGCACGTCGACGATCTCGTTCACCTGCGCGACCACGATGCCGTGACGGAACGCGGTCGCCTCGACGATGGTCGGCGTGTCTTCCGTGTTCGCGCCCGTGTACAGGTTGCCCGCGCGGTCCGCCTGCACCGCGCACACGAGCGACACCTGCGGCGTGAGGTCGATGAACATGCGCGCATAGAGCTCGATGTACGTATAGATCGCGCCGATCTCCAGCTGGCCGTCCTCGAGCAGTTGCGCGACACGCAGGCTCTGCGGACCGGCGAACGAGAAGTCGACCTTGCGCGCGATGCCGCGCTCGAAGAGCGTCAGGTGCTCGGGGCGGCTGATGCTCGAGAGCAGCAGGTGCACGTCGTGCACGCGCGCCGGATCGACCTTCGCGAACGCGCGCGACAGGAAGTCGGCCTGCTTCTGGTTGTTGCCTTCGAGCGCGACGCGGTCGCCCGGTGCGATCAGTGCTTCGAGCGCATCGACGATGCGCTCGGCTTTCAGGAAGCCGTCATCGAGCCACGGCTCGATCAGCTTGAGACGGCGCGCTTTCTCCTGCGCGCGCGTGTTCCATTGCCGCGGCTTTGGATCGGACGAATTCATTGCCTGCCTTGACGAGTGGAGGAGGGCCGGGCGCTGCGGCGGCGCTTCTTCGCGTAGCTGGATTGGGCGAACGCCTGCGCTTCGTTCAGGAAACGATAGACCAGTTCGCCCGTTGCGAGCAAATGACGCGCGACGAGCCGCTGCGCCGCCTCGGTGTCGCGGGCGCAGAGCGCTTTGTAGATCGCCTGGTGTTCGGCGTCGGACTGGCCCTTGAACGTGGGCAAGCCGAACTTCACGCGCAGGTACCGCTCGCCGCGCCGGTGCATCTGCCCGATCAGCTCCATGAGGCGCGGGCGGCCGGCGGGCGCGTAGAGGCTCATGTGGAACTGCTCGTTGCGCACGACGTAGAGGGCCGGGTCCGGTTCGTTCGCGGCGGCCTTGAGGAGCCTCTGGCATTCGGCGAGCGTCTCGGGCGTGTGCTGCTCGATCGCAATGCCGATCGCAAGGCTTTCGAGCGATGCGCGGATCTCGTAGATCTCGCGCGCTTCGTCGGCGGATTGCAAGCTCACCGACGCGCCGCGGTTCGGCTCGATCGTGACCCAGCCTTCGCTTTCGAGCTGCCGGAACGCCTCGCGCACCGGGATCGCGCTCACCGAGAACTGGCGCGCGATCGCATCCTGCCGCAGCGGCTCGCCCGGCAGCAGCGAGCCTTCGACGATCGCCGTGCGCAACGCATCCGCGATAAAGCGCGAGGTGCTTTGGCGCGGCTCGAACTGCGCGTTGCGGAACGACGCAGCGGCAAGCGCGTCGGCTTTGTCTGTGGACATGGCTAGGTATAAGTGCGGACTTGTCGCGAAGTGGTGTTTAAATATTATATATAAAAATGCACTTTTGCTATTTCGGTGCTTTCTCTCAGCCGCCCGCCCATCGGGATGAGCGGGCGCGTCGCCGGATTCGCAGGCGATTCGTCGCCACTTCGTATTGATTCCGTATTGATTTCGTATTCGCTCCGTAATCGATTCCCAGGAGACACACACCATGCCGACCACGCTGGATCGCACAGCAGGCGCCGCCCGGCGCACGCGCACCCCGTTGAACCGTACGCAGATCGTCGGATTCTGGGGCGCGTGGGCGGGCTGGACACTCGATGGAATGGATTCGTTCATCTACGCCCTCGTGCTCGCGCCCGCGCTGACCGAGTTGCTGCCGCGCTCCGGATACGCCGCGACGCCAGCGAACATCGGCCTCGCCGGCTCGATACTCTTCGCGCTCTTTCTGGTGGGCTGGGGACTGTCGTTCATCTGGGGGCCGCTCGCCGACCGCTTCGGCCGCACCAAGGTGCTCGCGGCCACCATCTTCACGTTCGCGATCTTCACGGGGCTTGCGGCCACGGCGCACACCGTCTGGGAACTGGGCACCTACCGGTTTCTCGCGGGCGTGGGGATCGGCGGCGAGTGGGCGCTCGCGGGCACGTATGTCGCCGAGGCCTGGCCGGAAGACCGCCGCAAGATGGGCGCAGGTTATCTGCAAACGGGCTACTACGCGGGCTTCTTTCTCGCGGCCGCGCTCAACTACACGATCGGCGCGACCTTCGGCTGGCGCGCGATGTTTCTCGTCGGCGTGGTGCCCGTCGTCGTGTCGATCATCGTGCTCCTGCGCGTGAAGGAAACCGACAAGTGGCAGCGGGCGGAGGCGGGCGCGGCGAAGCACGCGAGCGCGCTGCGCTCGATCTTCTCGGCGCAATACCGGCGGCGCACGATCGTCGCGGCGACGCTGCTCACGGTCGCGATCATCGGGCTGTGGGCGGGCGCGGTGTACGAGCCGTCGGCTGTCATTCAGCTTGCAACGAAGGCCGGCATGGCGAAAGCGGATGCCGCGCGCATGGCATCGATCGCGACCGGGCTGCTTTCGATCGGCACGATCGCCGGCTGTCTCGCATTGCCGCCGATGGCCGAGCGCATCGGCCGCAGGATGACGCTCGCGGTGTATTTCGTCGGCATGGCGGCGTCGATCGCGCTCGCGTTCGGCTGGGCGTTCTATCTGCAGGACGGGCTCGTGCCGTTCATCGCGCTGCTCGTGGTGCTGGGCTTTTTCGGCGGCAACTTCGCGCTCTTCAGCCTGTGGCTTCCCGAGCAGTTCGAGACGCGCGTGCGCGCGACGGCCTTCGCGTTCTGCACGTCTGTGGGACGCTTCATCGGCGCGATCGTGAACTTCGGCATCGGCGCCATGGTGCTGCACATGAGAACACTCGGCGTGCCGATTGCGCTCACCGCGGTGGCATTCGTGATCGGCCTCGCGGTGATACCATTCGCGCCGGAAACGAAGGGGCAGGAGCTGCCGAACTGAGTCGCGTGACCCTTACTGGGCGTAAGGTTGCGGGTTGCGCGAGACCGTAATACGAGGTTACCAACTTGAAACAACTCGACCAGATCGATCCGCTATATTTGCCTCAACACAACAAACAACCCGTTGAGGTGCGCTTCAAGATGAACAAGGTATCGAAGGCTTCTTTGCTCGCCGGCCTGATGGTCGCCGGTGGCCTGGGCGTGTCGGGTGCGGCGATGGCCGAGGTGCATATCGGCGTGAACGTCGGCATTCCCGCACCGGTGTATGTCGCGCCCGCGCCGGTCTATGCGCCGCCGCCTCCGCCCGTCGTTTATGCGCCGCCGCCGGTGTACGCGCAGCCCGCGATCGTGATCGGCTGGCACGGCGACCGCTATTACGACGGTCGCCGCTACTGGGATCGCGACGACTGGTATCGCCACCACGGCCACGGCCACGGACCCGACCATCACGACCACGGCGAGCACCGCGGCTGGCATTGAGCGTATCGGGCCTTATCGAGCGCATCGAAGATAGCGGCGGCTGAGGTTCACGAAGGCCACCCGGATCAAACCGGGTGGTTTTTTTTCGCCCTCGCCCCTCCTCCTGACCACGGCAGGTGCATGGGAATGGCGAAGGGCAGCGTGTTGCGAATCCGTTGAAGCGCGCGAGACCGCCCAACCGTCTGATGTAACAAAAGGTAAGCTTTCTCCAGACATTACGCCTATCCGAATAACAACTTACAAAGTTGAAATACTGGACTGAAAGCCATCCGTTATATTCGCCCCCGACACCAACCAATAAACCGCCGAGGTGCGCTTCACATGAAAAAGAATTCGATCGTCCGATTCCTCGCGGGAGCGCTCGCTGCGAGCGCGCTCGCAGCAGGTGGCGCGGCGAAGGCGGCCGACGTCCACGTGGGGGTGAATGTGGGCATTCCGGCGCCCGTCTATGTCGCGCCGGCGCCGGTCTACGCGCCGCCGCCGCCGCCCGTCATCTACCAGCCCGCGCCGGTGTACGTACGTCCGCCGGTCGTCGTTGGCTGGTACGGCAACCGCTACTACGACGGCCGCCGCTACTGGGATCGCGACGACTGGTATCGCCATCACGGGCGCGGCCACGACAAGCATCACGGCAACGGCCACGGCAAGGGTCACGACAAGCACCATCATTGACGCACTTCGCGCACTGCCATAAAAAAAGCCGTCCCGCAAAAGGGGACGGCTTTTTCGCTTGTTGCGGCGCGTTTATTCCGCCACAGCCGCCATGCCGCCGACCACCGCGTTGAAGCCGCTGTCGACGTGCACGATTTCCGCGCTCACGCCGCCCGCGAGATCCGACAGCAGGAATGCCGCCACATTGCCGACCTGCTCGATGGTGACGTTGCGCTTGAGCGGCGCATTGTTCTCGACGAAATCGAGGATCTTGCCGAAGCCCTTGATGCCGCTCGCCGCGAGCGTCTTGATCGGGCCGGCCGAGATGCCGTTCACGCGCACGCCCTTCGCGCCGAGCGATGCGGCGAGATAGCGCACGCTCGCTTCGAGCGATGCCTTCGCGAGCCCCATCGTGTTGTAGTTCGGGATCGCGCGCTCGGCGCCGAGATAGGAGAGCGTGAGCAGCGACGCGTCGGGCGAGAGCATCGGCTGGGCCGCCTTCGCGAGCGCCGGGAAGCTGTACGCCGAGATGTCGTGCGCGATGCGGAAGTTCTCGCGCGTCATGCCGTCGAGGAAGTCGCCCGCGATCGCTTCGCGCGGCGCGAAGCCGATGGAGTGCACGAGGCCGTCGAGCGTGTCCCAGTGCTGCTTGAGCGAGGCGAAGAGCGCGTCGATCTGCGCGTCGTCGGCGACGTCGCACGGGAACACCAGTTCGCTGCCGAATTCGGTGGCGAATTCGACGATGCGGTCCTTGAAGCGGTCGCCGACATACGTGAACGCCAGTTCCGCGCCTTCGCGCTTGCAGGCCTGCGCGATCCCGTAGGCGATCGAGCGGTTGGACAGCAAGCCCGTCAGCAGAATTCGTTTTCCAGCGAGAAAGCCCATGAATGCTCCTTTACAAGTCGAAGTCGCGCGTGCGTTGCCGCAATGGCCGCCTCTGTCGAAGCGCCACGCCGGTCAGGCCGCGCGGGATTTTGGGTAGAATTCTCTCACATTGCAGCAGCCACCCGACGCTTCATGCGGCGTTTGCGCCATCGGCCGATTCTGAGACGCTGCTAATCCGCCACTGATCCGTATTTGAGCCGCTCCCACTTCCCATCTTCCGTCCCAAGGACTTGATGACGAATCCCACGACGACCCGCTCGACGACCCGCATGACGACCCGCTCGCGACGAGTCAACGGTGTCCTGATCGCGGGCGCGTTGCTCGGGTCGATCGGCTTCGTGTTTTCCGGCGCGGCGTTCGGCGTGTACGCCATCGCGCAATACGGCGAACCGAAGTATCCGCCGGGCTTCCAGCATTTCGACTACGTGAATCCCGACGCGCCGCGCGGCGGCACGCTGGTGCTCGCCAACCCGAACCGTCTCACGAGCTTCGACAAGTTCAACCCGTTCACGATGCGCGGCAATCCGGCGCCGGGCCTCGGCCTCATGTTCGAGAGCCTCACGACGGGCAGCCTCGACGAAGTGGCCACCGTGTACGGGCTGCTTGCCGACGACATCCAGGTTGCCCCCGACGGCCTGTCGGCCACGTTCCACATCAATCCTCGCGCGCGCTTCTCGAATGGCGACCCCGTCACGGCGGAAGACGTCAGGTTCTCGTTCGAGACCCTGAAGAGCCCGCAGGCCGCCCCTCAGTATTCGGTGTATTTCGGCCAGATCGCGCGGGCGGTCGTGATCGATCCGCTCACGATCCGCTTCGACTTCAAGGCGCGCACGCGCGAGATGCCGCTCCTCGCGGGCGGCATTCCCGTTTTCTCGCGCAAGTGGGGGATGAAGCCGGACGGCACGCGCATTCCGTTCGACCAGCTTGCGTTCCAGCAGCCGATCGGCAGCGGCCCGTATGTGATCGAGCACTACGACAACGGCCGCACCATCACCTACCGCCGCAATCCGTCGTACTGGGGCGACAGGCTGCCCGTGCGCGTAGGCACCTACAACTACGAGCGCATCAATTACAAGCTGTATTCGGACAACATCGCGCGGCTCGAGGCGTTCAAGGCGGGCGAATACGACGTGCTCGTCGAAAACATCGCGCGCAGCTGGGTGCGGCGCGACATCGGCAAGCGCTTCGACAGCGGCGAGCTCATCAAGCGCGAGTTCCCGCACCACAACGGCAGCGGCATGCAGGGCTTCTTCATGAACGTGCG
The DNA here is from genome assembly GCF_000698595.1 of Caballeronia glathei. Lineage (GTDB taxonomy): Bacteria > Pseudomonadota > Gammaproteobacteria > Burkholderiales > Burkholderiaceae > Caballeronia > Caballeronia glathei. Next base: position 51,125 of record NZ_JFHC01000008.1, on the reverse strand, counting down.
CAGGCCGCTCTTCAAGGATGTCCGCGTGCGCCAGGCGCTCGATCTCGCGCTCGACTTCGAGTGGCTCAACCGCCAGTTGTTCTTCAACCAGTACAAGCGCACGGACAGCTTCTTCGTCAACACGGAATTGCAGGCGAAGGGGCGCCCGAGCGAAGGCGAGCTCGCGCTCCTCACGCCGCTGCGCGCGCAGCTCGACCCCGCGGTGTTCGGCGAAATGACCACGCAGCCCGACACCGATCCGCCCGGCTCGCTGCGCGCGAATCTGATCAAGGCGCGCCAGTTGCTCGCCGATGCCGGCTGGACGTATCGCGACGGCGCGCTGCGCAACGCGAAGGGCGAGCCGTTCGTCTTCGAGATTCTCGACGACACGGGCGGCGGCGCGTCGATGGAGCCCGTCGCCGCAGCGTTCGCGCGCAACCTGCAGAAGCTCGGCATCACGGCGAATTTCCGCACCGTCGACTATGCGCTGATCCAGAAGCGGCTCGACGCATTCGAGTTCGACATGACGAGCGTGCGCATGCCCGACGTTCAGGTGCCCGGCACGGAGCAGGTTTCGCGCTTCGGCAGCAAGTCGGCGGACGAGCAGGGCTCGGACAATCTGTCGGGGGTCAAGTCGCCCGCCGTCGACAAGATCCTGCAGGCGGTCGTGTCGGCGCAGACGCGCGAGCAGCTCGTCGACGCCACGCACGCGCTCGACCGGGTGCTCATGCACGGCTACTATGTCGTGCCGCACTGGTACTCGGCGAAGCATCGCGTGGCGTATCGCAATACACTCGCGTATCCCGCCACGCTGCCGCTTTACTACACCGCCGACGACTGGGTCACGTCGACGTGGTGGTTCAAGCCGGCCGCGAAGTAATCGCCACGCGAAGGAAACAACCCGAACCGGACAGCCGCCATGTGGAGCTATATCCTCAAACGCATCCTGCTGATGGTCCCGACGTTGATCGGCGTGCTCACGCTCACGTTCGTCGTGATCCAGTTCGTGCCGGGCGGACCCGTCGAGCAGGCGGTGCACGACCTGCGGCGCGGCAGCGAGCAGGGCGCGTCGTTCGGCATGCGCACGCACACGGGCGTCGATGCGCAGCAGGTCGCGCAGCTCAAGGCGCTCTACGGTTTCGACAAGCCGCCGCTCGAACGCTATTTCTCGATGCTCGGCAAGTTCGTGCGCTTCGATCTCGGCGACAGCTATTTCCGGCATCAGAGCGTGTGGTCGCTGATCGTCTCGAAGCTGCCGGTGTCCATCAGCATCGGCGTGTGGACGTTTCTCATCACGTACCTGATCTCGGTGCCGCTCGGCATCGCGAAGGCGGTGCGCAACGGCTCCAGATTCGATGTCGCGTCGAGCCTCGTCGTGCTCGTCGGCTTCGCGATACCAGGCTTCGTGCTCGGCGTGCTGCTGCTCGTGCTGTTCGGCGGCGGGACGTTCTGGCAGCTCTTTCCGCTGCGCAACCTCACCTCGGACAACTGGGCGACGCTCTCGCTCGGCGGCAAGATCCTCGACTATCTCTGGCACATCACGTTGCCGGTGGTGGCGTCGGTGGTGGGCAGCTTCGCCGTCATCACGATGCTCACGAAGAACGCGTTCCTCGACGAGATCCGCAAGCAATACGTGCTGACCGCGCGCGCGAAGGGGCTCTCGGAGCGGCGCGTGCTTTGGAAGCACGTCTTCCGCAATGCGCTCCTGCCGCTGATCGTCGGCTTTCCGGGGGCGTTCATCGGCGCGTTCTTCACGGGGAGCCTGCTCATCGAGACGCTTTTTTCACTCGACGGCCTCGGCCTGCTCTCCTATGAATCCGTCGTGCGGCGCGACTATCCGGTCGTGCTCGGCACGCTTTATCTCTTCACGCTGATCGGGCTTGCGACCAAGCTGATCTCGGACCTGTGCTACGTCTGGGTCGATCCTCGCATTCAATTCGAACAACTGGAGCGCTGACTTGAACCGAGCCGCATCGTCACGGCGCACCGCCGCCGCAACAGACGGCCAGCCGCTCAGGGCGCACGCCTCGATGACGCCGGGCCGGCGCGTCTGGATGCGCTTCAGGCACCATCGGCTGGGCTACTGGAGCCTGATCGTATTCGTCGCCGCGTTCATGATCAGCCTGGCGGGCCCGCTGTGGTCGAACGACAAGCCGCTCGTCGTGCGCTATCAGGGGCAGCTTTACTTTCCGCTCGTGAAGACGTATGCCGAGACGACTTTCGGCGGCGACTTTCCAACACCCGCCGACTATCTCGATCCGTATATCCGCGACCGCTTCAGCGCGCCCGGCAACTTCGCGATCTATCCGCCGAACCACTATTACTACGACACGCTGAACTACTTCTCGAAGGGCTCGAACCCGGCGCCGCCGTCGCGCGAGAACTGGCTCGGCACCGACGACCGCGGGCGCGACGTGTTCGCGCGCCTCGTGTACGGCTTTCGCGTGTCGGTGCTGTTCGGGCTCGTACTGACGGTGATCGGCACCGTGCTCGGCGTGCTGGCGGGCGCGGTGCAGGGCTATTTCGGCGGCAGGACGGATATCACGGGGCAGCGCCTCATCGAGATCTGGAGCGCGCTGCCGGAGCTTTACCTCCTGATCATCTTCGCGTCGATCTTCGAGCCGAGTCTCCTTCTGCTCGTCGTGCTGCTGTCGCTGTTCGGCTGGATCGGGCTGTCGGACTACGTGCGCGCCGAGTTCCTGCGCAACCGCACGCAGGACTACGTGCGCGCGGCGCGGGCGATGGGGCTGTCGAACTGGCAGATCATCTGGCGTCACGTGCTGCCGAACAGCCTCACGCCCGTCATCACGTTCCTGCCGTTTCGCATGAGCGGCGCGATCCTCGCGCTCACCAGCCTCGATTTTCTCGGGCTCGGCGTGCCGTCGCCGACGCCTTCGCTCGGCGAACTGCTCGCGCAGGGCAAGGCCAATCTCGACGCGTGGTGGATCTCGCTTTCGACCTTCGGCGTGCTGGTCGCGACGCTCCTGCTCCTGACCTTCATGGGTGACGCGCTGCGCAATGCGCTCGATACGCGCATTGCCGATGCGATCAAGGCCGGAGGCGGCCGGTGAGCGCGCCACTGCTGCACATCGACAAGCTGCGCGTGCGTTTCGGCGAGACGCTCGCCGTCGACGACGTGACCCTCACGATCGAGGCGGGCGAGCGCGTGGCGCTCGTCGGCGAGTCGGGCTCGGGCAAGAGCGTGACGGCGCTGTCGATCCTGCGCCTCCTGCGCGACGCCGAACTGTCCGGCTCGATCCGATTCGCGGGCGAAGAACTGCTCACGAAGAGCGAGCACGCGATGCGCGGCCTGCGCGGCTCCGACATCGCGATGATCTTCCAGGAGCCGATGACGGCGCTCAACCCGCTCTACACGGTCGGCGACCAGATCATCGAGACGATCCAGCTCCACGACGGCGTGCCGCCGCGCGAAGCCCGAAAGCGTGCGATCGAGCTGCTCGCGCGCACCGGGATCACGGAGCCGGCGCGCCGTATCGACAGCTATCCGCATCAGCTTTCGGGCGGCCAGCGCCAGCGGGTGATGATCGCGATGGCGCTCGCGTGCCGCCCGCGCCTTCTGCTCGCCGACGAGCCGACCACCGCGCTCGACGTGACGATCCGCGCGCAGATCGTCGATCTGCTGCTCGAGCTGCAGCGCGACGAAGCCGAGAAACGCGGCATGGCCGTGCTGCTCATCACGCACGACCTGAATCTCGTGCGCCGGTTCGCGCAGCGCATCGCGGTGATGGAGCGGGGGGTGCTCGTCGAAAGCGGCACGGTCGAGGCGATCTTCACGTCGCCGCAGCATCCGTATACGCAGCGCCTGTTGCAAAGCCGTCCGCAGCGGGCGGTGCTGCCGGTGCTGCCGCTTTCGCCCGTGCTCATCGACGCGAAGGACGTCTCGGTCGATTACTCGACCAAGCTGCGCGGCGTGTCCGGCTGGTTCCGGCGCGGCACCTTCAAGGCGGTCGACAAGGTGTCGATCTCCGTTCGCCAGGGCGAGACGCTCGGCATCGTCGGCGAATCGGGCTCGGGCAAATCGACGCTCGCGATGGCGCTCCTCGGCCTTCAGCGCATCTCGCACGGCAACGTGGAATTCCAGGGCAGGGCGCTTGCCGACTATCGCGGGCGCGACAAGACCGTGCTGCGCTCGAACATGCAGGTCGTGTTCCAGGACCCGTTCAGCTCGCTCTCGCCGCGGCACACGATCGAGCGGATCGTGAGCGAGGGGCTCGCGCTGCATCGCCCGGAACTCGACGCCGCCGCGCGGCACGCCAAAGTCGTGTCGGTATTGCGCGAAGTCGGCATGGACCGCACGGCGTTGAGCCGTTATCCGCACGAGTTCTCGGGCGGCCAGCGGCAACGCATCGCGATCGCGCGGGCGCTCGTGCTGGAACCCCGCATCCTGATCCTCGATGAACCGACGAGCGCGCTCGACGTTTCGATCCAGATGCAGGTCCTGAAACTTCTTGCGGAACTACAGAAGAAATATGACCTCGGATACGTGTTCATCAGCCACGACCTCGAGGTCATCGGCGCGATGGCGCATCGCGTCGCAGTGATGCAGAACGGAATCGTCGTGGAAACGGGCGATGTGGAGAGAATTTTTTCGAAGCCGTCTCACGAGTACACGCGAAAGCTTCTGAAAGCAGCCTTGCAAGCTTGAATTTCACCCTTCTCACCAATTAGGTGCGTGTCTCGATTGTATTTTTCTATTCCTTTTGACAGGCAAATAATTCCTAGCTAGTATCGTCCAAACTTTACGTATGCCTCTGATTTTTCAGCCTTTATTAGCAAAAACTACAGCCCGATGCAGCCAATCACCTTGACTCAGACATGCTTCCGCGCCGCCGCCGGCATGTTGATCGGCCTACTGATGACAGCAACTTCAGCGGCGTTCGCCGACGAAGTGAACAATTCCAGTCAAAATGCCAGCAATGGCATTTTTTCGTCGTCTAAAGCAAACGATGTCTACCCCGATGCCGATTCCGGCAACAATGCGAGCGGCAAGACCAAGTCCTTTCTCTCCGGCATGGCCAGCAAGGCAGGCGACGTCGTCGTCGGCGCGCTGAACATGATCGGCGTGCGTTACCGCTGGGGCGGCGACACGCCTGACTCCGGCCTCGACTGCAGCGGTTTCGTGCGCTACGTCTTCCAGGACACGCTCGGCATGACGCTGCCGCGCCGTGCCGAGGAAATGAGCCGCGTGGGCGAGAAGGTCCGCGTGAGCGAACTGAAGCCGGGCGATCTCGTGTTCTTCAACACGATGCGCCGCTCGTTCTCGCATGTCGGCATCTATATCGGCGACAACAAGTTCGTGCATTCGCCCTCTACCGGCAGCACGATTCGCGTCGACGACATGGAAAACAGCTACTGGGAAAAGCGCTACACCGGCGCGCGCCGCATCGAAGCGAACTTCCCGGCGGACGCCAGCGAACTACGCCAGCGCGTAAGCGCAACCATCGGCGCGACGAACTGACAGGGCACGTTCCGCGCACGGCAGTAGCGCGGATCACGGCGCTCTTGCGCTTCAGGTGGTCGATCAAAAAAGCCTGCTTTTTCGGAAGCAGGCTTTTTGTCGTTCTGATTCAGGCGGTCGCGGCGCGCCCCGCCAGTTGCTGCTGAAGCTCCGGCCAGATCCGCGCGACCGCTTCTTCGCCCGCGAGAATCGCGGCGTTGCGCTGGCCGAAGTCGCTGCCGCTCATCGCCGCGAGATTCGGCCGGATCACGGCGTCCGCGTATTTGTCGAGCTCGTAGGCCTTGATGGTCTGGCCCATGATCGTGAATGTCTGCATCAGCACGTCGAACGAACTTTGCGTGAGCGCCGTCTCCGGACGCGCCGAAATATCGACGGCGATCACGAAATCCGCGCCCATCTTGCGCGCGAACGCGGCGGGCACGGGGCTCACGAGGCCCCCGTCCACATATTCGTGCCCGCCGATCTTCACCGGCTCGAAGATCGACGGCACGCTGCACGACGCCCGCACCGCGATGCCGGTGTTGCCGCGCTGAAAAAGGATCGGCTGGCCGGTCTTCAGGTCGGTCGCGACGATGCCGAGCGGCCGCGCCATCTTTTCGATCGGCCGGTTCTCCAGTGTCCTGTTCAGGTAGTTCTGCAACGCGACGCCCTGCAGGATGCCGCGCGCGCGAAAGGGCATCGCCCAGTCGCTGATCGACGCTTCGTCCATGGTCAGCGCGAGCTTGTTGATCGCGATGCCGTTCATCCCCGACGCGGACAGCGCCGCGATCACCGACCCCGCGCTCGTGCCGGCGAGCAGGTCGACGCGCACGTTGCGCGCTTCGAGCGCCTTGATCACGCCGATGTGCGCGAACCCGCGCGCCGCGCCCCCGCCGAGCGCGAGGCCGATGCGAAGCGGGCGTGGCGGCTCGGTCTTCGGCGGCGCGCTGGCGCTCGCCGGCTGAGTGGGGCGGCCGGCCGAGGTGCAGGCGGCGAGCACGGCCGCCGCCGCCGCCGCTGAAAAGGCGCGGCGCGAAAGACGAGGGGGCGATGAGTTCAAGAAATTCTCCAGCGGCGTTGCGTTCGGGCGCAATCGCTCCGATGACGTGCGCAGAAAACGGCGCGCACATCATAATGCAAGTCCATCTGCCCGCGCCGGCGCAATGCGGGCGGCGAGTATAATTCCGTCTCATTTTGAACGGCCGTGCATCGCGCGCAGTTTGCTTCAGGGCGCGCGGGCGGCCGGTCGTCGACGCATCGTTCGCGGGCTGCATCAGGCTTCGCAGCCTGATGCAGCCCACGCTCAAGGCGGCCTTAGCCGGCTGCCTGGAACGGCGGCCCGCGCCGCGAACGCATTCCGCCATCGAGTAAGAGCCCATGACCACGCAAGTCCGTACCCGCTTCGCCCCGAGCCCGACCGGCTTCATCCATCTCGGCAACATCCGCTCCGCGCTCTATCCGTGGGCGTTCGCGCGCAAGATGAAGGGCACCTTCGTGCTGCGCATCGAAGACACCGATCTCGAGCGTTCGACCGACGCATCCGTCGAAGCGATCCTCGAAGGCATGCAATGGCTCGGCCTCGATTTCGACGAAGGCCCGTACTACCAGATGCAGCGGATGGACCGGTATCGCGAGGTCGTCGCGCAGATGCTCGAAAAGGGGCTGGCATACCATTGCTATATGTCGACGGAAGAACTCGACGCGCTGCGCGAGCGCCAGCGCGCGGCCGGCGAGAAGCCCCGCTACGACGGCACCTGGCGCCCCGAGCCGGGCAAGGTGCTGCCGCCGGTGCCGGAAGGCGTGACGCCCGTCGTGCGCTTTCGCAACCCGCTCAACGGCGTGGTGAACTGGGACGACGCGGTGAAGGGCACGGTCGAGATCTCGAACGAGGAGCTCGACGACCTCGTGATCGCGCGCCCCGACGGCACGCCGACGTACAACTTCTGTGTGGTGGTCGATGATCTCGACATGAACATCACCCATGTGATCCGCGGCGACGACCACGTGAACAACACGCCGCGCCAGATCAACATCCTGCGCGCGCTCGGCGGCGAGGTGCCGGTCTACGCGCACCTGCCGACCGTGCTGAACGAGCAGGGCGAGAAGATGAGCAAGCGTCACGGCGCGATGAGCGTGACGGGCTATCGCGATGCCGGCTACCTGCCCGAAGCGGTGCTGAACTACCTCGCGCGCCTCGGCTGGTCGCATGGCGATGCCGAGATTTTCTCGCGCGAGCAGTTCGTCGAGTGGTTCGATCTCGATCACCTCGGCAAGTCGCCCGCGCAGTACGACCACGACAAGCTGAACTGGCTCAACGCGCATTACATCAAGGAAGCGGACAACGCGCGCCTCGCGACGCTCGCGAAGCCGTTTCTCGCGCAGCTCGACATCGACGCACCGGCGATCGAGCAGGGCGCGCCGCTCGAACTGGTGATCGCGCTCCTGAAGGACCGGGCGTCGACGGTGAAGGAAATCGCCGACAACGCCGCGATGTTCTACAAGGAGCCGGTGATCGAGCCGGAAGCCTTCGCGCAGCACGTCACCGACGCGGTGCGCCCGGCGATCGCCGATCTGCGCACGGCGCTCGCCGACGTCGAATGGAGCAAGGAGGCGATTCTTGCCGCGTTCAAGGCGACGCTTGCGGCGCACAAGCTCAAGATGCCGCAACTCGCGATGCCGGTGCGCCTGCTCGTGGCGGGCACGACGCACACGCCGTCGATCGATGCGGTGCTGATGCTGTTCGGCCGTGAGACCGTGCTGGCGCGGCTCGACAAGGCGCGAGCATGAAACACACATGAGCACGCCGGGACGCGGTGAACGGCTGCGTTCGCACTGTCCCGGCTGCCTCGTCGATGAAGCATCCGCAACTCATGCAGGAAGACGAAAAATTTTCGGATAGCGCGTCAAAGGGTATTTACAACTTCAAAAGCGCCCTTTAGAATCTCGTTTCTGTTCTGCAAGGGGGTATAGCTCAGCTGGGAGAGCGCTTGCATGGCATGCAAGAGGTCAGCGGTTCGATCCCGCTTACCTCCACCACAGAACGGTTTGAAGTCTTTTTGCAGGTACGGTTCATCGCAAAAAAGACTTCACAAGTATCGAAATGCTGTATATAATTTCGGTCTTCGCTGATGCGGCACAATCGGTTAGCGAGCAAGTGGCAAATAAGTGACAAACAGTAGCAAGACAGAGATTTACCCAAGTTTCTGTCCCCTTCGTCTAGAGGCCTAGGACATCACCCTTTCACGGTGAGTACAGGGGTTCGAATCCCCTAGGGGACGCCAAAACATCGGCGGCTGCTAGTAAAAGCGCTGCAAGTTTGCGAGAGCGGTGAAGCTTTCTCAAACCGATGGAAGAGTTGGAGCGGTAGTTCAGTTGGTTAGAATACCGGCCTGTCACGCCGGGGGTCGCGGGTTCGAGTCCCGTCCGCTCCGCCAACCAGTCTTGTGAATTGCAAAGAATCCGGCTGATGAGCCGGTTTTTTTTCGCCACCGGACCACCAGAAGTTTCCTGTCCCCTTCGTCTAGAGGCCTAGGACATCACCCTTTCACGGTGAGTACAGGGGTTCGAATCCCCTAGGGGACGCCAGAACATCGGCGGCTGCCAGAAGAGCGCTGCAATGTTGCGAAGCCGGCCGGGCTTTTGCAAATCGATGGAAGAGTTGGAGCGGTAGTTCAGTTGGTTAGAATACCGGCCTGTCACGCCGGGGGTCGCGGGTTCGAGTCCCGTCCGCTCCGCCAACCAGTCTTGTGAATTGCAAAGAATCCGGCTGATGAGCCGGTTTTTTTTCGCCACCGGACCACCAGAAGTTTCCTGTCCCCTTCGTCTAGAGGCCTAGGACATCACCCTTTCACGGTGAGTACAGGGGTTCGAATCCCCTAGGGGACGCCAGAACATCGGCGGCTGCCAGAAGAGCGCTGCAATGTTGCGAAGCCGGCCGGGCTTTTGCAAATCGATGAAAGAGCTGGAGCGGTAGTTCAGTTGGTTAGAATACCGGCCTGTCACGCCGGGGGTCGCGGGTTCGAGTCCCGTCCGCTCCGCCAGCACATTGTCTGTTTGAAAAAATCCAGCCTGGCGCTGGATTTTTTTCGTCTGCCGCTTGCCGATTCCTTGCCGCGCCGACGTTTCATCAGCCGGTTCCGGTAAAACTCTCCATTGCCAGCATCGGCGCTCTGTCTTAGTGTTAAGGCACCTGACTTCCGTCCTTCGGCCCCGCGCGATGCTCGATCCCACCGAAGACCTCTCGCTTTTCCAGTTGCGCCAGGCGTCGATGGACGACTTCGCCTTCGCCGAAGCGCTCACGCACAAAAACATGGACGGCTATTACCGCCGGCACAATCTCGTGTGGCGCGGCGATCTTTTTTTGTGCAGCTGGCGCGAATCGGAGAATTTCGTGCTCGAAGCGGACGGCGTTCCGATCGGCGTGATGCGCGTGACGGAGGAGAACAACTCGCTGCATATCCGCGACGTGCAGGTCGTAGAAGGCTGGCGCCGCCGCGGCGCGGGCACGTTCCTCCTCAATACCGCGCACCGCTGGGCGCGCGCCCGCGGGCTCGCGGAATGCCAGTTGCGCGTGTTCGTCGATAACCCTGCGGCGCGGCTCTATGTGCGCATGGGCTACCGGCCGGCGGGTTCGCGCCTGGCGCAGCTCGGCGCCATCCGCCACATGGCGCGGCGCGTCTGAGCCCAGTATTTGGCTTCAGCCGTTCGGGTTCGGCCATTCGAATCGTGCGTCAGTCCGCATCCTTGCGGCCCGGCTGTTCGGTCTCGCCGCGGCCGTCCCGCACGAAAAACGCCCGCGGACTCTCGCCGAATGCGCGCCGGAACATCGCGGAAAACGCGCTCTGGCTCTGGTAGCCCAGTTCGCGCGCGACCTGCGCGAGCGGCCGCCCCTGGCTCAATAGCGGAATCGCGCGGGCGAGCACGGCCTGCTGGCGCCATTGCGAAAAGCTCACGCCCAGTTCGCGCTGGAAAAGCCGCGCGATCGTGCGCGTGCTCGCGCCCGCTTCTGCCGCCCAGCTTTCGAGCGAGTCGCCGCGGGCCGGGTCGGCCAGCACCGCTTCGCACAGCGCGCGAAGACGCTTTTCGTCCGGCATCGGGACCGAGAGCGGCAGCGGCTCGGAGCGCGTGATTTCGTCGAGGGCGAGCGTGCCGAGCAGATGCTCGCGCTCACGCGAGATGGCGCCGTCGTCGAGCGCGGCGATCACCTCGCGCAAGAGCGGCGACACCTCCACCACGCGGCACGCGGCGAGCCCCGCCGGCACCACGCTCGGATCGAGATAGAGCGTGCGCAGGTACGCATGCTCGACGATCGCGACTTCATGCGTCACGTTGGGCGGCACCCAGATCGCCCGCGACGGCGGCACCATCCACGTCGAATCGGTCGTCGCGACGCGCAGCACGCCGCGCGACGTGCATGCGAGCTGCGCCCACGGATGCGTGTGCCGCGCGATCCGCACGCCGGCCGGCACCGGGCGCGAGCGAACGCGTATCGGATGGGCGACGGTCGGCGAATGTTCGACCGGAATGTCGAGTTCCTCGAGTTGCTCGTATGATTCCCGCAATTCGGCCGGCATGCGCCTCCCAGGGCGTGTTCACGCGATGAAACCCGCTTAAAGCCCGATGGTAATGCGTTTTCGCCACGCCGCTGCGCGTTGCTGCGGGCGTTTTTCTCGCGCTGCATAATGCGCCGATCGGGACAGGTAAAACGGAGCACATTCGACTGATGCAACACGTATTTGTCTACGGCACGCTGCGCGCGGGCGAGATCAACGACATCAACCGCGCGGCCGCGCGCCACGGCATTGCGCTGCCGCAATGGATCGGCGCGGCCTATGTGAAAGGGCGTCTCTTTGACTTCGGGCGCTATCCCGGACTCGTGATCGATCCCGCAGGCGAGCCGATTCGCGGCGACGTCTTCCGCATCGACGATGCGCTCGTGCCGGTGCTCGACGAGATCGAGGAGGTGTATCCCGGCGTGGAGGGGCTTTTCCGGCCGCATCGCGTGCACGTGACGGTGGATATCGAGGGCGCGGCGCACGGCGTCGACTGCCTGATGTATCCGGTGGCCGCCCATTCGGTCGACGGCCTGCCGCGCATCGAAGGCGGCGACTGGGTCGAGCATCGCATCCGCAAATAAGAAAAGCCGCTCCGGACAGCGGAGCGGCCTTGCATCGACGCGAGCGGAACTCAGATTTCTTCGTAGAGCGGCAGCGTGAGGAACTCGGTGAAGTGCTCCGACGTGGACATCTCCTCGAAGATCTTCGCCGCGCGCTCATACGGCTTCGTATCGCCGCCGACCGCGAGCTTCACCTTCTCCAGTTCGTCGATGGTGAATTCGCGGACCATCGCGGCCGTGACCTTGCGCCCGTCCTCGAGCTTGCCCTTCGGCGAGCGGATCCACTGCCACACCTGCGAGCGCGAGATTTCCGCGGTCGCCGCATCTTCCATCAGGTTGTGGATCGGCACGCAGCCATTGCCCGCGAGCCACGAACCCAGATAATGGATGCCGACATTGATGTTGTTGCGCACGCCCGCCTCGGTGATCGGCGCCTCCGGGCGGAAGTCGAGCAGGTCGTGAGCGGTGACCTGCACATCGGGGCGCTGCTTGCCGATCTGGTGCGGCTTGTCGCCGAGCACCTTCACGAATTCCTCCATCGCGATCGGCACGAGGCCCGGGTGCGCGACCCAGCCGCCGTCGTAGCCGTCGGCGGCGTCGCGGGCCTTGTCGGAGCGCACGCCTGCCATCGCCTTGTCGTTCGCGGCGGGGTCGTTCTTGATCGGAATCAGCGCGCTCATGCCGCCGATCGCCGGCGCCTGGCGCCTGTGGCACGTCTTCAGCAGTTCGAGCGCGTAGGCGCGCATGAACGGCACGGTCATCGTGATCTTCGCGCGCTCGGCGAGGCAGAAATCCGGATCGCTCCTGAACTTCTTGATCGCCGAGAAGATGTAGTCCCAGCGGCCCGCGTTCAGGCCCGAGCTGTGTTCGCGCAGCTCATACAGGATCTCGTCCATCTCGAACGCGGCGAGGATCGTCTCGACGAGCACCGTCGCGCGAATCGAGCCGCGCGGCACGCCGACCGCTTCCTGCGCCGCGACGAAGATCTCGTTCCACAGACGCGCTTCCAGATGGCTCTCGAGCTTCGGCAGGTAGAAGAACGGGCCGCTGCCGCGCGCGAGCTGCTCCTTCGCGTTGTGAAAGAGGAAGAGAGCGAAGTCGAAGACGCCGCCCGACACGCGCTGGCCGTCGACCGTCACGTGCTTTTCGTCGAGATGCCAGCCGCGCGGACGCACGATCAGCGTCGCGACCCTGTCGTTCAGCCGGTACGACTTGCCGTTCTGCGTGAGCGAGATCGTGCCGCGTACCGCTTCCTTCAGGTTGATATGGCCGGTCAGCTGGTTGTCCCAGTTCGGCGTGTTCGAATCCTCGAAGTCGGTCATGTAGGCATCGGCGCCGGAGTTGAGCGCATTGATGATCATCTTGCGCTCGACCGGGCCGGTGATTTCCACGCGCCGGCATTCCAGCGCCTTCGGCAGCGGCGCGATGGTCCAGTCGCTTTCGCGGATCGACTTCGTTTCCGGCAGGAAGTCCGGCCGCTCGCCCGCGTCCAGGCGCTTCGTGCGCGCGGTGCGCGCGGCGAGCAGTTCCTGGCGGCGCGGCTCGAAGCGACGGTGCAGCATCGCGACGAGTTCCAGCGCTTCGCGCGTGAGGATGGTCTCGTAACCGGGCTTGATCTCAGCCGTGATTGCCATGCCCTGGGGCAGATTCAGCATTGTTTTCTCCTTGGTCGGTCAGACGGTTTTGCCTGGGTTCTGCTTGATGGTGGATTGAGTCGTGAGCGTCACGTGCCGGGGCCGTGGCGCGTCCGGTTCGGGCGTTTCAGCGGGGCGGGGAATGGGTGTTGCGGGCAGCCGCTTTCGACGAAGCCGACGAGATCCGCCATGCCGCGGCCCGTGCCGCGCGGCGTTGCGCCGAGTTCCTCGGCGGGCAGGCCCGCGCGGTTGATCCAGAAGGTCGTGTAGCCGAACCACGTCGCGCCGGCGACGTCCCAGCCGTTCGACGACACGAACACGAGCTCGCGCGCCGCGCAGCCGAAGGCCTGCGTGCCGAGCGCATAGGCCGAGGCCGCGGGCTTGTAGGCGCGCACGGTCTCGACGGAGAGCACGTAATCGAAGAGCCCTGTCATGCCGGCGCTTTTCACGGCGATGTCGAGCATCTGCGGATTGCCGTTCGAGAGGATCGCGAGGCGGCCCTGCGGGCGATCGCGCAGGCGCCTGAGCGCCGCGACCGTGTCCGGGAACGCGGAAAGGCACGCGTATTCGTCCATCAGGCGCTTCTCGGCGGCGGGCGAGAGCGCGCTCGCCAGATTCAGCCGCGCGGCCGCGAAGCGCAGCGCGTCGAGCGTGATCGCCCAGAACGGCTCGTAGAGACCGCCGGACGGATCGGCGAGGGTGCGCAACTGTGTGTATTCGATCTGCTTCTGACGCCAGAGCTGCGAGAGCGCATCGCCGTGGCCGGGGAACAGCTGCTCCGCCGCGGCGACGACGGAATGCACGTCGAACAGCGTGCCGTAGGCGTCGAAGATCACTGCGCGGGGTTGAAGAGGTGTCGTTATGGCCGACATAGCCGTGCGCTCCAATCAGAGGTCAGGATCGATTGTATTCGTGCTCTAACTGCACAAAAAGACACGCTGAAATCACTTGATCTTTTACTTTTACATACCTAATCTGTGCGCGTTCGGGATGAATCAGGACCAGCACGCATGGATCGTTTCAAGCAGATCGAGACTTTTGCTTCGGTGGCCGCGAAGGGCAGCCTGTCGGCGGCGGCGCAGGTGGAGGGCGTGGCGCCCGCCGTCATCGGGCGGCGCCTCGACGCGCTCGAAGAACGGCTCGGCGTGAAGCTCCTCGTGCGCACCACGCGCCGCATCACGCTGACGTTCGAAGGCTCGGCGTTTCTCGAAGACTGTCTGCGCGTGATCAACGACATGCAGAACGCCGAGGCGAGCGTGTCGGCGGGCGGGGTGAAGGCAAGCGGCCATTTGCGCGTGTCGGCGCCGGCGGGCTTCGGGCGCCGCCACGTGGCCGCGCTCGTGCCGGAATTCACGGCGCAGCATCCGGATGTCTCGATCTCGCTCGATCTCACCGACCGCATGGTCGATCTCGTCAACGAAGGCTTCGACTGCGCGGTGCGGCTCGGCGAGCTGCCGGATTCGTCGCTCGTGTCGCTCAAGCTGGGGGAGAACCGCCGCGTGTGCGTGGGCTCGCCGGCTTATCTCGGGCGCAGGGGCATTCCGTCCGATCTCGCCGCGCTCTCGAGCCACAACTGCCTCGCGCTCGGCGCGTCGGCGAACCAGCAGCGCGGCTGGATGTTCCAGCAGGACGGCCGCGTCGTGACGATCAAGGTGTCCGGCACGATGGAGTGCTCCGACGGCGCGGTGCTCCACGACTGGTGTCTCGCGGGCTACGGGCTCGCGTGGCGCTCGTGGTGGGAAGTCGGCGACGATATCGCGGCCGGGCGCCTCGCCAGCGTGCTCGACGATTTCGCCGCGCCGCCGATCGGCATCCACGCCGTCTTTCCGCAACGCCGCCATCTGCCGTTGCGTGTGCGGCTCTTTCTCGACCTGCTCAAGCATACGTACAGCGCTCCTGGATATTGGGGCTGAGTCGGTCACCGCGTGTTACTACAATGGAGATGCGCAACGACGTTCCCAAGGAGGACGCCATGTTCAAGCACATCCTAGTTCCAACAGACGGCTCCGAGCTGTCGCAAAAAGCAATCGATGGCGCGATCGACCTGGCGCAATCCGTCGGCGCGCGCATTACGGCGTATGCGTGCCTGCCGCAATATCCGTATTCGCCGTTCGCGGATGTCGCTGTCGAGCCGCCCGACGACTTTCACGCCCGCGCCGAAGCCGAAGCGCGCGAGCACCTGCGCGCGGTGGAAGCGGCGGCGCAGAAGGCGGGCGTGCCCTGCGACAGCGCGACGAGCGTCGAGTCGGCGCCCTATATCGGCATCATCGAGACGGCCGAGGCGCGCGGCTGCGACGTGATCCTGATGGCGTCGCACGGCAGGCGCGGGCTCGGCAGCATCCTGATCGGCAGCGAGACGCAGCGCGTGCTCACGCACACGAAGATTCCGGTGATCGTCTATCGGTAGCTGGCTTGCAGTGTTCAAAAGAAAGCGCGTCGGCGGCATGACCCGATGCGCTTTCTTTTTGTTGTCTTCGTTCCTGCTGGCGTGCGCCGCCCGTGGACATCCGGGGCGGCGCCGCCACGCTCTTCACTGCTCTCCCTGATTACGCCTTTCCGTCAAGCCACTTTCTTGTCGAAGAACTGCTCGTCTTCGGTCGAGCCGTGCAGGGCGGTCGTCGATGCGTCGCGCTCGACCGTCTGCGTGACCGCGTCGAAGTAGCCGGTGCCCACTTCGCGCTGATGCTTGACCGCGGTGAAGCCCTTCTCGGCGGCGGCGAACTCGGCCTGCTGCATTTCGACGAACGCGCTCATCTGCGTGCGCGCATAGCCGTGCGCGAGGTTGAACATCGAGTAGTTCAGCGCGTGGAAGCCGGCGAGCGTGATGAACTGGAACTTGTAGCCCATCGCGCCGAGTTCCTTCTGGAATTTCGCAATGGTCGCGTCGTCGAGGTTCTTCTTCCAGTTGAACGACGGCGAGCAGTTGTACGACAGCATCTTGTCCGGGAACTCCTTGTGGATCGCATCGGCGAATTTCTTCGCGAATTCGAGATCCGGCTTGCCGGTTTCGCACCAGATCATGTCGGCATACGGCGCATACGCGAGACCGCGCGACACCGCCTGCTCCAGGCCCGGCCGCGTGCGGTAGAACCCTTCGACCGTGCGCTCTCCCGTGAGGAACGGCTTGTCGTTCTCGTCGATGTCGGACGTCACGAGGTCGGCGGCTTCCGCGTCCGTGCGGGCGAGCAGGATGGTCGGCGTGCCGCAGACGTCGGCGGCGAGCCGCGCTGCGGTCAGCTTCGCGATGTTCTCGCGCGTCGGCACGAGCACCTTGCCGCCCATGTGGCCGCACTTCTTCACGGACGCGAGCTGGTCCTCGAAGTGCACGCCCGAGGCGCCCGCTTCGATCATCGCCTTCATCAGCTCGAACGCGTTAAGCACGCCGCCGAAGCCGGCTTCCGCGTCGGCGACGATCGGCGCGAAGTAGTCGATATAGCCTTCGTCGCCCGGGTTCTTGCCTTCGGACCACTGGATCTGGTCGGCGCGCGTGAGCGTGTTGTTGATGCGCTTCACCACGAGCGGCACCGAGTTCGCCGGATACAGCGACTGGTCCGGATACATTTCGCCCGCGACGTTGGCATCGCCCGCCACCTGCCAGCCCGACAGATAGATCGCCTTCAGACCCGCCTTCACCTGCTGCATCGCCTGGTTGCCGGTCAGCGCGCCGAGCGAGTTGACGAACGGCTCGTTATTGACGCTTTCCCACAGTTTTTGCGCACCGCGCTTAGCGAGCGTGTGCTCGACCTGCACCGAGCCGCGCAGGCGCACGACGTCCTCGGCCGTATAGGTGCGCTTGATGCCTTTCCAGCGCGGATCGGTTTCCCATTGCTGTTGGAGTTGCTGTGCTTGTTCTTGACGTGACATTGCGGATCTCCTTGATGTGCCTGTACGACGGATGGTGATGAATCTGTCCCGTTTGACCTGAGCCCGACGCGGCGGGTCGGCTGACTTCGCGTTTCGTTTGCTCAACTCTTATATAAGAGTCTAGGCAAAGTCCGGCGCGCGAAACAGACGTCGCAGAAGCTTTTTCGGAGAATTTTTATTGCGCTAAATCAATTACATACAAACGCAATTTCGTAATGAGAAACGAGATTTTCTATCTTGCAACGTGGGCCGTTGTGCCGCGCAACACATCTTTTGCGACGCAAAAAGACTTTCCGTATCGTGAAATATGGGGCGTGGACGAAAAAAAACCGATGCGCGAGGCATCGGTTTTTTGAAGCTGCTGCAGAGGAAGGGCCATCGGCCCGCCCTCAGGCACGCGTGAAGCGTTTTTAGCTGCCGCGGCGCGGTGCGCGCGGGCCGTCGTTGCGGCGCGCGCTGTAGCCGTCGCGCGAACCGCCGCCGAAGCCGCCGTCACGCGAGCCGCCGCGATAGCCGCCGTCGCTGTTGCCACCGCTGTTGCCGCCGCGATAGCCGCCTTCACGGCCGCCTGCGCTCGCCGGCTTGTTGCCCCAGCCGCCCGGCTTGCCCGAGCCGCCGGTGCCGACGCCGCTGCCGTAGCGGCGGCCACCCGACGAACCGCCGCCCGGACGGCCGCGGCCGCCGCCGAAACCGCCACGGCCGCCGGCCGGTGCCGACTTGCGCGGCTCGAAACCGGCGATGACGTTGACCGCCAGCGGCGCGCGCACGAAGCGCTCGATGCGCTTCAACGCGCCTTGCTCGGCGTGATGCACGAGGCTCACCGCGATGCCGCTGCGGCCCGCGCGGCCCGTACGGCCGATGCGGTGCACGTAGTCTTCAGCGAACTTCGGCAGGTCGTAGTTGAAGACGTGCGTGATGCCGGGAATGTCGATGCCGCGAGCCGCGACGTCGGTGGCCACCAGCACGCGCACGCGGCGCTCGCGCAGCGCGCGGATCGTGCGGTTGCGCGCGCCCTGCGGCAGGTCGCCGTGCAGCGCGGCCGATTCGAAGCCGGCGTCGGCGAGGCGGATTGCCAGCTGGTCGGCGTCGTTCTTGGTCGCCGTGAACACGATGGCCTGGTCCAGTTCGGAGTCGCGCAGCAGGTGATCGAGCAGGCGATCCTTGTGATCGCGGTCGTCGACGTAATGCACGGTTTGCGCGATGTTGCTCTTCGCTTCGAGCTTCTGGACGATCTCGATGCGCTCCGGGTCCTTGAGCAGGCGCCCGGTCAGCGAGCCGATCTTGCCGTCGATCGTGGCGGAGAACAGCAGCGTCTGGCGCGAAGCCGGCGTTGCCGCGACGATCGTCTCGATGTCGTCGATGAAGCCCATGTCGAGCATGCGGTCGGCTTCGTCGAGTACGAGCATGTTCAGGCTCGACAGGTCGATGCGGCCGCGCTCCAGGTGGTCGAGCAGGCGCCCGGGCGTCGCGACCAGGATTTCGGGGTTCTTCGCGAGCAGCATCAACTGCTGGCCGTACGCCACGCCGCCGAGAATGCTGACGGTGCGCAGGCGGCGCAGGTGCTTGCCGTACGTGGTCGCGGCGGCCGTAACCTGCATCGCGAGTTCGCGCGTGGGCGTGAGCACGAGCAGGCTCGGGCGCGCGACCGGCTGCTGGCGGCGCGCCGGGCGGCCGTTCGGGTCACGCGGCTCGCGCGGCTGGGAAGCAGCCTGCTTTTCGAGTTGCGAGAAGCGCTCGATGGCGGGCAGCATGAACGCCGCGGTCTTGCCCGAACCGGTCGGGCTGGAAACGAGAAGATCGCGTCCGGCGAGCGCTGCGGGGATCGCGCGCTGCTGCACGGGCGTCGGGACCTGATAGCCGGCGGCCGTCAGGGCGGAAACGATGTCGGCGGACAGGCCGAGCGATTCGAAGCTGGGGCCGGCGGGCACGGCGGGCGTGTCTGCAGGTGCGTCGGCGCCGAGTGCTTGTGCTGCGATATTGTCGAGAGGGCTTTGGGTAATGCTCGAAGTCATGTCGATCCTTGAAACGGGAAATGAGGCGTCGGCGCCAATCGGCATACCCAAGTCGTTGGATTCAGCGAGCAAAGAAGCAGCGAGCAAATCGAAAAACGGGGGCAACTCGCAGCAATGAAGGCGAGCCTGTTGTTAGAAGCTGTATCGGATACGACAGGCCGGGAAGGGCGCTGGCGTCAGCCTGGTGCATGACGGGCCCCGAAGGACCTAGCAAGGAGGGGACAGTTTCTAAACTGGATTGGAGCAAAACGCTACGAGGCGCCGCATCGCGCGCATGGAGAAAATCGAACCACGCAGGCCACAGTGAAGCGCAGGCAACAGTATAACGATATTTGCTGCACTGCGCCAGATATTAAGACGATCGCGCCGCGACGCCCGTGCGGGCATGTCCTGCCGGCGCGGCGGGCGGCGGCAGGGCGGCTGAGGGCTGCGCTCAGGCGGAGGCGCCCGACTTCAGCGATTCGACGAGTTCGATGTAGTGCTCCTTCGCGGTGTCTGCGGGCGTGCCCTGAAGCGCGGCCCACGCTTCGTATTTGTATTTCCCGACGATATCGGCGAAACCGGGCTTGTCGCCGTGCACGTCGCCGGCGCTCGCCTGCTTGAAGAGCGCATAGAGGCGCAGCAGCGTCAGGTTGCCGGGGCGCTCGGGCAGTTGCGTCACGTCGGCCTGGGCTTGCGCGAAGCGCGCGTCGATGTCGCTCATTCGGTTCTCCGTGTTTTTTTGGGATGAACGATCATAGCAAGCATGTCCGGCGCCGCTATCGAGGCTTTCTTCCAGAGCGCGGCGCGCCCTGGCTGGCGCGCATCGTGCGGTAAGCCGCGCGGCTCCCGCATTACAATAGCGCCCATGACACGCACCGTTCTGCTCGCCCTCGATACTTCGACCGAATTCTGTTCCGTCGCGCTGCTGCTCGCCGGTGGCTCGCCGGACTCGCCCGGCGCGGTGGCCCCTCAGCACGTCGCCGGTAGCACGCGCGTCTGGTTTCGCCACGAGGCCACCGGCGCCGTGTCGAGCACGCGGCTCTTGCCCGCGGTGCGCGAACTGTTCGACGACGCCGGACTCGCGCTCGCCGATTGCACCGCCATCGCGTTCGGCTCGGGGCCGGGCTCGTTCACCGGCCTGCGCACGGCGACGGGCGTGGCCCAGGGTCTCGCGTTCGGGCTCGGCGTGCCGGTCGTGCCGATCGGCACCTTGCTTGCCTGCGCGGAGTTCGCGCGCTTGCGCGAGCCGTCGGTGTCGCGCGTGCTCGCCGCGCTCGACGCCCGCATGGACGAGGTCTACTGGGCCGACTTCGAATTCGACGCTGCCGCAGGCGACTGGCGCACGATCCGCCCGGCGTCGCTCGATGCGCCCGCCGCCGTCGTTTTGCCCGACGCGCCGTTCACGCTCGCGGGCAATGCGGCCGCGGCGTTCGGCGAACGGTTGCCGGCGGTGTCGGCGGCAGCCCGTGTCGACGGCGAGGCGCTGCCGCATGCGCTGCCCGTCGCGCTTGCCGGGCTGCGCGCGCTCGCCGCCGGGCGCGCCGTGCCGCCCGAGCTCGCCGCGCCGGAATATGTGCGCGACAAGGTCGCGCAGACCACCGCCGAGCGCATGCAGGCGCGCGCTGCGAAGGACGCCGCGAAGCATGCCGCACCGCACGCCGAAGGCGCGGACGAGGAGCCGGTGCGGTGAGCGGGGTCCTGCTCGCCGATCGTTATCTGTTGCCGATGACGGAGGCCGATCTCGATGAAGTCGCCGCCGTCGAGAAACTCGCCTACGAGTTCCCGTGGAGCCGGGGCAATTTCCAGGATTCGCTGCGCAACGGTTATTTCGGCGTGTGCCTGCGCCATGTGACGGGCACGCTGATCGGCTACTGCGTGCTGATGCCCGTCGTCGACGAAATGCACCTGCTCAATCTTTGCGTCGCGCCGCAGGCGCAGCACGCGGGCGCCGGGCTCACGCTGCTGCGCGAAGCGGTGCGCATCGCGCGCGCTGAGAAGCTCGACGGCATCCTGCTGGAAGTGCGGCCGTCGAATCCGCGCGCTATCCAGCTGTACGAGCGTTTCGGGTTTTCGGCCATCGGGCGCCGCAAGAATTACTACCCCGCGCGGCATCGTTCGCGCGAGGACGCAATCGTCATGCGTCTGTCTTTTCCGAAGGAGGGCGCACATGGCGCTGGATGAATCGATACTCGAGGAACTCGGGCTCGGACCGGTCTGGGTGCGGCGGCGCGCGGCCGGCGCCGCCGCTGAAACCGCCGCTGACTCCACCGTGACACAAGCCGGTGCGCCGGTGCCGTCCGCGGCCGCAGCGGTTCAGCGTGCCGTGGCGCCCGAGCCGATGACGGCGTCGCCGCACGCTGCGCCGGATGAGCACGTCGATTTCCGTGACAAGGCGGACAAGCCTGCACAGGCCGCCCGAACGCTCGAACCAGCGCGATCGCGCGAGATGGACGACGCGCCGCCTCCCGCAGAACAAGGCGCACCGCGGTTCGATTCGCCGCCGGACGTCGCCTTCGACGATCTCCCCTGGCTCGACGACGACCCCCCGCCGCCTGCCGACCACGCCGCGATCGCCGCGATGGCCGCCCCTGACGACATCCGCACGCTCGACTGGGACGCGCTCGCGGCGCGCGTCGCCGGCTGCGAGCGCTGCCGGCTGTGCGAACGGCGCACGAACACCGTCTTCGGCGTGGGCGATCGCGAAGCGGACTGGATGCTGATCGGCGAGGCGCCGGGCGAAAACGAGGACAGGCTCGGCGAGCCGTTCGTCGGGCAGGCGGGCAAGCTCCTCGACAGCATGCTGCGCGCGGTTACGCTCGCGCGGGACTCGAATGTGTACATCGCCAACGTGATCAAGTGCCGCCCGCCCGGCAACCGCAATCCGGAACTCGACGAAGTCGCGCGCTGCGAGCCTTATCTCCAGCGTCAGGTGGCGCTCGTGAAGCCGAAGCTGATCGTCGCGCTCGGCCGCTTTGCCGCGCAGAGCCTTCTGAAGAGCGAGGCGAGCATCGCGTCGCTGCGCGGCCGCGTGCACGAATACGAGGGCGTGCCGGTGATCGTCACCTATCACCCGGCCTACCTGCTGCGAAGCCTGCCGGACAAGGCGAAGGCGTGGGCCGACCTGTGTCTCGCGCGTGACACGTACCGCAAGGCGCTCGACGCGTCGGGAGTCGTGCAGGGCGGCAACTGATGGCGGACCTCGCGCGGCTCGTCGATCGCTACGAAGACGCCGCCGTGCGCGATCTCGCGTGGCTGCTGTTCGCGCCGGACCTGCTGCGCGCGAGCCACGCGGGCGCCGAACTCGCCAATCCGTTCGAATCGGCCGCCGAGCGCGACGCGACCCTCACGTGGCTCGATGCGCTCGATCGCGATCCGGCGTCGCTGCATGCGCAGTCGCGCAATCCGAAGCGCACGCGGCTCGGCTTCTACGCCGAGAGCCTGCTCGAATATTTCCTGACCCACGGCCCCGCTGCGGAACTCGTCGCGGCGAACGTGCCGCTGCGGCGCCAGCGGCGGACCATCGGCGAATGCGACTTCCTGCTGCAGACGGCGCGCGGCGCGCGCCTGCACTGGGAACTGGCGGTGAAGTTCTATCTGCACATCGGCGACGGATCGTCCGGTCCCGCGCGTCTTTCCGACTACGTCGGCCCGAACCTGCAGGACCGCTTCGATCTGAAGCACGCGCGACTCCTCACGCATCAACTCGCGCTCAGTTCGCGGGCGGAGTTTGCGTCGCTGGGTTTCGAGGGGCCGTGGCAGGCGCAGCTGTACATCAAGGGGCGGCTCTTCTATCACCGCGACGACGTGACGCCCGCGCCGGAGGTAGGCGAGGCGCATCTGCGCGGCTGGTGGTCGACGGCATCGGAATGGCGCGCCGCGCGGGCGGCCGAGCAGGCCGCGCCGGGACGCGATGTCCGAGCGCCGCAGGCCGCGGCGCTCGGACCGGCATCGGACGCCGCGGGCCTCGCACTGGTCCGCGCCGGGGCGGGCGGGACTTCCGGCAATCCGGTGGTGGCGCCGTCGGCAGGCGGCGCAAGCCAGGCCGGATCAGCGAGAGAGGAAAGCAGCCCCGCCGCGTACGCCGCGAGGGCGTGGGTGGTGCAGCCGAGGCTCGCGTGGCTCGCACCGCGCCGCCTCGCCGCCGCTGACGGCGAGGCGCTCCTCGCTCACGGCGCCGACATCCACGAGCGGCTGCACAACGCCGTCTCGCCGACGATGGTCGCCGCCTACGCGCGCCAGGACGACGACGGCTGGATCGAGCAATCGCGCGGCTTCGTCGTGCCTGACGACTGGCCCGCGCGCGCCCGCGCGTTCGCCGTCACCACCATCTGAAGAAGTGATGCACCGGCCCGACGCCGCGGCCGACATGAAGCCGCGCGCTGTTCTCGATGGCGCCGGTGAGGTAGCGCTTGGCGTCGGCGGCTGCGCTCGCGAGGCTTTCGCGCTGCGGGATCAGCGCCGCAATCGCCGATGACAGCGTGCAGCCCGTGCCGTGCGTGTTCGGCAGTGGCACCCGCGCGCCGCCGAGCCTGAGCGCGCCGCCCGCTTCGACGAGCCAGTCGGGGCTGTCGGCGGAAGCCAGGTGGCCGCCTTTCATCAGCACCGCGCGCGCGCCGAGGGCGAGGAGGGCTTCGCCCTGGCGGACCATCGCGTCTTCGTCCGCGGCGCCCGGCTCGTTCAGGAGCGCCGCCGCCTCGGGCAGGTTCGGCGTGACGAGCGTGGCGAGCGGCAGCAGTTCGTCGCGCAGCGCCGCGACCGCGTCCGGCGCGAGCAGCGCGTGGTTGCTCTTGGAGATCATCACGGTGTCCAGCACGACGTGCGCGGGGCGGTGCCGCCGCAGCGCGTCGGCGACGGCGCGCACGATCTGCGCATTGGCGAGCATGCCGATCTTCACGGCGTCGATGCGGATGTCGTCGAAGACGGCGTCGAGCTGCGCGCTCACGAACGCGGCGTCGGGCGTGTGGATCGCCGTGACGCCGCGCGTGTTCTGCGCCGTGAGCGCCGTGATCACGCTCGCGCCGTATGCGCCGAGCGCGGAGAACGCCTTCAGGTCGGCCTGGATGCCCGCGCCGCCGCCCGAGTCGGAGCCGGCGATCGCGAGGACGTTGGGGATCGCGTTGAGATTCGGTTGGGTCTCTACCATGGCAGTCGGACTAGGGTTGAGCGCGCGTGATCGCCGCGCGAAGGTGCGCGGCGGCGTCGCGAGGGTTGGCGGCCTTGCAGATCGCGGAGACGACGGCGAGGCCCGCCGGCCTCGCGCGCATCACGTCCGGCGCGTTGTGCAACTGGATTCCGCCGATCGCGACCGTCGGATAGCGCGCCTGCGAGCACAGCGCGGCAAGGCCGTCGATACCGCACGGCGCGGACGCGTCGGTCTTGGTCGGCGTCGCGAACACGGGGCCCGCGCCGAGGTAGTCGATCGTGTCGCCGAGCGCGTTCGCAACGGCTACTTCGCGCGCATCCGATACCGACAGCCCGATCAGCGCATCCGGCCCGAGCAGCCTGCGGGCGACGTCCGCCGGCAGGTCGCGCTGGCCGACGTGCACGCCGTCGGCGCCGGCGGCGAGCGCAATATCGAGATGATCGTTGATGACGAGCGGCACGCCGTGCGCGCGCGTGATCGGCAGCAGATCGCGCGCGAGCGCGAGCCACGCGCGCTTGTGCCACTCGGGCGCGCGCAGCTGCACGATGCTCGCGCCGCCCGCGAGCGCCGCGCGGGCGACGTCGAGCGACGCTTCGTGGCCGCCGCACTGCACGGGGTCGAGCACCAGATAGAGCGAGAGGTCGAACGCGGGGCGCATGGCGTCAGGCCGCCGCGATGTCGCGTGCGACGAGCGTCGCGGCGAACGTGGCGGCATCGAGCGACGCGAGGCGATCGAGATACGCGACCGCGAAGCTGCCGGGCAGCGCGGCGTCGCGCGCGGCGAGTTCGCCCGCCACCGTGGAATACGCGATCGCCGCCACCGTGGCGAGCCAGTGCTCGGCGGGGCCGCCCGCCGCGCCGACGAACGCCGCGACGCTCGCCGACAGCGCGCAGCCGACGCCCGTCACGCGCGTCATCAGCGGCGACCCGTTCGACAGCGCGATGGTGCGGCGGCCGTCGGTGATGTAGTCGGTCGCGCCCGTCACGGCGACGGTCGCCCGGGTCCTGAGCGCGAGGATCTGCGCGGCGTCGAGCGCGGCGTCTGTGGCGGCGGTGCTGTCGACGCCCCTGGCGCTCGCCGTGCCGCCCGAGAGGCTGATGATCTCCGACGCGTTGCCGCGGATTACCGCGGGCTTTGCGTCGAGCAGCTCGAACGCGAATTCGGTGCGAAACGCGAGCGGGCCGACCGCGACCGGATCGAGCACCCACGGTTTGCCGGCGGTGTTGGCGGCGTCCACGGCGGCGCGGATCGCGCGCGTTTGCGGCACGTCGAGCGTGCCGAGATTCACGGACAACGCGTTCGCCATCGCCGCGAATTCGCCCGCTTCCTCGCGCGCGACGACCATCGCGGGCGCCGCGCCGATCGCGAGCAGCACGTTCGCCGTGAAATTGGTGACGACGAGATTCGTCAGGCAGTGCACGAGCGGCGCGTTTTCGCGCACGCGCGTCGCGAACGGGTGGAGGTCGGCGGCGTGCATGGTCGGTGGCATGTGGAAAAACGCCGCGCCGTCCGGTCAGGGCGGCGCGGCCGGAATCAGTGGCGCGCCTCGCCGATCAGCGCGACGGAGTCGAATGCGCGCTGGTTCGCCTGGTGGCGGCGCATCACGAAATACATCATCAGGCAGACGAACGAGCCGAACAGCACGATGACGAACTGGATCGGCATGTCGAGCCACACGAGCACGGCGTAGAGGCACAGCATGACGAGCACGGAGAGGTTCTCGTTGAAGTTCTGCACGGCGATCGAGTGGCCGGCCGACAGCAGCACGTGCCCGCGATGCTGGAGGAGCGCGTTCATCGGCACGACAAAGAAGCCCGACAGCCCGCCAACGATCATCAGGAACACATAGGCGATCAGCAGGTAGCCCGGCACGTGCATGCGGCCAAAGTAGACGCCCCAGTGCGCAGGGAAGAGTTCCCTGGTGTAGAACGCCATCAGCATCACGGCGATGCCCATGATGATGCCGACCGGCAGCACGGTGAGCGAGCGCTTGAGCGGCACGCGCGCGGCCGCGAGAATCGCGCCGACCGCGACCCCGACCGCGATGATCGCCTGCAGGATCGCCGCCTGCGACAGCGACATCCCGAGGGAAACCTCGGCCCATTTCAGCACGATGAACTGGAGCGTCGCGCCCGCGCCCCAGAAGAGCGTCGTCACGGCGAGCGAAATCTGGCCGAGCTTGTCGCGCCAGAGCGTGACGAAGCAGTCGGCGAAATCGGTGATGAGCTTGAGCGGCCGCGTTTCCTGCTTCGGATAGCGCGCGCCCGTGTCCGGAATGCGCAGGTTAAACATCGCGGCGATTACGTACATGAGCACGATGACGAGCATCGCCGCCTCGGCGGGCGTGGTGATGCGCGGGATGTGCAGGCTCAGGATGTGCCCTGCGATATGCGGGCTGATGAGCGCGCCGCCCATCACGGTGCCGAGAATGATCGAGCCGACCGTCGTGCCTTCAATCCAGCCGTTCGCCGCGACGAGCCGGTCGGCGGGCAAGAGCTCGGTGAGAATGCCGTACTTGGCGGGCGAATAGGCGGCGGCGCCGAAGCCGACGATGCCGTACGCAAGCAGCGGATGCGCGCCGACGAGCATCGTGAGACAGCCGACCACCTTGATGGAGTTCGTGACGAACATCACGTGGCCCTTCGGCCGGGAATCCGCGAACGCGCCGACGAAGGCGGCCAGAACGACGTACGACAGCACAAAGAACAGCTTGAGCAGCGGCGTCATCCAGTTGGGGGCGTGAAGATCTTTCAGCAGTGCAATAGCAGCGATCAGAAGGGCGTTGTCGGCCAGCGAGGAGAAAAACTGCGCGGCCATGATGGTGTAAAAACCTTTTTTCATCTGATCCGAAGCTTTCCTCACTGCGGGTGATCCGCCCCGTGCGCCGTGTCGGCGTTCGGGCTTATTCCGATCGAAATGGGTTGTGTGCACGGCTTTATAACACGAAAATAGGCGCATTCTGACTAGCAGTAATCTCGATGACGTGTTGGGAATCACACGATCGTACTGAAAATTCCTCATAAGATACTGATTCGCAAGGTCTCTTGAACCGCCGCCCCGGTTGGCGTTCCAACCGCGTTTTAACCCGAACTCTCATGCCGCGCCCCCTTTCCGCCACCATTCACACCGCCGCACTCGCCAACAACCTCGCTGTCGCCCGCAAGTACGCGCCGAAGTCGAAGATCTGGGCCGTCGTCAAGGCCAATGCCTACGGCCATGGACTGGCCCGGGCGTTCCCCGGATTGCGCGCGACGGACGGATTCGGACTTCTGGACCTCGAAGAAGCCGCGAAGTTGCGGGAACTTGGCTGGGCGGGGCCGATTCTTCTGCTCGAAGGCTTTTTCCGCCCGACCGACATCGACGTGATCGACCGCTACAGCCTGACCACCGCCGTCCATTGCGACGAGCAGTTGCGCATGCTGGAAATGGCGCGGCTCTCGAAACCGGTCAACATCCAGCTGAAGATGAACAGCGGCATGAACCGGCTCGGCTACACGCCGGAGCGCTATCGCGCGGCGTGGGAGCGGGCGCGGGCGTGCCAGGGCGTCGGCCAGATCACGCTGATGACGCATTTTTCCGACGCCGACAGCGAGCGCGGCATCGCTTTCCAGCTGGAGGCGTTCGAGCGCGGCGCCGAGGGTATCGCCGGGGCGCGCAGCCTCGCGAACTCGGCCGCGACCCTGTGGCACCCGGCGGCGCATTTCGACTGGGTGCGGCCCGGCATCATGCTGTACGGCGCGTCGCCGTCGGGCGTGACGGCCGATATCGCCGACACGGGCCTGCGCCCCGCGATGACGCTCGCCTCGGAACTCATCGCCGTGCAGACGGTGGATGCCGGACATACGGTCGGCTATGGCTCGACCTACACGGCCGGCAAGCAGATGCGCATCGGCGTGGTGGCCTGCGGCTACGCGGACGGATTCCCGCGCATCGCGCCGGAAGGCACGCCGGTGTTCGTCGACGGCATCCGCACGAAGCTCGTCGGGCGCGTGTCGATGGACATGCTGACCGTCGACCTGACGCCGTGCCCGACCGCCGGGATCGGCTCGCGCGTGGAATTGTGGGGCCCGCACCTGCCTATCGACGACGTCGCGCAGGCGTGCGGCACGATCGGCTACGAGCTGATGTGCGCGATCGCCCAGCGTGTGCCGGTGCGCGCGGAGTAAGGCGCTTTCCGGCCATTCCGACGCAGTGGACGTCGCAATCCGCGCAACCCGCGCAGTGAATTCCAGGATCCCGAGTGGCAAAAGTAGCGAAGGCGAAGACGCTGTACATCTGTAGCGAATGCGGCGGACAGGCGCCGAAGTGGCAGGGCCAGTGCCCGGCGTGCGGCGCGTGGAACGCGCTGGTGGAGTCGGTAGCCGAGACGCCGTCCGCGCACCGCTTCCAGGCGCTCGCGAAAAGCTCGCCGGTCGTGCGGCTGTCCGACATCGAAGCGTCGGACGTGCCGCGCTTCACCACCGGCATCGGCGAATTCGACCGCGTGCTCGGCGGCGGTCTGGTGGCGGGCGGCGTGGTGCTGATCGGCGGCGATCCGGGCATCGGCAAGTCGACGCTGCTTTTGCAATCGCTCGCGGAAATCGCGCGCGAGCGCCGCGCGCTCTATATCAGCGGCGAGGAGTCCGGCGCGCAGATCGCGCTGCGCGCGCAGCGGCTCGGGCTGCTCGGCAACTCGGATTCGGCCGCGCCCGACCTGCAACTGCTCGCGGAGATCCAGCTCGAAAAAATCCAGGCGACCATCGATGAACAGCGCCCGGAAGTCGCGGTCATCGATTCGATCCAGACGGTCTATTCCGAAGCCCTCACGTCGGCGCCCGGGTCGGTCGCGCAGGTGCGCGAGTGCGCGGCGCAGTTGACGCGGATCGCCAAGCAGACGGGCACCGCGATCATCATGGTCGGCCACGTGACGAAGGAGGGCAATCTCGCGGGGCCGCGCGTGCTGGAGCATATCGTCGATACGGTGCTCTATTTCGAAGGCGACACGCATTCGTCGTTCCGGCTCGTGCGCGCGTTCAAGAACCGCTTCGGCGCGGTGAACGAGCTCGGCGTGTTCGCCATGACCGAGCGCGGCCTGCGCGGCGTGGCGAATCCGTCGGCGCTGTTCCTGTCGCAGCACGCGCAGAGCGTGCCCGGCTCATGCGTGCTCGTCACGCAGGAAGGCTCGCGGCCGCTGCTCGTCGAAGTGCAGGCGCTCGTCGATACGGCGCACGTGCCCAACCCGCGACGGCTTGCCGTCGGCCTCGAGCAGAACCGGCTCGCGCTCCTGCTCGCGGTCCTGCACCGGCACGCGGGCATCGCGTGCTTCGACCAGGACGTGTTCCTGAACGCGGTCGGCGGCGTGAAGATCACCGAGCCCGCCGCCGATCTGGCCGTGCTGCTCGCGATCCATTCGTCGATGCGCAACAAGCCGCTGCCGAAGGGCCTGATCGTGTTCGGCGAAGTGGGGCTCGCGGGCGAGATCCGGCCGTCGCCGCGCGGACAGGATCGTCTGAAGGAAGCCGCCAAGCTCGGCTTTTCGATCGCGCTGATACCGAAGGCGAACGCGCCGAAGCAGGCGATCGACGGACTGGAAGTGATCGCGGTGGACCGCATCGAGGAAGCGATCGACCGCGTGCGCACGCTCGAATGACGGGGCGTTCCGGCCCTCGTAATGTGGTGTAAAAGAGTTGGCAGCGCGTGTAACCCAATCGTTGCGCGGTTTTCTTATGCTTGTACGGCTACGAAACCGAAAGCCGATACGAGCTCAAAGGACCACGCCTTGAAACACTCAGACCAATCCCGGCCGAATCCGACGTTCCATTTGCGCGGCTGCCGCGTCTCCGCGCCGATCGAACAGCCATGGGGCGGAGGCTGCCGGATCGTCGAATGGATCGACGCGGAGGGGCAGATTTCGCGCCGCGCGGTGGCGGCGGACGTGACCGAAGACGAAGTCGTCGCGACCATCCGCCATCATGTGACGGGCAGAAAGCACGTGCTCGTCGACGACGAGCGCATGCCCCGGCAGACCTTGCCGCGCCGCTAGGCGCGCACCGCCGGCCGCTCGTCGCGGCGAAACAGCGGATGTGCGGCCGCTTCCGCCGGGGTGAGCACCGGCGCCGCGCAGCAGTCGAGCGGCTCCAGAAGCGCGGTCCATTCGTCGCGCGTGCGCTCGCGGAAGATCGCCGCCAGCGCCTGCGTGAGTTCCGCCGCACCGGCGCCGCCCGGCGCTTCCCCGAGGCTCCAGTGCCGCGCCGCCCATTCGGGCCGTCCGATCGCCTTGCACAATGTTTCCCAGAATTTGAGCTCCAGCGCGCCCAGCGCGATGAAGCGGTCATCGCGCGTGCGATACACGTTGTAGCAGGGCACGCCGCCGTTCAGAAGCCCCGCGCCCGCACGCGTGCTCGGCTCGGCCTGATTGGCGAGCGCGATGTGCGCCATGACGTTGTGCGTGTGCACGGCATGCGTCATCGACACATTCAGGCATCGCCCGTCGCCGCCGCGTGCCACGTGCCACAGCGCCGCGAGAATCTGCGTGACGGCGGCGAGCGCGCCGCCCAGCAGGTCCGCGATCTGGAAATTCGGCAGGATCGGGGTGCCGTCGGGCGCGGCGAGCTGATCGAGCACCCCCGCGTAGGCGACGTAGTTCAGGTCGTGGCCGGCCTTGTCGACGAACGGGCCGTCGGCGCCGAAGCCCGTGATCGCGCAATACACCAGTTTCGGGTTCGCGTCGCGCAGGACGTCGTAGCCTACGCCGAGCCGCGCCATCACGGACGGCCGGAAGCTCTCGACGAGCACATCCGACTCTCGCGCGAGCGCGATCAGCTGCGCGCGCCCGTCGGCGCTCTTCAGGTCGATCGCGAGTTGCCGCTTGCCGCGGTTGACGAGCCGGTAGAACGCGCTCGGCGTGCCCGCCGCGCGGTCGGCGTCGCTTTGCAGCATCGTGCGGGTGTAGTCGCCCTCGCCGGGCGGCTCGATCTTGAGCACGTCCGCGCCCAGTTCCGCGAGCCGCAGCGTGGCGACCGGGCCGGGCAGAAGGCGCGTCAGGTCGAGAACGCGCAGGCCGTCGAGTGCGTTGGGCTGTGTCAAGGTCCGGTCTCCGTCGTTTGACGTGCTGCGTTTCTCTGGCGGCAATCTGGCGGCAAATCAGGCGCAAATCAGCCGATCTGCTCCAGTTCCTCGTGCGCTTCGAGCCACTCGTGCTCCAGCGCTTCGAGCCGCGCGTTGACGTCGGCCTGGCGGCGGATCGATTCGGTCAGCTTTGCCTTCGCGGCGGGCTCGTAGCTCGCCGGATCGGCGACGTACGTGTCGAGCGCCGCCTTTTCCGTGTTGAGCGCGTCCATTTCCTTCTCGATTTTCGCGATGCGCGACTGCAACGGCTTCTTCAGATGCGAGAGCTTCTGCCGCTCCTGCGCCTCCTGCCGGCGCTGCTCCTTGCGATTCACCCCCAGGTCCTGCATGCCGTCGGGCGAGGCGCTCGCCTCCTTCGCGGCGGCGCGCGTTTCGGCGGCGTGCTGCAGGAGCCAGTCGCGGTAGTCGTCGAGATCGCCGTCGAACGGCTGCAGCCGGTGCTTCGCGACGAGCATGAAAATGTCGGTTGTCGCGCGCAGGAGCGCCCGGTCGTGCGAGACGAGGATCAGCGTGCCTTCGAACTGCGCGAGCGCCATGGTGAGCGCGTGGCGCGTTTCGAGGTCGAGGTGGTTGGTCGGCTCGTCGAGCAGGAGAAGGTTCGGCTTCTGCCAGATGATGAGCGCGAGCGCGAGCCGCGCCTTCTCGCCGCCGGAAAAGGGCGCGATCTTCGCGGTCGCCATCTCGCCTGAAAAATTGAAGCCGCCCAGGAAATCGCGCAATTCCTGCTCGCGCGTGTCGGGCGCGAGGCGCCCGAGGTGCTGAAGCGGCGAGTCGTCGGGGCGCAGCGTTTCGAGCTGATGCTGCGCGAAATAGCCGATGGAGAGGCCCTTGCCTTGCCGGACGGTGCCGCTCAATGCGTCGAGCGTGGCGGCGAGCGTCTTGATGAGCGTCGACTTGCCCTGGCCGTTCGCACCGAGCAGGCCGATGCGCTGGCCGTTCTGTATCGACAGCGTCACGCCTTCGACAATCGGCACTTCGTCGCCCGCGTCCGTGTGATAGCCGCAGCGCACGTCGTCCATGACGATCATCGGGTTCGGCGCGGCGTCGGGCATGCGGAATTCGAACGTGAACGGCGACGAAGCATGCGCGGGCGCGATCAATTCCATCCTTTCGAGCGCCTTCACGCGGCTTTGCGCCTGCTTCGCCTTGGTCGCCTTCGCCTTGAAGCGGTCGATGAAGCTCTGCAGGTGCGCGACCGTTTTCTGCTGCTTCTCGTACGCGCTCTGCTGCAGTGCGATCTGCTGCGCCCGCAGGATTTCGAACTGGCTGTAGTTGCCGCCGTAGCGCTTGATCTGCCGGTTCTCCAGATGCAGCGTGACGTTGCAGACGGAGTCGAGAAATTCGCGGTCGTGCGAAATCACGATCAGCGTGCCCGGATAGCGGTGCAGCCAGTCTTCGAGCCAGACGATCGCGTCGAGGTCCAGGTGGTTGGTCGGTTCGTCGAGCAGGAGCAGGTCGGAGCGGCACATCAGCGCCTGCGCGAGGTTCAGGCGCATGCGCCAGCCGCCCGAAAAGCTGCTCACGGGCTCGCGCGTCTGCGCAAGCGTGAAGCCGAGGCCGAGCAGGAGCGCTTCAGCGCGCGCGGGGGCGGTGTAGCCGTCGGCGTCGGCGAATGCGGCGTGCTCGTGCGCTTCGGCGGCGCCGTCGTGAGCGGCGGACGCCGCGGCGATGCGCGCTTCGATGGCGCGCATCTGGGCGTCGCCGTCGAGCGTGTAGTCGAGCGCCGTGCGGTCCACCGCCGGCGTTTCCTGTGCGACGTGCGCGATCTGCCAGGACGGCGGCATCGAGAAGTCGCCGCCGTCCGCGTGCAGTTCGCCGCGCAGCACGGAGAAGAGCGTCGATTTGCCCGCGCCGTTCGCGCCGACGAGGCCGGCCTTCTCGCCCGGGTTGAGGGCGAACGTGGTGGCGTCGAATAGCGGCTTGGTGCCGCGGGCGAGGGTGAACTGGTTGAAGCGAATCACGACGTGAGGACCGGGCTTTGGGGGAAATCGCTATTTTAGACTGTCGGCGGGTTGGGGCGCGGGGGTGAGGGCAACGGGTGCTCGGCGGCACGCACGCTGCCGTGGGCGGGATGCGGGGGCGCCCGAAGTCACGCCAGCTCAGGCCGCATCCGTTCGGCGCTTTTGCCTGTGCCAACCGGCCGGCTGCCTCGTCCGGGCATTTTGGCTTAGACTGATTTTTTCAATCCGCGGAGCATCGAATGGACAATCTCTACGCATTCTCAGCCCAGACGCTCGGGGGCGAGACCGTCAGCCTCGACAAGTACCGCGACAAGGTGCTGCTCATCGTCAACACGGCGAGCGAGTGCGGATTCACGCCGCAGTACAAGGGCCTCCAGGACCTGTACGAGCGCTACGCGTCGCGCGGTTTCGAGGTGCTCGGCTTTCCGTGCAACCAGTTCGGCAAGCAGGAACCCGGCGACGCAGCGCAGATCGGCAGCTTCTGCGAAACGAACTATGGCGTGACGTTTCCGATGTTCGAGAAAATCGAGGTCAACGGCGCGAACGCACATCCGCTCTATAAGTATCTGACGGAGAAGGAGCCGGGCGTGCTCGGCATCGAGGCGATCAAGTGGAATTTCACGAAGTTCCTGGTCGACCGCCAGGGCAACATTGTCAAGCGCTTTGCGCCGATCACGAAGCCGGAATCGATCACGGACGACGTGGAAAAACTGCTGTAGGCACGCCGCGCGGCCTAGAGGATCGGTGAAAAGAGCCTTGCAACGTGCATCGTCATGCGCCGCCACGCCGGCGCGCCGCGATAGTCGTTCACGTCGATTTCGTACGACTGCGCGAAGTCCTCGAGCAGCATCGCCTCCACCTGGCTCGCGAAGCCGCTGTCGACCGTTAGCACCATGATCTCGAAGTTGAGCCGGAACGAGCGGTTGTCGAGATTTGCGCTGCCGATCGCGGCGGCGATATGGTCGACCAGCACGACTTTCTGGTGCAGGAAGCCCGGCCGGTAGCGGAAGATGCGCACGCCCGCGTTGATGGCGTCGTAGGCATACAGCTTCGACGCGGCGAACACCACGTGATGGTCGCGCCGGCTCGGAATCATGATGCGCACGTCCACGCCGCGCAGCACCGCGAGCCTCAAGGCCGAGAACACGGCTTCGTCGGGGATCAGATAGGGCGTCGTGATCCAGATCCGCTCGCGCGCCGCGTTGATCGCCTCGACGAAAAAGAGCGAGCAGGTTTCCTGCTTGTCGGCGGGACCGCTCGACAGGACCATGCAATGCATGTCGTCGCCGGACGGGCTCGCCGGCCCGACTTCCGGCAGCCGCTGGGTGGCCCAGTACCAGTCTTCGGTGAACACGAACTGGATGCTCGCGACCGCCGGCCCGCGCACTTCCACGTGGGTATCGCGCCACGGCGAGAGGCGCGGGTTGCCGCCCAGATATTCGACGCCGACGTTATGCCCGCCGACGAACGCGCGCTCGCCGTCGACGATCACGATCTTCCGATGATTGCGGAAGTTGATCTGGAAGCGGTTGACGAAGACGCGCTTGGTCGCAAAAGGATGCGTTTCGACGCCGGCCGCGCGCAGCGCGTCGACGTAGCGGCGCGGCAGGTCGAAGCTGCCGATGCTGTCGTAGAGGAAATAGACGCGCACGCCCGCTTGCGCCTTCGCGATCAGCAGTTCCTTGAGCAGTTGCCCGAGCGGGTCTGCGCGCACGATGAAGAACTGCACGATCACGTAGTGCTTCGCGCGTTCGATTGCTTCGAGAATCGCGGTGAAGGTGGCGTCGCCGTTGAGCAGCACGCGCACCGAATTG
The DNA here is from genome assembly GCF_000698595.1 of Caballeronia glathei. Lineage (GTDB taxonomy): Bacteria > Pseudomonadota > Gammaproteobacteria > Burkholderiales > Burkholderiaceae > Caballeronia > Caballeronia glathei. Next base: position 16,055 of record NZ_JFHC01000008.1, on the reverse strand, counting down.
CCGCGCAGGAACGGCATGCCGGAGAGGCGGGTGAGCGTGCGGATGGCGGGATTGCCGAGATAGGCCGCCGGTCCGGGCGCCGCCACGCCGCGCAGCTCGGAAGGACCGGTTGCATCGGCCGTGGCGGTTGCGCCGGACACGTCTTGCAGCGCGGCGGTGCCGCCCGCATGGCTGGCGTGGTCCGAATGCCACTCGGCGGGATGCGCGCGGCTGCGCAGGATTTCGTTCTCGAGGCGCCGCTCGTCGATGTAGCCGGCGAACTTGCTGCGGCCGAGGAAGAGATACGGCACGAGCGTGAAATAAGGCATCGCGACGAGCGACACGGCCCACGCAACCGCGCCCTGCGACGTGCGCGTGTTCACGACGGCGTGGCATGCGGCAATGATGCCGAGCATGTGTGCCAGGAAGACGAGAGTGCCGAGGTGAAGCCAGTCTAGTTCCATTGTGCGCGCGCAGCTCGCGTGGCGGCAGAACCGGGGTGCCGATGCCGGGGTGCTGATACATCAGGGACTGCCGCGCCTGTCCGGGCCACGGCCGACGATCCGTCATCTTACCGAACGACCGCGCGGCACGGTTTTGTAAACCGTGCCGCGTTTGCGCCCGCGCAAGCCGGCTCAGCCCGGCAGATCGGCGGCCTGGATCAGGAACACGTTGTCGTCGCCGGCGCTGGTCGAGAGCCAGACGAGATCGAGCCCGCCAAGCGACGCCTCGACGTTCTCGCGCTCGTTGCCGATCTCGACGACGAGCACGCCGTCCTCGGTCAGCCACCTGCGCGCCTCGCCGACGATGCGCCGCACGACGTCCATGCCGTCCGCGCCGCCCGCGAGCGCGAGTTCGGGCTCGTGCCGGTACTCGGCCGGCAGGTTCTGCATCGCCGTGGCGTTCACGTACGGCGGATTCGTGATGATCACCTCGTAGCGCCCGCCCGGCAGCGGCGCGAAGAGATCGCCTTCGTAGAGCGAGATACGCTCGGCGAGCCCGTAGTCGTCCACGTTGCGATGCGCGACTTCGAGCGCGGCCGGGGAGATGTCCACGGCGTCGATGTCCGCGTTCTGGAAAGCCTGCGCGGCCAGAATCGCGAGGCATCCCGAACCGGTGCACAGCTCCAGCACGTGCGACACCTGGTCAGGGTCGGCGACATACGGCTGCAGGCCGTCCTGCAGCAATTCGCCGATGAACGAGCGCGGCACGATCACGCGTTCATCAACGAAGAAGCGGTGGCCGTGCATCCACGCTTCGTGCGTGATGTACGCGGCCGGCACGCGGTCGGCCGCGCGGCGTTCGATCACTTTCATGACCGCGTCGATTTCCGTGTCGAGCAGGCGCGCGTCGAGGAACGGGTCGAGCGTGTCGAGCGGCAGATGCAGCGTGTGAAGAATCAGATAGGCGGCCTCGTCGTAGGCGTTCGACGAGCCGTGGCCGAACGACAATCCGGCTTCGGTGAAACGGGACACGCCGAAGCGCAGCAGGTCACGCAGGGTGGTGAAGGGCAGCGCCATCGCAAGGCTCCTTTGTTTTTCAGGCGATCAGTTGTTCGAGCACGCGGCGATAGACGTTCTTCAGCGGCTCGATGAATTGCACTTCGATGTGTTCGTCGATCTTGTGGATGCTGCCGTTCGGCGGCCCGAACTCGACCACCTGCTCGCAGATGCGCGCAATGAAGCGGCCGTCCGACGTGCCGCCCGTCGTCGAGAGCTCGGTGCGCACGCCGGTTTCGTCGAGGATCGCCTTTTCCAGCGCGTTCGAGAGCGAGCCGCGCGGCGTGAGAAACGGCAGTCCGCTTACGGTCCAGGTCAGGTCGTAGTCGAGCGCGTGTCGCTCGAGGATCTCGTGCACGCGGCTTTGCAGGCCCTCCACCGTGCTCGCCGTCGAGAAGCGGAAGTTGAACAGCAGTTCCGCGTGGCCGGGAATCACGTTGGTCGCGCCGGTGCCGCTCGACAGGTTCGAGACCTGCCAGGTGGTCGGCGGGAAGTATTCGTTGCCCTCGTCCCAGTGTTCGGCGACGAGCTCGGCAAGCGCGGGCGCGAGCAGGTGGATCGGATTCTTCGCGAGATGCGGATACGCGATGTGTCCCTGCAGGCCCTTCACGACGAGCTTGCCCGACATCGAGCCGCGGCGGCCGTTCTTCACCACGTCGCCGAGGGTGTCCGAGGAGGTCGGCTCGCCGACGATGCAGTAGTCGAGCCGCTCGCCGCGCGCCTTCAGCGCTTCCACGACCTTGACGGTGCCGTCGGTGGCCGGGCCTTCCTCGTCGCTCGTGATGAGCAGCGCGAGCGAGCCGCGATGCTCCGGATGAGCCTTCACGAATTCCTCGCTCGACACGACGAACGCCGCGAGCGACGCCTTCATGTCCGCCGCGCCGCGCCCGTAGAGCTTGCCGTCGCGATGGGTCGGCGTGAAGGGCGGCGAGGTCCATTGTTCGAGCGGGCCGGTCGGCACCACGTCGGTGTGGCCGGCGAACGCTAGCAGCTTGCCGCCGGTGCCCGCTGAGCCGCGCTTGACCGCCCACAGGTTCGTGACGCCGCCCGAGCGAATCGTTTCGCAGTCGAAGCCGACTGCCGACAGGCGTTCCACGAGGAGCGCCTGACAGTTCTGGTCGTCGGGCGTGACCGAGGCGCGGGCGATCAGGTCTTCGGTGAGGAGGAGGGTGCCGGACATGGATTCAAGCCACTTTCAATAAAAAAATGCCGGCGCGGCGGCCGGCATTTGCGTTGAGCGATGAAAAAGCGCGACGTAAAAGCGCGACATGAAAGCGCAGCGCATACGCGCGACGAAGAGCGTCAGGCGAACAGCGTTTCGTACTGCTCGGCCGAAAAGCCGAGCGTCTTCACCCGCCCGTTCACCACGACGACCGGCCGCTTGATGATCGACGGCTTGTGGATCATCAGCGCGATCGCGCCCGGCGTGGTGCCGGCTTCGGCCTTGTAGGTGTCGGAGAGCCCGCGCCAGGTCGTGCCGCGCCGGTTGATGAGCTCGTCGAGCGACACGTCCTTCAGCCAGTCCTGCAGAAGCGCCGTCGAGACACCCGCCTTCTTGAAGTCGTGGAACTCGAACGGCACGCCGTGCTCTTCCAGCCACACGCGCGCTTTCTTCACGGTGTCGCAGTTCGGAATGCCGTAGACGACGGTCGTATTCACGGAACCTCGCGCCACGATCAGTCGCCCCGCAGCAGTTCGTTCAGGCCGACCTTCGCACGCGTCTTGGCGTCGACCTTCTTCACGATGACGGCGCAGTAGAGGCTGTGCGTGCCGTCCTTCGACGGCAGGTTGCCCGCGACCACGACCGAGCCCGCCGGAATGCGGCCATAGGTGACCGAGCCGGTCTCGCGGTCGTAGATCTTCGTGCTCTGGCCGAGATAGACGCCCATCGAGATGACCGAGTTCTCCTCGACGATCACGCCTTCCACCACTTCCGAGCGCGCGCCGATGAAGCAGTTGTCCTCGATGATGACCGGGTTCGCCTGCAGCGGCTCCAGCACGCCGCCGATGCCCACGCCGCCCGACAGGTGCACGTTCTTGCCGATCTGCGCGCACGAACCGACCGTCGCCCAGGTATCGACCATCGTGCCTTCGTCCACGTAGGCGCCGATGTTCGTGTACGACGGCATCAGCACGACGTTCTTCGCGATGAACGAGCCGCGGCGCGCAATGGCCGGCGGCACGACGCGAAAGCCGCCCGCGGCGAAGTCTTCGGCCGTGTAGTTCGCGAACTTCGAGGGCACCTTGTCGTAGAACTGCGAGTAACCGCCCGCGGGCATCGGCGCGTTGTCTTCCAGGCGGAACGACAGCAGCACGGCCTTCTTCAGCCACTGATTGACGATCCAGTCGCCGTTCTGCTTCTCGGCCACGCGCAACTGGCCACGGTCCAACTGCTCGATCGCGTGCGCGACGGCGTCGCGCACTTCGGCGGGCGCGGCTTTCGGCGACAGCTCGGCGCGGTTTTCCCAGGCGGTATCGATGATCTGCTGAAGTTGTTGCGACATGTTGAGTGGTATCGGTAATGGAGGATGGATTTACTGCGCGAGCGAGCGGCAGAACTCGACGATGCGGCGCGCTCCCTCGACACATTCTTCGAGCGCGGCGACGAGCGCGATGCGCACGAACCCCTCGCCGGGATTCGTGCCGTGCGCGGTGCGCGCGAGATAGGAGCCGGGCAGAACCGTCACATTATAGTCGGCGTAGAGACGCGCGGCGAACTCGGTGTCGGCGAGGCCGGTGCGGCGGACGTTGGCCCACAGGTAGAACGCGGCGTCCGGCAGGCGCACGTCGAGCACCTCGGCGAGCATCGGCGTGACCGCCGTGAACTTTTGCAGGTATTTCGCGCGGTTCTCGCGCACGTGGGTTTCGTCCTGCCACGCCACGGCGCTCGCCGTCTGGTACACGGTGGAGAGCGCCGTGCCGTGATAGGTGCGGTAGAGCAGGAAGCTCTTCAGGATCGACGCGTCGCCCGCGACGAAGCCCGAGCGCATGCCCGGCACGTTCGATCGCTTCGAGAGGCTCGAGAGCATCACGAGCCGCTCGAAGCCGCGCCCGAGCCGGTGCGCCGCCTCGAGGCCGCCGAGCGGCGGGGAGGCTTCGTCGAAGTAGATCTCGGAATAGCATTCGTCGGAGGCGATCACGAAGCCGTGCTTGTCCGACAGGGCGAAGAGCTCGCGCCAGTCGTCGAGCGTGAGCACGGCGCCCGTCGGATTGCCCGGCGTGCAGACGTAGAGCAGTTGCGTGCGCGCCCAGATTTCCTCAGGCACCGCCGAATAGTCGCAGGCGAAGTTGCGCGCCGGATCGCTGTTGGCGAAGTACGGCACGGCGCCCGCGAGGAGCGCCGCGCCCTCGTAGATTTGATAGAACGGGTTCGGACAGAGTACGATCGGCCGTTCGGCTGCCGCGCCGGCCGGGCCGGCACCCCGGCTGTCGATCACGGTCTGCGCGAGCGCGAAAAGCGCTTCGCGCGAGCCGGAGACGGGCAGCACCTGCGTGGCGGCATCGACGGCGGGGAGGTGGTAGCGCTTTTCGACCCACGCGGCGATGGCCTGGCGCAGCGGCTCGCTGCCGAGCGTCGCCGGATAGGCCGACAGGCCGCCGAGCGCGTTCACGACGGCATCGCGCACGATCGCGGGCGTCGGATGCTTGGGTTCGCCGATGCCGAAGCTGATCGGGGAGAAACCGGCGCGCGGCTTGATGTCCTTGAAGAGCGCGCGCAGCTTTTCGAACGGATACGGCTGAAGTGTCTGCAGAAGTGGATTCACGGCGTAGTCGAGGAATGACGGCGGCAAAAAAGGGTCCGGAGGATTCGAAACGGCTTGCTGCGCGGTGGCCCGCGCACCGGCCGACGCCTGGGCGTCGTGACCCGGGGCGGGCCGCAGCGAGCCGCGGCTCGGCACTATCTGGCACTGCTGGCGCTGCTGGCGCTGGTGGCACTAAGCTGGCAGCAACTGGGAGAGCTTCCGCGCATTCGCGCGGGGAAGCGTTTGATTATACAGCGGCACTATCCGCGCGCAGGCGGCGGGCAAGGGCATCCGGCGGGTGCACGATCCTCCCGGAGCCCGGCGCGCGCAACGCAAGAACGATGGAGCAGTGAATGCGGTCAGGCAAGGAAAGAGGCATCGCGCAGAGGCCGGCGCAGATGTCCGCGGCAAGGGAGACACCCGGCGGCGATACCGGCAGGGGCGCATCGCAATGAACCCGCGCATTGGCAGCACCTTGCCGACGCTCGCGATCATGCTCGGCGCGTCCGTCTGGGGCCTCGTCTGGTATCCGATGCGCATGCTCGCCGCGCTCGGCCTCACCGGCACGGCGGCGAGTGCCGCGACGAGCGCCGCCGCGTGCCTCTTCGTCCTCCTCGTGCGGCGCGGCTCGATCCGCTCGATCTCGTGGCACTGGCTGCTCGTCGCGCTCGCGATTGCGGCAGGGGTGACCAATATCGGCTTCGTCTGGGGCGCGATCCACGGGCAGGTGATGCGCGTGCTGCTGCTCTTCTATCTGACCCCGGCCTGGACCGCGCTCTTCGCGCATTTCATCCTGCACGAGCGGCTGACGCGTTCAGGCGTGGCGCTCGCCGGACTGTCGCTCGCGGGCGCGGCGACGATGCTCTGGTCGCCCGAGCTCGGCCTGCCGCTGCCCGCGAATCTCGCCGAATGGGCGGGGCTCATGGGCGGCATGGGCTTCGCGATGAGCAACGTGCTGATCGTCAAGGTGAGCCGCGTGCTGCCCGCGATGAAATCCGAGATGCGCACCGCGACGATCTTCGGCGGCGCGGCGCTCGTCGCTTCGGTCGCGATGCTCTTCGAGCCGATGACGGCGCCGCCCGCGGCGTCGCAGCTCGGCATGGTCGCGTTGCTCGTGGCGGGCCTCGGCATCGTGCTCGCATCGAACAACATGCTCGTGCAGATCGGCCTGGCGAAGGTGCCGGCCAACCGCGCGTCGATCATCATGCTGTTCGAGCTCGTCGTGACGGCGCTCTCGGCGTGGCTCTTCGCGGGCGAGGTGCCGGGCGCGCGCGAGTGGGCGGGCGGCGCGTGTATCGTCGCGGCGTGCGTGCTGTCGGGCTGGGTGCATCGCGAGAAGGAACCACGCGATCCGCGGGAGCCTCGCGAGCAATGTGACGAGCCGCGCGACGAGCCGCACCCCAAGAAGAAATCGACACGCGCGATGGTATGATTGTGACCGCTCGCCGGGCCGTGCCACCAAGCGAGCCGGATCGTCAATCGGACGATTCGGCAAACCCGCTGCAAGTCGTTGATTGCATGTCGAACAGCGTTCGGATGCGACCGGCCGGCAGCGCGCACGCCCGAGCGATTCGACCGGCGGCACGCCGTTCGCGCGGCTGATCTCACGAAGCCGTGCGCGGTCCGTCGGCCCCGTATCCGCGTATACGCCAGAATTCTTTTCCAACAGCGATATCGCCGTGCGTCTGACCTCGATAAAACTCGCTGGCTTCAAGTCATTCGTCGATCCCACGCATTTCCAGGTCCCGGGCCAGCTGGTCGGCGTCGTCGGGCCCAATGGCTGTGGCAAGTCCAACATCATTGATGCCGTGCGCTGGGTGCTCGGCGAATCGCGCGCCTCCGAGCTGCGCGGCGAATCGATGCAGGACGTGATCTTCAATGGCTCGACGGCGCGCAAGCCCGGCAGCCGGGCCAGCGTCGAACTGATCTTCGACAACGCCGACGGCCGCGCCGCCGGTCAATGGAGCACCTACGGCGAAATCGCCGTGAAGCGCGTGCTCACGCGCGACGGCACGTCGAGCTACTACATCAACAACCTGCCGGCGCGCCGCCGCGACATTCAGGACATCTTCCTCGGCACGGGTCTCGGCCCGCGCGCCTACGCGATCATCGGGCAGGGCATGATCGCGCGGATCATCGAGGCGAAGCCGGAAGAGCTGCGCGTGTTTCTCGAAGAAGCCGCGGGCGTGTCGAAGTACAAGGAGCGGCGTCGCGAAACAGAGAATCGCCTGCATGACACGCGGGAAAATCTGACGCGGGTCGAGGATATCGTCCGCGAACTGGGCGCGAATCTCGAAAAGCTCGAGGCGCAGGCCGTCGTTGCGACCAGGTACAAGGAGTTGCAGGCCGAAGGCGAGGAAAAGCAGCGCTTGCTGTGGCTTCTGCGCAAGACCGAGGCGGGCAGCGAGGCCGAGCGCCAGCGGCGCGCGATCGGCGAGGCGCAGACCGATCTCGAAGGGCAGACGGCGCGTCTGCGCGAAGTGGAGGCGCAACTGGAGACGCTGCGCGTTGCGCACTACAGTGCGAGCGACGCGATGCAGGGCGCGCAGGGCGCGCTCTACGAAGCGAATTCGGAAGTGAGCCGGCTCGAGGCGGAGATCAAGTTCATCGTCGAGTCGCGCAATCGCGTGCAGGCGCAGATCGCCGCGCTCACCGCGCAGCGCGAGCAGTGGCAGATGCAGGCCGAGAAGGCGCGCGGCGAGATCGCCGAGGCCGAGGACGCGCTCGCGATCGGCGAGGAGAAGGCCGCTGTCGCGCAGGATAACGCGGCCGCGAAGCACGACGCGCTGCCCGCGCTTGAGGCGCGCTGGCGCGATGCGCAGTCGCAGCTGAACGAGGAGCGCGCCGGCATCGCGCAGACGGAGCAGGCGCTCAAGCTCGAAGCGGCGCATCAGCGCAACGCGGACCAGCAGCTTCAGCAGTTGCAGCAGCGTCACGAGCGTCTCAAGACCGAGGCGGGCGGGCTCGACGCGCCTGACGAAGCGCAGCTCGAAGAGATGCGCATGCAGTTTGCCGAGCATCAGGAAATGCTCGCCGAGGCGCAGGCGCGCCTTGCCGGCGCGCAGGAAACGCTGCCGCGTCTCGACGGCGAGCGCCGCGCGGCGCAGGAGCGCGTGCAGGCGGAAAGCGCGCAGATCCATCAGCTGGAAGCGCGCCTCGCCGCGCTCAGGCAGCTTCAGGAAAACGTCCAGACCGAAGGCAAGATCCAGCCGTGGCTCGACAAGCACGAGCTGGGCGGCCTGCCGCGTCTCTGGAAGAAGCTGCACGTCGAGGCAGGCTGGGAGACGGCGCTCGAAGCCGCGCTGCGCGAGCGGATGACGGCGCTGGAAGTGTCGAATCTCGACTGGGTCAAGGCCTTCGCCACCGACGCGCCGCCCGCCAAGCTCGCGTTCTACGCGCCGCCGCCCGCCGGCCGTCCGCTCGAGACGCCGCAGGGGCTGCGAACGCTCCTGTCGCTCGTTCGCATCGACGACCCGGGCATTCGCGCCGTGCTGAACGACTGGCTCGGCACGACCTTCGTCGCCGACGGTATCGGGGAGGCGCTCGCCGCGCGCGCGCAACTGCCCGAGGGCGGCACGTTCGTCGTGAAGGCGGGGCATCTGGTGACGCGCGTCGGCGTGCAGCTCTACGCCGCCGATTCCGAGCAGGCCGGCATGCTCGCGCGCCAGCAGGAAATCGAGAACCTGGCGCGCCAGGCGCGCGCCCAGGCGCTGCTCGCCGACGAAGCACGCGCCGCCGCCGTGCATGCCGAGGCGGCGCACACGCAGGCGTCGCAGGCGCTCGCGGACGCACGCTCGGCCGCCGAGCGCGCGACGCAGCGTGTGCACGCGCTGCAACTCGACGTGCTCAAGCTCACGCAGGCGCACGAGCGCTACACGCAGCGCAGCACGCAGATTCGCGAGGAACTGGAGGAGATCGGCGCGCAGATCGAGGAGCAGCGCGCGCTGCGGGCCGAATCGGAGGCGAACTTCGAGCGGCACGACAGCGAGCTTGCCGAGTTGCAGGCGCGCTTCGAGGACAACCAGCTTGCATTCGAGGCACTCGACGAGACGCTCACGAACGCCCGCCAGGAAGCACGCGACCTGGAGCGCGCGGCGAGCGACGCGAGCTTTGCCGTGCGCGGGCTTGCCGCGAAGATCGAGGAATACCGGCGCAATATCGAGACGGCGCGCGAGCAGAGCGAGCGCGTCGCGATCGCGCTGGAGGACGCGCGCGCCGAACTCGAAACGATCAACGAGCAGACGGCGCACACGGGCCTGCAGGACGCGCTCGAAGTGCGCGCGGCAAAGGAAGAGGCGCTGCACGCGGCGCGCGTCGAACTCGACGACCTGACCGCGCGCCTGCGCCACGCCGATGAAAACCGGCTCACCGCCGAACGTTCACTGCAGCCGCTGCGCGAGCGCATCGGCGAATTGCAGCTGAAGGAGCAGGCGGCGCGCATCAGCGGCGAGCAGTTCGTCGAGCAACTGCTGGCGGCGGGTGTCGACGAGGCCGAGCTGCAGGCGAAGCTCACGCCGGATCTGAAGCCGTCGTATCTGCAGGGCGAAGTCACGCGCCTGAACAACGCGATCACCGCGCTCGGCCCTGTCAACATGGCCGCGCTCGACGAGCTCGCCACGGCCACGCAGCGCAAGGAATTCCTGGACTCCCAGTCGGCCGACCTGAACAACGCGATCGGCACGCTGGAAGACGCGATCCAGAAGATCGACCAGGAAACGCGCGGCCTGCTGCAAGGCACGTTCGACGAAGTGAACCAGCATTTCGGCGAGCTGTTCCCGCGTCTGTTCGGCGGCGGGCAGGCGAAGCTCATCATGACCGGCGACGAAATCCTCGATGCCGGCGTGCAGGTGATGGCGCAGCCGCCCGGCAAGAAGAATTCGACGATTCACCTGCTCTCCGGCGGCGAGAAGGCGCTCACGGCCACCGCGCTCGTGTTCGCGATGTTCCAGCTGAATCCGGCGCCGTTCTGTCTGCTGGACGAGGTGGACGCGCCGCTCGACGACGCCAACACCGAGCGTTTCGCCAATCTCGTGCGCGCCATGTCCGACAAGACGCAGTTCCTGTTCATTTCGCACAACAAGATCGCGATGGAAATGGCGCAGCAACTGATCGGCGTGACGATGCAGGAACAGGGCGTGTCGCGGATCGTCGCCGTGGACATGGAATCCGCGGCCGGATTCGCACAGAATGCAGGCTGACGGTAAGTTGACGCAAAGTTAGCCTTGATCCGATGAAGGGCCGGACCCTGTCCGGCTGAAAGCGCGCAGGCGCGGAGTCCTGTGCACGCCGGAAGGCGTGCGCGACAGATCGCGCGGCGCATCGCAACTAAAAGTTTGGTGGAGCGTGCATGGACGAGTTGACACTCGGTTTGATCGGAGCCGGTGCCGTGGTGGTGGGCGGCGTCGTGGTCTATAACGCCTGGCAGAGCGCGAAGGTGCGCCGCAGGATGCCGCGTCCGATGCCCGACGACGCGGCGGATTCGCTCGCGCGCCAGGACGCCGACGAAGAGCAGCCGTTCATCGAGCCGGTGCGGCCCGCCCGCCGCGAGCCCGCAATCGGCGAGGGCGAAACGAAGGATGCGCGCGTCGAGCCGAGCTTCGGCGGCGCGCCGATGCCGGCGGTCGCGCCCGCCGACACGGCCGTCGACCTTCAGGCCGAGGCGACCTCGGCCAACGGCGAGCCGCGGGGAGCGGACGAGGACGCCGACGAGGCCGAGCCGGTGCTGCCCGCTGCGACCACGATTTCGTCGGCGCCGCCTGCGCTCGTCGACCGGCGCATCGACTGCATCGTGCCGATCCGCCTCACCGCGCCGATCGCCGGCGACAAGGTGATTCCGCTTGCCCAGCGGCTGCGCCGCGCGGGCAGCAAGCCGGTGAACATCGAAGGCAAGCTGGAGGGCACGTCCACGTGGGAGCTGCTCAAGAACGGCGCGCGCTATGAAGAGCTGCGCGCTGCCGCGCAACTCGCGAACCGCAGCGGCGCGTTGAACGAGCTCGAATTCTCCGAGTTCGTGACCGGCGTGCAGCGTTTCGCCGACGCGATCGACGGCGCGCCCGAATTCCCCGACATGCTGGAAACCGTCGGCATGGCGCGCGAACTCGACGCCTTCGCCGCCCAGTGCGACGCGCAGCTGTCGATCAACATTCTCTCCGACGGCGCGCCCTGGTCCGCGAACTACGTGCAGGCGGTGGCGTCGCAGGACGGCCTGCTGCTCTCGCGCGACGGCACGCGTTTCGTCAAGCTCGACGCGAAGCAGAACCCCGTCTTCATGCTCCAGTTCGGCGACACCAACTTTCTGCGCGACGACCTCACGTACAAGGGCGGCCAGATGATCACGCTGGTGCTCGACGTGCCCGTCGCCGACGAGGACATCCTCCCGTTCCGCCTGATGTGCGATTACGCGAAGTCGCTCTCCGAGCGCATCGGCGCGCGGGTCGTCGACGATCAGCGCCGTCCGCTTCCGGAATCGGCGCTGCTCGCGATCGAAAAGCAGTTGATGACGCTCTACGCCAAGCTGGAGCAGGCGGGCATCCCGGCGGGCTCGCCCGCCACGCGGCGCCTCTTCAGCCAGTAAGGCCGCCGGCGCGCCCGCTCGCCGTGCCGACGCGGCTTCGCAAGCCGCGCTTCATCCCGACGCCTCGCATCGCGCCCCTCCGGGCGCGATTTGTCGTGCACGCCCGAGCGAGCGCGCGGGGTTGTCCGTTGGGCCGATGCCACGATTTACCGATCTTCTGAGACAATCGAACGATCGGATCAAGCCTGCCGACCCTCAATTTTCTTTGCCCGTCCCGCCCGCATGTCCGCAAAATCGAAAGCCGAAGCCGCCGCCAAGTCGAAGTCCGCCGCCGCCGTTCCGAGCGCCGATCGCCCGGCGGAGCGCGCCGCATGGCTGCGCTCGGAGCTGGAGCGCGCGAACTACGCGTACTACGTGCTCGACCAGCCGGATCTGCCGGACGCCGAATACGACACGCTCTTCAAGGAACTGCAGCAGATCGAGGCCGACCAGCCCGACCTGATCACGCCCGACTCGCCGACGCAGCGCGTGGGCGGCCAGGTGGCGGCGGGCTTCGAGCCGGTCATGCACGACGTGCCGATGCTCTCGCTGAACAACGGTTTCGCCGAAGAGGACATCGTCGCGTTCGACAAGCGCGTGTCCGACGCGCTCGGCCACGCGCCGGTGCAATACGCGTGCGAACTCAAGTTCGACGGCCTCGCGATCTCCCTTCGCTACGACGACGGCCACTTTGTGCAGGCCGCCACGCGCGGCGACGGCGCGACGGGCGAGGACGTCACGGCCAACGTGCGCACGATCCGCTCGATTCCGCTCAGGCTCAAGGGCGGGAACGTGCCGAAGCGGCTCGACGTGCGCGGCGAGGTGCTGATGTTCAAGCGCGACTTCGATCGGCTGAACGCGCGCCAGCGCGAAGCGGAGCAGCGCGAGTTCGCCAATCCGCGCAACGCCGCGGCGGGCAGCCTGAGGCAGCTCGATCCGAAGATGACCGCGCAGCGGCCGCTGTCGTTCTTCGCGTACGGCATCGGCGTGCTGGAAGGCGCCGGGATGCCGCCGACGCACGCGGCCCTGCTCGACTGGTACGCGGAATTGGGTCTGCCGGTGAACACGGAGCGCGGCGTGGTCGAGGGCGCGCAGGGCCTGCTCGATTTCTTCGCGAAGACCGGCGAGAAGCGCGACGGCCTGCCGTATGACATCGACGGCGTCGTCTACAAGGTCAACCAGCTCGACGAGCAGGCGAAGCTCGGCTTCGTCTCGCGCGCGCCGCGCTTCGCGCTCGCGCACAAGTTCCCGGCGCAGGAAGCGCTCACGCAGTTGCTCGCGATCGACGTGCAGGTCGGGCGCACCGGCGCGATCACGCCGGTCGCGCGGCTCGCGCCGGTGTTTGTCGGCGGCGCGACCGTGACCAACGCCACGCTGCACAACGAAGACGAAGTACGGCGCAAGGACATCCGCATCGGCGACACGGTGATCGTGCGGCGCGCGGGCGACGTGATTCCGGAAGTGGTCGGCGCGATCCTGGACCGGCGCCCCGATGACGCCCGGGAGTTCGTGATGCCCACGGCGTGCCCGGTGTGCGGCTCGAAGATCGAGCGGCTGCCCGACGAAGCGATCGCCCGCTGCACCGGCGGCCTCTTCTGTCCCGCGCAGCGCAAGCAGGCGCTGTGGCACTTCGCGCAGCGCCGGGCGCTCGATATCGACGGGCTCGGCGAGAAGATCATCGACCAGCTGGTCGAGCAGAATCTCGTGCGCACGCCAGCCGATCTCTTCAGCCTGGGCTTTTCGACGCTCGCCGCGCTCGACCGTTTTGCAGACAAATCCGCCCAGAACCTGCTCGATTCGCTCGATAAAGCGCGCCACACCACACTCGCGCGCTTCATCTATGCACTCGGCATCCGTCACGTAGGAGAATCGACGGCAAAGGATCTCGCGAAGCACTTCGGCTCGCTCGATCCGATCATGGCGGCGTCCGTCGAAGCGTTGCTGGAAGTGAACGACGTCGGGCCGGTGGTCGCCGAATCGATCCACAACTTCTTTACCGAAGCGCACAACCAGCACGTCATCGAGCAGTTGCGCAGCAAGGTGTCGTGGCCCGAGGGCCCGCCCGCGCCGAAGGCGCCGCAGGGCGTGCTTGCGGGCAGGACGGTCGTGCTGACGGGCACGCTGCCCACGCTCTCGCGCGAGGAGGCGAAGGAAATGCTCGAGGCGGCCGGCGCGAAGGTGGCGGGGTCGGTGTCGAAGAAGACGGATTACGTCGTGGCGGGCGCGGATGCGGGCAGCAAGCTCGCGAAAGCCGAGGAACTCGGCGTTCCGGTGCTCGACGAAGAAGGTATGCGCAAGCTTTTGGAAGGAGTCACCGAATGATCCGCGAAATCCTGAAAATGGGCGATCCGCGCTTGCTGCGCATCGCCCAGCCGGTCGAGCATTTCGACACGCCCGAACTGCATGCGCTCGTCCAGGACATGTTCGACACGATGCGCGACGCGAATGGCGCGGGGCTCGCCGCGCCGCAGATCGGCGTGGACCTGCAGGTGGTGATCTTCGGATTCGGCTACAACGAGCGCTATCCCGACGCGCCGCCCGTGCCGGAGACCGTGCTGATCAATCCGATCATCACGCCGAATTCGCACGACATGGAAGAGGGCTGGGAAGGCTGTCTCTCGGTGCCCGGCCTGCGCGGCGCCGTGCAGCGCTATTCGATGATCCGCTATCAGGGCTTCGACCAGTTCGGCGGCGCGATCGAGCGGCTCGCCGAAGGGTTTCACGCACGCGTCGTGCAGCACGAGTGCGATCATCTGATCGGCAAGCTCTATCCGATGCGCATCACCGATTTCTCGAAGTTCGGCTTCACCGACATCCTGTTTCCGGGACTCGATTCGCCGCGGGACGATTGAGCGTCGATGCAGGGAACGAGGCCGCTCGTGCGCGCGGCCTTGTTTCAGTTTCAGGCAAACGTCTTCTTGGCGCCGGCATCCGGCTGACGAAAGAGCGCCACGTGCTCGGGGTCTGCCGACGCCTGGAGACGCCCGTCGGGCAGCCGCGCAATCACCACCTCTCCGATGCCGGGGCTCATCACGACAACTTCGTCGCGCAGGGCGAGCAGGGCGTCGAGCCGCCGCCGTCCGCTGATGATTTCGAGGCCGGCTTTCGTTTCGCGAACAATGATCTCAACTGACATGGCGGTTCTCCTCAATGGCGTCTGATGCGGATATACGCGCGATCCGGAGGCGGCTACGTTGCGTATACCTGCCTATCGGATGGATGGCCCATTTTCTTTAGTCAAAATTCGATCAAAAAAACGGCGCGCACGATGAGCCTCGTGCGCGCCGTTTTTTTCGATTTGCGTCGTTTTTTCACGACGCAATTTTGGCTGCCGCAAGCGTGCGCGATGGCGGTCAGAATGTCTCGTCTGACGCGAGATAGCGCCATTGGCCGGGGGGCAGCGCGCCGAGCGTCACGCGTCCCATGCGAATGCGCTTCAACCCGACGACCTCGAGTCCGACCAGTTCGCACATCCGGCGAATCTGGCGCTTCTTGCCTTCGCGCAGCACGAAACGCAGCTGTTCGCCGTTCTGCCAGCTGACCTGCGCCGCCTTGAGCGGCACGTCGTCGAGCGACAGGCCGTGGCGCAGCAGCGCGAGGCTTTCCGCGGGCAGGTGCTGCTCGACATCGACCGTGTGCTCGCCGAATTTCACCCGCACGAGATACTCCTTGTCCACCTCCGAATGGCCGCCGATCAGCTGTTTCGCGATGCGGCCGTCCTGCGTGAGGACGAGCAGGCCGGTCGAATCGATGTCGAGGCGGCCGGCCGGCGCGAGCGTGCGCAAGTGGTTCGGGGAAAAACGGATGCCGGACTGGTCGTCGGCCCAGTGATTCGACGGGTTGATCAGCGTGACGGCCGGCTGATAGCCGTCCTCCGCCTGTCCCGAGACAAAGCCGACCGGCTTGTGCAGCAGGATCGTCACCTGCTGCGACTGGGCGGCGTGCGCGGCGGGCAGGATTTCGATGTTCTGGTCCGGGCGGATGCGCGTGCCGAGCGTGTCGATCACCTGGCCGTCGACCAGCACCCAGCCCTTTTCGATCCATTCGTCCGCTTCGCGACGCGAGCACAGGCCAAGTTCGGACATCACCTTCGACAGGCGCACGAGACCCTCTTCCCCCGCGCGCGCGATGCGCGCGGGGGAGGCGTCGGGATGGTGCGGTGCCGCGGGGGCGGGTTTGGGAGGCGCCGTGCGCTTCGGGGCGGAATGCGCGGTGTCGCGGGCGGTGTGGTGGGGCTCGCCGCGCGCCTTGAATGGGCGGCGCTCGTCGTTGCCGCCCGGG
>NZ_JFHC01000007.1 GCF_000698595.1 Caballeronia glathei | reverse complement strand
TTGCCGGAGCCGGACACGCCCGTGATCGCGACGAGCCGCCCGAGCGGCAGGCTCGCCGTGACGTCGCGCAGGTTGTGCAGCGTCGCGCCTTCGACCGTCAGCCATTGCTCGGGCGTTGCCGCGCGCTTCGCGGTGGCCGCGCGCACGTCGCGGCGCGGCTGGAGCGGATGCTGAATCGGATTGGCGAGGAACTGGCCGGTCAGCGAATCCTTCTGCGCCGCCAGGTCGTCCACGCCGCCCTGCGCCACCACCGTGCCGCCGCGCTTGCCGGCGCCCGGCCCGATATCGATGATGTGATCGGCGCGGCGGATCGTGTCCTCGTCGTGCTCGACCACGACGAGCGTGTTGCCCTTGTCGCCGAGCTTCTTCAGCGCGTCGAGCAGGATCTGGTTGTCGCGCGGATGCAGGCCGATGGTCGGTTCATCGAGCACGTAGCACACGCCCTGCAGGTTGCTGCCGAGCTGCGCCGCGAGCCGGATGCGCTGCGCCTCGCCGCCGGACAGCGTCGGCGCGGCGCGGTCGAGGCTCAGATAGCCGAGCCCGACTTCCTCCAGGAATTGCAGCCGCCCTTCGATTTCGCTCACCACGTCGCGGGCGATATCGGCGTCGCGGCCTTTCAGCGCGAGCTTCGAGATCCACGCGCGCGTGTCGCTCACGGTCCAGCGGCCGACTTCGGTGATCGGATAGTTGCCGAACGTCACCGCGCGCGCGACATCGTTCAGCCGCGTGCCTTCGCAGTCGGGGCACGGCACGTCCACGACATCGTCCGGCTCCTGCTCCACCGAACCGATGGTCTGTTCGCGGCCGCGGTCGTCGCCGGCGAGGATCGTGTCGTCATAGGCGGCGCGCTGCTCGCGCGTGAGCTTCAGGCCCGTGCCGACGCAGGTGCCGCACCAGCCGTGCTTGCTGTTGTACGAGAACATGCGCGGATCGAGTTCCGGATAGCTCGTGCCGCAGACCGGGCAGGCGCGTTTTGTCGAGAACACGCGCGTTTGTTCCCGCCCGCGGCGATGGCCGTTCGAGAGGGCGCCGTGCAGTTCGTCGAGCGGCGCGAGCAGGTGCATCACTCCCTTGCCGAGTTCGAGCGTTTCGTCGAGCAGCTTGCGCAACGCGGCCTCGTCGCCCGCCGAGACGACGATATCGCCCACCGGCAGTTCGATCGTGTGCTCGCGAAAGCGGTCGAGCTTCGGCCACGGACTCACGGGCAGAAACTCGCCGTCGACGCGCAGATGCGTGTTGCCGCGCGCCTTCGCCCACTTCGCGATATCGGTATAGACGCCCTTGCGGTTCACGACGAGCGGCGCGAGCAGCCCGACGTGCTGTCCCTTGTAGTCGCGCATGATCTGCGCGACGATCGATTCGGCGCTTTGCGCCTGGACCGGCGCGCCGTCGTGCACGCAATGCTGGATGCCGAGCTTCACATAGAGCAGTCGCAGGAAGTGCCAGACCTCGGACGTGGTCGCGACCGTGCTCTTGCGGCCGCCGCGCGAAAGCCGCTGCTCGATGGCAACGGTCGGCGGAATGCCGTAGACGGCATCGACTTCGGGACGCCCGGCCGGCTGCACGATCGAGCGCGCATAGGCGTTCAGCGATTCGAGATAGCGGCGCTGGCCTTCGTGGAACAGGATGTCGAACGCGAGGGTCGACTTGCCGGAGCCGGACACGCCCGTGATCACGTTGAAGCGGCCGTGCGGAATGTCCACGTCGAGCGATTTCAGGTTGTGCTCGCGCGCATTCACGATGCGCACGACGTCCTCGCCCTGCAACGCGCGGCGCGCGCTCGCCACTTCCGCCGCGAGCTGCAGCGGCACGCCCGCCGCGCGCTTTTCGGCGGCGCCCGGCGCCATCGCTTCCTCGTAGTCGACGAGCGCGCGCCCGGTGTGCGACGCCTCGCACGCGGCCACGTCGTCCGGCGTGCCGACGCACACGACCTGCCCGCCGCCGTCGCCGCCTTCCGGGCCGAGGTCGATGATCCAGTCGGCCGCGCGGATCACGTCGAGGTTGTGCTCGATCACGACGAGCGAATGGCCGCGCTCCAGGAGACGCCGCAGCGCCTGCATGAGCTTGGCGATGTCGTCGAAATGCAGGCCCGTGGTCGGTTCGTCGAACATGAAGAGACGCCCTTCCTTCGCGCCCTTCGCCTGCGACGTCTCCGCGAGGAAGCCCGCCAGCTTCAGCCGCTGCGCCTCGCCGCCCGAGAGCGTCGGCACCGGCTGGCCGAGCTTCACGTACTCCAGCCCCACATCGACGATCGGCTGGAGGACGCGCAGCACTTCGGCGTCGTTCGAAAACAGCGCGACGGCCTCGCTCACCGTCAGTTCCAGCACGTCGGCGACGCTCAGCTCGCGCGAGCCGCGCCCGATCTTCACTTCCAGGATTTCCGCGCGATAGCGGCGTCCGTCGCAATCCGGGCAGCGCAGATAGACGTCGCTCAGGAACTGCATCTCGACGTGCTCGAAGCCCGAGCCGCCGCAGGTCGGGCAGCGGCCGTCGCCCGAATTGAAGCTGAACATGCTCGCGCCGTAGCCGCGCTGCAACGCGAGCGGCGCTTTCGAGAAGAGCTTGCGGATTTCGTCGAACGCGCCGACGTAGCTCGCCGGATTCGAACGCGCGGTGCGGCCGATCGGCGACTGGTCGACGAAGATCACGTCGGATAGCTGATCCGCGCCTTTCAGCGCGCGGAAGGCGCCGGGCGCTTCGGTCGCCTTGCCGAAGTGGCGGGCCAGCGCGGGCGCAAGCACGTCCTGAATGAGCGTCGACTTGCCGGAACCCGACACGCCGGTCACGCAGACGAGCCGCTCCAGCGGAATGTCGACCGTCACGTCGCGCAGATTGTGATCGCTCGCGCCTTCGAGGACGAGGCGCGGCGTGGCGTCGTCCACCCGCCGCCGCAGCCAGTTCGACGCATGCGCCACATGCTTCCTGCCGCCGAGATAGGCGCCTGTCAGCGTGTCGCTGTTCTGGATGTCGTTCGGAGCGCCGTCGTAGACAATGCCGCCGCCGCGCTCGCCCGGGCCGGGGCCCATGTCGATGAGGCGATCGGCCGCGAGCATCACCGACGGATCGTGCTCGACCACCACGAGCGTGTTGCCCGCGTCGCGCAGCCGGTGCATCGCCTCGACGATGCGGTTCAGGTCGCGCGGATGCAGGCCGATGCTTGGTTCGTCGAGGACAAAGAGCGTGTTGACGAGCGACGTGCCGAGCGCGGTCGTCAGGTTGATGCGCTGCACTTCGCCGCCCGACAGCGTGCGGCTCTGGCGATCGAGCGTCAGATAGCCGAGGCCGACGTCGCACAGATACTTGAGGCGCGTGCGCACTTCGGCGTGCAGCAGCTTCAGTGCTTCGTCGAGGAGCGTGCTTGGCAGCGTAAGGGAGTCGAAGAATCGGCGGATGCGCTCGATCGGCATCAGCATCAGGTCGTGCAGCGTGAGGCCGGCCAGGGCTTCCAGTTGCGCGCGCGACCATTCGACGCCTGTCGGCATGAAGCGAGCGGACGGGGACAGCACGGCGTCGGCCTGCTCTTTCGTGCCGAGGCGCCACAGCAGCGCTTCGGTCTTCAGGCGCGCGCCGTCGCACGCCGGACACTTCGTGTAGCTGCGGTATTTGGACAGCAGCACGCGAATGTGCATCTTGTACGCCTTCGATTCCAGATAGTCGAAGAAGCGCTGCACGCCGTACCACTGATTGCCCCACTTGCCCGTCCAGTCGGGCGAGCCCTTGATGACCCAGTCGCGCTCCTTTTGCGTGAGCTCGCTCCACGGCACGCCGAGACGGATGCCCGCCTTCGCGCCATAGCGCACGAGGTCGTCCTGGTTTTCCTTCCACGCGGGCGTCTGGAGCGTCTTGATCGCGCCTTCCTTCAGCGTCTTGCGCGCGTCGGGAATGACGAGGCCCAGATCCACGCCGATCACGCGGCCGAAGCCCCGGCACGTCTCGCACGCGCCATACGCGGAATTGAAGGAAAAGAGCGCCGGTTGCGGATCAGCGTAGCGGATATCGCTTTCGGGACTGTGCAGGCCGGTGGAAAAACGCCAGATTTCCGGTTCGCCCTCGTCCGCGAGCACGTAGACGTTCACCCGCCCCGTGCCGCGCAGGAGCGCGCCTTCGATCGCCTCCAGCGCCCGCGAGCGCTCGGTGTTCTGAAGGCGGAACCGGTCCGCGACGACGTCGAGCAACTGGCGCGCGCCGCCCTCCGTCTCGACGTGGCGCTTTGCCTGCACGCGCGTGTAGCCGCTCGCGGAGAGCCATTGCGCGACTTCGTCGTCGCTCGCACTGTCGGGCAGCTCGACGGGAAACGTGATCGCGATGCGCGGATCGGCCGCGCGCGTGCGTTCGAGCAACTCGGCGTAGATCGTCTCCGGCGTGTCGTGGCGCACCTGGTGCGACGTCTTGCGGTCGAAAAGCTCGGCGGCGCGGGCGTAGAAGAGCTTCAGGTGGTCGTTCAGCTCGGTCATCGTGCCGACCGTCGAACGCGAACTGCGCACCGGATTGGTCTGATCGATCGCGATGGCGGGCGGCACGCCGTCCACGCGGTCCACCTGCGGGCGGTCCATCCGGTCGAGAAACTGGCGCGCGTAGGCGCTGAACGTCTCGACATAGCGGCGCTGGCCTTCCGCGTAGAGCGTGTCGAACACGAGACTGGACTTGCCCGAACCCGACGGGCCGGTCACCACGGTCATCTGGCCGGTATGCAGGTCGAGATCGAGGTTCTTGAGGTTGTGCTGGCGGGCGCCGCGAATGCGGATTGCGTTGTTCGAAGCCAATTTTGCTAACCGGTTCAATGAGTTGGATCGCCGTGAGGCGGCGCCGGGCGGGAAACGGCTTATGCCATCTGCACACGCCGGCCGACAAGCTCGCCACTGTACACTCATACAGTATTTGTCGCAAAAAAGACGAGCGTCCGGTGACGCTGCACGAACCGTTCCGGCAGCCCGCCGGCTCCGAAAAATAGTTTGCCGCTTGTCGGCAAACAGCATAGAATGAAAACCGATGATTCAGTCTTTCGCCTGCGCCGAAACGAAGGCGCTGTGTGAAACCGGCAGTTCCCGCCGCTTCGCCAACATCCTGGCCACCGCCGAACGCAAGCTCACGCTGCTCGACGCGGCCGCCACGCTCGGGGCGCTCAGGGTGCCGCCGGGAAACAGGCTGGAAACACTGCGCGGCGATCTGGCGAAAAGCTACAGCATCCGCATCAACGACCAGTGGCGGATCTGTTTCTCATGGACGCCGGACGGGCCGGCCGACGTGCGGATCATCGACTATCACTAAGCGAGGCAACCCATGGCTATTTCCAGGAACGGCATGCGTCCCGTCCACCCGGGCGAAGTGCTGCGCGAAGAGTATCTCGTGCCGCTCGGCATGACCGCGAATGCGCTCGCCCGCGCGCTCGACGTCACGGCGAACCGCATCAACGACATCGTGCTCGAGCGCCGCGGCGTCACACCCGAAACGGCGCTGCGGCTCGCGCGCTATTTCGGCGGCGACGCGCAGACCTGGCTCAACCTGCAGATGACGTACGACCTGAAGATCGCGGAGCAGGAGCACGCGGAGGAAATCGCGCGGAAGATCGCGCCGCGCGAAGCGGCGTGAAAGGGAAAATTTGGCGAAGTTGCGGGTTTAGCGAGTGGTTGGGATGCAGAAGGTGTCGGGTGCCCACCGAAAGTTAAAGCTGTGGCAGGTACGTGAAAAATTGCGGCAGGAAACAGTTAAGAGATCCCGCCGAGCGTAAAAAGAGCGCTCGGCATGATCCGGCGCTTTTCTTTTGAGGCCGTCAACGGCACCGCAGCTCGACGATGCCGGGTCCCTGCGCGTCGATGCGGGATTCGTCCGACGGCGATCGACCCGAAACAGACTTTAACCAATGGCAAGGCGACAATTGCGCGTCTCGGAAAGGCGCGGACATTTGCTGGGAAGTCACCGGTCAAGGTAAGCGGTATGATATTCAGACCACGGCAAAGTGCCGGCATTGGCACCGACTGATTAATTGACTAGCGACAATGGCCATTCCTGATTTTCAGACTTTGATGCTTCCCGTCCTACGTTCGTCCGAAATGGGTGAGATGAAAATTTCTGAGGTCGTCCAGTTGTTGGCTGACAAATTTCAACTGACAGAGGACGAGCGGTCGGAACTTCTTCCATCCGGAAAACAGACCACTTTCGCTAACCGTGTGCATTGGGCCAAAAGCTATTTGGGCAAGGCGGGCCTAGTCGAGTTGACCAAACGAGCGCACTTCCAGATAACCGATCGGGGACGTGAGGTATTGTCCAATCCGCCGGAAAAGATCGACATTCGCTTTCTGGAACAATTCCCGGAGTTCGTATTGTTCCGGGACGCCAGCAATGGTAGCGGCAATGCCGGAAAAGACTCGCCGGCAGTGGAAGCTGTCCAGGCGAGCGGCATGACGCCGGACGAAATTATCCGAAAAGCTCACGAAGAGTTGGACGACGAACTCAGTCTTGATCTGCTCGCCCGTGTTATTGCGGGCCCGCCGGAGTTTTTTGAGCGTCTCGTGGTCCAGTTGCTATTGGCCATGGGTTATGGCGGGTCTACAAGTGACGCCGGCCGAGCGTTAGGCAAGAGCGGTGACGGCGGCGTTGATGGCGTTATCGACCAAGACGCCTTGGGTTTGGATCGGATCTACGTACAGGCCAAGCGCTATTCGGACGGCAATAATATCGGCTCGGGCGCGCTCAGGGATTTCTTTGGATCACTGGATCGTTTCAAGGCGGCAAAGGGGCTTTTTGTCACCACCTCGGCGTTCTCGCCTTCTGCCCGAGAGACGGCTGATTTTCTTAGCAAGCGTATTGTCTTGATTGACGGTCGCCAGCTAGCCAAGCTGATGATCAGATACAACGTTGGCTGTCGTGTTGAAGAAACGATCCAGCTAAAGAAGGTCGACGAAGAATTTTTTGAGTAGTCGTTGAACGGCAGCTTACTGAGTGGAGCCAGCGTTCGAACGCCCGGGTAATGGCACGCGCAAATGACGCCTCCTAGCCGGCTCCCGCCCGTCTCCAATCGACGACGAACAAGCCCTTCCGCGCCCCGACCGGGACCATAGAATCCGCTGCGTCAACGAGGACAAGCCGTCTTTTTCATTTACCGCTACAGAGCAAGCGTTTTTTTCCACATTCCGTGGCGCGTGCTGGGCAACGGATGCCCATTGCCCTGAAAAATCCCTTTCCTTTAGGGCCTGACTTTCCACGAATTTCGTAAGCCAGCAGAAACGTGGATTTCCGTCGAGCCTCCGGTTTGCGTCGCAGGCCAGAACCGCGCAAGGGAATATCGGCTACCCCGTTGCGCCCTTCATCTCACCGGTCGATCACGAGCAGCGTCGAAGTCGCCGACGCATGCAGCCGGCCGCTCGCGTCCTTGAGCGTGGCCTGCGCGAACGCCGCGCGCCTGCCGATCGACAGCACGGCGCCTTCGGCGCGCAGCAGGCCCGAATCGCGGGTAATCGCCTTGTGGTACGACACTTTCAGTTCGAGCGTCGTATAGGCCTGCGTCGCGGTGAGGCACGAATGCACCGCGCATCCGCACGCGGAATCGAGCAGCGTGGCCGCGTAGCCGCCATGTACGGTGCCGATCGGGTTGTAGGCGTGGTCGCCCGCAATGCCCGTGAACACCGCCCGCCCCGCGTCCACTTCGACGAAATCGAAATCCAGCGACACCAGAATGCCGGGCTTGCGCCCCGAGGCGATCAGCGCGCGCAGTTGCGCGAGTCCGTCGAGGCCCGCGCCGGTTTCTTCGATCAGGCTCATGTCGCTTCTCCTCAGTTCACGGATGGCGCGCCGACGAGCGACGGCGTGCGGTTCGCCAGTGCGTCGGCGGCAGCGGGCGTCTCGCTCCAGCCGCCGCCGAGCGACCGGTACAGCGCCACGGCCGCGAGCGCATGCTCGCGCTTCGCCTGATTCAGCGAATCGGCGTCCCGCAGATACGCCTCCTGCGCCGCGAGCACGTCGAGAAAACTCGCCGCGCCGCCCTTGTACAACTGCGTCGAGAGCGTGAGCGACTTGTCCGATGCGGCGAGCGCGTCGGTCAGCCGCGCGCTCTGCTCGGTCGTGCTCACGAGGTCGCTGCGCGTGTCCTCCACGTCCTTGAGCGCCTGCAGGATCGTCTGCCGCAGATGCAGATCCGATTCGCGCATCCGGCTCTCGCTCTGTTCGATGCCCGCCGTGATGCGCCCCGCGTTGAAAATCGGGCTCGTGGCGTTGAGCGCCGCGCTGAAGAGGTTGTCGGTCAGCGTCGGCATGCCGAGATACGACGACGCCAGCAGCCCGTCAGTCAGGCTCAGCGAGAACTTCGGATAGCGCTCCGCCTTCGCCACGCCGACCTCCGCCGCGCGCCGCTGCACATCGGCGTAGGCGATCAGCACGTCCGGGCGGCGCAGCAGCGCTTCGGACGGCAGCATCAGCGGCGCCGCATTGGTCGGCGCCGGGATCACGGGGGCGTCGCCTGCGTGGGCGAGCATCAGCCGGTCGACGGACTCCGGCGTGCGCCCCGAATACACGGCGATCAGGCTCAACTGGTGCTGGATCGTCGACTGCACGCGCGGAATGCGCGACTGCAGGTCGCTCAACTGGTTCTGCGCGCGCGAGACGTCGAGCTGCGTCGAAAGGCCGTACTGCAGCCGCCGCTGCGTGAGGCGCAGCGCGCGTTCGCGGATCACGGCGTTGTCCTGCAGGATCTTGAGCTGCGCCTGCGCCCAGCGCAGGTCCACGTAGGCCGAGGCCGTATCGGCGGCGAGCGCGAGACGCAACTGGTCGGAGGCGTGCTCCCGGCCGACCAGTTGCGCCTGCGACGCCAGCAGTTCCAGCCGCGCGCCGCCGAACACGTCGGGCGTCCAGCTGAGCGCGAGGCCAAAACCCGCCTGGCGCACATAGCCGAGCGGCGGCGGCGCGTTCTGCCGCACGTTCGCGGCGCCGGCGTTCGCGTCGAGTTGCGGGAGCAGCACGGCGCGGCGCTGCGTCGTGAGCGACTCCGCCTGCTTCACGCGCTCGATGGCGGCCTGCAGGTCGAGATTGTCGTTCAGCACCGACGCCACCAGCTCATGCAGCACCGGATCGCCGAACTGCTGCCACCAGGCGGCGGGATCGGCGCTCTCGCGCGGGACGTCGACGCTCCAGCCGGCGGGCGCCGTCTGGTTGACGGTCGCCGGCAGGTCGGCGTGCGTGGCGGGCTGCACGGCGCACGCCGCCAGCGAGACGCACGCCAGGATTTCAACGAGAAGTTTTTTCATGATCGGCTCAGTGGGCGTCCGGGGAAGGCGCAGCACTCCCGATCGGCCGCGAGAACAGGACGCTCACGACGCCCACCAGAAAGCAGAGCGCCAGGACGTAGAAGCAGTCGGAGAAGGTCAGCACCAGCGCCTCGCGCATCACGAGCGCGTGCAGGCTGGCGAGGCTCGCCTGCGAGGCGTCGAGCGCATTGCCCGCGACCGACGCCAGATGGCCAGTGCTGCGCGCGAGCAGCCCGTCGACCTCCGGCCGCCCGACCGTCACACTTTCGCTCAGGCGCAGATAGTGGAGATTCAGCCGGTCGTTGAGCATGGTCGCGCTGACCGCGATGCCGATCGCCCCGCCCAGATTGCGCATCAGGTTGAAGAGCCCGCTCGCCGACTTGAGCCGCGACGGCGGCAGCGAACCGAGCGCCATCGTGACGATCGGGGCCACGGCGAACTGCTGCCCGATCCCGCGCAGCGCCTGCGGCACGAGCAGCTCCTGCCAGCCCCACTGCGCGGTGAGCGGCGTATACAGATAGCAGCCGATGCCGAAGCACGTGAGCCCGAAGAGCAGCAGGATGCGCATGTCGATGATCCGCGCGAGCTGCGAATAGACGAGCAGCGCCGCGATCTGGAAGCATCCCACCGAGAGCAGCGCAATGCCGATCTGCAGCGAATCGAAGCCCCGCACGCGGCTCAGGAACACGGGCGTGAGGAACACCGACACGAACAAGCCGATGCCGATCACGAACGACAGCAGGCTGCCGATCGCGAAGTTGCGCACGCCGAGCGCCCGCAGATCGACGACCGGGTCCTTCGCCGTGAACGCGTGCACCAGGAACAGAAAGCCGCTGATTCCCGCGACCCACGCGCACGCGAGGATCACGTCGTCGCCGAACCAGTTCTTGCGCGGCCCCTCCTCGAGCACGTATTCGAGACAGCCGAGAAACGCCGACATCAGCACGATGCCGAGATAGTCGCCCTTTTTCAGCAGCGAAAGGTCGGGGTCGTCGACGTGCACGTATTTCGGCACCAGCGCCGCCACCGCGATGCCCGGCACGAGGTTGAGGTAGAACAGCCAGTGCCACGACCATTCCGACGTGATCCAGCCGCCAATCACCGGCCCCACCGCCGGCGCGAGCGACGCGAGCGCGCCGATCGTCGTGGAGGCGATCAGGCGCTGCTTGCCCGGAAACAGCATGAACGCGGTGGTGAAGACGGTCGGGATCATCACGGCGCCGAGCGCGCCCTGCAGGCCGCGAAAGATGATCATCGAATTGATGTCCCACGCCATGCCGCACAGCATGCTCGTGATCGTGAAGCCGATCGCCGAGCCGGTGAACAGCCAGCGCGTGGAAAACACCTTCGAGAGCCAGCCGGACATCGGAATCACCATGATCTCCGCGATCAGGTACGAGGTCTGGACCCACGAAAGCTCGTCCTGGCTCGCGGACAGTCCGCCGCCGATGTCCTTCAGCGACGACGCCACGATCTGGATGTCGAGCGTCGCCATGAAGAAGCCGACGCACATCAGCACGAACGCCAGGACGCGCTGCCTTGTCGGCTGCTTGGAGGGGTCGAGCGTGGGGGTGGCCGTCATGATCAGCTCGCGTCCGCGCGGCCGAGATGCACCTTCACCGTCGCCGAGAGGCCCGGGCGCAGCACCGCCTGCATGTCCTTCGGCACATCCAGCCGGATGCGCACCGGCACGCGCTGCACGATCTTCGTGAAGTTGCCGGTCGCGTTCTCCGCGGGCAGCACGCTGAAGGTCGCGCCGGTCGCGGGCGCAAGGCTCTCGACGCGGCCGTGCAGCGGCACGTTCGACGCGTCGAGCTCGACGTCCGCCTCGTCGCCGACGCGCATCTTCTTCAACTGGTCTTCCTTGAAATTGGCGTCGACCCAGAGGCCCGTCGCCGGCACGATCGTCAGGAGCGGCGCGCCCGTGTTCGCGAGCATCCCGACGCGCGCGGTGCGGTTGCCGACGTAGCCGTCGACGGGCGAGCGGATCGTCGTGTATTCGACGTTCAGCTGCGCCACGCGCCGCGCGGCCTCGGCCGTGGCGACGCGCGCCTTCGCATCGGCGATCTGCGCGTCGATCACGGACAGCTCGCGCTTCGCGGCGACGAGCGCCGCATCGCTGCGGTCCACCGACGCGCGCGCCTTCGTGAAATCGGCGTCCGCGCGCTCGACGAGCTGGCTCGACACTGCGTCGTCCTTGACAAGCTCGCGGTAGCGCCAGCGGTCCGCCGCGCTGCGCGTGAGTTCCGCCGCCGACGCCTTCACCTCCGCCTGCTGCTGGTTGATCACCGCCGCCTGCAGATCGTGCTTCGCCTCAAGCTCGGTGACGGCCGCGAGCGCGCCCGCCACTTCCGCGCTCGCCTGGGCGAGCCGCGCGTCGTAGTCGCGGGAATCGAGACGGATCAGCACCTGGTTCGCCGCGACGCGCTGGTTGTCCCGCACGAGCAGGTCCTCGACGAAGCCGTTCACCTTCGGCGCAAGCACGGTGACGTCGCCGCCGACATAGGCGTCGTCGGTGGTCTGGACGAAGCGCAGCACGAGCACCCACCAGGTCGCGGCGGCAATCAGCACGGCCACCACCAGCCCGCTCGCGAGCAGCATCCACGGGATGCGACGGGCCTGCACGGGCAGCGCGGGAGCGGCAACCGATGAAACATTTGTCGAAGGGCTCGTCATGTCTGTATGAAGTGCATATGCACCGAAATGTTGGAAAAGGCACCGGATTACGGCGCTTTCGGATAGCGCACAGGCTAATTGTGCATATGCACCAAGTCAATACGCATTGCGGACATGAGTGAATAACGCCATTGTTAATAATCACGCAAGAATCACGCGAAAATCCCGCCCACCCTTCTGCGACAAGGGTGCCGGACGATGCGCGAGGATCAGGATCCGGCCTGTTCCGGGTGGCGCGCGTCGGCGGGCTGGGCGAAAAACTCCGTGGCGTGCTCGACGAATGCGCGCACTTTCGCAGGCAAAAGCGCGCGGGTGGTGTAGGCGAGGCGGATTTCGACCGCGCCTTCGACCAGGTCGAAGGCGTCGAGGAGCTGCACGAGCTGGCCCGCCGCGATCTCGTTCTGGACGAGGCTCGCCGGCAGCACGCCGATGCCGAAGCCCTGCAGCACCATTTCGCGGTTGAACACCGGGCTGTTCGACGAAACCTCGTAGGTGAGCGGCACGGTCACGTCGTCGCCGCCGATGCGAAACGTGAGCGCGGGCTTGCGGATCGACGGCGACACGGCGACGAACGCGTGATCGACGAGTTCCGACGGATGGCGCGGCTTCGAGTGCTGCTCGAGATAGGCGGGCGTCGCGACGATGACGAGCGGGATGCGCTCGAGCAGGCGCGTGACCGTGGTGTCGCTCGTGAGCATGAAGGGCACCACGACCCCGAGGTCGTAGCCCTCGGCGACGAGATCGACCGGGCGCTCGGTCAGCGTCACCTCGAGGCGCACCTGCGGATGCCGGCGCTTGAAGGTCGCCATCAGCGGCACGAGCCGGTTGACCGCCGCTGTCGTGTGCGCAACGAGGCGCAGCACTCCGGTCGCCTCGACGGCGCGCGTCGTCGCGCGTTCTTCGAGCGCGTCCAGTTCGTCGAGCAGGCGCGAGCATCCGGTGAAGAACTGCTCGGCCGTCTCGGTGAGCGAAATCTGCCGCGTCGTGCGGTTGAAGAGCCGGCTGCCGAGCCGCTGCTCGAGCGTCGAGATCGCGCGCGACACCACCGGCGGCGACACGCCGAGAATGTCCGCCGCCCGCGTGAAGCTCTTCGCCTCCACCACCGTGCAGAACACCTTGAGGGTCGTCAGATAGTCCATGTCACACCTTTCGTCCGTGCATTGCGGCGCCGCGGCCGGATACGGCGGGCGCCCGATTTCCGGGTTTCCGGATTTCCGGGTTTTCCAATCGGCAGGATCATGGCATGAAGCGGCGAACGCGTCGTGAGACGAACGAGCATGATTGCGAGCCCGCCGGGCATTAACGCTCGGAAGGCCGGGGCATAAAGTGCGTCCATGCCATACGGATGGCTGCCAATCCAAAACCAAGGAACCCGATCATGTCACGTCTTTCACAGATCAAAGCAAGCGAAGCCACGGGCGTCACCGCCGAACTGTTCACCGCAATCAAGAAGGCCGCCGGCCGCGTGCCGAACGCCTATGCCACCATCGGCACCCACAGCCCCGCCGCGCTCCGTGCGGCGCTGGACGGCGACGCCGTGCTCGCGAAGGGCAGCCTGGACAAGGCCGATGTCGAAGCGATCAAGCTCGCCGTCAGCGAGGTCGCGGGCTGTGATTATTGTCTCGCCGCCCATACGGCGATCGGCAAGATGGTCGGGCTGTCGGCGGAGGAAACGCGGCAGGTGCGGGTCGGGTCGCCGACCGGCAACGCCCGTCGCGATGCACTCGTGCGCTTCGTGCGGCATCTCGTGACGACGAGCGGCACGATCCACGCGGCGCGTCTCGACGAAGTGCGCGCCGCCGGCTACTCGGACACGCAGGTCGTAGAAACGCTGTTTGCCATCAGCGTGATCAACTTCACGAACCTCGTGAACCGCGTGAACGATACCGACGTGGACTTTCCCGCCGTCGACTAAACCCGTCGCGCATCGTCGAGCCTCGTCCCGCCCGCGTCCCGCGGGCGGGCGATCACTCCTTCGGCCCCCGGCCGAGCCGGTCGATGAACGAGCTGACGATATCGACGGGAAACGGAAACACGATCGTCGAGTTCTTGTCGCCGGCGATGGTGGTCAGCGTTTGCAGGTAGCGCAACTGCATCGCCTGCGGCGCCTGCGCGAGCATCTGCGCCGCCTGCAGCAGCTTCTCCGACGCCTGCAGCTCCCCTTCCGCATGGATGATCTTCGCGCGCCGCTCGCGTTCGGCTTCGGCCTGGCGGGCGATCGCGCGGATCATCGTCTCGTTGATGTCCACGTCCTTGATTTCCACATTCGATACCTTGATGCCCCACGCATCGGTCTGGGCGTCGAGCACGCGCTGGATGTCCGCGTTCAGGCGCTCGCGCTCCGCGAGCAGTTCGTCGAGTTCGTGCTTGCCGAGAATCGCCCGCAGCGTGGTCTGCGACAGCTGGCTCGTGGCGTCGAGAAAGCGCGCGACCTGGATCACGGCCTTTTCCGGGTCCACGACGCGAAAGTACACCACCGCGTTCACCTTGACCGACACGTTGTCGCGCGTGATCACGTCCTGCGGCGGCACGTCGAACACGACGGTGCGCAGGTCCATGCGCACCACCTGCTGCACCGCCGGGATGATGAGCACGAGCCCCGGACCCTTGACCTTCCAGAAGCGCCCGAGCATGAACACGACGCCGCGCTCGTATTCGCGGAAGATGCGGATCGCCGAGAAAAGCAGCAGGACGACGAGCGCGAACAGGACGCCGCTGAATCCGAATGTGAACCCCATCATCGACGCTCTCCCTGGCTGGTTTCGTTGATTGGCTCGACCGTGAGCGTGAGGCCGTGGCGCGCGGTCACGCGCACGCGCTCGCCGCCTGGCGGAAGCGCTCGCGGCACCTCGCTGCGCACGCGCCAGCGCTCGCCGCGAACCGTCGCCCAGCCGCTCCCGGCGCCTGTGTCCGCGTCGTCCAGCATCACGCCGACGCTGCCGAGCATCGCTTCGGAGCCGCTCACGACGGGCCGCCGGCGCGCCTTCAGCGCGAACCCGGACACCGAGAAGACGAAGATCGCGGTGAGGATCGCGAGGGTCACGACGAGGCCCACCGGGATGCCGAAGCCGGGCACGTCGGTATCGATCAGCATCAGCGCGCCGATCGCGAACGCGACGATTCCGCCGATGCCGAGCGTGCCGAACGCCGGCAGGAACATCTCCGCGACGAGAAACGCCACGCCGAGCAGGATCAGCCCGAGGCCGACGAAGTTGACCGGCAGGAGCTGCAACGCGAAGAGGCCCACCAGCAGGCAGATCGCCCCCGCGACCCCCGGCAGCATGAAGCCCGGATTCGCGAATTCGAAGAAAAGCCCGTACATGCCGATCATCACGAGGATGAGCGCCACGCTCGGATCGGTGATCGACGCGAGAAAGCGGCTGCGCCAGTCGGGCTGCAGCGTCGTGACGGGGGCGTGCGCCGTCGCGAGCACGTGCTCGCCGGTGAGCGTGCGCACGCGGCGGCCATCGAGCTTCGCGAGCAGGTCGGGCACGTCGGCGGCGGTGAGATCGATCACCTTCTGCGCGAGCGCCTCGCTCGCCGACAGGCTCTGCGCCTCGCGCACCGCGCGCTCCGCCCATTCGACGTTGCGTCCGCGCATCTGCGCGAGCCCGCGGATGTAGGCGGCCGCGTCCTGCACCTGCTTTTTCGACTCGGTGGATTGCGCGTCCGCGCCCGATGCCGCCGACGCGCCGCCGCGCTTGCCGTCGGGCTTGTCATCACGCTTTTCGTCGCCGCCCGGGGGGGCGCCCATTGGGTTCCTGCCGCCCGTGCCTATCTGGATCGGCGTGGCCGCGCCCAGGTTGGTGCCCGGCGCCATCGCGGCGATGTGGCTCGCGTAGACGATATAGGTGCCCGCGCTCGCCGCCCGCGCGCCGCTCGGCCCGATGAACGCCGCAACCGGCACCGGCGACGCGAGGATCGCCTTGATGATCGAGCGCATCGACACGTCGAGACCGCCGGGCGTATCGAGTTCGATCACGGCCAGTTGCGCGTGCATGTCGGCGGCGCGGGCGAGCGAGCGCACGATGAAGTCGGCGCTCGCCGGGCCGATCGCGCCGTTGACCGCGACGACCACGACCGGCGCGGGCGCGCCCGCAGCTACGCTGGCAGCCGGGGCGGCGGCGTTTGACGCCGCGGCCGCATGCGCGCCGGACATATGCCCCGCTGCGAGCGCAATCAGCAAAAGCGCCGCCGCGCGCAGCAGGCGGTTCGCCATGCAGTGCAGGAGCCACGGAACATGCGGGCGAGACAGCCCGAAGGCGTTCGTTCTCATCGATGAAAACCGCCGGCCCGAAGGCGCCGCGGCCCCTCTCTAGCGATGCTGGTCCATGTTTAAAGCTTATGCCAGATTTGCGCGGCCGCAGGGATATCGGGCGCCGCTAGGGCTTCACAACCGTGCGGTCGATCACCGTTTCGACGTCGGCGGTCTCGCCGAGCGCCGAAACGAAGCGGGCCTTGTCGAAGCCCGGCGCCACGCAGCCGTCGACATAGATGAACCGGCGCTGCACGGTGAGCCAGAGGCTCGTCTGCTGCCGCCAGTGCGTCGCCGCGTCGAGCGCGGCGAGCCGGCGCGTCACGCTTTCGGCGATCTCCCTGTCGTACAGATAGCTGTTGGACAGGCGGCAGCGTCCGGCGACCCAGCAGCTATTGCCGCGCTCGATGCGGTAATGCGCCTCCGCGAGCCATTCCTTTTCGGTTTCGAACGGGCCGCGCGGCGCCGTGCAGCCGGCAATGGCGCTCGAAATCTGCATGAAAGGATCGTTGCCGCGGTTGGCGAGCGCTTCCTGCGCGAGCGCGGCATGGAAGGGAAACAGGAACAGCAGCAAGGCCGGCCCGGCCCGCGACATGCGAAAAGCGTGGCCGAGCGCCGCCGCCGCGAACCCGCTTCGCAGGACCAACGTGCGGGCACGGGCCACGGTGCGCCATGGTGGATGGATCATGTCTGCCGCCCTTCTCTGAGGCTGTCGGAACAGCATAGTGCATCGCGGGCGAATGGCGGAATCCGCGCCGCGGGCCGCCCCGCAGCCGGTAAACTTGGTAAATGAGTTGATAAACGAGTGGATAAGCGAGTTGATGAACCGGCGCGCCGGATCGGCGCGCATTCTCCGTACCGAGACCGACATGAAACAGGCACTGCACCATCTGACGGTCGCGACAGGCACGCGCGGCCTGCACGAAATCACCGCCGGCATCGACAGCTGGATCGACCTGCAGGACGTCCGCACCGGCCTGCTGACGATCTTCTGCCGCCACACGTCGGCGTCCCTGCTGATCCAGGAGAACGCCGACCCCGGCGTGCGCACCGATCTCGAACGCTATTTCGAGACGATCGCGCCCGAAGCGCCGGGCCGCTACGTGCACGACGCGGAAGGCCCCGACGACATGCCCGCCCACCTGCGCGCCGCGCTCACCACGGTGCAGTTGTCCGTTCCGGTCGAGGCCGGCCGGATGGTGCTCGGCACCTGGCAGGGCATCTACGTGTTCGAGCACCGGCGCGCCGCGCATCGGCGGGATATCGTCTTGCATCTGGTCGGCGAGTAGCCTACTATACGCTCCGCGTACATATTCGGAGCGATCATGGCGACTCAGCAACAAACGGTTCTTCGCGACGCGATGCGCCGCCTCAACATGACGCGCGACGCGTTCGCGAGCCGCATCGGCGTGACGCGGCGGGCGCTCGACACATGGCTGTTGCCCGACGGCTCGCCCGAATCGCGCGCGATGCCCGAGATTGCGGGCCGCTATGTCGCGGAGATTCTGGCGCGCGAGCCGGGCGCGATCGAATATACGCAAAGCGTACATTCATTGATTGCATTCGAGGGGCGGCCGCAACTGCTCTCCGTCGACCAGTTCTCGCGCGACTCGGTAGAGGCGCTCTTTCGCGTCGCCGACATGATGCAGCCGATCGCGCGCCGCCAGAAGATCACGCGCGTGCTCGAAGGCGCGGTGCTCGCCAACCTGTTCTTCGAGGCGAGCACGCGCACCCGCGTGAGCTTCGGCGCGGCGTTCTGCCGGCTCGGCGGGTCGGTGTGCGATACGACGGGCTTCACGTTTTCGTCGATGGCGAAGGGCGAGTCGATCTACGACACGAGCCGCGTCATCAGCGGCTATGCCGACGCGCTCGTCGTCCGCCATCCCGAACAGGGGTCGGTGGCGGAGTTCGCGCGCGCGACCAACATTGCCGTGATCAACGCGGGCGACGGCCCTGGCGAGCATCCGAGCCAGGCGCTGCTCGACCTCTACACCATCCAGCGCGAGTTCTCGCGGCTCGGCAAGATCGTGGACGGCGCGCATATCGCGATGGTCGGCGACCTCAAGTACGGCCGCACCGTGCACTCGCTCGCCAAGCTGCTCGCGCTGTATCGCGGGCTCAAGTTCACGCTCGTTTCGCCGCGCTCGCTCGAAATGCCCGACCACATCGTCACGCAGATCGCGCGCGGCGATCACGTGATCGAGCAGACCGCCGATCTGCGCGCGGGCCTCGAAGGCGCCGACGTGGTCTACGCCACGCGCATCCAGAAGGAGCGTTTCGCCGACGAATCGATCGAAGGCTACACGCCCGATTTCCAGATCAACCAGGCGCTCGTCGATCGCGTCTGCGGCCCGGACACGCTCATCATGCACCCGCTGCCGCGCGACGGCCGGCCCGGCGCGAACGACCTGTCCACGGACCTGAACCACGACGCGCGCCTCGCGATCTTCCGCCAGACGGACAACGGCATCCCGGTTCGCATGGCGATCTTCGCGGTGCTGCTCGGCGTCGAGCATCAGGTGCAGCATTCGATGCGCGACGCCGCGTGGCAATCGCCCGCCCATGTCGGCCCCGACGACGCCGTGTTTCACGGCATCGACTGACACGCGGGTTTTTACGCCGGGCAGGGATTTTTTAGCGCCACGTTTACGCGCTGCCGCATAAGCTTCGAGACATGCAAACCGATTACGGAGCTCGATGCAAATGAACATGGCTCTTGCACTCGCCGCCTGCGGCACCGCAGCGGGCGACAACGCCC
Source organism: Caballeronia glathei (assembly GCF_000698595.1). Classification (GTDB taxonomy): domain Bacteria; phylum Pseudomonadota; class Gammaproteobacteria; order Burkholderiales; family Burkholderiaceae; genus Caballeronia; species Caballeronia glathei. Next base: position 149,104 of record NZ_JFHC01000007.1, on the reverse strand, counting down.
TCGCGCTTTCTTCGCAGCGCGTGCTGCTTTCGGCGGTGGTCAGAAGCGAACACGAGGACGCCTCGCGCGAGCGCATCCGGCGCCTGTTTCATTCGCCGCTCGGCGTCTATGTGAGCCACGCGTCGCGCGATCACGCGCAACTGCGCCTCGAATTCGATGTCGCGAGCGAAGACCTCGCCTTCACGATCCGCACGCTCAGCCGCGTGCTGCCGGAAGCCGATGTGGAAGACGTGCGCCCGCGCGTGTTCGGGCATCGCGGGCACTGACCGGCGCGCGGGTCAGGTCGTCTCGCGCTCGACCAGTTCGAACCCCACGTCGATCACCTTCTTCTCCCCCGCCCCGGCGAGCCGGTCGATCAGGCAGCGCGCGGCCGTCACGCCGATGCGCTTGCCGTCCACGCGCACCGTCGTCAGCGCGGGCGCCGTGTCGGCGGCGAACTCCAGGTCGCCGAAGCCGCACACCGCGATGCGCCCCGGCACCGCGACGCCGAGCTTTCTCGCCTGCGACACCACGCCGAGCGCCAGCAGGTCCGAGCTGCAGAAGACCGCATCGGTATCGGGCCGCTCCGCGACGATGCGCTGCAGGCCGTCGCGGCCGAGCGCAACCGAGCTTGGCGGCGGCACCAGCACTTCGGCTATATCCTGAACGCCGTGCGCCGCGAACGTATCGACGAAACCGCGCCGGCGGGCCAGCGCGCGGTCGTCGTTCGCGGAGACGAGCGCCGGATGCCGCGCGCCGCGCGCGAGCAGCCGCTCTGCCACCGCCGCGCCGATCCGGTAATGCGAGAAGCCGACCAGCATGTCGATCGGCTCATCCGTCATGTCCCACGTCTCGACGATCGGAATGCCGACCTTCAGGAGCCGCTCGCGCAGGCTCGCCGCATGCGCGACGCCCGTCAGCAGCACGCCTTCCGGGCGGCGGCTCAGCACGGCGTCGAGCAGCTGGTCTTCGTCTTCGTCGCTGTAGCCGGAGAGGCCGAGCAGCACCTGATAGCCCGCGCGGGACATCGTGTCGCTGAAAACCTGCACGGTTTCCGAGAAAAGCGAGTGCGCGACCGTCGGCACGATCGCCGCGATCAGGCGTGATTTCGCCGACGACAGCCCGCCCGCCAGCCGGTTCGGCACGTAGCCGAGCTGCGCCACCGCCTGCCGCACGCGCGAGAGCGTTTCGGGCGCGACCGTCTCCGGCGCGTTGAACACGCGCGATACCGTGATCGGCGACACGCCCGCCGAGGCCGCCACATCGGTGATGCGGATGCCCTTCTTCGCCCCGCGCGAGCGCCTGGCCGGCGCGGGCACGGGCGCGGCGATCAGCCCGGAGGTCGGTTTCTCGTTCGGCATGGGTGGCGTGTTCGGAGGTGGGTCAGGAGGTGGCTCAGGACGGCGATTTTAAGCCCTCGTCTTCATCTCGCCCGCGCCTTGCAGCGACAGTGCGCCGCCCGTCCTGTTGCGCCGCATCAGGATGAACGTGACGATCGCGAACACGGTCAGGCACGCGGCGGGAATCAGCATCGGCGCCTTGACGCTGCCGCTCGCCTGCCGCACCCACGGCACCAGGTTCTGCGCGACGAACCCGCCGACATTGCCGAGCGAATTGATCGCCGCGATGCCCGCCGCGGCGCGCGCGCCGGTCAGGAATTTCGGCGGCAGCGTCCAGAAGCACGGCAGCAGCAGATACATGCACGGCGCGCCGAGGCACAGCGCGGCGAAACGCAGCGTGTTGGTCGGCAGGAACACGCTGCCGAGGAAGAACATCACGCCCAGCAGCGCGGCGGCAAGCATCGCGCCCATCGTGCGGTTGCCGGCGCGCAGCTTCGCGGGCAGCCATGCGAGGACGATCGTCGCGGCGAGCCACGGCAGGATGTTCAGCATGCCGTTGGTCGTGTTGGTGACGCCGAAGCCCTTGACGAGCGTCGGCAGCCAGTAGCTCACGCCGTAGACCGAAATCGACAGCATCATGTAATAGAGCGCCATGCCGATCACGCGCGGCTCGGTCAGCACGCTCAAAAGGTGCGAGCCGCCCGCCTCCGACTTGCGCGCTTCCGCGCGCTCGGACTCTAGCCGGTCGGCGAGCCACTTCTTTTCGGGATCGGACAGGAACGTCGCCTTCAGCGGCGACGCGGGCAGGCAGAACAGCACGACCGCGGTCAGCAGCACCGACGGCAGGCCCGTCACGATGAAGACCAGTTGCCAGCCCTGCAGGTCGAGAAAGCCGCCCTTGTCGAGCAGATAGCCGCAGATCGGCGCGCCGACCATGTTGCCGATGCTGCTGCCGAGCGTGAAATAACCGAGCATGCGCACGCGGTGCCGTGCCGGAAACCACAGCGTCAGGTAATAGATCACGCCCGGGTACAGCCCCGCCTCCGACGCGCCGAGCAGAAAGCGCAGCACGTAGAACATCGTCGCGTTCTTCGTGAAGGCGAGCAGGATCGTGACGATGCCCCAGGTCAGCATGATCCGCGCGATCCAGCGCGGCGCGCCGTACTTGTGCAGCATCACGTTGCTCGGAATCTCGAAGATCAGATAGCCGATGAAAAAGAGCGACGCGCCGAGGCCGTACGCAACCTCGGAGAGGCCGAGGCTGCCGAGCATCTGCAGCTTGGCGAAGCCGACATTCGAGCGGTCGATATACGCGACGAGATACAGCACGCCGAGCAGCGGCATCAGCCGCAGCGCGAGGCGGTTCATCAGGCGCGATTCGTCGATCGCGGCGGTGCGGGTGGGCGTGGGGGAATTCAAGGTTGTCTCCTTCCGCCCGCGTCGAAGCGCGCGGGACAGGTCAGATGGTTGCGGCCGGGCGCGGCGCCTCAGTTGCGCCTCAGTTGCGCCTCAGTTGCGCCTCAGTTGCGCTTCGGTTGCGCTTCGGTTGCGCTTCGGTTGCGCCTCAGTTGCGCTTCGCGCGCCATTCGGCGTAGGCCGCGAGCGTTTCCTCGTTCGGCGGATAAGTGCCGCGCAGCACGCTGCCCGCCGCGACACGCCCGGCGATGAACTCCTCCAGCAGTTCCTGCTCGGTGGCGTCGCGCGCGACTTCCTCCGCGAGATGGCGCGGCACGATCACGACGCCGTCCACGTCGCCGACCACGATATCGCCCGGATACACCGCCACGCCGCCGCACGCGATCGGCACGTTCATGTCCACGGCGTGATGCTTCGCCAGATTGAGCGGCGCGCTCGCGCCCGCGCAGAAGAGCGGCAGGCCGATGTCGCCGATCGTGCCGCTGTCGCGCACGCAGCCGTCCGACACCATGCCCGCGACACCGCGCACCTTGAGGCGCGTCGTGAGGATCGAGCCGGTCGACGCGACCGTGCGGTCGCCGCGGCAATCCTGCACGAGCACGCTGCCGGGCGGCGCGGTTTCCACGGCTTTGCGCTGCGGATGATCCGGGTCCTGGAACACGCCGACGTGATCGAGGTCCTCGCGCGCCGGGATATTGCGCAGCGTGAACGCCGGGCCGACGAGGTTCGGCGCGCCGACCGCGGGCTTGACGAGCGGCGCGACGCCTTGCAGGAACACGTTGCGCAGGCCGCGCTTGAAGAGTTGCGTCGTGAGCGTCGCGGTGCTGACGTGGCGAAGCTGTTCGAGGGCGGCGTCGCTGACGCTGATATCGGTGGAAGTCATGGTTTTCGGTTCCGTGGGATTCAATGGATCTCGGGCTCGCCGTCCTGCGTCGGGGCGCTCGCCGGTTCTTCGAGAAAGTCGAAATCGCAGCCCTTGTTTGCCTGCGTCACATGCAGCTGGTGCATCACGCCGAAGCCGCGCTCGAAATGGCGCTTCGGCGGCGTCCACGCTTCGCGGCGCGCGGCGAGTTCGGCGTCGCTCACGTCGAGCACGAGGCGCCGCGCATGGACGTCGAGTTCGATCACGTCGCCGTCCTTCACCAGCGCGAGCGGCCCGCCGACGAACGATTCCGGCGCGACATGCAGCACGCACGCGCCGTAGCTCGTGCCGCTCATGCGCGCGTCCGAGATGCGCACCATGTCGCGCACGCCTGCCTTGAGCAGCTTCTGCGGGATCGGCAACTGGCCCCACTCCGGCATGCCGGGCGCGCCGACCGGTCCCGCGTGCTGCAGCACGATCACCGAGTCGGCGGTGACGTCGAGCTCCTCGCTGTCGATGCGCGCGGCCATGTCCGCGTAATCCTTGAACACGACCGCCGGGCCGCGGTGTTTCAGCAGATGCGCCTCCATCGCGGCCGGCTTGATGACCGCGCCGTCCGGCGCGAGATTGCCGGTCAGCACCGCGAGGCCGTCGCACGGCACGAGCGGGTTGTCGCGGCGGCGGATCACGTCGTCGTTGAAGATTTCAGCGCCCGCGATGTTTTCGCCGAGCGTCGAGCCGTTCACCGTCATCTGCGTGCCGTCGATCAGCTCGCCCAGTTCCATGAGAAGCGCGCGCAGGCCGCCCGCGTAGAAGAAGTCCTCCATCAGGTACTGGCCGGCCGGGCGCAGGTTGGCGATCACCGGCGTGATGCGCGCCAGTTCGTCGAAGCGCGCGGTGGTGAGCGGCACGCCCGCGCGGCGCGCGACCGCCACGAGATGCACGATCGCGTTGGTCGAGCCGGACATCGCGAGCACGGTGGTGATGGCGTTGTCGAACGACTTGGCGGTCAGCACGTCGGAAGGCTTCACGTCCGTCCACACCATCTCGACGATGCGCTGTCCCGTAAGCGAGGCGAACTGCGCGTGGCGCGAGTCGACGGCGGGGATCGACGAGAAACCCGGCAGCGTGAGGCCGAGCGCCTCGGCCGCGCTCGTCATCGTCGATGCGGTGCCCATCGTCATGCAGTGGCCGGGCGAGCGCGCGATGCCGCTTTCGATGCCCTTCCACTCGTCCTCGGTGATCTTGCCCGCGCGCAGTTCCGCCCAGTACTTCCAGGTGTCGGAGCCGCTGCCGAGCGTGCGGCCGTTCCAGTTGCCACGCAGCATCGGGCCGGCGGGCAGGAAGATCGCGGGCAGGTCCATGCTGATCGCGCCCATCAGCAGCCCGGGCGTGGTCTTGTCGCAGCCGCCCATCAGCACGCAGCCGTCGAAGGGATACGAGCGCAGCAGCTCCTCGGTTTCCATCGCGAGGAAGTTGCGATAGAGCATGGTGGTGGGCTTCTGGAACGGCTCGGCGAGCGTCATCACGGGCATTTCGACCGGAAAGCCGCCCGCCTGCCAGATGCCGCGCTTCACTTCCTCGACGCGCTGCTTGAAATGCGTGTGGCACGAGTTGATTTCGCTCCACGTGTTGACCACCGCGATCACCGGCTTGCCCATGTAGTCCGACGAGTGGTAGCCCATCTGCGCCGTGCGCGAACGGTGCCCGAACGAGCGCAGGTCGTTCACGCCGTACCAGCGGTGGCTGCGAAGCTGCTCCGGGGTCTTGCGGGTGGAGGTCAAGGCCGTCTCCTTTGGATGTGTCCGATTTGTCTGGTAACGCTACCATCGGCGGTTCTGTCCGATGGATGGGGAAATTTGGGATGCGCCAATGGTAGCGTTACCATTAGCGGGAGAAAGCTAGGGAAAACGCGAGGTTTTGCGACGAACCTGGAAAGAGCCCTTTGGCGGGCACGGCAGGGAAGGCGTCAGCGTGGCGATGCGGCTCACGCCCACCGGTGCTCGCGCAGCCATGCACGCAGCGCATCGTTCATGCGCGTCTGCCAGCCTTCGCCCGTTGCCCGGAAGGCTTCGGCGACGTCGGCATCGGAGCGCACCGTCAGCCGGATCTCGGGCGTTTCAACACGGCGTCCCCCTCACACTCTGTCGCTACGTCACTTTTGCCCGGCGTTTTTCGCCACCGCGCAAGTGTGATCCTGCAATTCCTCCGACGAAGCCCAGTCGCCCGGCTGCACGTGATCGTTGAACAGGTAGAACGCGGGCGTGCCGTCGCGCAGTGTCGCCCCGGCGAGCAGGAGCGTCTGGTCGGCCATCACCTGCCCTTCGGCCGCGACATCCGGCGCGACCAGCTTGAACGGATCGGTGTGGCTCAGGTCGGCGTCTTCGATGCGGCGCACGCGATACGAATGGCCGCGCAGCAGAATCGGAAACCGCGACCAGCCGGTGCCGATGCGCGGCCCGTACTCGCGCAGCGCCTCGACGACATCAGGCGCCAGGCAGTCGATATGAATATGCAGCTGGTTCTGCGTGCGTCCGCTCGCGGAATTGATGGCGAGCGAGATTTCGTCGCGCGGGAGTCTGGTGTGCAGGGCGTCGTCGACGAACCGGCGCGCCTCCCACGCCGCGCGCCAGTAGTTCGGCGAGCCGGGAACCAGCAGGTCGGTGCTTTCGATGCCGCCGATGCGCGCGGTAGGGATCAGCAGATACTGCGCGATGCCGACGATATCCTTCAGCACCGCATAGCCGCCCGCGAGATTCACGTCGATGCATTTCTGCTGGACGTTCGCGCCTTCGGCCGCGGGCACGCAGTAGTCGTGGACGATTTCCCAGAGCGCGTTGGGATTGTGCCGCGCGGCGGCAGGAGAACTGACGGCGAAGGCCGCCGCGGCAAGCAGGGCCGAAACGAAGCCGGCGAGTGGAGCGGTGTTTTTGTTCATGGCGATACGCATCGTAGCCGTGTTGTGTGACCGAGTGATATGACGATTGCGCGCGCCGTCGCGCGAACTTCAGGGCGGCAGCGCGAACGACAATGGGTCTGCGGCATGCGACCACGTTCATGCGGTGTTCGCCGATCGCTTCCCCGTCCGGTTGGAAACGGCGTTTTGCATTAACTATCAATTGTCTGGAAGATTTTCTGTTGTGGTCCGTGCGAGGTTCTACCGCCCCTCGCCTCGCCCCGCCTGGTCCAAAAAAATGCCCGCACCCTTTCGGGCGCGGGCATCTGCCGCCGCACGACGACCCGCGTCAGGGCAGCGCCGTCTCCGACACCGGCGCCGGCGTCGGCAGCGCCTTCTTCACGCCCTCCGCGTAGGCCGGATCGATCTTCGCGAAGAGCGCCACCTCACGGTCGATGATTTCCTGCGGCACGCCCGCCATCGCCTCCGCGATGTTGTTGAACAGGCGCTCCTTCTGCCCCGCATCGAACAGGTTGAAGAGCGCGCGCGCGTGGCTGTAGTAGTCGTCGTCCGCGCGATGGTCGTAGCGCTCGATCGCGCCTTCCACCGCAAGCGGCGGCTCGTTCACCGACGGGTCCTGCGCAAACGCGCCGAAGCGGTTCGGCTCGTAGTTCGCCGTGCCGCCGAGGTTGCCGTCGGCACGCATCGAGCCGTCGCGATGATATGGCGCATGCACCGGATTGAGCGGCGCGTTGACCGGAATCTGATGATGGTTGATGCCGAGCCGGTAGCGTTGCGTGTCGCCGTAGGAGAACAGCCGCCCCTGAAGCAGCCGGTCCGGAGAGAACCCGATGCCCGGCACGACATTGGCCGGCGTGAACGCGGATTGCTCGACATCCGCGAAATAGTTCTCCGGATTTCTGTTCAGCTCGACGACGCCCACGTCGATCAGCGGATATTCCTTCTGCGACCACGTCTTCGTGATGTCGAACGGATTCTCGTGATGCCCGCGCGCCTCGTCCTCCGTCATCACCTGGATGCAGAAGCGCCACTTCGGAAAGTTCTTCGCTTCGATCGCGTCATACAGATCGCGCTGCGCGCTCTCGCGATCCTCGCCGATCAGCTTTTTCGCCTCGGCGTTCGTGTAGTTCTCGATGCCCTGCATCGTCTTGAAATGGAACTTCACGTAATGGCGCACGTTCTGCGCGTTGATGAACGAGAACGTATGCGAGCCGAAGCCGTGCATCTGCCGGAAGTTCTTCGGAATGCCGCGATCGCTCATCAGGATCGTCACCTGATGCAGCGACTCGGGCGTGCGCGACCAGAAGTCCCAGATATTGGCCGCGTTACGCATATTGGTGCGCGGATCGCGCTTTTGCGTATGGATGAAGTCGGGAAATTTAAGCGGATCGCGAATGAAGAACACCGGCGTGTTGTTGCCGACGATGTCCCAGTTGCCTTCTTCCGTGTAGAACTTGATCGAAAAGCCGCGCACGTCACGCTCGGCGTCGGCGGCGCCGCGCTCGCCGGCGACCGTCGAGAAGCGCATGAACAGTTTCGTTTCCTTGCCTGTCGCGCCGAACAGTTTCGCTTTCGTGTATTTCGTGATGTCGTGCGTGACTTTCAGCGTGCCGAAGGCGCCCGAGCCCTTCGCGTGCACGCGGCGCTCCGGGATCACCTCGCGGTCGAAATGCGCGAGCTTTTCGATAAGCCAGAAATCCTGCAGGGTGATGGGACCGCGCGGGCCGACGGTCTCTGAATTCTGGTTGTCTCCGACGGGAGCGCCTGCGGCCGTCGTCAAGTTGCGGTTGGTCATTGCTCTTCCTCAGCCGGTTCGTGGAGATACGAAGTTGCGCGAAGACGTCCCGCTTCTCGGACCACGCGAGTTCCGTCGCGCTAGCAGCGACTATCGACTGTCCGGAGGCCGGTGCGTGTCGAATAGCGCCGACGAGTTTATCGCGTCGCCGCTACGGCCGCATAGATGGCCACCCGGACGGAATCGGGGCAAAAAAAGCCGGCGCACAGGCGCCGGCCACGAGCAGGAGGATAAAAGGCGCAACGACCGCTCAGGCCGCCTTCACGACCTTGTCGCCGGCACGCACGACCGGGTGTGGCTCCTTGAGCCGGTTCGCGACGCGCGTCGCCTCGAAGTACGACGGATTGGGCGGGCGCTTCAGATACTGACCCGCGCCGCGCACGGCGCGCAAGTCTCCGTTCGCCCACGCGAGCGCGCCGCGCGTGAGCGTGTGCGTCGCCACGCCCTGCACCGTCATGCCTTCGAACACGTTGAAATCGACCTTCTGATGATGCGTCCTGACAGAGATCGTCTTGCTCGCCGCCGGGTCCCACACGACGAGATCCGCGTCCGCGCCGACCTGCACCGCACCTTTCCTCGGATAGAGATTGAAGATCTGCGCCGCGTTCGCCGACGTCACGCGCACGAATTCGTTCGGGGTGAGCCGGCCCTGATTGACGCCGTGATGCCAGAGCACCGACATGCGGTCCTCGACGCCGCCGCAGCCGTTCGGAATCTTCGTGAAGTCCTCGCGGCCCATGGCCTTCTGCGATGCGCAGAACACGCAGTGGTCGGTTGCCGTCGTGTGAAGCTGGCCCGATTGCAGGCCGCGCCACAACGCCTCGCGATGCTCGGCGGAGCGAAACGGCGGGCTCATCACGTGAGCGGCGGCACGCGTCCAGTCCGGATCGCGATACACCGACTCGTCGATCACGAGATGCCCCGGCAGCACTTCGCCGAACACGCGCTGGCCTTCGTTGCGCGCACGCGCGATCACATCGACGGCATCCTTCGCCGAGACGTGCACGATGTAGATCGGCACGCCCAGCACCTGCGCGATGCGGATTGCGCGGTTCGCCGCCTCGCCTTCGACTTCGGGCGGGCGCGACAGCGGATGCGCCTCGGGACCGGTGAAACCGCGCGCGAGCAGCTGCTTCTGCAACTGAAACACGAGTTCGCCGTTTTCCGCATGCACAGTCGGCAGCGCGCCGAGTTCGAGCGAGCGCGTGAAGCTGTTCACGAGCACTTCGTCATCGGCCATGATCGCGTTCTTGTAGGCCATGAAATGCTTGAAGCTCGATACGCCGTGATCGTGGACGAGCGTGCCCATGTCGCGATGCACCGACTCGTCCCACCACGTCACCGCGACGTGAAAGCCGTAGTCCGCCGCCGCCTTCTCCGCCCAGCCGCGCCACTCCCTGAACGCATCCATGAGCGGCTGCTTCGGGCTCGGGATAACGAAGTCGATGATGCTCGTCGTCCCGCCCGACAGCCCCGCCGCCGTGCCGGTGTAGAAGTCGTCGCTCGCGGTCGTGCCCATGAAGGGCAGCTCCATGTGCGTGTGCGGATCGATGCCGCCGGGCATCACGTACTGGCCGAGCGCATCGATGATCTGCGCGCCCGCCGGCGCTTCGAGACCGGCGCCAATCGCGAGGATCGTGCCGCCGTCCTGCGGGTCCGCGCACAGCACGTCGGCGCGATAGGTGCGGTCGGCGTCGACCACCGTGCCGCCGCGAATCAGGATCGTCATGTTGCTGTCTCCTTGAGTTGTCATGCGCTCGCCACGCGCGCGCTCGGGCTCTTGCGCAGCTTCATCCACGCGCCGTAGACGATCGACGCGAGCGCGAGCCCCACGAACCAGGCGTAGGTATAGAGCGTGTTGAAGAATGCGGGCACGTTCGGGAACGACGCCGGGAACGCGGTGTGCAGAAAGCCCGGCAGATTCGGCAGCACGCCGATCACGAGCGCGACGACCGCCGCCATGTTCCAGCCGCCCGTGTAGCTGTATTCGCCGCTCTCGTCGAAGAGCTCGCGGTGATCGAGCCGCGTGCCGCGAATCAGGAAGTAGTCGACCATCAGGATGCCCGCCACCGGCCCGAGCAGCGCCGAATAGCCGACGAGCCACGTGAAGATGTAGCCCTGCGTGGTCGCGAGAATCTTCCACGGCATCATCACGATGGCGATGGTCGCGGTGATCATGCCGCCCGCGCGATACGAGATCCGCTTCGGCCACAGGCTCGAAAAGTCGTAGGCGGGGCCGACGAGATTCGCCGCGAGGTTGCAGCACATCGTATCGAGCGTGAGGATGATGAGCGCGACGCCCACGCCTATGCCGGTCATGCGGCTCGTCAGGTCGATCGGGTCCCAGATCGCCTTGCCGTAGATCACGACAGTTGCCGAGGTGACCACCACCGAGATCACCGAGAGCAGCGCCATCGGCGCCGGCAGGCCGATCGACTGGCCGATCACCTGGTCGCGCTGCGAGCGCGCAAAGCGCGTGAAGTCGGGGATATTCAGCGCGAGCGTGGCCCAGAAGCCGACCATCGCCGTGAGCCCCGGCCAGAAAGTAGCCCAGAACAGGCCCTCTTTCTTGCCACCCGTGACAAACTGCGAAGGCGCCGAGAGCATCGAGCCGATGCCGCCCGCCTTCGACGTCGCCCACCAGACAAGCGCAATGCACATCACGACCTTGACCGGCGCGGACCAGCTTTCGAGCCAGCGGATCGAATCGGTGCCGTGCACGATGAAGTAGATCTGCAGGGCCCAGAAGAAGAGAAAGCACGCAAGCTGCCCGGCGGAGATGTCGAGAAGCGGCAGCGCCGCGCCGTGCAGCGCATTGCCGGTGAGAATGTTGAGCAGCGTATAGATCGCGCTGCCGCCGAGCCACGTCTGGATGCCGTACCAGCCGCATGCGACGATCGCGCGCAGCATCGCCGGCAGCTTCGCGCCCTGCGTCCCGAACGACGAACGCACGAGCACCGCGTACGGAATGCCGTGCTTGGCGCCCGCGTGGCCGATCATGAGCATCGGCACGAGCACGATCACGTTGCCGAGCAGCACCGTGAGCACCGCCTGCCACGGCGACATGCCCTCCTCCGTCAGCCCCGCCGCGAGCATGTACGACGCGATGTTCATGACCATGCCGACCCACAGCGCCGCGAAGTGATACCACTTCCACGTGCGCTGGGCGGGACCGGTCGGCGCCAGATCGTCGTTATACAAACTGCTCGACTGGGCGCCGGCCGCGAAGCCCGGATCGACGGAATGCGCTGTCTGCTTCATCGGATGATCTCCACGGGTGTCAGGAACAGGCGCTGCGTTGCGATGCTGCCTTCACGTCTATACCGCCTTGGCGGGCTCTTGTGCATCCACGCGAGCGGGATTGTTCGGATGCGTGGTCCAGTTCGCGTATTCGCCGGCGTCCACGCGCTCCATCGTGATGCATTGCTCGACGGGGCAGACATGCATGCACAGATTGCACCCGACGCATTCCGAATCGACCACCTCGAAATGCCGCGCGCCGTCCTTTTCGCGCGTGATCGCCTGATGCGAGGTGTCCTCGCACGCGATGTGGCACAGGCCGCACTTGATGCACTTGTCCTGGTCGATGCGCGCCTTGATGTCGTACTTCAGGTTGAGATACTTCCAGTCGGTCACGTTCGGCACGGCGCGTCCGCGGATGTCGTCGAGGCTCGCGTAGCCTTTTTCGTCCATCCAGTTCGAGAGGCCGTCGGCGAGATCGGATACGATGCGAAAGCCGTAGTGCATCGCCGCCGTGCACACCTGCACGCTGCCCGCGCCGAGCACGATGAATTCCGCGGCGTCGCGCCAGTTCGAAATGCCGCCGATGCCGGAGATCGGCAGGTCCGGCGTCTCTCTGTCGCGTGCAATTTCCGCGACCATGTTGAGCGCGATCGGCTTCACGGCCGGGCCGCAGTAGCCGCCGTGCGTGCCCTTGCCGTCGACGGTCGGCATCGGCGCCATCTCGTCGAGATCGACCGCGACGATCGAATTGATCGTGTTGATGAGCGACACGCCGTCGGCGCCGCCCTTGTACGCGGCGCGCGAGCCCACGCGAATGTCGCTGATGTTCGGCGTGAGCTTGACGAGGCACGGCAGCTTCGTGCCCTCCTTCACCCAGCGCGTGACCATCTCGACATACTCGGGCACCTGCCCGACCGCCGCGCCCATGCCGCGCTCGCTCATGCCGTGCGGACAGCCGAAGTTCAGCTCGACCGCATCGGCACCGGTGTCTTCCACGAGCGGCAGGATCCACTTCCAGTCGCGCTCGTTGCACGGCACCATCAGCGAGACGATCAGCGCGCGATCGGGCCAGTCGCGCTTCACTTGCGCGATCTCGCGCAGGTTTACGTCGAGCGGGCGGTCGGTGATCAGTTCGATATTGTTCAGGCCCGCCATGCGCTGGCCGTTCCACTGCACCGCGCCATAGCGGGAGCTGACGTTGACCACGTGCGGATCGAGCCCGAGCGTCTTCCATACGACCCCGCCCCAGCCCGCCTCGAACGCGCGGTTCACGTTATAGGCCTTGTCGGTGGGCGGCGCGGACGCGAGCCAGAAAGGGTTCGGCGAAGTGATGCCTGCAATCGTGCAGCGAAGATCGGCCATGTTCGGCTCCGTGTGTATCGTGGGGTCGTGTTGGTCAGGCTGCCCTGATGGCGGTCAGCGCGAACGATGCATCGATCGATGCCGCCGCGAGCTTGCCGTCCTGCACGGCCTGCACCGTGAGGTCGGGGCCTTCGTGAGTCGCGCAGTCGCCGCCTGCCCAGACTTTCGCGAGGGTCGTCTGGCGGTTTTCGTCGGTGGCGATGCGGCTGCCGTCGAGCGTAAGCAGTTCGTGATCGAGCCCGATCTGCACCAGCGTTTGCCCGATCGCCTTCAGCACCATGTCGGCATCGATCGTGAAGCGCTCCGTGCCACGCTCGAATTCGACGCCCGTCACCTGCCCGCCGGCGCCGGAAAGCCGCACCGGCCGCGCGTGCGTGACGAGCGTGACGCCGTTCATCTGCGCGAACTCGCGCTCGGCCCACGTCGCGCTCATGTGTTCGATGCCGCGCCGGTACACCATCGTCACCGAGGTTGCGCCGAGCTTGCGGCTTTGCACGGCCGCATCGACCGCCGTATTGCCGCCGCCGATCACCACCACGCGGCGCCCGATGGGCACCGACGCGAGATCGTCGGCCTGGCGCACCTGTTCGATGAAATCGACTGCGTTCACCACGCCGCCAAGCGACTCGCCGTCGAGCGCGAGCGCGCGAACGCCGCCGAGGCCGATCGAGAGAAACACGGCGTCGTATTGCTTGCGCAGGTCGTCGAGCGTCATGTCGCGCCCGAGCATCACGCCCGTCTTCAGCTCGATGCCGCCGATCGAATAGAGCCATTCCACTTCGCGCTGCGCGAAGTCCTCGACCGTCTTGTACGCGGCGATGCCATATTCGTTCAGGCCGCCCGGCTTCTCGCGCGCGTCGAAGACGGTCGCCCGGTGGCCCGCGAGCGCGAGCCGATGCGCGCACGCCAGCCCCGCCGGCCCCGCACCGATGACCGCGATGTGGCGCCCCGTATCGGCCGCGCGGGTGAAGAGCGGCTCGCCGCGCGCCATGGCCCAGTCGGTCGCGTGACGCTGCAGCGCGCCGATCGCGACGGGCTTGTCGTCCTGATGATTGCGCACGCATGCGCCTTCACAAAGAATCTCGGTCGGACAGACTCGCGCGCACATGCCGCCGAGCGGATTGGCCGAGAGGATGTCGACGGCCGCGCCCTTCAGATTGCCGTTGCCGATCTTGCGGATGAAGCCGGGAATGTCGATCGATGTCGGACACGCCTGCACGCAGGGCGCGTCGTAGCAGTAGTGGCAACGGCTCGATGCCGCAGCGGCGGCGGTCGCATCGAGCAAGGGCGCGACGTCGGAGAACTCGCACGCAAGCTGTTCGTGCGAAAGACGGTGCGCCGCGATATCGCCGGTTTGCTTCATGGTCATACGCGTTCCTTCAGTCAGGATGAAGACGTAGCCGTGCCCGCCGGCTTCGCGCGAGCGAAGCCGCAGAGGCGTTCCAAAGAGAAACGACAGGCGCTATGAAGCGCTTATGAAGCCGGTTCCGACGCGCGTTCGAGCATCGCGTGAAGCAGGACGTTGGCGCCCGCCTCGATCCATTCCTGCGACGCGTCCTCGATCTCGTTGTGGCTGATGCCATCCACGCAGGGCACGAACACCATCGACGTGGGCGCAACCTGCGCCAGATAGCAGGCGTCGTGTCCCGCGCCCGAGACCATGTCCCGATGCGAGTAGCCGAAGCGCGCGGCGGCGGCGCGCACGGACTTCACGCACGTGGCATCGAATGCGACGGGCGCGTAGTAGAAGATCTGTTCGAGCTGCGTCTCGAGGCCGATGCCGCCTGCGATGCGTGCAACGCCCTCGCGCAGTTCGGCGTCCATCTGCGCGAGCACGGCGTCGTCAGGATGACGGAAGTCGACGGTAAAGAACACGCGCCCCGGGATCACGTTGCGCGAGTTCGGATGCACCTGCATCATGCCGACCGTCGCGCACGCAAGCGGCGCATGATCGAGGCCGATGCGGTTGACCAGATCGACTACCCGCGACGCACCGAGCAGCGCGTCCTTGCGGCGCGGCATCGGCGTCGGACCCGCGTGCGCTTCCTGTCCGGTCAGGGTGATCTCGTACCAGCGCTGCCCTTGCGCATCGGTGACGACACCGATCGTCTTGTTCTCCGCTTCGAGAATCGGCCCCTGTTCGATGTGCAGTTCGAACGCGGCATGCAGTGCACGGCCGCCGCATGGCGCATCGCCCGCATAGCCGATGCGCTTCAGTTCCTCGCCGATCGTCCTGCCGTCCACGTCCTTGCGCGAGAGGCCGTATTCCAGCGTGAAGACGCCGGCGAACACGCCCGATGCCACCATCGCCGGCGCGAAGCGCGAGCCCTCCTCGTTGGTCCAGATGACCACTTCGACCGGATGCTCCGTTTCGATCGCATGATCGTTCAGCGTGCGGATCACTTCGAGCCCGCCGAGCACGCCGTAGATACCGTCGAAGCGGCCGCCCGTCGGCTGCGAATCCGCATGCGAGCCGGTGACGACCGGCAGCGCATCGGGCTTGCGTCCCGCGCGGCGCATGAAGACGTTGCCCATCTGATCGACCGTCACCGTGCAGCCCGCCTCCTTTGCCCAGCTGACGATGAGATCGCGGCCTTGCCGGTCGAGGTCCGTGAGCGCGAGGCGGCAGACGCCGCCCTTGGGCGTCGCGCCGATTCTCGCCATCGTCATCAGGCTGTCCCACAGACGCTGGCCGTTCACCTTCAGGGACGTATCGAGTCCGGTCGCGCTCACTGCATCCGTTACCGCGTTCATTCGGCTCGCTCCTTCAATCGTATGTGAGTGACATGAATCTGGTGCATCCGCGCCTTTTGCCAGGACCGCTTTGGGGCAGCCCCGCACGCAACCGGTGCACGCTTTTTCTTTCTGGGCGATGATCGTGCTGCAGTGAAACGGTCGGCACTCGAATCCTGTCCGACTGGACAGGTTGTAGCTGATTAAAATAAGCAAATCAATGTCTTTTGTGCGCGCGGTTACAGAGCGAGAAGCGTGCCATTGCTCTGCAGCATGGCGTTTTCAGACAGGTCCGCGGAGCCGCCGCCGTTGCGTTTTCGCGAGCGATCCGAACGAATGGAATGAGGCACGGCGCGGCATCGAAGCCGTGCGAGGCAAACAATGAGACACGACGAAACGGCAACCAGCGCGGCAACCGATGCGGCCGAAAACGACGAGACGCGTCCGCCTTTGCGGCGGCGCAAGGCGCATATCCGCGAATCGAATGAAGCGCATCTGCTCGCCTGCGCCGAAGCGGTATTCGCCGAGCGCGGACTCGAAGGCGCGAGCACCGCGATGATCGCGGAGCGCGCGGGCCTGCCGAAAGCCAACCTGCACTACTACTTTCCGACCAAGCTCGCGCTCTACCGCCGCGTGCTCGAAGACCTGTTCGAGGACTGGCATCGCGCGGCCGACACGTTCGAGTGCAGTGACGATCCGGTCGTCGCGATCGGCGGCTACGTGCGCGCGAAGATGGAACTGTCGAGGCGACGGCCGCTCGGCTCGAAGGTCTGGGCGAGCGAGATCATCCACGGCGCGGAGCACATGCAGGACATCCTGGTGGAGCGCGTGAAGCCGTGGCTCGACACGCGCGTGAAGGTGATCGACGGGTGGATCGCGCGCGGCCTGATTGCGCCGATCGACGCCGAGACGCTGATGTTCATGATCTGGGCGACCACCCAGCATTACGCGGACTTCGATGCGCAGATCCGCGCGCTCAAGGGCAAGCGCGCACTGACGCACAAGGCGTTCGACGCGGCGACCGAAGAGGTCGTGCGGCTCGTGATCCGCGCGTGCGGCGCGGTGTCGCCGGGAGGCTGAACGAAAAAGCGCCGGCCGCTTCTTCAGCGGCCGGCGCCCTTGCGCTTTTCTGCTACCCGCGAGGCGTCTGCTCAGCCTCGCGTCATGCCGATCAGTTGCCGAAGTAGATCGACTTCGGACCGGACATCGGCACCGACGTCGTGCGCACGCCCGCTTGCGCGGTACCGGCCGTCGACGGACCGTAGGCGCTCACGGTGTCGCCCTGCTCGGCGTTTACGCGAGCCTGAGCGGCCTGAATGTTCTTCGGATAGTCGACGCGGTCGGAACTCGGCACGTAGCCAGCCTTCTCGAGTTGCACCAGTTCGGCGCGGACCTGTGCGCGGGTCACGGGGCCGTTGTCTTGCGCGAATGCGAACGTAGGTGCGGCGAGCGCCGAAGCGAGGACGAGTGCGGGAACGAATGCCTTGATCATGATGAACCTCCAGTAGTCTTGTATTGAATTCGAAATCGGCCTGAAACCTTTCATTCAGCTTCCGGGTCGTTTCGCTTGAAGACAGTGTAGGTCGCATGTCTCTCGGGGAAAACCCCGAATTGCGCGAAACATTATTGTTCTCTCGACAATAATTCTGGCGCGCGCTATGTGGCGCTGCAAACAGGACATTCGTGCCAGCGCATGGCCCATGCGCAAGGGAAATTTTCCCGATCGCCGCGTTCACGGGATGTAATTGATCCTGCGAACGCGTGCGAACCTGCTATTTCGGGAAATTGACGCCCGCCTTACGCCGACATGACGCGTTCCAGTGCCGTCGCGACGAGTTCCTCGATCAGGGGCTGAACCTGCGACGCACGCGCCTCGTCGTAAGCAAAAGGCAGGGTTTCCTGCATGTAGGTGACCTGCGTCAGTTCGAGCTGCACCGCATGAACGCCTTCCGATGGCTGCCCATAGCGCCGCGTGATGTAGCCGCCCTTGAAACGCCCGTTCGCAATCGACGTATAGCGCCCATCGCTCGTGACGATCCGGGCAAGCGCCTCGGCGAGTCCCGGCACGGTCGTCGCCCCGTCGGCGGTGCCGAAGTTGAAATCCGGCAGGCGGCCCTCAAAAAATCGCGGCACGGCCGAGCGGATCGAATGCGCCTCCCACAGCAGCACGCGACCGTGCTGCGCGCGCAGAGCGTCGAGTTCGTGCGCGAGCGCGTCGTGGTAAGGCTGCCAGTAAGCCTCGCGGCGCGCCTCGATCTGCGCGCGGCCGGGCTCGCGGCCCGGCTGGTAGAGCGGCTCCTTCTCGAACGTATCGACGGGGCACAGGCCCGTGGTATCGCGGCCGGGATAGAGATTCGCGTCGTCGGGCGGACGGTTCAGGTCGATCACGTAGCGCGCGTACTCGGGCGTCAGCATCGATGCGCCCATGTCCTTCGCGAACGCGTACAGGCGCTCCAGATGCCAGTCGCAATCGTCGACGCGCAGCGCGACCGGCGTCATGTCCGCTGCAAGCGATTCGGGAATGCGCGTGCCCCGGTGCGGAATCGAGATCAAGAGCGGCACGGTGCCACGCGTGAGCGTGAAGATGGGTGAATCGGTCATTTCGTTGTCTCTCGGTTGCGTTGACATCCGTTCACCCTAGCGCAACAGGCCGTCGAGCGCAGTGCGGTACTGCGCGAACGCTTCCTCTTCGTCCACGTGACGGCGCGCCTCGACCACCTGGCGCCCGCCGACGAAGACGTCGCGGATCGGCGTGCCGCCATGCTCGCAGAACACGGCGCTGGACAGCCACGTGTCGCGATCCTGCCCCGCGATGCCCGGATGATCCGGGTCGAGCACGAGCCAGTCCGCGCGGTGTCCCGGCGCGAGCGCGCCGATCGCGCGGCCGCTCGCGCGCGCGCCGCCTTCGAGCGAGGCGTCGAACAGGCGCTCGGCCGGGCGGCTCTGCGTCGGCGATGCGAGCACGTTGCGCTGGCGACGGCACAGGCGCTGGCCGTATTCGAGCAGGCGCAGCTCCGAGCGCCAGTCGACGGCGATGTGGCTGTCCGAACCGAGGCCGATGCGTCCGCCCGCGTCGAGATAGTCGCGCGTCGGAAAGACGCCGTCGCCGAGATTGGCTTCGGTCGTGAGGCAAAGGCCCGCCACCGCGCCGCTTCCCGCGAGCCGCGTGCATTCGTTCGCATCGACGTGGGTCGCGTGCACGAGGCACCAGCGGTCGTCGACGGCAAAGCGCTCGAGCAGCCACTCCACCGGGCGCTGCCGCGTGGCGGCGAGACACGCTTCGACTTCGGCGATCTGTTCCGCGACATGGATATGAACCGGCGCCCGGTCGAACCGTGCGTCGAGCCCTTCCAGCAAGGCCGAAAGCGATTCGCCCGACACCGCCCGCAGCGAATGTGGCGCTACGCCGTAGCGGCGCGCACCGTTCTCGGGCCGCGCGCGGCACAGCGTGTCGAGCAGTTCAAGCAGCACCTCGGGCGTGTTCAGAAAACGCCGCTGGTCTTCGCGCGGCGCGCTCCGGTTGAAGCCGTTGTACTGGTAGAGCACCGGCAGCATCGTGATGCCGATGCCCGCCTGCCCCGCCGCATCGACGACCTGCTGCGCCATCTCCGCGCGGTTCGCATAGGGCGTGCCGTCGCTCGAATGATGCACGTAATGGAATTCGCAGACCGACGTATAGCCCGCCTTCAGCATCTCGATGTAGACCCAGCGCGCAACCGCCGCCAGCGACTCCGGGCCGATCCTCGCGGCGAAGCGGTACATCAGGTCGCGCCAGCTCCAGAACGTGTCGGTCGCGCTCGCGCGATATTCTGTCAGGCCCGCCATCGCGCGCTGAAACGCGTGTGAATGCACGTTCGGCATGCCCGCGATCACGGGGCCGGCTGCGCGCGGCGTGCGCGCGGGCATCGCGCTGTCGGCCGCAACGGAGACGAGCGCGCCGTCGTCGTCCCATTCGAGCAGCACGTTGCGTTTCCAGCCCTCGGGCAAGCGCGCGTGATCGGCGAAGAGCGTGCGGATAGGAGAAGTCATGATGGAAGCTCCTTTTGCACCGTGGGATGTCACGGCTGCCAATCGATGCCGATCAGAAGCCACGCGGTGTCGCGCGTGGCACATGTCACACGGCAGCGACGGGTTCGCGCTGCGTCGAGACGCAATGTGTCGTCGGGTTCCAGCCGCAACCGCGTGTCGGCGTCGATCGTCACGTCGAGCGCACCGCGCGCGCAGAACAGGAACGTGAGCGCGTGGGAAAGCGCCAGGTCCGCGTCGTCGCGATACACGTCGAGCGAATGCGCCACGCCCCGGCGCACCATCACGTTGAAGTCGCGCGTCGGCCCATTATCGAGCGATGCGTGAATCGGCGTCTCGCCCGCGAACGACGCCATCGAAAGCGGCGCGTCGAGGACATGGACGCGCCCGCCCGCTTCGTTCAGGCGCATGCCGGCGCCGTCGAGCAGCACCAGGGTGCGATCGATGCCCGCGAACGTGGAAAAGGCGCCCGGCGCATCGACGTTTGCGATGCTCAGGCGCCATGCGAACGCGTCGAGCGCCGCGTCCGCGGGCCCGGCGGCGATCTCGCGCGTCGCGCCGCCGCCGTTTTTCCAGGCCCTGGGCGCGAGCGACGCGCCGCGAATCAGCGTGGACGTGATCATCAGAAATGGCCGGTGAACTGGTAACGATCCCCCGGATGCCAGAGGTTCGCGAGCGACGCGACCGCATCGCGCGACCACGTGCGCCGATGCAGCAACAGGCATGGCTCGTGGTCCTTCATCGCGAGCGCGTGACGCGTTTCGTCTGAAGGAATCGCGGCCTCGATGCGGTATTCGACGCGCTGCAGCGGCGCCGCGATCATCAGGTACTGGTTCGGCGTGATCCTCGTAAAGTCCTGGCGCGCGTACTCGGGCGCAAGCGCGGGATTCACATAGCGCTCCTCGATCTGCATCGGCTCGTCGTTCTCGAAATGCAGCACGCGCGAGTGAAACACGGGGCTGCCTATCGCGAGCTGCATCTCGTGGGCGAGCGTGTCGTCGACGATCGACGCGCCCAGGTGCAGCACATGCGCGCGGTGCGTATGCCCGCGCGCGACGATCTCGTCCGAAATGCTGCGGATCTCGACGAGCGTCGACGCGTATTTCGGCTGCGCGACGAACGTGCCCGCACCCTGCACGCGCGTGAGGATCTGCTCGGAAGTCAGCTCGCGCAGCGCGCGATTGACCGTCATGCGCGCGACCTTGAACTCTCGCGCGAGTTCGTTCTCGGAGGGCACCTGATCGCCCTCCTTCCACTCGCCTACATGGATGCGCGTCAGGATGTAGTCCTTGATCTCCTGATAGGCGGGTGTGTTCATACCGGCTGTTCCGACTCGAATTCGAACGGGCTGTGCTTCGCGATCTCGCCGCCCTGCACCTGCGTCGCGATCGCCGCGATGTCGGGTGCGAAATAGTGGTCCAGGTCGTAATGCGCAACCTGTGCGCGCAGCGTCTTCATCACTTCGATCAGGCGCGGGCTCGTTTCGTGAGGCGCGCGCAGGTCCACGCCCTGCGCCGCGGCGAGCAGTTCGATCGCGAGAATGTTGGCCGTGTTGCTCGCGATGTCGCCGAGCTTGCGCGCGGCGAACGTCGCCATGGAAACGTGGTCTTCCTGGTTCGCCGAGGTCGGCAGCGAATCGACCGAAGCCGGGTGCGCGAGCGTCTTGTTTTCGGAGGCGAGCGCCGCCGCCGTCACGTGCGCGATCATGAAGCCCGAGTTGACGCCACCGTCGCGAACGAGAAACGGCGGCAGCCCGGAGAGCGTGGCGTCGATCAGAAGGGCGATGCGGCGCTCCGCGAGCGCGCCGATTTCGGCGGCGGCGAGCGCGAGATTGTCCGCCGCGAACGCCACCGGTTCCGCGTGGAAATTGCCGCCCGACAGCACTTCGCCGGTGTCGGGAAAGATCAGCGGATTGTCGGACACCGCGTTCGATTCGATCAGCAGCACCTGCGCCGCGTGATGCATCTGGTCGAGGCACGCGCCCATCACCTGCGGCTGGCAGCGCAGGCTGTACGGGTCCTGCACCTTGTCGCAGTCCGCGTGCGAGAGGTTGATGCCCGAGCCTTCCAGGAGCGTGCGGTACGCGGCCGCCGCCTCCGTCTGCCCGCGATGGCCGCGCAGTTCATGGATGCGCGCATCGAACGGAACGACGGAGCCCGCCGCCGCATCGACCGACAGCGCGCCCGCCACGAGCCCGGTGCGGAACAGGTCCTCGATGGCGAACATGTTGTAGAGCGCGAGCGCCGTGGAAGCCTGCGTGCCGTTCAGGAGCGCGAGACCCTCCTTCGCCTGCAGCGTCATCGGCTTGAGGCCGGCGACGGCGAGGCCGTCGACCGCGCTTGCCCGCTCGCCGCGAATCGTCACATCGCCGATGCCGAGCAGCGCCGTCGACATGTGCGCGAGCGGCGCGAGATCGCCCGAGGCGCCGACCGAGCCCTTCACCGGGATCACCGGCAGGACGTCCGCGTTGAACAGCGTGACGAGGGCGTCGATGACTTCGCGGCGGATGCCCGAATGACCGCGCCCCAGGCTCGACAGCTTGAGCGCCATCAGGAGCCGCACGACCGGCCGGGACATCGGCTCACCGACGCCGACCGCATGCGACAGCACGAGATTGCGCTGCAGCAGTTCGAGCTGGTCGGCGGGGATATGCGTGCTCGCCAGGCGGCCGAAGCCGGTATTGATGCCGTAGGCCGGCTCGCCCTTCGCGGTGATATCGGCGACGGCTTTCGCGCTCGCGTCGATGGCGGCGAAGCTCGCGGGGTCGAGTTCCAGCGAATCGGAACCGCGTGCGATGCGGCGAAGTTGCGGCAGCGTCAGTTTTCCGGGGGTCAGCTTGATCATGGCTCATCCTGTCTATACAAGTTAGAGCCAAGTCTAAACGCCCGCCATCCCGGAAACAAGAGGGGACTAGGGAATCTACTGACGCCGACGGTATCCGCGCCTTCAGGTTGTCTATACAGATTCGGGGCCTCGACGCGTCGCCGGACCCGCTCGGAACCTGTGCTGAATCCCCGCTGTCACGCCCCGCCGGCGTATCGGCGGCGCCATGGGAAAGACCGAACGCATGGGCGCCCCGCGCTTGCAGCACCGTGCGCCTGGACACCAGGCTGCGGCCGCTGAACCGGCCGCCCACGAACGGTTCGGCGCGTGGGACTTCGGGGCTCCGTGTGCGGCGGGTCTGCTAGCTGGCCTGCGCGAACGCCCAGCAGTCGTTGGCGGGAAACTCGACCCAGTGATTGCCCGGATCGCGGGGCACATGGCCGAATGCGCGAAAGCGCAGATCGCCGCAATGGAACAGGTACTCCCAGCGGTCGCCGAGGTACATCGACGTGACGAGACTCGCCTGCAGGCGGTTGGCACCGGGGCCGTCGGCCACCTGAACGCGCTCGAGGCGAATCACCGCCTGCGCATCCTGGCCCGGCCGCAATGCTTCGCGCGCGCGCGCTTCGAGCCGGAAGCCGCCGCCTTCGAGCATCACGCGCTCGCCGTCGACCTGCGCGACCTTCGCGTCGATGCGGTTGTTGCTGCCCATGAACTCCGCCGTGTAGAGCGAGCGCGGCGCGCCGTAAAGCTCGGCGGGCGTGCCTTCCTGTTCGATGCGGCCGTTGCGCAGCAGCAGGATGCGGTCGGACATCGCCATCGCCTCGGTCTGGTCGTGCGTCACGCACAGCGCCGACAGCCCGAGCGACACGATCAGCTCGCGCAGCCACGCGCGCGCTTCCTCGCGCAGCTTGGCGTCCAGGTTCGAGAGCGGCTCGTCGAGCAGGATCACGGGCGGGTTGTAGACGAGCGCGCGCGCGATCGCCACGCGCTGCTGCTGGCCGCCGGAAAGCTGATACGGAAAGCGCCCCGCAAGATGGCCGAGGCCGAGCTGGTCGAGCGCGCTCTGCACGCGCCGCTTCTGCTCGGCGCCCGACACCTTGCGCAGCTTCAGGCCGTAACCGACGTTATCCGCCACCGTGCGATGCGGCCACAACGCATACGACTGGAACACGAGCCCGAGCGAGCGCTGCTCGACGGGGCAGTCGATGCCGGACGCGCCGTCGAAGAACACCTGCTTGTCGAGGCTGATGCGGCCATCGGAAGGCTGCTCCAGGCCCGCGACCGCGCGCAGCAGCGTGGTCTTGCCGCTGCCCGACGCGCCGAGCAGGCACACCACCTCGCCCGCGTTCAGCTCGAACGACACGCCCTTCAGAATCGGATTGGTGCCGTAGCTCAGGAACAGATTGTCGACGATGAGCTTATCCATGAAGTTTCACTCCGAAGCGCAATGCCACGGCGAGTCCTGCGCCGACCATCGCGATGTTGATGACTGAAAGCGCCGCGACCTGATCGACCGCGCCCGTCGCCCACAGCGAGACGAGCAGCGCGCCGATCACCTCGGTGCCGGGGGAAAGCAGGTAGACCGCCGTCGAATATTCGCGCTCGAAGATCATGAAGATCAGCAGCCACGCGGCGAGCAGGCCGAAGCGCACGAGCGGAAGCGTCACGTCGAGGCTCACGCGGGCGCGCGTGCCGCCCACGCTGCGACCCGCCTCCTCCAGTTCCGGCCCGACCTGCAGCAGCGCGCTCTGGATCAGGCGCATGCCGTAGGCAAGCCACACGACCGTGTACGCGATCCAGATGCTCCACATCGAGTTCTTGAGTTCCTTGATGCCGGGAACGAACAGGAAGATCCAGAGAAAAGCGAGACCCGCGAGCAGGCCGGGCACGGCACGCGGCAGCAGCACCAGATAGTCGAGCAGCTTCGTCGCCCAGTCGTTGCGGCGGTGCCCCGCGAACGCGACGAGCGAATAGAAGCCCACCGCAAGCGCCCCGCCGATCACGCCGATGCCGAGCGTATTGAAGATCGCGCGCACGAGGTTGTCCTGCTCGAAAAGCTCGACGAAATTGGCGACCGTCAACGCTTCGGAGAGCGCGACGCCCTCGCCCCAGTTCGACACGAACGCGCGCAGCACGATGCCCGAGAGCGGCACGAAGACCGTCAGGAAGAGCCACAGCGCGACGATCGCGAGCGCGACCCAGCGCCACGCGCCGAGCGGCAGCACCGTCTGGCGCCCGGCCTTGCCCTTCACGGTGACGAACTTGCTCGCGCTTCTCAGCAGGCGCCGCTGCAGCAGCACGAGCGGGAACGTGATCGCGATGATGCACACCGCGACTGCCGCCATCAGGTGATACGAGGGCACGCCGAGCTTGTTGGTGAGCTTGTACAGGTACGTGGCGAGCACGAGGTGGCCTTCCGGGTCGCCGAGCACGAGGGGCAGGCCGAACACCTCGAAGCCGAGGAAGAACACCAGCACGCCCGCGAACAGCAGCGCGGGCATGGTCATCGGCAGGCTCACGTCGAGGGCGACGCGAAACGGCCGCGCACCGGCGACGCGCGCCGCTTCCTCGACATCGGAGCCGAGATTGCGCAGCGCCGCCGACGAATACAGGTACACGTGCGGCACATGCGTGAGGCCGACGATGATCGTGATCGCGAGGATGGAATAGATCGACCACGGCGCGCTCTCGGCGCCGGTAAGCGCCTTGAACCACACCGAATAGAAGCCGACCGGACCGGCCGCCACGACATAGCCGAACGCGAGGACCATCGGCGAAACGAACACCGGCGTGAGCAGCAGCGGTTCCAGCCAGCGGCGGCCCGGCAGATCGGTGCGCACCATCAGGAACGCGAGGATGCCGCCGAGCGGGATCGAGATGAACAGCATCCCGCCCGCGATGATGAACGAGTTCTTCACCGCCGACCAGAA
This sequence comes from Caballeronia glathei, assembly GCF_000698595.1. GTDB lineage: Bacteria > Pseudomonadota > Gammaproteobacteria > Burkholderiales > Burkholderiaceae > Caballeronia > Caballeronia glathei. Next base: position 123,675 of record NZ_JFHC01000007.1, on the reverse strand, counting down.
GTCGGGGTCCTCGAAGATAAAGCGAAAGCCCGCGATGCCGAGCGTCTTGTTGGCATCGAAGAAAGGCGCGTTCAGCAGGCTCTGGAAGACGATGAACGAGAGCGGCAGCAGCACCGCGACGGTCAGCACCGCGATCACGATCCAGCGGAACATGGCGGCGAGCCCGCGCCAGCCGCCTTCGGGCAGCTTCGGCACCTTGCCCTCACCGTTCGCCGACAGGACCGCGCGCGGGTCGTTTGTGCTTGAACTCAGCATGAGTGTCCCCCTGCGCCTTGCCGGCGCATCGAGTGAATGAACGGAGGACCCGCGTCAATGCGCGGGCTTCGTGAAGATCAGCGCTTGATGGCCTGCTGCCACTGCTTGAGGAATTCGAGGCGCTTCGACTGGTCGAGATAGACGAGCAGGCCCGTGCCGATCGGAATCGGCTTGAGCGAGTCGCCGAGCTGCTTCGTAAGACCCGCCATCGACGTTTCGCCTTCGACGTCCGCGCGGATCGAGAACAGGTCGGCCTGGTTCGCGAGCAGCGTCTGGCCGCGTTTGGATAGCAGATAATCCACCCACAGCTTCGCCGCGTTCGGGTTCTTCGCCTTCTTCGAGATCGTCACGAGGCGGCTCACCACCAGCGTGTAATCCTTCGGATAGACGTAACCGATCGACGGGTCCTTCTTCGCCTTCGCGAACGCATACGAGCCGAGGATGTTGTAGCCGATCAGGTTCTCGCCCGACGAAATGCGCTCCATCATCGCGCCCGTGCTCGACTGCAGCTTCGGGTTCGTCGCGCCGATCGCGCCCACCAGTTGCCACGTGACTTGCGGATTCACGCGCGCATCCTGCGTCAGGTAGTTGAAGCCCACGCCCGATTTCTCGATGTCGTAGGTCGTGACCTTGCCCTTGAACTTCGCGGCCTGCGTCTGCAGCAGCTTGATGAGGTCGGCGCGCGTCTGCGGCACGTCACCGGCGGGAATGAGGCGCTTGTTGTAGACGATCGCAAGCGGCTCGTAGGTCGTGCCGTAGGCCTGCTTCTGGTACTGCGCCCATTGCGGCAGATGCGCCGATTCCGGCGATTCGTAGTTCGCCATCAGGCCGTCGTTGACGAGCTTGACCTGCAGGTCCATCGCCGAGCTCCACAGCACGTCGGCGCTCGTGCTGCTTGCCGCGTTCTCGCTGATGAACCGGTTATAGAGCTCGGTGCTATTCATGTCGTTGTACTCGACCTTCACGCCGTAGAGCGACTCGAAGTCCTTGATGAGCGGCCGCACGAGCGCCGTATCCGTGACCGAATAGACGAGCACCTTGCCTTCCTTCTTCGCTGCGTCGATGACGGCCTGATACCCCCCGGGATAACCCGCAGGCACCTGCGCGAACGCGGCATGCGCAGAAAGCAGGACGGCACCGGCGAGACCCAGGCGCAGCTTCAAATTCTTCATGTCTTCCTCCAGAATTCGCTTGTAATGTTTATCGTGTCGAGTGGGCGCATGTTAAGGCGCGAGCACTTTCAGCCCGCTTTCATTCCCGGCCGTAATTCGGCCACAATAGGCCATTTGCCCTCATGGATTTCCCTAAGTCACCGTCATGCGCGTCCTGCTAGTCGAAGACAATCCCACCCTCGCAAACTCACTGACGGACGCGCTCACGCACGCCCGCTTCGCCGTCGACTGCATGCATGACGGCGAGGCCGCCGACCACGTGCTGCGCACCCAGGACTACGCGCTCGTGATCCTCGATCTGGGCCTGCCGAAGCTCGACGGCCTCGAAGTGCTGAGGCGCCTGCGGCAGCGCCGCAACCCGGTGCCCGTGCTGATCCTGACCGCGCACGGATCGGTGGAGGACCGCGTGAAGGGCCTCGACCTCGGCGCCGACGACTACCTCGCGAAACCATTCGAGCTGACCGAACTCGAAGCCCGCGCCCGCGCGCTGATTCGCCGCAGCCACGGCCATGAGGGCACGCGCATGGAATGCGGGCCGCTCGCGTACGACAGCGTCGATCGCAGCTTTCGCCTCGATGGCGAGCCGCTCGCGCTGACGCCGCGCGAGCGCGCGGTGCTCGAAGTGCTGATCCTGCGCAACGGCCGCGCGATCAACAAGGAGACGCTGTCGGAGAAGATTTTCGGCATCGACGAATCCGTGAATCCGGATGCAATCGAAATCTATGTGCACCGGCTGAGAAAGAAGCTGGAAAAGAGCACGGCCGCCATCGTCACGCTGCGCGGCCTCGGCTACCTGCTCGAAGCGAAGACGCCGCCCGCGTCGCAAGCGTAAATGCCCAAGCCGAACCTGCGGCGGCAGGTCTCGCTATGGCTCCTCCTGCCCCTCGTCGGCCTGCTCGCGCTCGATTCGTGGCTGACCTACCATCGCGCGATGAGCGCGGCGCATGTCGCGTTCGACCGCTCGCTCGCGTTCTCGCTGAAATCGATTCGTGAAGGCACGAGCCTGCACAACGGCCAGATCGAAGTCGATCTGCCATATCTCGCGCTCGAGATGTTCGAGTCGGATGTCGGCGGGCGCATCTACTACCTGATCCGCGAAGAGAACGGCCGCGCGGTCACGGGCTACGCGGACCTGCCCCCGCCGCCCGGGCACGCGGTGCCCGCGCCCTACGAAACGCGTTTCTACGACGCGACCTTTCGCGGACAGGAGTTGCGCATGGGTATGCTGAGACTGCCGGTTCACGACGTGCCGAGCGCGCAGACGCGCGTCGCATGGATCATGGTCGGTGAGACGATCGAGCCGCGCCAGGCGCTCGCGCGCGAGATCCTGACCGGCTCGCTGCTGCAGGAGGGCCTCCTGATCGTGCTGGCGCTCGCCATCGTGTGGCTCGGCGTGGGGCGCGGGCTGCGCCCGCTCAACCGGCTCTCGGCGAAAGTCGCGGCCCGCGCCGACGACGACCCCGCGCCGCTCGACAAGGCCGGCCTGCCGAGCGAGGTCGAGCCGCTCGTCGAATCGATCAATCAGTACATCGCGCGGCTGCGAAGCATGCAGGAGTCGCGGCGGCGCTTCTTCACCGACGCCGCGCATCAGCTGAAGACGCCGCTTGCCGTGATACAGGCGGAGTCGGAGCTCGCGCTGCGCGAGACGCGCGACGAGCGCGCGAGCCTGCATCTGAAGCGCCTGCACGGCGCGGTGCGGCAGGCGGGCAAGAGCGTGCAGCAACTGCTGTCGCTCGCGCGGCTCGATGCGGACAGCGGGCATGTCGTGAAACTGGAAACACTCGCGCTCGAAAAAATCGCGCGCAGCGTGACGCTCGACTGGTCGCCGGTCGCGCGCTCACGCGGCATCGATCTCGGCTTCGAGGAGGAGGCGCGCGTGCACGTGCGCGGGCAGCGCGAGCTGCTTGCCGAGCTGTGCGGCAACCTCATCGACAACGCGATCCGCTATGCGGGCGACGGATCAATGATCACGGTGCGCGTGGCAACGCCTCCGGAAGGCGCGCTGCTGCAGGTGATCGACAACGGCCCGGGCATCGCGCCGCAGGAGCGCGAGGCAGTGTTCGAGCGCTTCTATCGCAGCTCGGCGACGCAGAACGTCGAGGGCAGCGGGCTCGGGCTCGCGATCGTGCGCGAGATCGCGCGGCTGCATCATGCACGCGTCTCGCTCGACGATGCGCCCGGCGGCGGGCTGATCGTCAGCGTGCTGTTCGCTCAATCAGCCGCGCAGTGAAGGCACCGCGTCACGGCTGCATCCGCTCGGCGCCCTGCAACGGCGCGGGTGCGGGCGCAGCTATCGCGCCGCTCGCCGACGCCTTCACGGGCTGGACGGCCGCCTTCGGCTTGCGGTTCAGCAACTCGTCGCACGACATGGACTGCCCCGAGCTCGGCTGCATGAACGGAATCAGCGCCGCGAACGGATTGATGAGCCCGAGCGCGACGGCGGCCCCGCCGCGCAGCACCATCGGCATGACCTCGACGCCCGCATCCGGGAACTTGAACGTGCCCTTGACGTAAAGCGGCGAGCGCAGCGAGAAAAGGCGCACGCCCTTCGTGTGCGGACGGACCTTCAGGTCGAGCCGCTCGCTGCGAAGATCGACCGTGCCGCCGACGTCGATGAAAGCGTCGTCGGTATCGAGGGCGAACACCTTCGGCGTCAGCGTGCCGTTGGTCGCAATCAGATCGGCCGCGCCGCAGTTGATCTTCACGTCGCGATTGCCGTACATCTTCTCGATCACGACGTTCGCCACATTCAGCCCGGCCGCTTCCATCAGGAAGCGGCTGAGCGTGCCGTCCGTCACGACGGCCTTCACCTCGCCGCTGGAAGTCGCGGCAAGCGCGGCCGGCGAGTTGCCGGTGGCGGCAAGCGACGCGTCGCCGTTCACCTCTCCGAGCGCCGACTGCATGGTCTTCACGTCCGGGAACAGCTGCTTGAGCTTCAGGTGCCGCGCCGACACCGTGAAACGGCCCTTTAGCGGCTGACGGCTGCCGTCGAGATGAATCGTCGATGCGAACGTGCCGCCCGCCACGCCGAACTTGAGCGGTTCGAGCGAGAGCACGCCGTCGTTCATCACCACGTGCGTGTACAGGTCGCTGATCGGCAGGTCCTTGTCCTTCACGATGCGGCGGCCGGTGAACTTCACATCGGCATCGATGGAACGCCAGCGGTCGGTCTTGAACTCGTCGACGGGCAGCACGCGCTCCGGCGGCTGTTTGCTCACTTCGCCGCGCTTCGCCTGGCTCGCCTTCGAATCGGCGCCGACGATCGGCGCGAGATCGGAAAACTGCAGCAGATTCGACACGAGATCACCCGAGAGCCGCGGTCGGGCACGGCCGCCCGCCCGCGCGCCTTCGTAGACGAGCGTGCCGTTCAGGTCGCTCTGACCTACACGTCCCGTGAAGCGCTCGTACCTGAAGACCTGCTGGCGCATCTGGCCGACGAGGCGGCCCGCCGTCGCGTACGGCGGCGTCTCGGGCAGCGTCACGCCCGTCACCGCGTACAGATGGTCCATGCTCACGCCCTGCAGCCACAGCCGGACATCGAGCGCGGCGAGATGCGCGGGGTCCGTGAGCGTGCCGACCACCGCGATGCGCGTGTCGCCGATCTTCACATCGGCCTGCACGGGAAACGGCTGCGTCGCGTCCTGCAAGGCGAGCACGCCGCCGAGCTTGCCGCGGCCCGAAATCGCCGTGCGCCTGTACTTGCCCTCGACGCTCCAGCCGATCGCGTAGGCCGGACCGCTCTTCGCGCCTGCCGCTGCGGGCGACGAAGCCGGCGACGAAGCTGGCGAGGACACAGCGGCCGCAGCCGAAGCCGCGGCGGCTCCGGACGCCGCATCGACCTGCTTCGCGAGCTTGTTCGCCGCGCCCTTGCCGACCACCTTCGCCGACGCCTGCATCGACGCCTCTTCCTGCTGCTTCATGACTTCGCCGATCGGAATCGGCTGGCCGAGCGTATCGATGCTGACTTTCGCGCGCGCGTCGTTCTGCTCATCGCGCAAGGACACGGTGCCCTTGTCGAACGCGATCCGGTCGAGCTTCAGCTTCCACTCCGAAGGCTCCTTCGATTCGGGCAGCGCGAAGGTCCAGTTGTTGCGGCCGTCGCGCATGCGTTCGAGATCGACGGCGGGATTGGCGAGATGGATGGCGGGGATGACGATGTCGTGCGCGAGGAGCGGCAGCACCGCGACCTCGAAGTCGATGCGCTCGAGCGTCGCGAAGTGCGGGTCCTTCGCCCACGCCGGGTTGCCGACCGTGATGCGCGTCGCGGTGAGGCGCGGCCATGGAATCCAGGTGCGCCAGCCGGTCTCTTCGGCCAGCGGCCGGCGCCAGCCGAGCGTGAGATCGCCCTCGATCGCGAACGGCCGGCCGATCGCCGCGCTCACCTTCTCGCCGATCAGCGGCCGCGCGCGGTTCCAGTCGAAGTTGACGAAATAGACCGTCGCCGCCGCGACGATTGCGATGAAGAGCGCGAGGATGATGCCGGCGCCCTTCAGGAAAAGCCTGGTCAGTTTCATTTGCGATGCCGTACTGCGCGCGCCGCGCGCGCGGAGCAGCAATCTACCAGAGCAGGCGCGCCGAAACGTCGAGAAAATGTAAGCGCGCGCCGCGAGGCGTAACAGAACGTGACCGCGGCTCGTTCGTCAGGGTGAACGTCAGCGCGTGGCGAGCGAGACCGTCGCGATGCCGAGAATGGTCATGACGATCGAAGCCGACACGTGAATCGCGATCTCGCCCGCGGCCCAGCCGAGACGCCCTTCCTGAAGGTGCGACACCACTTCCGCCGAGAAGCTGGAGAACGTGGACAGGCCGCCCATCAGCCCGGTGATCACGAAGAGCCGCCATTCGATCGGCACGTCCGGCATGCGCGCGAACCACGCGACGGCGACGCCGATCACATAGCCCGCGATCACGTTGGACGCGAGCGTGCCGAGCGGCAGATTCGGAAAGAGGGCATTGAGGCGCAGCCCGAGCACCCAGCGAAGCAGGGAGCCGAGCGCGCCGCCGAGACCGACGGCGATGATCGACAGATACATGTACGAGGTTGAGAGTGAAATGAAAAGACTAGGCGTCGCGCGCGAGGTGCTCGATGAGCCGCTCCCTGCTCGCTTCGACGATGTCGTGCCCCGCGTGCCAGAGATGAGCCATCCACGTGCCGTCGTGGCGCGCTTCCCACCAGCCGGCCTCGTGGCAGTCGATGAAGAGCGAACCGCGCATCACCAGGTCGGGGTCGGCAGGGTCGAGCGCGGTGTCGTCGTTATGCTCGAGCTTCACCTTGTGCATGACAATCGCCTTTCATCCGTCGTCGATCCCGCCCCACAATCTCAATAATAGACGACGCGCGCGCTTTCAGCGCAACATGAACGACATCGCCGATAGGCAATTGAGCGTGCGCACCGCATGTTCGACCGACGGCGCGCTGAACGAAAGCGTGACGCCGTCGATGCGTTCGAGCGCAGGCATCTGGCAGAAGAGATCGGCCAGCGCCGTCGTCTGCACGCGCAGCTCGCAGCGCGCGGGGCGCGCCTGCGCGGCGCGCGGCCGCACCGCAGCCGCGGCGCTTTCTACCGCCTCCTGTGCCGCGCGGCGGATCATCTCGCAGGCGCGCGCAGGCGCGCGGGTGACGCCGCTCGAATAGCCGTGCGCGGTCTTCACCGTCACGAAGCGCGCCTCGGGAAACGCGGGGCGCGTTTCCTCCGCGAACACGTCGTCGCCGGTAAGAAGCGCCACGCGCGCGCCGCGCTCGGCCGCGAGCGCTCCGTACAGCCCGGCCTCGCCCACTTCCTCGCCGTTCAGCACGACCCGCGCGAACGCGAAGCTGTTGATCGTATGCGCGAGGATGCCGCGGCTCTGCGCCCGCGCGTGATAGCCGACCATGAACACGAGCTCGGGCGAGTCTTCGAGACCCGCCATCATGCCGAGCGTGCGCGGCTTGCCGAGCACCATGCACGCCCGCGCGTCGATCAGGTCGGGCAGCAGGTTGCGAAAGCCGCCGTGCGAGTCGTTGACCCACACCTCGTCGGCGCCGCCCGCGAACGCGCCCTCGATGGCCGCGTTCGCCTCCAGTGTCATCCAGCGCCGCGCCTGTTCGTATTCGCCGTTGCCCGCGCGCGTCTGCTCCGGATGGAACACGCCCGCCACCCCTTCGATATCCGCTGAAATCAGTACTTTCATGGCTTGCCGGCCTGCATGTCGTTGAGCGAAAGCCGCCGGCGGCCGTCGCGGCCCGTCACGGAAACGGCGCTGTAGAGCGCATCGATGATCGCCTGCTCGACGCTGTCCGCGGCGGCGAGAAAGAGCGGGTCGAGGCGCGTGTCGGAGAGTAGCGGCGGCACGTCGACGAAATCGGCGTCATGCGGCACCGTGTAGGCGGTCGTGAACGCGAGCGCGATGTCGCCGCTGCCGTGGCCGTACACCGACCCGGTGCGCGCAAGCCCGGCGGCCGCGCGCATCGAGAGGCGGCGCAACTGGCGCGAGTCGAGCGGCGCGTCGGTCGCGACGATCATGATGATCGAGCCCTGCTCGGGCTTCGCTTTATCCGATACGGCGAGCGCCTGGCCGATCCGCGCGCCCGCCACGGTCAGCATCGGCAGGCGGCCGAAGTTCGCGAGCACGAGCGCGCCTGCGGAAAACGATCGTCCGCCCAGTTGCGCCACGCGCGACGCCGAGCCGATCCCGCCCTTCAGTTCGAAGCACGACATGCCGCGCCCCGCGCCAACCGAACCTCGTTCGAATCCGGTAGCGCACGCCGCGAGCGCGCGGCGGTAGTGCGCCTCTTCGATGGCGAGCGCCTGGATGTCGTTGAGATAGCCGTCGTTGCATTCGAAGACGAGCGGGTTCACGGTGGGCCAGTCGCGTCCGATCTGCGGATTCGCCTCGATCGCCGCCCTCGCCTGCGCGTTCGCCACCGTGCCAACGCCGAACGTATTGGTCAGCGCGATCGGCGTTTCGAGCACGCCGAGCTCCTCCACCTGCACGAGGCCGATGCTCTTGCCGAAGCCGTTGATCACGCTCGCCGCAGCAGGCACCTTGTTCCGGTACGCGTCGCCGCCATGCGGACGCACGACGGTCACGCCCGTCTGCACCGGGCCTGCGTCGAGCGTGCAGTGCCCGACCGTGACGCCCGCCACGTCGGCGATCGTCTGAAGCGGCCCCGCCCGGAGCGAGCCGACGAACGGCGCACCGGTCATGGGCGGTCCAGCTTCGGATCGAGCGCGTCGCGCAGGCCGTCGCCGAGCAGGTTGAACGCAAGCACCGTAAAAAAGATCGCGAGGCTCGGGAACACGGCGATGTGCGGCGCCGCAGCCATGTCGGCGCGCGCCTCGTTGAGCATCGCGCCCCACTCGGGTGTCGGCGGCTGCGCGCCGAGACCGAGGAACGACAGGCTCGCGGCGGTGATGATCGACGTGCCGATGCGCATCGTGAAGTACACCACCACTGACGAAATCGTGCCCGGCAGGATGTGCCGCACGATGATCGTCCAGTCCGATGCGCCGATGCTGCGCGCCGCCTCGATATAGGTCAAATGCTTGAGCGACAGCGTGTTGCCGCGCACGAGCCGCGCGAACGCGGGGATGCTGAAGATCGCGACCGCGCACACCACGTTGACCATGCCGTTGCCGAGAATCGCGACCACCCCGATCGCGAGCAGGATGCCGGGGAAAGCGAACAGCACGTCGGCGACGCGCATGACGATGCGGTCCCACCAGCCTTCGTAATAGCCCGCGAGCAGGCCGAAGAACGTGCCGATCACCGCGCCGATCACGACCGACACGAGCCCCGCCGTCAGCGAGATGCGGCTGCCCACGAGGATGCGGCTCAGGATGTCGCGGCCAAGCGAATCGACGCCGAACCAGTGCGCGGCAGACGGCCCCGCGTTCAGCGCGTCGTAGTCGAAATAGTTCTCGGGATCGTAGGGCACGATGTACGGCGCGATCACCGCGATCACGATGAGCAGCAGCACGAAGACGCCCGCGGCGAGCGCCACCGGCTGCTTTTTAAACTTGCGCCAGAACTCGCTCCACGGCGTGCGGATTTCGTGCCCCTCGGACACGGCCGCCTTCGCGGTGTTGGCTGTCACGCTCATGCGGACCTCACTTGAAGCGGATGGTCGGATTGATGACGGCATACAGCACGTCGACGATCAGGTTGATCACGATGAACTCCAGCGAAAACAGCAGCACTTCGGCCTGGATCACCGGGTAGTCGCGCATCTCGACCGCATCGACGAGCAGGCGCCCGAGCCCCGGCCAGTTGAACACCTTCTCCACGACGATCGAGCCGCCGAGCAGAAAGCCGAACTGCAGGCCCATCATCGTGACGACGGGAATCATCGCGTTCCTCAGGCAATGCTTGACGACGACGATCGGCTCGCGCACGCCCTTCGCCCGCGCGGTGCGCACGAAGTCCTCGTTCATCACCTCGACGAACGACGCGCGCGTGAAGCGCGCCATCACGGCGGCCACCGCCGCCCCGAGCGTGATCGACGGCAGCACGTAGCTCTGCCACGAGCCGTCGCCGACGATCGGCAGCCAGCCGAGCTTCACCGAAAAGATTTCCATGAGCAGCATGCCGAGCGCGAACGCGGGAAACGAGATGCCCGACACGGCGAGCGTCATGCCGATGCGGTCCGGCCACCTGTTGCGCCATACCGCCGACGCAATGCCGATCGCCATGCCGAACACCACCGCCCACGTCATGCTCGCGAGCGTGAGCCAGAGCGTCGGCATGAAGCGCTCGGCGATCTCCGTGCTGACTGGGCGCTTGCTGCGCGTGGACACGCCGAAGTCCAGCTGCACGACCTTCTTGAAGAAGTTGACGAACTGCTGCGGCAGCGGCTTGTCGAGGCCGAGGTCGGCGCGCACGAGCGCGACCGTGGCTTCGTCCGCTTCCGCGCCCGCGGCAAGGCGCGCAGGGTCGCCCGGCAGCAGGTGCACGAACAGGAACACCAGCACCGCGACGATCAGGAGCGTCGGCAGCAAGCCGAACAGGCGTTTGACAAAAAAGTTCAGCATGAGGAAAACCCGTTTCGGCCGGACGCCGCGAACGCGCGACGCCCGGCCGCCTGCGCAGTTACTTGATGGCGATCTCGTCGAAACTGAACGAGCCGTCAGGCATCACGTACGCGCCCGAGAGACGCTTGCTGCGTGCATACACGACCTTCTCCGTGACGAGGAAGATCCACGGCGCATCGGCCCAGATGCGCTTTTGCGCATCGGCGTAGAGCGCGGCCTTTTCCTTGCGGTCGGTGGTCGCGAGCGCCTTCGCCAGATCGGCGTCGACGTTCTCGTTCTTGTAGTACGCGGTGTTCGAGAGCTTCGGCGGGAACGAGGCGCTCGCGAGCAGCGGCGAGATGGCCCAGTCCGCTTCGCCCGTCGAGGACGACCAGCCGATGTAGTACATGCGCACCGGCGCGGTGGCCGGGTCCGGCGCGCCCTCGACCTTCGCCACGCGCTGCCCGGCTTCGAGCGCCTGCACCGATGCCTTCACGCCGACCTGCGCGAGCTGCTGCTGCACGAACTGGATGATCTTCTGCGCGGTCGAGTGGTTATAGCCCGACCACAGCTCCGTTTCGAATCCGTTCGGGTAGCCCGCTTCCTTCAGCAGCTCGCGCGCCTTGGCCGGATCGTACTTCCAGGGACCCGTCTTCAGCGCATAGTCCACGCCCTGCGGCACGACACCCTCGGCGGGCACCGCGTAGCCCGCGAACGCCACCTTGACGAGCGCCTCCTTGTTGATCGCGTAGTTCAGTGCCTCGCGCACCTTCGGATTGTCGAAGGGCTTCTGCATCATGTTCATGCTGATGTAGCGCTGGATGATCGACGGCGCCGCGATCAGGTCGACCTTCGGGCTCGCCTTGAGCACGGCGGCCTGCTCGAACGGAACCTGGAACGCGAAGTCCGCTTCGCCCGTCTGCATGAGCGCGGCGCGCGTGTTGTTGTCGACCACCGGCTTCCAGTCGATCATGTCGATCTTCGGATAGCCCTTCTTCCAGTAGCCCGCGAACTTCTTCACCTTCAGGTCGTCGGTCTGTTTCCATTCGACGAACTCGAACGGGCCGGTGCCGACCGGATGCAGCGCGATGTCCTTGCCGTACTTCTTGAGCGCCTCGGGCGAGATCATCACCGCCGAGGGATGCGCGAGCACGTTGATGAACGCCGAGAACGGAATCTTCAGCGTGATCTTCACCGTCTGCGGATCGATTACTTCCGTCTTCTCGATCTTGTTGAAGAGGTTGTAGCGCTTCAGCTTGTTCGCCGGATCGGTGACACGGTCGAACACCGCCTTCACCGTGTTCGCGTCGAAGTCGGTGCCGTCGTGGAATTTCACGCCGGTGCGCAGCTTGATCGTGTAGACCTTCGCGTCGGGGCTCGCCTCATAGCTCGTCGCGAGCACGTTGACGATCTTCATGTCCTTGTCGAAGCCGAACAGGCCCTGGTAGAACGACTTCGCCACCGCCTGCGAGAGCGTGTCGTTGGCATCGTACGGATCGAGCGTCGTGAAGGTCGAGGCGACGGCCATCACGGCGGTCGTCTGCGCGATGGCGGGTGCGGCGGCGAGCGTCGCGAACACGCACGCGCCCGCGGCGATCAGCGCGCGCACGCGCAAGAGGCTTGACTTCGAAGACGGCATCGTTGGACTCCTTGGCTTTACGTTGTGGTTCGCGGAATGTGTACTGCGCGCTTCTTTTTTCAATAAGCCCCGCCGACATGATGCTCGGCGACGAAATGGTCCGGGCCAACCGCAACCAGCTTCGCGACATCCGGCTCGTCGCCGAGCCTGCGGATCGGGCTCGGAATCTCGTCGGCGGCGAGCATGCGCTTCGCATGGCGCCGCGCGGGATCGGCGACGGGCACCGCGCCCATCAGCTTGCGCGTATACGGATGGCGCGGCGCCTCGAACACGGCCTGGCGCGGGCCGATCTCCACGATCTGCCCGAGATACATCACTGCGACGCGATGGCTCACGCGCTCGACCACCGCCATGTCGTGCGAGATGAAGAGATACGCGACGCCCAGTTCGCGCTGCAGGTCGAGCATCAGGTTGACGATCTGCGCCTGCACCGAGACGTCGAGCGCGGACACCGATTCGTCCGCGATCACGACCTTCGGGTTGAGCGCGAGCGCGCGGGCGATCGCGATGCGCTGACGCTGGCCGCCGGAAAATTCATGCGGATAGCGCTGCGCCGCCTCGGCGGGCAGGCCGACCTTCTCGAGCAGCCAGTCGACGCGGGCCTCGGCCTCCTTGCCCTTCGCGACGCCGTGCACGAGGAGCGGCTCCATGATCGAGAAGCCGACCGTCAGGCGCGGATTGAGCGACGCGAACGGGTCCTGGAAGATGAACTGGATGTCGCGCCGCAGCGACTGCAGCGCGGGTCCGGAAAGCGAGCTGATGTCGCGCCCGGCGAACTCGATCGAGCCGCTCTGGCTCTCGACGAGCTTCAGCAGCGAGCGCCCGGTCGTCGATTTTCCGCAGCCCGACTCGCCGACGAGCGCGAGCGTCTCGCCGGGATGCAGGTCGAAGCTCACGCGCTCGACGGCGTGCACCGCGCCCGTCACGCGCCCGAACAGCCCGCTTTTCACGGGAAACCGCGTGACCAGGTCGCGCACGCGCAAAATCGGCGCGCTCGCCGGATCGACGGCCGGCTGATGCTGCGCCTCGACCGCCGCCGACGGCCGCAGCGCGCTCGCATCGTCCGGGGCGATCGCCGGCGCCTCCACTTCGAGAATCGGAAACTTGGCCGGGCGATCGGTGCCGTTCATCGCGCCGAGCTTCGGCACGGCCGCGAGGAGCGCCTTCGTGTACGGATGCTTCGGCGCGGCGAAGAGCGTCTCCGACACCGCCTCCTCCACCTTCTCGCCGCGATACATCACGAGCACGCGGTCGGCCACTTCGGCGACCACGCCCATGTCGTGCGTGATGAAGATCACGCCCATGTTCATCTCGTCCTGCAGGGCGCGGATGAGCTGAAGGATCTGCGCCTGGATCGTCACGTCGAGCGCGGTGGTCGGCTCGTCGGCGATGAGCAGCGCGGGCTTGCACGAGAGCGCCATCGCGATCATCACGCGCTGGCGCATGCCGCCGGAAAGCTGGTGCGGATAGCGCGCGAACACGCGCTTCGACTCGGGAATGCGCACGAGGTCGAGCAGACGCAGCGCTTCGGTGCGTGCCTCGCCGTGGCTCTTGTGCTGATGCAGCGCGATCGCCTCGGCGATCTGGTCGCCGACCGTGAACACCGGGTTGAGCGAGGTCATCGGCTCCTGGAAGATCATCGCGATGTCAGCGCCGCGCACAGTGCGCATCACCGCGTTCGAGGCGCTCGCGAGGTCGATCAGCGTGTCGTTGCGCCGCCTGAACACGATGCTGCCCGACGCGATCCGGCCGCCGCCATGCTCGACGAGCCGCATCAGCGCGAGCGACGTGACCGACTTGCCCGAGCCCGACTCGCCGACGATCGCAAGCGTCTCGCCCCGGTCCACCGTGAACGAGAGGTGCTTCACCGCTTCGACGAGCTTCGCCCCGGAGCGGAACGTCACCGACAGATCGTTCACTTCGATCACGCGCGACGGTGGCAACGACTGGCTGGAAAGCATCGGCTGTGTCCCTTCGTTTCAGCGGTAGATCGCCGTGACCGGCGTTTCGCCCACGCGCGCGAATCCGCGATACATCCCTTCCGTATTGAACGGCAGCGTGACATTGCCCTTCGCATCGACGGCGATGAGGCCGCCGCGCCCGTCGATGCGCGGGAGCCTCGTCATCACGACGTCATGCGCCGCCGCTTCGAGCGTCGCGCCGCGATACTCCATCTGCGCCGATACGTCGTAGGCCGCGAGCATGCGCATGAACATCTCGCCGGTGCCGGTGGTCGATACGGCACAGGTCGCGTCGTTCGCATAGCAGCCCGCGCCGATCAGCGGCGCGTCGCCCACGCGGCCCGCCTGCTTGTTCGTGATGCCGCCCGTCGACGTGGCCGCGGCGACGTGGCCGTGCATGTCGAGCGCGACGGCCCCGACCGTGCCGAACTTCTTCGAGGGATCGATCGGATCGTGCTCGCCGGGCAGGCGCGTCGCGGCGAACGTGGCCGCGTCGTGATCGAGCATCGTGCCCTCGGTGCCGCGCGCCTTCAGCCACTGGCGATAGCGCGCGTCGGTGTGGAAGTACGACGGATCGACGAATTCGAGGCCCTGCGCCGCCGCGAACGCCTCCGCGCCCGCCGCCGTGAACATCACGTGCTCGCTATGTTCTAGCACACGGCGCGCGGCCAGCACGGGATTTTTCACGCGCGTCACGCAGCACACGGCGCCGGCTTCGAGCGTCGCGCCGTCCATCACCGATGCGTCCAGTTCATGCGTGCCGGCCGCCGTGAAGACGGCACCGTGCCCCGCGTTGAAGAGCGGGCAGTCTTCGAGCAGGCGCACCGCTTCGGTGACGGCGTCGAGCGCGCTGCCGCCGTCCGCGAGCACGCGCTCGCCGGCATGCAGGATGCCCGAGAGCGCCGCGTGGTACTGCGTTTCGGCTTCGGTGCTCATGGCGGTGCGCAGGATCGTGCCCGCGCCGCCGTGAATGGCGATGACGGCTGTCGTTTTCATGGTTTGCGCGTGGGGTTCTTGGCGGTTGCGTGGTGCGTTGCGCCCGGAATCGGGGCGGGCGGCCTGACGAGCCAGGGCAGCACGAATTGTGCGAGGCCCGAGGCGGTTTCGACGGAGTCCTTCGCGCGATGCGCGACCGCGTCGCAGAGCGCTTCGATCACGGCGAGCACCGCCGTGTCGCAGTTCGCGGCGAGACGCCGCTCCGTGCGAATGGTCAGGATCAGGTCCGCGAACTGCGCGAGCGGCGACGCGGCGCTGTCGGTGAGCGCGACCACGCGCACGCCGTGGCCCGCGGCGAGCCGCGCGAGTTCGATGGTGTCGTGCACGTAGCGCGGGAAGGCGATCGCGATCAGCAGGTCGCCCGGCGATGCATTGAAGAGCCGCCGCGCCGCGTGCGACGGCCCGCCCGCGAGTGCGAGCGACTGCACGTTCGCGCAGTAGGGCGTGAGGCCGTGCTCCATCAGCCCGGCGAGAAACGCGCTCGCGCCGTAGCCGAGCACGAAGACGCGCCGAGCGTTGAGAATGGCATCGACGAGCGCGTGGGCGACGGCGCCGTCGATCGTGCTACGGGTCAGTTGCAGATTGGACGCGGCCTGTTCGAGCGATGCATCGAAGACCTGCTCGCCGCTCGCGGGCGATTCGAGCGCCGTGCGCAGGCGCTCGACGGGCGCGATCGTCGCTTCGAAACCGCGCACGAGCGCTTCGCGAAAAGCCGGGTAGCCGTCGAAGCCGAGCGCCCGCGCGAAGCGGTTGGCCGTCGCCACCGACGCGCCGACCGCGCGCGCCAGTTCGTCGATGCGCATGGTCGCCGAGCGAAACAGGTTCGCCAGCACGAACGCGCCCATGCGCTGATGGATGGGCGTGAGCGTGGGCATCGCGGCGGCGATGCGCGCGGAGATCAGCTCATCGTCGGACGATGCTCCGGACGACGGAATAAAGGCGGGCGGCGTGCGAGCCATACCGGCAGCGAGACCCCGAGGCGAATTTGAATGAAACTATGTTTACTCAAATCCGTCGCCAAAAAAAATTCATTTTCATCGACCTCGGGTTTTTGCTGACGCCGGGCGTGCGGATGCCCCGGTTCTTCGCAAAGGTGCGAACCGGCGGAAGGCGGACGCGTGCCCCGCCTGCGATTAAGGTGAAATGAAGGTGAGGTCCGGATCAGGGCCGCCCGGGCCCGCCGCGATAGGCAACGGCGAACTCGTCCGACGCGACCCGCTCCGCCAGCCCCCGCAGCATTTCGGCCGACGACGCGCCGAGCACGTCTTCCACACGCTGGTTCGCCGCCGCCCACAGCACGAGCGCCTCGTGAAGCCGCTGCTGGCCCAGCGGCGCGAGGACGGCGTGCTTGGTGCGCCGGTCTTGCGTGTCCTGGCGCAATTCCACGAGTCCGTCGCGCACGAGTGGCCGCAGCGCATGCGTGAGCGCCGAAATCTGGATGGCGAGCCGAGCCGCCAGATCCTGCAGCGTCGGCCCTTCTTCCCGCTTATCGGCGGCGGCTGCCGAAAGCTTGCCGATCTCCGCGATCAGTCCCACCTGCGTGGCCTTCAGCCCGAGCGGCGCGAGCGCCTCGTCGTACAGGTGGCCGAGCTGGCGCGCCGCGCGGCGCAGCACCGAATTGGTGCAGACGAGGTCGGCCAGCAGGTCCGGCTCCTCGGCATACGGCGGGTCCAGGTCGTCCACCAGCCTTAACGAATCAGTTTTGTTTCCCATCCCTATAGGATGGTTGAGTACTGCACCATTGACAAGAGGGGAAGTACACGATATATACTTGAGCCCTCAATCAAAATGATTGAGCACTCACCCTTAAGGAGTTTTCCATGTCCGATTCCAGTTCCAGAGCAATTGCTGTCGTGACCGGCGCGTCGTCCGGCATCGGTGCGGTCTACGCGGACCGCCTCGCCGCCCGCGGCTACGACCTCGTGCTCGTCGCGCGGCGCATCGAGCGTCTGGAAGCGCTGGCGGCGAAGGTGTCGAGGGCGCACGGCGTCAATGTCGATCTGATCACCGCCGATCTGACGAACGAAGCCGATCTGGCCCGCGTCGAGAAAATTCTCGCGACCAACCCGTCGGTGCGGGTGCTCGTGAACAACGCCGGGCTTGCCCGTCTGCTCCCGGTCGCCCAGTCTTCGGTCGAGGATTCGATGTCCCAGATCGCGCTCAACGTTACCGCGCTCGCGCGTCTCACGCAGGCGGCTCTCCCCGCGTTCCTCGCGCGCAACGACGGCGCGATCGTCAACATCGCGTCCGTGCTCGCGGTCCACGCGCTGCCGGTCAGCGCTGTCTACAGCGGCACGAAGGGGTTCGTGCTGAACTACACCCTCGGCCTTCAGCAGGAGGTCGCCGGAACCGGCGTGAAGGTTCACCTCGTGCTCCCGGGATCGACTGCCACGGAAATCTGGGACGGGTCGGGCGTGCCGCTCGCGTCGCTGAATCAGGATGCGGTCATGACGACCGAAAACCTCGTCGATGCCGCCCTCGCCGGTTTCGACCAGGGCGAAGCCATCACGTGGCCGTCGCTCGCCGATGCGACCCTCTGGGAAAAGTTCGATACGGCCCGCTCCACGCTCTTCGCCGCGACCCAGGTCGGCCAGCCAGCGCCGCGCTACAAACTCGCCTGAATATCGTTCAGGGAACGCGCCGGGTTCCCCGGCCGACAAAAAGTCCATCGTCGATGCAAAAAATATCGTTTGAGCGCACCTCGCTGCATCCCCTAGGATCGCTTACGGGCAAGCGTGCCGGACGAAAAGTCTCACGGCTTGCGGCACGCGTGCGCTTCGACCGGGCACGCGCCGCCGCCCGGTCGGGCGTTTTGAAAAGACTTCGTGCGAATGCTGAAAGGCTGCCGGCCGTGCGGGTGCACGATCGCTCTGCACTGAAGAACGCGCCGTGCGCTCGCCCGCGGGTCTCAACTCAAGGAGGATCGACTGATGGACTACGTGAAGTTCGGCCGCACGGGCCTGGAAGTATCGCGGCTCGCGCTCGGATGCATGACCTTCGGCGTGCCGGGGCGCGGCAAGCACCCGTGGACGCTCGATGAAGAAGCCAGCCGCCTGCTGATCCGGCAGGCGATCGAAGCGGGCATCAATTTTTTCGACACCGCGAACATCTATTCCGACGGGACGTCGGAGGAAATCGTCGGCCGCGCGCTGCGTGATTTCACGCGCCGCGACGACATCGTCATCGCCACCAAGGTGTTCAACCGGATGCGCCCGGGCGCGAACGGCGCGGGCCTGTCGCGCAAGGCCATCTTCAACGAAATCGACAACAGCCTGCGGCGCCTCGGCACCGACTACGTGGACCTGTACCAGATCCATCGCTGGGACGACGGCACCCCGATCGAGGAAACGCTCGAAGCGCTGCACGACGTCGTGAAGGCGGGCAAGGCGCGCTACATCGGCGCATCGTCGATGCACGCGTGGCAGTTCAGCAAGGCGCTCTACGTGTCGAAGCTCAACGGCTGGACCCGGTTCGCGAGCATGCAGAACCACCTCAACCTGCTCTATCGCGAGGAAGAGCGCGAAATGCTGCCGCTTTGCGACGACCAGGGCATCGCGGTCATTCCGTGGAGCCCGCTCGCGCGCGGCCGTCTTGCCCGCGACTGGAATGAAACGTCCGAGCGGCAGGCGACGGATGCCTACGGCAGCGGCCTCTACGAAGCATCGCTCGACGCGGACAGGAAGGTCGTGGACGCCGTGGCGCAGGTCGCCCGGGCGCGCGGCGTGCCACGCGCGCAAGTGGCGCTTGCCTGGGTGGCGCAGAAGCACGGCGTCACGGCGCCGATCATCGGCGCGTCGAAACCCCACCATCTGACCGATGCGATCGCCGCGCTTTCGCTGACCCTCGGCAGCGAGGAGATTGCCGCGCTGGAAGAGCCGTACGTGCCCCACCGGATCGCGGGATTCGAGTAGAACCGCGGGCGTCCCCGGCGTCCGCAGCCGGGGCGGCTGACTGACCGCGCCGCGCGAGGGCGCCGTACGCGGCATCGCGTCCGGCGCCAGCGGCCGCGAGCGCCCCCGTTTCTTGCCTCAGGCGCGCCGATGCGCAAGGCGCACCCGAAGTCACCCCCCTGCATTCAACGCAGCACGCGTTTCATGACCGCGCACCGGCGGTCGACTGAAAAGTCTGGAAAGTAAAGCAATGCCATCTTCGTGGATACCGTCTCGCAATCTCCTGATGTTCGCCGGCCGCACCGCCCTCGCCGCGGCGCTCGCGCTTTGCTGCGCGCTCGCGCTCGGCCTGCACGAGCCGCACTGGGCCGCCTGGACGGTCATATCCGTCGGGCTTCCCGCGCGCGGCGACGGCCTGCTGAAGGCATTCAACCGGGCACTCGGAACGGCGGTGGGCGCGCCCGTCGGCGTGTTGCTGATCGTCGCGGCGCACGGCAGCGCGCCCGGGCTCGTCGGCCTGCTCGCACTATGGCTCGCGGCGTGCGTCTACGCGGGCGTCACGTTGCGCAGCCACCGCGCGTACGCGGCGGTCCTCGCCGGCTACACCGCGGTGATCGTCGCGACGTCGCTCGTTCACGGAAGCGGCGGGCTGCTCGACATGGCGCGCGACCGTTGCGCCGGAATCTTCACCGGCATCGCGTGCGCGCTGGTTCTGCTATTGCTGTCACGTCACGTGCCGGGCGGCCACGCCAGCCAGCGCATTCGCCACGCGATCGCGACCGCATGCGACTGGGCCGCCGCCCGGCTCGCGGGCCTGCCGCGCGAGCGGACCGACGACGGCAGGCCGCTGCGGCTGCGCGGCCAGTTCATCGAGATCCTGTCGCTCGATGGCGCGGTGCACAGCGCGGTCGCGGAGTCGCCCGCACTGTGGACGCGAGCCTCGTGCATGCACAGGCTCGTGACGGCACTGGTCGATCTGCTGGTCGTGTCGAGGAGCGTCGAGCGCAACGTGAGCGCCGCTGCCTGCAGCTTTGGCGGCACCAGCGCCGCCGTCGATGTCACGATGGCGGAGGCGTCGGCGCTGCTGGAATCGGTCGCCCGGACGATGCGCGGCGAACCCGCCGACGAGATCGTGAAGCTCAGGGTCCTGCGCCGGCAGGCGCAGGCGCTGCGCACGATGCTGATGTCGATGCAGGCGGCAAGCGTGATCGAGCGCCGGCGCATCGATCTCCTCGCGGCGCTGCTCGGTGCGACCGCCGCGGCGCTCACGACCTACGCGACCCTCGCCGGCGAGCCGCACGCCGTCGAAGCCGTGCGGTATCCGCCGCCGGTCTATACGCGCGACAGGCGATACGCGTGCGTCGCGGCGCTGCGCGCCGCATGCGCGCTTCTCGCCGCCGGTGCGCTCTGGATCGCCACGGGCTGGCAAGGCGGCCCGCTCTTCGTCGCGTTCACGGGCATCGCGGTCTCCCTCTTCGCGCTGCGGCCCGACCCGCGGCACACGGGCATCCACTTTCTCGCGTCGGGCGCGCTGGGCGCGGGCGCCGCGCTCCTCTTCTCCTTCTGGATCGCGCCGCACATCGCGCACGCGACGGGCGTGGCGCTCGCGGAAGGCGTGGTCGTTTTCCTGGCGATCGTCGTCGCGGCGCTGCTGTCGAACCCGTTCTGGGCGTCGGGCTTTTCTCTCGTGTTCCTGGTCGTATCCGATCCGGAGTCGATCTCGCATGCAAGCCTCACCGCCGTGAGCCAGCACGCGCTGGGCGTCCTCGCCGGTGCGGCGCTCGCCGCGCTCGCGTTCCATCTCGCGCCGTCCCGCGCCCGCGAACGCCTGTGGCGCAGAGAGCAGCTCGCGCAGGTGGCGACCAGCATCAGGGCGCTGATCGCCTCGCCCGCGGCGCCCCTTGCGGCCGGTGCGAGCCATGCGTGGCAGAGCATGCACATCGACGCGCTGGTGCGCTTCGCCCTGCCCGCCGCATCCGACGACGACGTCGACGAATGCATGGCCTGGATCGAAATCGGCACGGAGTTCGTCAAGCTGCGCGACTGCGTGCACGCCGATGCGTTTCCGCCGTCCGCGCGGGAGACGATCGTGCGGCTCTTCGCCGACCTCGGGCGGCTCGAAGCGCAAAACTGGTACGCCCGTCTCGTCGTGGCCGAGGCGACGCTCGTCTGCGCCAACATGGCTGCCGACCAGCGCGTGCTGAGCGCGCGCGCGACGTTGCTGGAACTCGCGCTGCAGTTGAAGCACCGCCATGGCGAGGGGTTGCGCCGGCGCATCGGGGAACTGTCAGGCCCGGGCGCGCGATGAAGTGACGGGACGGGGCCGGGCCGGGTCGACACAGCCCGGGCGCGGCGGCGAACCCTGAGCGTGCGCCTTCATGCACAATACGGGTCGCGCCGGTTCGCCCCTCCCTTTCGACCTCACGTCCGCATGAATTTCGACGCCCTGCCTGACCAGTTGCAGCAGCATCTCCCCACGCATCCCTGGGCACAACTCGCCGTCGGCCTCCTTGCGCTCGTCGTCGTTGCGCTGTTCGCGCAGTGGGTGGTCGCGCGGATCGTGCTGTACTTCGCGCACCGCCTGCTCGTGCTCGCGGGCCACGAAGCATGGGACGAGGCGCTGACGAAGCACCGCTCCTATCACCGGCTCTGGTACGCGGTGCCGTTCGCGACGGTGGCGCTCGGCATTGGCGAGGTGCCCCACGCCGCTCACGCGGCGGGCGTCGTCGAGCGGCTCGCGCATGCCGGCGCGTGGATCTGCGTGTTCCTCGCGGCGGGCAGCGCGCTGTCGGCATGGCAGGACGTCTACGCCGCGAGCAAGGAAGCGCAGACGCGCTCGATCAAGGGCTACATCCAGATCGGCAAGCTCGCGCTCGCGCTGATCTGCGGCGTGCTCGTGCTGTCCATCCTGATCGACCGCTCGCCGCTCTGGATGCTTTCCGGGCTCGGCGCGCTCTCGGCCGTGCTGCTGCTCGTGTTCAAGGACACGCTGCTGTCGCTCGTCGCGAGCACGCAGCTCACGTCGAACGACATGCTGCGCATCGGCGACTGGATCGAGATGCCGCAGTCCAATGCCGACGGCTTCGTGAAGGACATCGCGCTGCACACCGTCAAGGTGCAGAACTGGGACAACACGGTCACCACCGTGCCGACCTACAAGCTCTTTTCCGAGAGCTACCGGAATTACCGGCACATGTTCGAGTCGGGCGGACGGCGCATCAAGCGCACGTTGCGCATCGACGCGACCTGCGTGCGCTTTCTCACCGACGACGAAACGCGGCGGCTCATGCGCTTTCGCTTCCTGCACGACTATCTGGAAGAGAAGCAGACCGAAGTCGAGCAGGCGAACCGCAACCTCGGGGAGCTCGCGAGCGAGCCCGCGAACCGGCGGCGCCTCACGAACATCGGCACGTTTCGCGCGTACGGGCTGGCGTACCTGCAAAGGCATCCGGAGATCAGGCAGGACATGGCGATGATGGTCCGGATGATGGAGCCGGAGTCGCAGGGCATTCCGATCGAGGTGTACTGCTTCACCGCGACGACCGCCTGGACGCAGTACGAGCGCATTCAGGGCGACGTGTTCGACCATCTGCTGTCGATCCTGCCCGAGATGGGTCTGCGGCTCTATCAGGCGCCCTCCGGTGCGGACATGACCGGTCTCTCCGGCCGCCTGCGCGGCGAAATGCCGACGCTCTGACGCGCCCAGCCCTTTCTTCGGGCGAAAGGCTTTCTTCACGCGCCCGCTCGCGGGAGCCGCGGCGCGGGGCCAGCAGGTCCCCGGTCCCCGATCCGCCGCCGCCACCCGCAGAGGCGCGCATCTTTTCATTAAGTAGATCATTCCCGCGCGACGCGCTATCGTTCAGGACACGCGCTGCGCCGCAGCGCGACCTCGTCCCATCTACCGATGCCCTTACTCGACTATCGCCTGCCCGAATTCGACGCCGCGCTCGCGGCCCTGCCCGCCACGCCCGCCGCTGGGCGCGCCGCCTCCGACGAGCCGTTCTGGCGCGCCGTCCACGCGCTCTATCGGCAGTCGGACACGCTCGTCAACCTGGAAAACGGCTTCTGGGGTGCGATGGCGGAGCCGGTCAAGGCGATGTTCCGGTACTGGACCGATCGCGTGAATTTCGACACGACCGTGCTGATCCGCGACCACTGGGCCGACATGCAGGAGGCCGTGCGCGCCGAGGTCGCCGGGGCGATGGGCTGCGGCGTCGACGAAATCGCGCTCACGCGCAACGCGACCGAGTCGCTGCTCGCGCTGATCGGCGGCTACAACCGTCTCGCGCCCGGCGACACGGTACTCTATTCCGACCTCGACTACCCGTGCGGGCGCAACGCAATGGAGTGGCTGCGCGAGCGCCGCGGCGTCGTGCCTGTGCGCCTTTCGATTCCCGAGCCCGCGACGCGCGAGAACGTGCTCGACACCTACGCGGCCGCGCTGCGCGCGCATCCGCGCACGCGCCTCGTGCTCGTCTCGCACGTGTGCTTCGCCACCGGTCTCGTGATGCCGGTGCGCGACATCGCCGCGATGGCCGAAGCGGCGGGCGCGGGCGTGATCGTCGACGCGGCGCATTCGTGGGGCATGCTGGATTTCGAGGTTCCCGCCCTTCACGCGCCGTTCGCGGCGTTCAACCTGCACAAGTGGATCGGCGCGCCGCTCGGCTGCGGCGCGCTGTATATCCGCCGCGGCAGCGTCGCTGCGATCGACACGCATCTCGGCGACCGCACCTGGCCCGCCGACGACGTCCGCTCGCGCATCCACACCGGCTCGCCGAATTTCGCCGCCTGGCTGACGCTGCCGGCCGCGCTGCAGGTTCATCGGCGCCTCGGCGCGCACGCGAAGGAAGCGCGGCTGCGCGCGCTGCGCAATGCGTGGGTCGAGCCAGCAAGAGCGCTGCCCGGCGTGCAGGTCCTGACGCCCGACGATCCCTCGATGGTCGCCGGGATCACGGGGTTCCGCCTGCACGGCAAGACCTCGAAGGCCGACAACGACGCGGTCGTCGCCGCCCTGCGCGAGCGCTTCGGCGTGTTCACCGTGGCGCGGCCCGGCCCCGACGCGGGCAGCGTCGTGCGCGTGACGCCCGCGATCTTCACGCACTTTTCGGCGGCGGAGCGGCTTGTCGAAGGACTCTCGGTGCTTGCGCGGGAAGGCTAGCGCGCAGGCGGGCGGCGTTTCGCCGTCAGCGCGCGAATTCGCGGTCGTCGAGCCGCTCGACGAGCGCCCCGAGCGCCGCCGCGCACGGCTCCTCCACCTTCAGCGCGAGCAGGTGATCGGCCCGCGTGCGGCCCATGTTGATCGCGGCGATCGGCTTGCCCGCGCGGTGCGCCCATTCGCAGAAGCGATACCCCGAGTACACCATCAGCGACGACCCGAGCACGAGCATCGCGTCGGCGGATTCGAGCGCGCGCGCGGCGTCGGCGACGAGCGTACGCGGCACGCTTTCGCCGAAGAACACCACGTCCGGCTTGAGCAGGCCGCCACAATGCGTGCAGGCGGGCACGTGGAACGCGCCGAAGTCGATATCCTCGACGTGCGCGTCGCCGTCCGGCACGGCGGGCGCGGTGAGGCCCGCGAACGCGGGGTTGGCCGCCTCCAGCATGCGCTGCACGAGGGCACGCGAATGCGGCGCGCCGCACGCCATGCACCGCACCCGCGCGATGTTGCCGTGCAGTTCGATCACGTCGGCATTGCCCGCGCGGATGTGCAGGCCGTCCACGTTCTGCGTGACGAGCCGGCCTACCCGCCCGCGCGACGCGAGCCCGCGCACGGCGTGGTGCGCGGCGTTCGGCTCGGCGAGCGCGACGACCGGCCAGCCAATCAGGCTGCGCGCCCAGTAGCGCCGCCGCGCGTGCTCGGAGCCGAGAAAATCTCGCAGCAGGATCGGCGAGCGGCCGGTGCGCAGGCCCTCGCGGTCGCGGTAGCACGGAATGCCCGAATCCGTGCTGATGCCCGCGCCCGACAGCACGAAGAGCCGCGGATGGCGCTGCACGAAGTCGTATATGTCGCTCAATGAAATGCTCCGGGCCGAAGAATGCTGGAAATATACGGCGAATCGCCGCAGCGCGTGCGCGCCGGACCCGGCCTCTACCGGCGCTTCTACTGACACCCCTACCGGCCTTACCACTTTACCAAATATAATAATTGGCTTGACCAAAAGCCGTGGTATCGCTAGATTTGTCGCTGCCCCATCAATCCAATACGAACATGCTCACCGTCATCTGCGAAACACCCGGCACCCTGCGCGCCGAACAACGCGAGAAGCCGCAACGCGGCGCAAACGAAGTGCTGCTGCGCGTGAAGCGCGTCGGCGTCTGCGGCACCGATCTGCACATCTACACGGGCAACCAGCCGTACCTCGCCTATCCGCGCGTGATGGGGCATGAACTGTCGGGCGTCGTCGAGGAAGCCGATGCGGCGAGCGGCCTCGCCGCCGGCGATCCCGTCTACGTGATGCCGTATCTGTCGTGCGGCAAGTGCATCGCGTGCCGCCAGGGCAAGACGAACTGCTGCGTGAGCATCCAGGTGCTCGGCGTGCATCGCGACGGCGCGTTCACCGAATATCTGAGCCTGCCCGCGCAGTTCGTGCACAAGGCGGAAGGCGTGACGCTCGATCAGGCCGCGATGATCGAATTCCTCGCGATCGGCGCGCACGCCGTGCGGCGCGCGGACGTGCAGGCGGGACAGCGTGTGCTGGTGGTCGGCACCGGGCCGATCGGCATGGCCGCGCTCACGTTCGCCCGCCTGCGCGGCGCGGCGGTCACGGCGCTCGACACGCGCGCGGACCGCCTCGAATTCTGCCGCCGCGAGCTGAAGGCGCACGCAACGGTGGCGATCGGCGACGGCGACAAGGAGGAACTCTCGCGTCTGACCGACGGCGAGTTCTTCGACGTCGTCTTCGACGCCACCGGCAACGCCCGCGCCATGGAGCGCGGCTTCGAATTCATCGCGCACGGGGGAAAATACGTGCTGGTGTCGATCGTGCCGGAGCGGATCTCGTTCGCCGACCCGGAGTTCCACAAGCGCGAGGCGACGCTGATCGCGAGCCGCAACGCGACCCCCGAGGACTTCGAGACCGTGCTCGACGCGATGCGCGCGGGCGAAGTGCCGAGCGCGGCGCTCAACACGCACCGGTTGCAACTGGCCGATGTGCCGTCGTCGTTTGCGAGCCTGCTCGATCCGACGGCGGGCGTCGTGAAGGCGATCGTGGAGTGCTGAGCCGCGCTATGCAGCTGGCCCGCTTTCGCGGTATTGCGGCCGGGTCTGCGCGTCGTGCCACGGCTCGGCCGTTTTCGTCCAGATCTCGTAGGTAGGCGGAAAGAGACCGACTTCGTCGAAGAGGCCGGTCGGAATTTCCACTTCGGGCACCCCGTCGAACTCGAGGAAGATGGGCGAGCCGCACGTCGCGCAATGATGCCTTCGCCCCGTGCGCGAGCTTGGCCACGCGCGGGTTTCGCCGAAGAATGCGGCCGCGTCGCGCGCGAAGACCGCGTAGACGCCGAAAGGCGCACCGTGGATTCGCCTGCACGTCATGCAGTGGCAGAGGTTCACTTCCAGCGGCGCGGCACTCACCCGCAGGCGCACCGCGCCGCACGCGCAACCGCCTTCGTGAATCGGCTGATGATTCATGCATTGCCTCCTTCGTCTTGCGCGCGCCGCCGCGATTTAATCGACTGATGAATCGGTTGGTGCGGCGCGCGCCGGCTTCGACATTCGTGACCGTGAAGGTTGGGCTCTCCGCACCCCGCTGACGTTCCCCTGTTCGGGCGCGACGCTGGCAATCGGGACGCACGGCGTGGGCGACCGCTTCGTGTGGAAGCTGGAAGACGGTGTGATTGGTGTGATCGGAGTGATCGGTGCAATCTGCGCAATCGGTGCGATTGGTGCGATTGGTGCGATTGGTGCAATCGGTGCAATCGGTGCAATCGGTGCAATCGGTGCAATCGGTGCAATCGGTGCAATCGGTGCAGTGGGTGTAATTGGTGCGTTCGGTGCAATCTGCGCGGGGCAAGCCTGCGGCGCAGGCGATCTCTCGCGCCGCGCGACGACAGCAGTCATGCGAACACACGCGGCCCGCGCCGCGTGCATGGCGGCGCAACTGCGATCGTGCTGCCCAGTGGACGGCGGCGGGCGTTACCGCACCGCACGGCGGCGCCACGGTTCACGCACACCGGTTCAACCACGCCGCGCCATTCAGCGCACGTAGTACCCCTTACCCTGCATACAGTCGCCGTAGGCGCGCCAGTAGCGGGCCATCGGCGGCTCGGGCGGGGGGAGCGGCGGCATCTTCATTTCCGCGTAGTGCGCATCCGACGCCTGGCTCGCGGCCACGGCCGAAGCGGCGGCGTCCGACGCCGCTGCCGGCCCCGACGCGCCCGCGGCCACCGCTGTGGCGGGCTCGCTCGCGGGCATCGTCGCGCTCGCGGGCAATGGCACGGAAGCAGCCGACGCCGCAGCAGCGCCCGAAGCCGCCGGCGGAAGCGGCGGCTCCACGGGACGCGGCGGTGCGAGCGGGCGGGCTTCCCGCGGCTGGTCGCGCGGTGGTGTCTGCGATTCGCGGGCCATGACGACGTGCGTCGTCTGGTTCGCGTAGGCGTAACAGGCGGCGTTGTCGACGGCCTGCTGGCCCGGGTTCTGACTGCGCCCGGGAATGGTAGCCGGCATCTGCGCAAGGGCAGTGCCACTCGCGACCAGCAGTGCGATCCCAGCGAAAGCGGAATGTCTCATTGGCGTGCGAACCCCGAACTATGTATTTTAATCGTTGCGGCTGTGGCCGGCACGTGGCGGCTTGGCGGCCTGGCCTGCCGTTGGAGCCCTGCCGTCGAATCCTCCTGGTGCGCCGCCCGGCCTGCAGTCAAGGATACCGTGCCCTCCGGCCGTGCCTCGCCGCAAACACTGGCTTATTCCGCCATTATTCAGCCCGCCGCCGCGCGGCATCCCTGCGCAATAAGACTTGAGCACGAATCGCCTCGCGGCGCCTGTGCGCCGTGACACGCTTCGGTGAAAGGAGCGGCGTTCGCGGCCGTTGCGCTCATCCGCGGCAGTCGACCCACTCGCGTGCCCACTGGCAGGAGTGGCCGAGCGCGTCGTGTTCGTCGTCGAAATAGTCGAGTGCGTGGAACTGATAGCGCATCGCCCGGTCCGCGCCGCCATGGCGCTCGAGCAGGAGGTTCGATGCGAATGATCCGTCAGGCAGACGATGCGCCGACGGCACGACCTTGTAGCCGTTGTAGTTGTGTATGTATGGGTTGTGCATGATGTTGCGGGCGTGCGCGCGGTCGCGGCAAATGGCCGGGCCGAAGCGTGAGCGCCTTGAATGAGGGTGATGCTGGAGCTGAAGAGCGGCAGGAGATCGCGAGAAAGCACGCGAAAACTACGCAAGAGAAACGCTGGGGAGATGCTGAAGGGGCGCTGCGATGATTGCGTGGCCGTATTTGCCGGCGTCGCAACCGTGGCGGGAGCTCGTGCTCCGCGAGGGTTTCAGCGACTGTCGCGAACCGGATTGCCGGTCCGCGACGAGCGTCGTGTCTGCTACTTACAGCGGCGTGATGTTCGACGCTTGCAGGCCCTTCGGGCCCTGCTTGGTTTCGAAGCTGACCTTCTGGTTCTCAGCGAGCGTCTTGAAACCTTCCGTGCGGATTTCCGAGAAATGCGCGAAAAGGTCGTTGCCGCCGTTGTCGGGCGTGATGAAGCCGAAGCCCTTGCTGTCGTTGAACCACTTGACGATACCGGTATCCATGAGATTCCCTGAATGAAAGATTGCCACCCCGGACTGGGGCGAAGGAAGTATCAAGGAGGGAAAGAAGGACAACAAATACCGCGGTAAAACGGAGGATGATGAACAGCAATCGGACTTCTTGAACACTTCGACCTGTACGTTACGTCCTCACCGACTCTCTGTCAAGGTAATTCGCTATCGCATTGCTATCTCGATTGTATGGCAGCGCCCGCTTCCGCCTGCCAGCCGGCCTGCCAGCGCGTCAGTTGATCCACGTTCGCGCCGACGCCGCCGCACACGATCAGCAGGATGTTCCGCGCATCGCGCAGAGCTGCGTCGTCCGAATCGAGCGCCGCGACCGACGCGCCGCACGCCGGCTCCACGACGATGCGATGCTCGTCGAGCAACTCGAGGCAGCCCGCGACGGCCTGCTGGTCCGTCACGACGACGCTCGACACCGGACGCTGCCGCGCGAGCGCGAGCGCCTCTTCGCACACGCTGCGCGCGCCGAGCGATGTCGCGATGCTCGTGATGGCCGGCAATTCGATTCGTGCGCCCGCGGCGAGCGATTGCGCGTAGGAGTCGGCGCCGAGCGTCTCCACGGCCACGACCGGCACGCTGGCGAGGCCGTTGCGCCGCAAGCCCTCGATCGCGCCGCACAGGAGCCCGCCGCCGCCCACGGACAGCACGAGCGCATCGGGCGTGCATCCCGCGCGCACGACCTCGTCGATCATCGTGGCGTGGCCTTCCCAGATGAGGGGATCGTCGAAGGGATGCAGGAACGCATCGGCGGACGTGCGCGACGCGAGCGCGAACTCGTTCGCCTCCTGCCACGACTTGCCGTGCACGACGACCTCGGCGTCTTCCCTCGCGATCAGGTGCTTCGCGCGTTCCGACGTCGTCTCCGGCACGACGACGAGCACCGGCACGCCGAGCTTGCGCCCCGCATACGCGACCGCCAGTCCCGCGTTGCCACCCGAGGACGACACGAACCGCCGCGCGCCTCGCTCCTTGTAGACCGTGCACGCATGGCCGATGCCGCGCGCCTTGAACGAACCGGTCGGCTGCATGGCTTCCATCTTGAGCCAGACGGACTTGTTCAGACGTTGCGACAGGGCGCGTGATTCGAGGAGCGGCGTTTCGATGAACATGGTGTGAGCGATGGATTGCGCGGAGCGGTGATTCTACTCCGCGAGCGCAATGTGCATTGGCGTGCTGGCCGCTGTCGTCACGCGGTCTCTGTCGCGAGAGAGCGCATTGAAGAGCCGGCCAGGGTGACCCCAAGGCCCCGGCATGATGTCGAGGCGCGCGGCATGAGCGGGAACGATCTAGGCGCCGCTCGGGTCGTCCGGCTGCCACGGCCAGGTCGAATAGCGCGAGGGACGCGGGCCGTCCTGCTTGTCCTTCGCCTCCTCCTCGTCGCGCGTGTCCGCGGACGCTTGTGCCTGCGGCACCTTCGGCAAGTCCTCGCCGAACCACGGCACTTCCTTGCGCCGCTCGCTCACATAGGCGTCCCAGCCCGCCGCATTGCCTGCGAACAGATCGTGCTGCACCGTATGCGCGAGCAACTGGCGGTTGAGCGTCTCATCGAGCAGCGCCTTCGGCCACACGAAGAAGGCGCCCGTCGCGCGCCGGATGAAGTCCTGCGGATGCATGCCCGTATCGACAAAACCGAGAATGCTGAAACTCACCAGCGAGTCGTCCTGCTTCAGTGCCTCGCCGATGCTCGCGCGGCTTTCCGCGCATTTTGTCAGGCAGAAGATGGCTTCGAGCACGTCGCCGAGATGGAGCAGCAAAGCGCGTCGTTCGTAGGGATCGTCCATGGCGGCCTCTTGTTCGATTCGATGTATGAAATGGCGCTCGCACGCGCGGCGTGCGGCGCTCGGTTTCGCGTAATTCTAGCGAACCCGCCAGGGCGGGCCACTCGCGCGCGAGACAGTGAGTCGCGGGATCGCGAAATCGCCGGGCGCCTGCATGTGATTCCGGAAGCCGCAATTCGTGCGCCACGTGCGCCACGCCGCGCGAAAAAAAAGATCGCGTCAGACCTTGCGAAAGCTCGTCCGGTAGTCGTTCGGCGACACGCCGAGGCGCCTCGTGAACACGATGCGCATCCGGTCGGCCGTGCCGAAGCCGCATTCGTAGGCGACCGTCTTGAGCGGCGTGTCGCTGCTCTCGAGCGCATTGCGCGCCGCATCCACGCGCGCGCGCTCGACGAACTCGTGCGGGGTCATCTGCGCGAGTTGCACGAACGCGCGCGCGAAGTTGCGCTCGCTCATGCCCGCCACCTGCGCGAGCTTCTCGACGGAGAGCCGCTCGCCGATGTGTTCCATCACATACGCCTGGACCTTCGCGACGGGCGACGTGTCGTCGGCGGGCGCGGTGAGGTACGGACTGAACTGCGATTGACCGCCGCGGCGCTGCGCGAACACGACGAGGCGCTTCGCCACCGCGAGCGCGATGCCCGCGCCGTGGTCCTCGGCGACGAGCGAGAGCGCCACATCGATACCCGCCGTCACGCCCGCCGACGTCACGAGGTTGCCGTCGCGCATGTAGATGCGGTCGAGCTCGACACGCGCGCGCGGAAAGCTTTGCGCAAGCTGCTGCGCATTCTGCCAGTGCGTCGTGACGCTGCGCTCGTCGAGCAGGCCCGCATGACCGAGCGCGAACGCGCCGGTGCAGATCGACCCGTAGCGCTCGCACTTCGACGCGACGCCCTTGAGCCAGTCGAGGAGAAGCGGATCGGGCGCCGCGACCGGAAGCCCCGGGCCGCCCGCGACGAGCGCCATGTCGTAGTGCGCATTCGCCCGCTCGCACGACACGTCGGCACAGAGCCGCGTGCCGTTCGACGCCAGCACCGGCCCCTCCTGCGGCGCGACCAGCGTGATTTGATATCCGTCGCCGGAGCCTATGAATCCGTTGGCCTCCGCGAAGACGTCCACGGGTCCCGCAACATCGAGCGCCTGCACGCCCGGAAAGACTGCTATTGCGACGGTTCGCATGACCAATGCCTGAAGAGTGAGAAGACTCGCCCGCTTTCGACGGCCGGCACGCGTGGCAGGAGACGTCGTGCGATTGGCAGTGTTGGACGCGTCCTTTCGATTGCCGTGAAGGACGCCAGCACGCAAACTGAATTCAACGAAGCACTGTTCGTTCAACCTTCCGGAGAGCCGCACATGAACCCGCAAACCGACACCCCGGCGTTCCAGCCGACGCCTCAATTCGCCGAAGTCTCCGACGACCGGCACAACCGCCTGCTCGACCAGGCCCTCGAGGCAACCTTTCCTGCGAGCGATCCGATTTCGCCGAGCGTCTTCTACTGAAGTGCACTCTCGACGTCTCGCGCCTGGCCCGACGATTGTAGCAAGGGCCGGCGGTTCGATGACTGCGTCGCCGCATGTGCCCGCTTGGGACGGCGGGTATCGGGATGGACGCGGGATGGATGTGGGATGGATGTGCCCGGTCTCGCCTGACGACTTCACCGAAGACGAGCGCAGGCTCGTGGCAGCGGCGCATCCGCGGGAGATCAGCTTCAGGAAGGCGATCATCGACGCATGCGCGAAAGCACGCGGCAGAAGCCGGAGTCGACGTCCGGCAACATGGCAACATGAAGGCGACCCGGCCTGGATGCGCCCGAAGTCATGCAGCACCATCCCGGCCTCGGCCTGAAACGGCGGCTTCCGCGACTTCGCGACCTGCCGCAATCCCGCGCACCGGCGCCGCTGATCGCTCCCTAGCGGCACATGCGGTAGGGTCCCATGTCGACGTGAAAATGCGTTCGATGCAGCGCGTTGTAGTCGGGTCCGAGGGTCGTGTTGAACACGCGGCACGCGCCCTCGTGAACGCGGCGCAGAAAGGCCGCGTCGGCGGAGCCTTCGTCCCAGCGCGCGAGCGTGATGCGCCGGCCGTCTTCGAGCACGAAACCCGTGAGGTCGATCGCGTTGGCGCTCGCGTGCTGACTCAGCCGACCGTCCTGCCTGTTATTCGGGCTGTTGTTCACGTTGCGGCAGGCGTAGCTTCCGACGTGATCGATCCTTTTCACGCCCTGCCCGAAGAATTCCCCGGCCGCGGGCCGCAGATACTGTCGCTCGAAAAGCGCCATGCCGATCGCGAGCGGGCAGCTCGCTATGAACGGTCCGCCGTATCCGGCGTCCGAATGCGTCACACGCACTGCATCTTTTAGCTCACAGCCGGCGGGCGCCGAGGAATCGGCAACCGGACGATACGTCAAGCCCGACGTTTCGAGCGCAGCCGCGCACGTCGCAGGATCGCGCGTGGTTCGCCACAGCTTGATTGCGGTAAGCGGTCCCGGCGGTTCGCGCACATCGAGCGGCGCGAATGGATTCCACTTCGGCGGCACCTTCACGCGTCCGGAGTGGATCGCGTATCCCGACATGATGGCGGCAATCAGGAAGATGAGCAGCAGCCCCCGGACAATGGTTGCGCCCACCTGTTGCTCCTGAATCCGATCGATACCGACCGGGGGAGCATGAGGCGTGCCTATCCGCGCGGGACGTCTTCGACAATCGCAGCCAGAATCATCGCGCTCGCATTGAGCGGCGACGGCCTGCATGCGCGCGGACGGTAGATCGCGTCACCGCGCCCGATACTCTTGCCGCTCACCGCGCACGTGCCGGGCTGCCGCGCGATGCTCGCGCGCCATACCTGGTCGCCGTAGCGGCACGCCCGCGGATCGCACCATGCGACAGTCGCCGTGCTGGACGTCGGGCGGTCGATTACGCTCACCACTACGTCCGCATGTTGCGGCCTGTCCATCTCGGCACGCAGCCGTTTCGCGACTTTTTCTCCGGCACGCTGCGTATCGCGCGCGCGCGCGTTCGTCGCGGCCGACAGCTTCGTGAGCCAGCCGACCGTCTGCAACCACGGATCGATACCGATGGCTTGTCCACTCATGTGGCACCTCTTCTCGTCAGACAAGGAAGCCCCGGCGCGGCGCGCACCGGGCATTGACAGCAAGTCGAAACGAAGCGGCGGCGTCGAAGGCATTGCTGCGCCGGGCGTCACGACCCGATGCCACGCGGTAGATGCAGCCAGTGACGCGCCGCGATGGCCAAACCTTATCGCGATCGAAAGAGGCGCACCATGCTACCTACGTATAGGTAATAGCACGTAGGTGTAGGGCGAACCTTCGCTGCTCGAGCGAACGGCTAATCGCCAAAACAGATAAACGTATGGCTTTTCCTTCGTTGACCCTGCTTGCGCGGCGCAATAGATTCCATCTTTCGAACAATGACAAGCCGCGCTTTTGCGCCCCCCGATCTTGACCACCACATCTTCCCGATCCGCTCAGGCGCCGCATGAACCCGAGGCAGGCGCTCCGATCCACGGCCCGTCCGGGGCGCTGGAAATCCGTCCGTTCGATGCCCCCGTCGGCGCCGAGGTGATCGGCCTCGACCTGTCGCGGCCGCTCGGCGCGGCCGACTTCGAGCGCATTCACCGCGCGCATCTCGATCATCATGTGCTCGTCTTTCGCGACCAGCGCATCACGCCGGAACAGCACATTGCGTTCAGCAGGCGCTTCGGGCCGCTGCAGATTCACGTGCTGCACCAGTTCCAGTTGGCGGGCCATCCGGAGATGCTGATCGTCTCGAACATTCTGGAGAATGGCCAGCCGATCGGCCTCGGCGACGCCGGGCACTTCTGGCACTCCGACCTCTCCTACAAGGAAAAGCCGAGCCTCGGCTCCCTGCTGCACGCGCAGGAACTGCCCGCCGAAGGCGGCGACACGCTGTTCGCCAACATGCACCTCGCCTGGGACACGCTGCCCGCGCATTTGCGCGATGCCGTCGAAGGGCGTTCGGCCGAGCACACGTATCTCGCGAAATACGCGGAGCTGCAAAAGCGCAGCCCCTGGCGGCCGAACCTATCGACGCAGCAGATCGCGCAGGTCGAGCCGGTCGTGCATCCGATCGTTCGTACGCATCCGGAGACCGGCCGCAAGGCGCTTTTCGTGAGCGAGCACTTCACGACGCGCGTGATCGGCCTGCCCGAAGACGAGAGCCAGGCGCTGCTCGCCGCGCTTTTCGCGCACAGCGTGCGGCCCGAGCACATCTATCGTCACCGCTGGCGCGAACACGATCTCGTCTTCTGGGACAACCGCTCGCTGATGCATCTCGCGGCGGGCACGCCGGATCACCTGCGCCGCAAGCTGTACCGCACGACCATCGAAGGCGACGTGCCGTTCTGAACCGACAAAATCAACGACCGACCACAGGACCGCCGATGCTGCTTGCGCTTTTTTCGCTTTATTCGTCAAACATTCATAAAAGTGTCACGCGCCGCGCCGTCGCGGCATCCGTTGCGATGTCGATCGGCGTTGCCGCGCTCGGCACGGCGGCGCCCGCGCGCGCCGAAGGCACGATCCGCATCGCCGAGCAGTTCGGCGTGGTGTATCTGCTGCTCAACGTCGCGCGCGACCAGAAGCTCATCGAGAAGGAAGGCAAAAAGGAAGGGCTCGACATCAAGGTCGAATGGGCGAAGCTCTCGGGCGGCGCCGCGGTCAACGATGCGCTGCTCTCCGGCTCGATCGATATCGCGGGCGCGGGCGTCGGTCCGCTTCTCACGATCTGGGACCGCACGCGTGGACGGCAGAACGTAAAGGGCGTCGCCTCGCTCGGCAATCTGCCGTACTACCTCGTGTCGAACGATCCGCGCGTGAAGACGATTGCGGACTTCAGCGACAAGGATCGCATCGCGGTGCCGGCCGTCTCGGTGTCGGTGCAGTCGCGCGTGCTGCAGTTCGCCGCGGCGAAGCGCTGGGGCGACAAGGAGTACAACCGCCTCGACAAGCTCACGCAGGCGGTGCCGCACCCCGACGCGACGGCCGCGATCATCGCGGGCGGCACGGAGATCAGCGGCCATTTTGGCAACCCGCCGTTCCAGGATCAGGAACTCGCGGGCAATCCGAAGGCACATGTCGTGCTGAATTCGTATGACGTGCTGGGCGGGCCGAGTTCCGCGACGGTGCTCTACGCGACGGAGAAATTCCGCGACGAGAACCCGAAGACCTACCGCGCGTTCGTCGCGGCGCTCGCGGACGCGGCGCAGTTCGTCACGCAGCACCCGGAAGACGCAGCCGACATCTACATCCGCGTGAACAACGCGAAGATCGACCGCAACCTGCTCGTGAAGATCATCCGGAACCCCGAGGTCGAGTTCAAGGTGGCGCCGCAGAACACGTTCGCGCTCGCGCAGTTCATGCATCGCGTGGGCGCGATCAGGAACGAGCCGAAGTCGTGGCAGGACTATTTCTTCACCGATCCGGCGACAAGCAAGGGCAGTTGACGGGGCGCTCCGGCACCTGCATGTGAGAAGGCCCGCTCCCCAGCGGGCCTTTCTACTTCTGCGCTTACGGCTTGCGGCTTGCGGCTTGCGGCTTGCGGCTTGCGTCGATAAAGCAGCGCAACCGGCGCTTATGCGTCAGCCTGTTTTGAATATGCGCAATGATTGGTTTGCCGGCGCGCGCCGCGGCCTTATGTTGATGCTTTGAGCACGAGTCGCACAATTCATGGTGGCCGATCCCGCAGTCCTCTACTCTCCCGCCGCGCAAAGCGCCGCACCGTCGCGCGAGCAACGCTCGAGCGAAAAGCTGCTCGCCGTCGACAACGTCAGCCTCGAATACCGCACCCGCGAGCGCATCGTGCGCGCGACGCATCAGGTCAGCTTCGACGTCTACGGCGGCGACCGCTTCGTGCTGCTCGGCCCGTCCGGCTGCGGGAAATCGACGTTGCTCAAGGCAGTCGCGGGCTTCATCGAGCCGAGCGCAGGCAGCATCGCGCTCGACGGCAAGCCCGTTCGCGGACCGGGCGCCGATCGCATCGTCGTGTTCCAGGAGTTCGATCAATTGCCGCCGTGGAAGACGGTGTTGCAGAACGTCGCGTTTCCGTTGCGTGTCGCGCGCAAGCTGGGCCGCGCCGAGGCCCGCGAGCGCGCGCTGCATTACCTCGACAAGGTCGGGCTCGCGCAGTTCGCCCATGCGTATCCGCACACGCTGTCTGGCGGCATGAAGCAGCGTGTCGCAATCGCGCGCGCCCTCGCGATGCAGCCGCGCGTGCTGCTGATGGACGAACCCTTCGCCGCGCTCGATGCGCTCACGCGCCGGCGGATGCAGGAAGAGCTGCTGCGCCTCTGGGACGACGCGCGCTTCACGCTCCTCTTCGTCACGCATTCGATCGAGGAGGCGCTGATCGTCGGCAATCGCATCCTGCTGCTGAGCCCGCATCCCGGACGCGTGCGCGCCGAACTGAACAGCCATCAATACACGCATGAGTCCGGCGGGCACGAGTTCCAGCAGAGCGTCGCGCGCATCCACCGGCTCCTCTTCGAAGAAACGGAACCCGCACGATGAGCACGCCCGCCCCGACCGCCCCGCATACCCCGCTCGAGCCGCCCGTGCGCGCCGAATACGAACGGCCGCTGCAACCGCTCGGCGATGTCGCTGCCGAGGCGCCGCTGCCGCTCGCAAGACGCATCGTCGACCAGACATGGCTGCGCAAGACAGCGATCGCGCTCGTGCTCATCGCCGTGTGGGAGATCGCGGCACGCGCCGTCGATAACGATCTGCTGCTGCCCACGTTCAGCGCGACGCTCGCCGCTTTCGTGCAGGGCGTGATGTCCGGCGAGCTTCTGAGCAAGACCGCGATCTCGATGTCGGTGCTGCTGCGCGGCTACCTGATCGGCGCCGCGCTCGCGTTCGCGTTGACGTCGCTTGCCGTGTCGACGCGCTTCGGCCGCGACCTGCTTTCCATGCTCACCGCGATGTTCAATCCCCTGCCCTCGATCGCGCTGCTGCCGCTCGCGCTGCTCTGGTTCGGGCTCGGCACCGGCAGCCTGCTGTTCGTGCTCGTGCATTCGGTATTGTGGCCGCTCGCGCTGAACACGTATTCGGGCTTTCAGGCGGTGCCGCAGACGCTGCGCATGACAGGACGCAACTACGGGCTCACCGGCCTGCGTCACGTGCTACTGATCCTCGTGCCGGCCGCGCTGCCCTCGATTCTCGCCGGCCTGCGCGTGGGCTGGGCGTTCGCGTGGCGCACGCTAATCGCCGCGGAACTCGTGTTCGGCGCGAGTTCGGGGAACGGCGGACTGGGGTGGTACATCTTTCAGAACCGCAACGAGCTTTACACCGATCGGGTGTTCGCGGGGCTCGCCGCGGTGATCGTGATCGGGCTGATCGTCGAGCATGTGGTGTTCGATACGCTAGAACGCGTGACCGTCAGGCGCTGGGGCGTGCAGCACTAGGCGCGTGCGCTCAGTTGGCCGCCGTCGCACTGGCCTGAACGCGCTCGGCGAGTTTCGTGTCGTAGCTCGAATGCACGTGCACGCGCTTCTTCTCCGGATACGCGTATGAATAGGCCTTTCGCAGCGCGAGCGACGCCTCGTGAAAGCCCGAGAGAATGAGCTTCTGCTTGTTCGGATAGTTCGCGATGTCGCCAACCGCGAAGATGCCCGGACGCGAAGACTCGTAATTCGACGTATCCACTTCGATGCGGCCGCCGCGAATATCGAGGCCCCAGCCGGCGATCGGACCGAGATCCGCGACGAGCCCGTACAGCACGACGAGCTTGTCCGCCGCGCGTTCGCTCACGCCCTCCACCTGCTTGATCTCGATCGACTGCAGCGTGCCGCCGGGTGCCTTCAACCCGCCGATCATGCCGACCACGAAATCCATCTCGCCCGCGGCCACTGCACGTTTCATGCTCTCCACCGACGACGCCGTCGCGCTGAACCCGCTGCGCCGGTGAACGAGCGTCAGGCGCCGCGCGACCTTGCGCAGCGCGAGCGCCCAGTCGAGCGCCGAGTCGCCGCCGCCCGCGACGACCACGTCCTTGCCGGCGAAGTCCGCGAGGCGCGGCACGCTGTAGAGAACATCGCGCTCTTCCAGCGCCGCCGCTTCGGGAAGCATCAGACGTTGCGGCAGAAACGCGCCGTTGCCGGCCGCGAGCATGACCGCGGCGGCATCGAACACCATGCCCTGCTCCGTGCGCACGGTCCAGCGGCCGTCGTCGCGCTGCACGACGTCCATCACGCGCTGGTCGAGATGAATCGGCACGTCGAACGGGCGGCACTGCTGCATCAGGCGCTCGACCAGCTCGCGTGCGGTGCACGAGGGAATCGCGGGAATGTCGTAGATCGGCTTGTCGGGATACAGCTCCACGCATTGCCCGCCGACGCGCCCGAGCGCGTCCACGATCTGGCACGAAAGACCGACCACACCCGCCTCGAATGCGGCGAAAAGCCCGACGGGACCGGCGCCGACGATCAGCACGTCGGTGCGGAGCGGAGCGTGTTCCTGCGCTGGTTTCTGCGCGTATTCAACGGGATTTGCATCGGATTGCATGGGCTCTACCTGGCTTGGACGCGTGCAAACTCACGCGTCGACGAGCCCAAGATACAGAAAGCCCCAGGCGCGGGCAACGATAACACCGCGGGCGGTGTGGACGAACGGCGCCTCGCGAGGCGGCGCGGATCAGCGCTCGCCGGCGCCCGCGTAGTAGGCCGCGGCCGCGTCCATCTCGGCGGGCGTCATGTTGCGCGCCACGTTGCGCATCTGCGCGTTGATGTCGTTGCTGCGCGCGCCGCTGGCGAACGCCTGCAACTGCGCCTTCGTGTAGGTGGCGGAAAGCCCTTCGAGCCACGGGCTGCCCGCCTTGTTGTCGATGCCGCCGTGACACGCGGCGCAAGGCGCGATATTGCGCATCGGCGCACCGTGCGCGACGATGTCCGGCACGTGCGTCGCGCTCACCGCGCGCGTCGCGGCCGGCTTCGGCAGGCTTGCGTAATACGCGGACAGGTCGCGCATGTCCTGATCGCTCAGGTTCATCGCCATCGGCGACATGACCGCGTTCTTGCGCGCGCCGGTCTGAAAGTCGATCAGCTGCTTGTAGATCACGACCGCGTACTGGCCCGCGAGATTCGGCGAATTCGCGTCGCTCATGCCGCGCTCGCCGTGGCACATGGTGCAGCGAAGCGCGAGCGTCGCGCCGCGTCCGATGGAATTGGCGCTGGAAACCGCGAGCAGTTGCGGCGTGACTTCGACGGAACTCATGCGCACGCGCGGCTCGACGGGCGTTTCGGCGGCGAACCATTTCTGCGGGACGCCGGCCGCGCTGCAGATCGCGTTCCAGATGCCCTGGAACGGCGTGTCGCGCTGCACCGAGGGCAGCCACACAAAGCCGATGAGCGCCGACACCACGGCCACGCCTACCGCGATCCCGACGCTCGTCGCGAACCAGCGGTTCCGAAACGTGAAGAGTTTCTCTTCGCTCATCGCTGCACTCCGATCGGAACGGCGGGCACCGATGTCTCGGCCCGCGTCATCAGCTGCGCGATCGGATAGCCGTAGTTGACGAGCGTGAGGCCGATCATCAGCGCGAGCCACAGGCCGAAGCTGTTCAGCGCCACCGGGAGGGTTCTCGGCTCATGCACGGCGCGGCTGAAGCGGAACTCCTCGGGCACGACGCGCGGGGCGCGATGCGCGCGGATCAGGATGATGAAGAAGAGCACCGCCGAGACGACGAGGATGAATCCCCCGATCACCGAAAGGATTACCGAGAACGCCTGCGCCGCGATCTCGGGATTGGTGTAGTCGTAGAACGCCATGCGGCGCGGCATGCCGAGAATGCCGACGTAGTGCCACGGAAACGTCAGCACGATCATGCCGATGAACCACAGCCACAGCTGAGCGCGCATGAGCTTCACGCTCAGCATCGCGCGGCCCGTGAGATGCGGCCACAGGTCGTAGGCGATCGCGAAGTACATGATCACGATCGCGCCCGCGAAGATCAGGTGAAAATGCCCGGTGATCCACTGCGTGTTGTGGATCGTCGAGTCGAGCTGATAGCTCATGTTGATGATGCCGCCCGCGCCGCCGAAGCCGAGCATCACGAAGGAGAACGCCACCGCGAGCATCATCGGGTTCTGCCACGGCAGCGCGCCGATCCAGCGCAGCGCGCCCTTGCCGCCGCGCAGGCGCGCGGCGATCTCGACCGACGCGCAGATCGTGAAGACCGTCAGGAGCGTGGGCACGGCGACGAGCGCGGTGAACACCGAATGCAGGAACTTGAAGCCCGAGCCGACCTGCGGATCGGCGAAAAGATGGTGAATGCCGATCGGCATCGACACCACGAGAAACAGGATGAACGAGATGCGCGCCATCGAATCGCTGTAGAGACGCCCGCCGATCGCGCGCGGAATGATCGTGTAATACGCAATGTAGGCCGGCATCAGCCAGAAGTAGACGATCGCGTGCAGCGTCCACGAGAAGAACACGCGGGCGAGCCCCGCGTCGATGGTCGACTTGAAGCCGAACGCGACGGGCAGGATCTGGAAGATGATTTCGAGCGCCGCGCCGACCGCCGTCCACCCCCACAGATAGGCACCGGCAACGGTCGCGAACATCGCGAGCGGCACGGGCTTGCCCCGGTTCTCGCGCTTCCACGCGGCGAGATTCACCGACATCAGCGCGACCCAGATCCACGAGCCCACCACGACGAGCACCACGCCGAGGTAATAAAACACGTTGCCGATCATCGGCGGATAGAACGTGTAGAGCACCGAGGCGAGTCCCATCGCCACGGGCACCATCGCCATGACCGTGCCGATCGCGACCAGCGCGAAGCCGATCCACGCCCAGCGCAGGCCGATCAGCGCCTTCTTCAGCGCGAGCTCGCTCACCGCATAGCCGAAGCCCATCGCGACGAGCGTCGGGAACACGTAGCCCATCGCCGAGCCGTGCGCCGTGACCGAGCGGTAGTAGATCTCCGGGTCCTGCAGCCACGGATGCAGCGGGCTGCGCACGAGCATCTGCCACGCGCCGAGCAGGAGTGCGAGTCCGAATGCCGCGAACGCCAGCCAGAAATGCCAGAGCACGAGTCGCTTGCTATTTAACACAGCTGAGCCTCCGCGAATTCGCCGGCATGCTCTCGGCCATTTGCATGAACGCGGCGCGGTCGATCACCTTGACGTGCGCCCACATGCCCTGATGTCCCACGCCGCAGAACTCGTGACACGGCATCAGATGCTCGCCGGTCTGGTTGAACGTGGTCCGGAACGTCGCGATGTAGCCGGGTTCGAGCATCGAATTGATGTTCGTGTTCGTGATGAGAAAGCCGTGCACGACATCGGAACTCGTCGCGCGAAACGTGATGGGCGTGTTCGCCGGGATGAGCAGGCACTGCGGCGTGAACGAGTACTGCTGCGCGACGATGCGCACGGTCACCGAGCCGTCGGGCTCGACCGCGCTGCCGAGGTTGCTCTCGATGAACTCGCCCGACACGTGCAGCGTTTCGGGCCTCACCGTCTCGACGCGCGACGGCGGCATCATCGCCCATTGCAGCCCCGTGTAGACCACCATCCCGATGAGCACCAGGATGATCACGATGACGAGCGTCGCCCAGCGCCTCTCGACGCGCTCGGCGACATCGTG
This sequence comes from Caballeronia glathei, assembly GCF_000698595.1. Taxonomy (GTDB): domain Bacteria; phylum Pseudomonadota; class Gammaproteobacteria; order Burkholderiales; family Burkholderiaceae; genus Caballeronia; species Caballeronia glathei. Next base: position 81,609 of record NZ_JFHC01000007.1, on the reverse strand, counting down.
TGATGAGGAATTCATGGCCATGTGCGCCGCCTCACTGGATCACGCCGCGAGGCAGGAAAACCATGAAGTAGAACGCGAACCACATGCCGATGACGATCGCCGTCGAGATGCCCGCAAGCGCGATCGCGCCGCCGGGCCCGCTCTCGACGATCTTGTCAACGGTTTCGTCGTGGTCCGCGTCCCCATCCGTGAATGGCTTCGTCATCGCGTCCTCAATAAAGTGGCGCCGAGCGCAGTTCGTTCACTTCCTTGACCGTCACGGGCGCGCCGTGATTGCCCCACGCCGTGCGGATATAGGTGACGACGGCCGCCACCTCCACGTCCGAGAGCGACTGCGCGAACGGCGGCATGCCGTAGGGCATCGGATTCTTCTTCGTCCCGGGCGGGTAGCCGCCGTTCAGGACCATGCGGATCGGATTGACGGCGGAGTCCATCTCGATCGACTGGTTGTTCGCGAGCGGCGGAAAATGCGGAAGCTTCCCCTGCCCCTGTGCCGCATGGCAGACCGCGCACTCCGCGTCGTACACCTTCTTGCCGAGCGGCGCGAGACTGCTGCGCTGTTCGGCGACCGCCGCGCTCGGCGGCGCGGGCTTGTCGCCCGAACGCGCGGGCAGCGCCTTCAGGTACACGGCCATCGCGCGCACGTCCTCCTCGGTCAGATACTGCAGGCTGTTGTAGACCACTTCGGCCATCGGCCCGTACACGGCCCCGCGATTCGAGACGCCCGCATGCAGCAGGCCGACGATGTCCTCGATGCTCCAGTCGCCGAGGCCCGCCTCCTTGTTCGACGTGAGCGAGGGCGCGTACCAGTTCTGCAGCGGGATCAGCCCGCCCTCGAATTCCTTCGACGTGACGTTGCCGCCGAGCGCATTGATCGCCGTATGGCACATCGAGCAATGCCCGAGACCTTCGACCAGATACGCGCCGCGGTTCCACTCCGCCGACTGCTTCGGATCGGGCTCGTACTCGCCCTGCCGGAAAAAGAGCGTGCGCCAGCCGATCAGCAGTTGCCGCTTGTTGAACGGAAAGCGCAGTTCGTGCGGGCGGTTCGGCTGCTTCACGGGCGGCGTCGCCAGCAGGTAGGCGTAGATCGCATCGGAGTCGGCGCGCGTGACCTTCGTGTAGGAGGTGTACGGCATCGCGGGATAGAGCAGCGAGCCGTCGTTCGACTTGCCGGTGTGCATCATCGTGTAGAACTGTTCGGCGGTCCATTTGCCGATGCCGGTTTCCTTGTCGGAGGAAATATTCGGCGTGAAGAGCGTGCCGAACGGCGTGTCCATCGGGCGTCCGCCGCCGAACACCTTGCCCGCCGGCAGCGTGTGGCACGCGACGCAATCTCCCGCGCGAGCCAGGTATTCGCCGCGCGCGATGAGCGCCGCATCGCCGCCCGCCGCATTGGCCGCGCCCGCCGGCGTTTTGGGCGCGCTCGCCTGCGCGTGCGCGCCGGCAAGCGGCACGAGGCATGCCGCGACGATGCAGCCGGTCAGGACCGCGAGCGCCTTGAGTTGTCGGAGACTGAGCACGTTCAATCCCTCGGCTGGTTGGTCACGCTGCCGCACGCGAGCGGCATCTTGAGCGAACCGGCGGCGACGGGCACCGGGTTGGCCGGCGCGGGCAGCGACGCGAGAAACGCGGCGATCGCCGTGATGTCGCGGTCGCTCAGTTGCGACGCGACGACCTTCATGCAGTCCGGCGCGACGGTGCTGCGCGTGCCGTAGCGCCACGCGCCCAGCTGCGCGCTGAGGTAATCGGCGTGCAGGCCGAGCAGCCCGGGGATCGCGGGCTCCATGCCGGTCATGGCCGCCGCGTGACACGCAACGCACGCGGGCACCTTGCGCGACGCGTCGCCGTTCAGCACGAGCGCCTTGCCGAGCGCGAGGGTCTTGGCGTCGACGGTGACGGGGCTCGGCGGCGGAAACGGCGGATGCTCGGCGGCGAAATAGTCCGCAATCTGCTTCAGGTACGCGTCGGGGAGATAGGCCAGCAGATAGTTCATCGGCGGATACTTGCGACGGCCGTCACGAAACGCCAGCAACTGGTTGTAGAGATATCCGGCGGGCTTGCCCGAGAGGCGCGGAAAGTAGTCGTCGTCCGTTCCTTCGCCCCGCGCGCCGTGACAGGCGGCGCATGCGAGGACACGCGCGGCCATCGTATCCGGTGCGCGCTCCTGTACCGGGTCCGCGGCGAAGCCCTTGAGGCTGAAAAACGCGAGGAGCGCGAAGACGAAAAGGGCGCTGCGTTTTCCCACATGTCCCCCGTTTCGATTTGCCATGGTCGGCCACGGGCGGATCGCGGCGATCCGGCGGCGGCGCTTCTTTCAGGCGATACGTACGACGGCTACGGGTGCGGCTTGGCTGTTCTGATCTTAGAAGACTGCGGGGCTTTTCCCAAGTTTATGCCATCAATAACTACGAATGCCCGAATGCGCAAGCGCGACGTTGCGTTTGAACAATCACAGGCATTCTTTTGATGCCGGCAACAATCGAACTTCGCTCCGGGATACCGCAACCGCACGGCGGCCGTGACGTGCTACTTGAGGCCGAGCCGCTTCGCAAGCCGGTTCAGGTTCGCGCGGTCCATGCCGAGCTCGCGCGCGGCCGATGCCCAGTTCCGGTCGTGCCGCGCGAGCGCGTCGAACAGCACAGTGCGCTCGAACGACGTCACCGTGGAGCGGAAGTCCTGCGTGCCCTCGTCACGCGGCGGCACGCTCGCAGGCTCCGTGCCCGGCGGCGATGCATCCGACAGCCCGAAGTCGCCGGCGTGAAGCGTCAGGATGCGCGGACGTTCGCGATGCGACGCGAGCGCCTTCAGCGCGCTGCGTCCGATCAGATGCTCGAGCTCCCGCACGTTCCCCGGCCAGCGGTAGGCGAGCAGCGCGGCTTGCGCGTCGGCGGAAAGGCGCAGGCTCTGCAGGCCGAGCCGCCAGCGGTTCTCCTCCAGAAAGTAGCCCGCGAGCAGCAGCACGTCGCGCGCGCGCTCGCGCAGCGGCGGCACGACGAGCGGATACACGCTCAGGCGGTGATAGAAGTCCGCGCGAAAACGGCCTTCGCGCACCTCTTCCGCGAGATCGCGGTTGGTCGCGGCGACGAGCCGCACGTCGACTGCATGCTCGCGGTCCGAGCCGATGCGCTGAAGCTGGCCGTTCTGCAGCACGCGCAGCAGCTTCGCCTGCACGGCGAGCGACAGTTCGCCGACCTCGTCGAGAAAGAGCGTGCCGCCGTCGGCGAGTTCGAACTTGCCGCCGCGGTCCGACGACGCGCCCGAGAACGCGCCGCGCACATGCCCGAACAGTTCGCTCTCGACCAGCGTATCGGGCAGCGCCGCGCAGTTCAGGCTGATGAGCGGCTTGCCCGCGCGCGGCGAAAGCGCATGGATCGCGTTCGCCACCAGTTCCTTGCCGACGCCCGTCTCGCCGGTGACGAGCACGGTCAGGTCGCTCGCCGCGACGATCGCGATTTCCTCCAGCAAGCGCTTGTGCACGGCGCTGCTGCCGACCATCTCGCGGTGTCCCGGCCCGCTCGCCTGGCCGCTTGCCTGCCGGTACGCCTCGGCGCGGCGGCGCTCCTCCTCGCCGCTGCGCTCGAGCGCATCGATGCGCTCGACCACGCTCACCGTCGCCGCGGCGAGGCTGATGAAGGCCTGCAGCGACGCCATGTCGACGCCGTCGAAGCGCGCCGGGTCGAGCGCGTCGAGCGTGAGCAGGCCCCACGGCCGCCCGCCGATCACGAGCGGGCAGCCCAGGCAGTCGTGCACTTCGAGATGGCCGGCGAGGCCCGTCACGAGGCCGTCGTAGGGGTCCGGCAAATCCGAATCGGAGGCGAAGCGCGTCGGCCCTGTCTGCGACAGCAATTGCGCGAAGCGCGGATGCTCGCCCACGCGAAAGCGCCGGCCGAGCGTGTCGCTGCTCAGGCCGTCGACGGCGAGCGGCACCAGCGTGTCGCCGTCGAGGCGCAGGAGCGCGGTGGCGTCGCTCGGCACCAGCGCGCGCAGGCCTTGCAGGAGCCGCCGGTAGCGTTCGGTGTCCGGCAGGTCGCGCGAAAGGTCCTGCATCAGCGGCACGAGGGCGTCCAGCAGCTCCCGTGCAGTCGATTTGACCTCGGATGGAGTCTCTTTGACCAGTGTCCGATTGACCATTATTGGCGGTACGTCATTGATTTTATTGACATTCTATTCTGGCACGAATCGTGGATTGTAGACGAGGCAACTTTACCCCGGGCCGCATTGATCCACACGGCCCACATCAACCGGAAACCACGAGGAACCGTCAAGATGCTGTCAGCCGAACACCGTGCAATCGTCAAAGCCACCGTGCCGCTTCTCGAAAGCGGCGGCGAAGCGCTCACCACGCACTTCTACAAGATCCTCATCAGCGAAAACCCCGAGGTGCGGCCGCTCTTCAACCAGGCCCACCAGGCGAGCGGCTCGCAGCAGCGCGCGCTCGCGAACGGCGTGCTCATGTATGCGCGCCACATCGACCAGCTCGAGAAGCTCGGCGGCCTCGTCGGGCAGATCATCAACAAGCACGTCGCGCTCAACATCCTGCCGGTGCATTATCCGATTGTTGGCCGGTGCCTGCTCAGGGCGATCCGCGAGGTGCTCGGCGCCGAGGTCGCAACCGACGCCGTGATCGAAGCATGGGCCGCGGCGTACCAGCAGCTCGCCGACCTGCTCATCGGTCTCGAGGAGGAAATCTACAGCGAGCGCGAAGCCGCGCCCGGCGGATGGCGCGGCACGCGCGTGTTCCGCGTTGCGCGCAAGGTGCCGGAAAGCGACGAGATCACGTCGTTCTACTTCCGCCCCGACGACGGCGGCGCGGTGCTCGACTTTCATCCCGGCCAGTACATCGGCCTGCGCGTGGTGATCGACGGCGAGGAAATGCGCCGCAACTACTCGCTCTCCGCCGCGCCGAACGGGCACGAATACCGGATCAGCGTGAAGCGCGAGCCGGACGGCAAGGTGTCGAACCATCTGCATGCAAACGTTCATGAAGGCGACCGGATGGAACTCTTCGCGCCGTCCGGCGACTTCCGGCTCGAACCCAGCGAGAAGCCGCTCGTGCTGATCAGCGGCGGCGTCGGCATCACGCCCACGCTCGCGATGCTGCAGGCCGCGCTCGGCACCGAGCGCCCCGTGCACTTCATCCACTCGGCCCGGCATGGCGGCGTGCACGCGTTTCGCGACACGATCGACGACCTCGCTGCGCGCCATCCGCAGCTCAAGCGCTTCTACTGCTACGAACTGCAGCGCGACGGCGACGCCGGCGCGCACGGCTTCGGCTATCTCGACGAAGCGCGGCTGCACGAATGGCTGCCGAAGACGCGCGACGTCGATGCGTATTTCCTCGGCCCCGTGCCCTTCATGAAGGCGGTGAAGAAGCACCTCAGGACGCTCGGCGTGCCCGAGTCGCAGAGCCGGTACGAGTTCTTCGGCCCCGCGTCCGCGCTGGAGTGACGAAGGCGGCCGCGCAGGGCGCGCAGGGCGCGCAGGCGGCGCATTTTTGCCTTCTGCGCGCCTTGGGGGCGCGTCGCGCAAGCAGCTCACTGGTTACCTGAAAATCTCCAGAAACGGCTATTTTCAGAAGCCAGTCCGAAGCCTAATCTTGTTCCTGTCGCGCCACTGTGGCGTGCCGCTCAACCTGAAAAGAGGACTCGTCCATGGAACCCCGTCTCGACTTCTACAAAGCCAGCCCGCAAGCCATCAAGGCGATGATCGGCCTCGAAGAGCGCATCGGCAAATCGGCGCTCGAAAAATCGCTGATGGAACTGGTGCGGCTGCGCGCCTCGCAGATCAACGGCTGCGCCTACTGCGTCGACATGCACACCGCCGACGCGCGCAAGGGCGGCGAAACTGACCGGCGCCTCGCCACCGTCGTCGTGTGGCGCGAAACGCCGTTTTTCACCGACCGCGAGCGCGCCGCGCTGGAATGGACCGAAGCGCTCACGCTGGTGTCGCACGAGCATGTGCCCGACTCGGTCTGGGCCGCGGTCAGGCCGCATTTCAGCGACGAGGAAATCGTCGATCTCACCCTTCTCGTCTCGGCGATCAACAGCTGGAACCGCTTTGCGATCGCGTTTCGCAAGCTGCCGGCCTGAAGGAGCGAGCGATGAGCATTTCCCGCAATCCGCGCCTGCGACGCGCCGCCGCCACACTCGCGACAACGCTCGCGTTGTTCGGCGCGGGCGCGGCCCGCGCCCACGACGCGGCCGAGGAAACCGTGACGCCGGTCATGCGCCAGGCGATCCCCGAGGCGGCCGGCAAGAGCGTGCTGATCGCGACGGTCGCCTACAAGCCGGGGCAGGCTTCGGAGTCGCACATGCACCCCGGCTCGATTTTCGCGTACGTGCTCGAAGGACACGTGGTCTCGCAGCTCGAAGGCTCGCCCGCGAAGACCTATGGACCGGGCGAATCGTGGTACGAAAAGCCCGGCGACCATCACCTCGTGTCGCGCAACGCGAGCAGGACAAAGCCCGCGAAGCTGCTGGTGTTCGCGATCGTCGGCGAAGGCGATCCGGTGAAGCAGCCCATCCCCAAGTGAAGCGATGCAAGCCCGCGTGGCCGTGACATGCACGGCACGGCCACGCGACCTTCCGACGCGCCAGGCGAGCGATGCCGCGGGCCATACTGACGGATGAAGCCACACGCATCGCAGGAGAACAGCATGAAGATCACGGAGCCCGCCACCTCGTACATCGCGCCTCCCGGCAGGCGTCAGCCGCCGGGGAGCTTCGCGCTCTTCAATCTCGGCTTCAGGCCGTTCTACCTCGGCGGCGCCGCCTGCGCGGCGGTGGCGCTCGTCGTCTGGCTGATGGTGCTGGGCGGAGCACCGCTGGCGGGTGGCTACCTGATGCGCGCGAGCCCGATCGCGTGGCACGCGCACGAGATGGTGTTCGGCTTTGCGGCGGCGATCGTGGCCGGCTTCCTGCTGACTGCCGTGCGCGCGTGGACCGGCCGGGACACGGCGAAGGGCGCGACGCTCGCCGCGCTTGCGGCGCTCTGGCTTCTCGCGCGCGTGCTCGTGTGGAGCGGCCCGGCGTTGCCCGCCGCGCTCGTCGACAGCGCGTTCCTGCCGTTCGCGGCGCTCCTGCTGCTTCGCGTCCTGCTCGCGGCCGGCAACCGGCGCAACTATTTCATCGTGCCGGTGGTGCTGCTTTTCGGCGCGCTCAATGCGGCCTTCCATTTCTTCACCATCGACGCACGCCCCGATCTCGCGATGCGCTGCGTCTATGCGGCCTCGGGCATCGTGGTGGTGCTCGTCAGCGTGATCGGCGGACGCGTCATTCCGATGTTCACCGCCAACGCGATTCCCGGCTTCGTCACGCGCAGGTGGCGCCTGATCGAACTGGCCGTGGCGCCCGTCACGCTGCTCGCGCTCTTCGCCGATGCGTTCGGGCTCGATCCGCGCGCGACGGGCGTGCTCGCTGGAATCGCCTGCGCGACGCACGCGGCGCGGCTTGCCGGCTGGCGCTCGTTCGCCGTGCGCGGGCCCGCGATCCTCGCCGTGCTGCACATCGCCTATGCGTGGATTCCGCTCGGCTTCGCGCTTCTCGCGCTGAGCGCGTGGGGTTACGTGCCGCACACGCTCGCGATGCACGCATTCACGGCGGGCGCGATCGGCGGCGCGATCATCGCGATGATCACGCGTACGGCGCGCGGGCATACGGGCAGGCCGCTCGTCGCCGATACCGCCGACCTCTTGAGCTACGCCCTCGTCATGGCCGGGTCCGCGATGCGCGTGTTCGGCCCGCTCGCGGCGCCGCAGCTCCATCCGGTCTGGATCTGGGGGGCGGGCCTGTGCTGGGCGGCCGGCTTCACGATCTACGTGGCGGCCTACGCGCGCCCGCTCCTGCGGCCGCGCGCGGACGGAAAGCCGGGCTGAAGCCGTGCCGATGCCCCCCTTCGCAGGGATACGTCCGCCTATCTCCTGAATATTCGCGGCCCCCTCCGCGTGCCGGGTTTCAATGCCGGCCGCGGGCGGCGACACTGGCGCATCGGTTCAACGACCGGTGCCCTGCGAAATGACTGGAGAAAGGCATGAACGCTCACGTTAATCTGGTTTCGAAGCTCGCCGCAATGTCGATCGCCGCAACGTCGGCGGCACTCGCAGCGCTTCCCGCCCAGGCCAGCGTGAACGATTACCGGATCAAGCTCGTCAACGAGACGGGGCTCGCAATCCGCGCCTTCCACGCGACGAACATCTTCGACCCCGATCCCGGGCCCAACCTGCTGTGGCGGCACATGCTCCCGCCCCGCTTCTCCGCCGTGGTCGACACCGACGACGCAAGCGGCGTCTGTCTCTTCGACTTCGAAACGGTGCTTTCCAGCGGGCACGTCATCGAAGACCGCGCGGTGAATGTCTGCGATACGTGGACCTACCGGATCGCGCCGCGCATGCCGGAAGCACGGATGCCAAGCTGACGTTTCGCGTCGCCGGACCCGCTCGAATATGAGCGAGGAGACCATCCGCCGGCAAACGCGAAATCAGCGCGCATCCGTGCGCGGCCCGTGAGCCGTCCGATCGCGCGTGCTCATAAAAAAACGGGCGACTTTGCCGGGGTCGCCCGCCTCCTGCCTCATCGGCGCCTCTGCGGCGCTCGCTTCCCCGCTTAACGCACCTTCCCGCTCTTCCACGCGGACAGCAGCTCGTCGTACTTCACCGTTTCGCCCTTCGGCTTCTCATTGGCGAGCTTCTTCCACGGCGCGTGCTGGTCGGAGAGCCACTTCGACGGATCGCTCTCGGCGTTCAGCTGCGGCGCGCACACCTTCATGCCCGCGCGCTGCAGACGGGCGAGCACCTGATCCATCTCCTTCGCGAGGTTGTCCATCGCAGCCTGCGGCGTCTTCTCGCCGGCCACCGCCGTCGCGACGTTCTTCCACCACAGCTGCGCCATCTTCGGGTAGTCGGGCACGTTGTTGCCGGTCGGCGTCCACGCGACGCGCGCCGGACTCCGGTAGAACTCGATCAGCCCGCCGTACTTGTCCGCGTTCTTCGTGAAGTACTCGCTATGCACGTCGGAGTCGCGAATGAACGTGAGACCGACGATCGACTTCTTGAGCGACACCGACTTCGACGTCACGAACTGCGCATAAAGCCAGGCGGCCGCGCGCTGGTTGGCGGGCGTGGACTTGAAGAAGGTCCACGAGCCGACGTCCTGGTAGCCGTTCTGCATGCCGTCCTTCCAGTACGGGCCGTGCGGCGACGGCGCCATGCGCCACTTCGGCGTGCCGTCCGGGTTCGTCACGTTGCCGGGCTTGAGCATCGACGCCGTGAACGCGCTGTACCAGAAGATCTGCTGCGCGATCCTGCCCTGCGCGGGCACCGGGCCGGCTTCGTTGAACGTCATGCCCGACGCTTCCGGCGGCGCATACTTCTTCAGCCAGTCGATGTACTTCGTGGTCGCGTACACGGCCGCGGGGCTGTTCGTGCCGCCACCGCGCGACACCGAGGCGCCCACGGCATGACAGCCGTCGGGCGTCACGCGGATGCCCCATTCGTCGACCGGCATCCCGTTCGGAATGCCCTTGTCGGCTTCGCCCGCCATCGAAAGCCACGCGTCGGTGAAGCGCCAGCCGAGCGACGGGTCCTTCTTGCCGTAGTCCATGTGGCCGTAGACCTTCTCGCCGTCGATGGTCTTCACGTCGTTCGTGAAGAAGTCCGCGATGTCCTCGTACGCGCTCCAGTTCACCGGCACGCCGAGGTCATAGCCGTACTTGGCCTTGAACTTGTCCTGCAGGTCCTTGCGTGCGAACCAGTCGGCGCGGAACCAGTAGAGGTTCGCGAACTGCTGGTCGGGCAACTGGTAGAGCTTCTTGTCCGGCGCGGTGGTAAAGCTCGTGCCGATGAAGTCCTTGATGTCGAGGCCCGGATTCGTGTACGCCTTGCCTTCGCCTGCCATGTAGTCGGAGAGCGGCACGATCACGCCATAGCGATAGTGCGTGCCGATCAGGTCGGAGTCCGAGATCCACCCGTCGTAGATGCTCTGGCCCGACTGCATCGACGTCTGCAGCTTCTCGACGACGTCGCCTTCCTGGATGATGTCGTGCTTCACCTGGATGCCGGTGATTTCCGCGAACGCCTTTGCGAGCGTCTTCGATTCGTACATGTGCGTGTCGAGCGTCTCCGACACCACGTGCACCTCCTTCACGCCTTGCGACTTCAGCTTGGCGGCCGTGTCGATGAACCACTTCATCTCGTCCATCTGCTGCTGCTTCGAGAGCGTGCTCGGCTGGAACTCGCTGTCGACCCATTTCTGCGCCGCGGCCGTGTCCGCGAACGCGGCGCTGCTCGCGAGCGACCCCGCGAAGATGCTCCCCACCGCAAGCGCGACGATCCGTCTCCTGTGTTTCATTGTCTTCTCCTCAGTTCTCCGCACCCCTTGGATCATCTGCCGGCGCCCGCTCGGGGCAACAACGGAACCGGACACATTTGACTGCTAGCGCGTGTTCGTGTTTACACCGTTTGATTTCGATGCGCTTCTGCTGAGCTCGCCTTGCGCTCGGGTCGCGCGTTTCTTAAACCGTTTGATGCGCTCTTGCTCCCATGAAACTTGTATCGTTCGCGGTCTGTTTGCTCGCCCCTGTGCGGGGCAGTCACTTTCTTTGCACAAGGAGGCCGCTTGCGCTCGGGTCGCCTGTTTCTTAAACCGTTTGATGCGGTCTTGCTCCCATGAAACTTGTATCGTTCGCGGTCTATTTGCTCGCCCCTGTGCGGGGCAGCAGTCACTTTCTTTGCTGCTGCAAAGAAAGTAACCAAAGAAAGCAGCTTTTCAGTCATCGGTCTTAGGACGGCAACTCATTTGCAATACCAATTGGCTCAGCCCCTAAGTGTCGCCCTCATAAGACCACCCGGCTTGGTGCGCGGCACGCACCGACACCACTCACATTCCCCCGAAGCGGTATGCACTCCGTTCCGCTCCGTCCGCGCTTCGCTCGGACGTCTGGCACAACCAACAACCAGCAGTTCGCCACCGCCCACGCAATCCCAACCCAAACCGCAACCCGAACGCCAACGCCGAACCCAACCGCAACGCAACAGCAACCACAACGACAATTTCAAACAGAACGGAAAACCTCAAATACGCGACAAGGTGTACCCGACGTCTGAGCGAAGCGAAGATGGGTGGATGACTGCTGTGCCGATCTGTTCGCTGCGCGATGTCACGGTGCTTGCCGCGCACCAAGCCCGGTAGTTCTGTGACGGCGACACTTAGGCGCTGTGCCGATGAGGATTGCGAGTGCGTTGTCCTCCTGAGACTGATGGCTGAAAAGCTGCTTTCTTTGGTTACTTTCTTTGCAGCAGCAAAGAAAGTGACTGCCGCCCCGCACAGGGGCGAAGCTAATAGACCAATAACAAAACAAGTTTCATAGGAGCGCGAGCGGATCAAACACCCCTACCCCTTCCACATGATAAAAATCACCACGAGCATCGACACAGCAAACCCCGGCCACGCGCTCGCGCCTTCGGCGCTGATCCCGATCCAGGCGAGGTTGATGTACGCCGCCGTCAAGAGTCCGATGAAGAGCCGGTCACCGCGCGTCGTCGCGATCGGCAAGAAGCCCTTGCGCTCGATGGTCGGCGAGCGGATCTCCCACACCGTCATGCCCGCGAGCATCACGGCGACGCACCCGAAAAAGATCGCCACTTCCGGCGTCCAGTACATCCACGTGATCATCACACTCTCCCCATCGCAAAGCCCTTCGCGATGTAGTTGCGCACGAAGTAGATGACGAGCGCCCCAGGGATGATGGTGAGCACGCCCGCCGCCGACAGCACGCCCCAGTCCATGCCCGCCGCCGAGATCGTGCGCGTCATGACGGCGGCGATCGGCTTCGCGTTGACGGTGGTGAGCGTGCGCGCGAGCAGCAGCTCGACCCAGCTGAACATGAAGCAGAAGAATGCCGTCACGCCAACGCCCGACTTGATGAGCGGCAGAAATATCTTGATGAAGAACGTGGGGAACGAGTAGCCGTCGATATACGCGGTCTCGTCGATCTCGCGCGACACGCCCGACATGAAGCCTTCGAGAATCCACACCGCAAGCGGCACGTTGAAGAGCATGTGCGCGAGCGCGACGGCAATGTACGTGTCCATCAGCCCGACGCTCGAATACCACTGGAAGAACGGCAGCAGGAACACGGCGGGCGGCGTCATGCGGTTCGTGAGCAGCCAGAAGAACATGTGCTTGTCGCCGAGAAAGCGGTAGCGCGAGAACGCATACGCCGCCGGCAGCGCGACCAGCACCGACATCACCGTGTTCATCAGCACGTAGATGATCGAGTTGATGTAGCCCCAGTACCACGAGGGATCGGTGAAGATGACCTTGTAGTTGTCGAAGGTGACGTGCTGCGGCAAGGTGGAAAACGACGAGAGCGTTTCCTCGTTCGTGCGCAGCGAGATCGACAGCATCCAGTAGAGCGGGAGCAGCGCAAAGAGGATGTATACGACGATCACGAGCGTGCGCATCCAGCGGCGGTCGTCACGCATGATCGTCTCCTGTCGTCGCCGGGCCGCCCTTGCCCACGCGCTCCATCCAGTTGTAGAGGATGAAGCAGAGCAGCAGGATGATCAGGAAGTAGATCAGCGAGAAAGCCGCCGCCGGCCCGAGGTCGAACTGGCCGACCGCCTTTTGCGTGAGGTATTGCGAGAGGAACGTGGTGGAGTCGCCCGGACCGCCGCCCGTCAGCACGAACGGCTCGGTGTAGATCATGAAGCTGTCCATGAAGCGCAGCAGCACGGCAATCATCAGCACGCCGCGCATCTTCGGCAACTCGATGTAGCGGAACACCGCGAAGCGGCTCGCGCCGTCGATTTCGGCGGCCTGATAGAAGGCGTCGGGAATCGCGCGCAGCCCCGCGTAGCAGAGCAGCGCGACGAGCGGCGTCCAGTGCCAGACGTCCATCACGAGCACCGTCACCCACGCATCCGACGGGCTCGCGGTGTAGTTGTAGTCGATGCCCGCGTGGTTCAGCCAGTAGCCGAGCAGGCCGATGTCGGGCCGCGCGAAAATCTGCCAGATCGTGCCGACGACGTTCCATGGAATCAAAAGCGGCATCGCGAGAATCACGAGCGCCGCCGACGCTCGCCATCCCGACGCGGGCATGGCGAGCGCGAGTCCGACGCCAAGCGGAATCTCGAGCAGCAGCACGCACAGCGAGAAGATCACCTGGCGCCCCAGCGCGCCGCGCAGGTCCGAGTCGTTGATGATGTTGCGAAACCATTCCGTGCCGACGAACACGTGCTGCGTCGGGCTGATGATGTCCTGCACCGAGTAGTTCACGACCGTCATCAGCGGCAGGATCGCGGAGAACGCGACGCAGATGAACACCGGCACGACCAGCAGCCACGCTTTCTGATTGATGGGCTTCATCCTCGTCCGATCCTTTCGTCGTTGCTGAAGAACACCGTTTCGGGCGCGGCGAGCCGCAGCCACACCGGGCCTTCGTTCAGCGTCACGTGCGGCTCGACCTTCGCCTTGAACACGTGGCCGTCGCACGCGGCCGTCACGAGCTGATAGTTGCCGAGACTCTGCGCGCGCACGAGTTGCGCCTTCACGGTGCCCGGCTCCTCGCTCGCCGCGAGGCGCGTGAACTCGGGGCGGATGCCGAGCTTCAGTTCGCCGCTCGCGTGCCTGAGCGACGCGAGCGTGTCCGCATCCACCTGCAAGCGCTGCCCGCCGATCCTGACGCCGTGCGCATCGAGCTCGATCGGGCAGAGATTCATCCCCGGGCTGCCGATGAAATACCCGACGAACGCGTGATCCGGGCTGAGGAAAAGCGCCTGCGGGCCGCCCTTCTGCACCACGCGCCCGTTGGTCATGACGACCACTTCGTCGGCGAAGGTCAGCGCTTCGACCTGATCGTGCGTCACGTAGATCAGCGTGAGTTTCAGCTGCTGGTGGATCTTCTTCAGCTGGCGCCGCAGCATCCACTTCATGTGCGGATCGATGACGGTGAGCGGTTCGTCGAACAGGATCGCGGCGACGTCCTTGCGCACGAGCCCGCGCCCGAGCGAGATCTTCTGCTTCGCGTCCGCCGACAGGTTGCTCGCCTTGCGCTTGAGTTCGCGCGTCATGTCGAGGATCTCGGCCACCTCGTGCACGCGCGCCGTCACTTCAGCCGCGGCCAGCTTGCGGTTGCGCAGCGGGAACGCGAGGTTGTCGAACACGCTCATCGTGTCGTAGATGACCGGGAACTGGAACACCTGCGCGATGTTGCGCGCGCGCGCGCTCTGGCCCGTCACGTCGCGGCCGTCGAACAGCACCTTGCCCTCCGACGGCGTGACGAGGCCCGACACGATGTTGAGCAGCGTCGACTTCCCGCAACCCGACGGCCCGAGCAGCGCGTAGGCGCCGCCGTCTTCCCACACCATGCTCATCGGCTGGAGCGCGTAGTCGTCGAGCGTCGCCGGGTTTGGCCGGTAGGCGTGCGCGAGATTCTGGAACTCAATGCGCGCCATGTCCCGCCTCCGGTCCGGACACGAGTTTCGCGTCCGTGTCGAATACAAACAGTTCGTCGGGCTCGACGAACACGTCGAGCGCCGTGCCGAGCGCGATCTGGTGCACGCCCTGCAGTTGCGCGACGAGGTCGATGCCTCCGTCCCTGGTGTGCACGTGCAGATAGGTTTCCGAGCCGCTCAGCTCCGCGAGTTCGAGCCGGCACGGCACGGCGATCGCCCGCTGCGTGCGCGGCGCGAGCCGCAGGTGCCCCGGGCGAATGCCGATGCGGCACATGCCGCCGTTCGCGATGCCGCGCTCGAGCGGCACGTCGATGCCGATCGGCAGGCGCGCGATGCCCCCGGCGGTGAGCTCGCTCGTCAGCATGTTCATCGGCGGATCGTTGAATACGGCGGCGACGTCGACCGTGGCCGGCGCGTTGTACACGTCGAGCGTGGGGCCGTACTGCAGCACTCGACCCTTGTCGACCACCGCGGTGTAGCCGCCGAGCAAAAGCGCCTCGAGCGGATCGGTGGTCGCGTAGACGACGGTCGTCTTGCCGTCGGCGAAAAGCGTCGCCAGCTCGGCGCGCAACTCTTCGCGCAGCTTGTAGTCGAGATTGACGAGCGGCTCGTCGAGCAGCACGAGCGACGAGCGCTTCACGAGCGCCCGCGCGAGCGCGCAGCGCTGCTGCTGTCCACCCGACAGCTCGCCCGGCCGGCGCTGCAGCAAATGTTCGATATGCAGCTTCGCCGCGACCTCGTTCACGCGCTCGAGCACCTGCTTCGCGTCCGTCTTCTGCAGTTTCAGCGGCGACGCGATGTTCTCGAACACCGTCATCGCCGGATAGTTGATGAACTGCTGGTAGACCATCGCGAGGTTGCGCTCCCGGACGCCGACGCCCGTCACGTCCCGGCCGTCGGCGATGACGCGGCCCGCGTTCGGCTTGTCGAGGCCCGCCATCACGCGCATGAGCGTCGTCTTGCCCGCCTGGGTGGGCCCGAGCAGCACGTTGATGGCGCCCGGCGTCAAGCGGAGATCGACGCTGTACAGATGCGTCTGCCCGCCCGAAACGACGGTGATCCGCTCCAGTTCCAAGACCAAATTCCGCTCCTTGTGTCGATGCCTGTGTTGCGCTCGTCCTGCCCGGTCGGTGCGATGCCGCGCACGCCGCGGCCGCGCGGCGTCATCGCCGGTTCATGGAAATGGCTCACACTCGGCGCGCGAGCCATCGCGTGAATTCATTTGACTGCTTGTCGATGCTTGAAACGGACTCGCCGGGCGCGCGCAATAGCGGACCCGGGAAAAACGCATGCGCGCCCTGATCGGGGCGCTGCCGGTGGTTCGGCTGGGCGTTGGGATCATCCATGTCTCGTTCGTTTTTATTTGGACACCGATGCTGCAGTTCGTGGCCCTTATTTTCAAAAAGGAAACCAAAACAACAATCAGGATGTTCCTTTTTGTTCGTTTACGTTGAAATCGGGGTTAACCATACAAATTCGCGCAGTGAGACCGACGAACTGCCGACACCAGCAAAAGCGGACGTAAAGAGAGCGAAAACCGGCACGCGGGGCCGGGCGCAGCGTGCGCCTTGCACACGATACTGGCGCGGCGCCGATGTGGGAACAAGGTATTGAACGGCTGAGGGAAAACACGGCAATGCGGCGCGGCCTCCCGGCGCGATTCGCGCACCGTCCGTGCACCATCCGGGCACCGCTCAGAACCGCAAAAATGCAAAAAGCAGGCGGCGCACGTTGCGTGCGCCGCCTGCCGTCTCAGGTTCGAAGCGTCGGTTTGTTCCGGAGCATCAGTCCTTCACTGGATGCCCATACTGAATGTCGACCGCGCTCGACGAGTTCGAATGCTTCTGCGCGTGCGCATTGCGCATCGGCTTGAGCACGAAGATCGCGAGGAACGCGGACAGCGCCGCCATGCCCGACGCCACCATGAACACGGCGTGCCAGCTGCCGGTCATCGTCGTGATCACGCTGCTGAACGGCACCAGCAACGCGGCCGTTCCCTTCGCGGTGTAGAGCAGGCCCGCGTTGGTGGCGGCGAACTTCGGTCCGAACGTGTCGCCGCAGGTAGCCGGGAAGAGGCTGTAGATCTCACCCCAGGCGAAGAACACGATACCCGTGAGTATCACGAACGCCACCGGGCTGTGACCATACTTCGACAACGCCACGATGCCGACCGCCTCGATCGCGAATGCCAGGCACATCGTGTTCTCGCGGCCGATGCGGTCCGAGATCCAGCCGAAGAACGGCCGGGTCAGCCCGTTGAGCACGCGGTCGATGGTCAGCGCGAACGTGAGCGCCGGCAAGGCCAGGCCGAGGATCGACACCGGCGCATCGTGCAGGCCGAAGTCCTTCGCGATCGGACCGAGCTGCGCCGTCGCCATCAGGCCGCCGGCCGCCATCATCACGAACATCAGGTACATGACCCAGAAGATCGGCGAGCTCAGCACCTGCTTCGGCGTCGCGTTGTACACCGCACGCTTGAGCGCGTTCTTGGCCGGCTCGAGCAGGCTCGCCGGCGGGTGGTAGAGCGCCATGCCGAGCAGGAACACGATCAGGCCCTGGCCGAGACCGAACCAGAGGAAGGTCGACTCGTAGCCGCTTTGCTTGATCATGGTCGCGATCGGCACGACGGTCGCGGCCGAACCCGCGCCGAAACCCGCCGCTGTGATGCCCGCCGCGAGCCCCCGGCGATTCGGGAACCACTTCAGCGCATTGCCCACGCAGGTGCCGTACACCGCACCGGCGCCGACGCCGCCTACGGCCGCCGCGAAATACAGCATCGGCAGCGACGACGCCACCGAGTTGAGCACCCAGGCGACCGCGCACAGCAGGCCGCCGATGACGACCACCGGCCGTGGACCGTATTTGTCGACGAGATAGCCTTCGACGGGAACCAGCCAGGTCTCGGTCACGACGAAGATCGTGAACGCGACCTGAATGGCAGCCCGCCCCCAGTGGTACTTTTCATCGATGGGGTTCACAAACAGGGTCCAGCCGTACTGCATGTTCGCGATCATTGCCATGCAAATCACACCGAACACGAGCTGCACCCACGGCGACGCGAGCCGCGACGCTCCCACTTGGCGATCCGTTTCCATTTGCCTGTCTCCTTGGCATTGTTTGCCTTTGTCTCGATGCCGAATTGGCACCTCCATCGAAGCTCAACTTTTCATGAGCGATCAGATATACACAGTATGTGATATATCAAGTAAGTCAAGCGAAAGAATCGATGGGGTTTTCACTAGGCACACCGGATTTGTAATGGTTTGAAAGCCAGTGCTTACTGCTTTCAGCGGATGCATAAAAAAAGGCCCGCAGGAAAGCCTGACGGGCCGGAGGCGTGATGCGAGACATGGCGATCCGCAGCACACGTTGCAGTTATATATGAAAGACAAACGTAATGTTTAACTTTCTTATTGTAGGTTTCCCTAGCATGCGTCGACCCGAAGTTTACGGCAAGCTTCCGAGGCCGTCCGTGCGGGCCGAACCGTCGCCGGATGGTCAGAACACGTTCACCGGCACGTTGATCATCAGACGGTACACGTCGCTCGTGCTGTCCGAATAGTATTTGCTGCCGTGGTGATGCATGTAATAAAACTTGATGCTGGTGTCCTTCAGCTTGCCGCTCGCCACCGTATAGCTTGGAATGACGCCGAATTCGTAATGCGTGCCGTGAACCGGCTGTCCGTCTTTCCAGTAAAGTCCGTGAAGCGCGCTATCCGGATCGGCATAGCGATTCGCCGAAGTTGTCGCGTCGGCACCCCAGCCATACGCGGTCCATGCCGTCATTTTCAGGCCCGGAACGCCGTAATCCTTGAAATTGAGCGAATAGGAAAGACTGATCGACTTTTCATGCGGCGCGTTGTAATCGACGTCGAGCGAGTTGGCGAGATAATCCCCCGCCGACTGGCCGACATAATCGAAGAACTGATTGCTCGCAATCTGCTGGAAACCGACCTGAACCGTATGGGCGCCATGTTGTCCGGAAAGCGCCAGGCTATAGGCGTGGTTATTGATCGGGCCGCTTCGGCTTTGCCCGACATTGTGCGTGTAATAGTAATTCAGCGCGCCGGTCCAGCGTATCGCCGAAGGGCTGCCGATACTGTGCGTCGCGTTGAAATAATACTGATCCCACACATTTTCGGCGCGGCTGCCGTAAAGCGTGAACGAGGTATCGTCGCCGATCGTATAATCGCCACCCGCGTACGTGAACCGGCTGAACCTGATGCCGCCGTACTCCGTCGAAAGCGACGAGGTGCTCGTCATGCCGCGCGCCAGCACAGCGTCCACGCTGCCCGCCTTGATCGTCAGATTCCTGATTTCATCGCTCGCGAGCGAAAAGCCGCGGTAAGTCGGCGGCAATGCGCGATTATCGTGGGGCACGAGAAACGGATTATCGAACAGTTGCTGGCCGTATTTGAGCACCGTATTGGAGACGCGCGCCTTCACGTCCCACACTCCGGGATACGTCCATGCAAGCTGGTTTTGTCCGGTGCCGTCCGCATTCAGGTGCACGCGATTACCGGCCCCGACCCCGCCATTCAGTTTCAGCGCGCTGAAAAGCGAGGCGTCGACGCCGACACCGAAAAGACCGCGCGTATAACCCGATTCAAAAACCGCCTGATTGCCGAGAACCCACGCATCCTTCTTCCCGCCGCCCTTCATCTCGAAATGTTCGGTGTAGGAGCGAAACAGCAGCTTGAAATGTGAATCTTCTATAAATCCATTCGATTTCGCCTGATTGCTGATCGGCGCATCGGCTTCGGAATTGGGCGGTGAACTCGGCGGCGCTTCCGTATGCCGGGACGGCAATTCGGCCTCGGTTTCCGTTTCATCGGCATGCGCGATGACACTTCCGGCCATCAGGCCGCTGAACAGCAAAATCGATAAGGCGAGTGAATGCTTTTGTTTTTTCACGGACGATCTCCACTGGATGATTCAGTTACTGCCTAAAGCCGTTTCAAATCGAAGGGACGTAAAGGGCCGCGCCCGGCGACCGGAAGGGTCGGAGCGTCGAACGTGGCGGCGAGGGAAAACGCGGCTCCCTGCCCCGATATCAGCGGGGCGTGGGTCCGGAGGCGGCGTCAGCGGGGGTGAAGATTTTTCAGGTCATGGTTTCAAAATGGCTCGTGCAAGGTGGTTCAGGCAAAGTGGTTCATGCAAAGTGACAGGCCGCGGCGGCATGGTCCGACACCGCGCGCAAGGAAGGAACCTCGGTGGCGCAACGCGGCTGCGCGATCGGGCAGCGCGTATGGAACACGCAGCCCGACGGCGGATCGATCGGACTCGGGATGTCGCCCGAGAGGATCTGCACCACCTTCGCGCGCTCGACCGCCGGATCGGGCACCGGCACCGCCGAGAGGAGCGCGCGCGTATACGGATGGCGCGGCGCGGCGTAGAGCGCGTGCTTCCCGGCAAGCTCCATCACGTGACCGAGATACATCACCATCACGCGATCGGAAATGTGCTTCACCACCGCGAGATCGTGCGCGATGAAGATCAGCGCGAGCCCCATCTCGGCTTGCAGCGACTTCAGCAAATTGACGATCTGCGCCTGAATCGAGACATCGAGCGCCGACACCGGCTCGTCGCACACCACGAGCTTCGGCTCGACGACGAGCGCCCGCGCGATGCCGATGCGCTGGCACTGCCCGCCCGAGAACTCGTGCGCATAGCGGTTGATCATCTGCTCGCGCAGGCCGACCTTCGCCATCATCGCGCGCACGCGCTGCGTCGTTTCTTCCTTCGACATCCCGCGCCGATGCTCCCGCAGCGGCTCCGCGATGATCTGCCCCACCGTCATGCGCGGATCGAGCGAGGCGAGCGGGTCCTGGAAGATCATCTGGATGTCGCGGCGTACGTCGTGCCACGCGCGCGGCGACGCCGTGGAAAGCGTTTCGCCCATCCACACGATCTCGCCCTGCGTCGCAGGGATGAGATTGAGGATCGCGCGCGACAGCGTGGACTTGCCGCAGCCCGATTCGCCGACCACGCCGAGCGTTTCGCCGGCGCGCAGATCGAAGCTGACGCCATCGACAGCCTTCAGCGTGCGCGGCGGCGCCCACGGCAGGCGGCTCTTCGCCTTCACCTTGAAGTGCACCTGCACGTCGCGCACCGAGAGAATGGTTTGCTCAGACATGGCTCGGTTCCTCGTGCAGCGACTTCATCTGTTCGACCGGCCGATGGCATGCGCGCAGCCATGTCGCATCGCCGTTCAGCGGATCGAGCGCGGGCATGCGTTCGGCGCACTGCGCGTTCGCATCGACGCAGCGCTCCTGGAACGGGCAGCCCGCAGGCGGATGCGCCATGTTCGGCGGATTGCCCGGAATGCCGCGCAACGCGGCGCCCTCCTCATCGAGGCGCGGCAGCGCGCGCAGCAGGCCGATCGTGTACGGATGCGACGGCCGCGCGAACAGGTCGGCCGCGCTGCAATGCTCCATCACGCGTCCGCCGTACATCACCATCACCTTTTCGCACAGGCCCGCGACAACGCCCAGATCGTGCGTGATCAGCACGATCGCCGTGCCGAAGTCGTGCTGCAGGTTGCGCAGCAGTTGCAGGATCTGCGCCTGCACGGTGACGTCGAGCGCGGTGGTCGGCTCGTCGGCGAAGAGCACCTGCGGCTCGCAGAGCAGCGCCATTGCGATCATCACGCGCTGGCGCATGCCGCCCGAGAGCTCGTGCGGATACTGGTCGATGCGATGCGCCGCCTCGGGAATGCGCACCGCCTCGAGCATGCCGATCGCGCGCTTCTTCGCCGCGCGCCGCGTCATGTTCTTGTGCAGTTCCAGCACTTCGGTCATCTGGCGCTCGATCGTGAGATACGGATTGAGCGAGGTCATCGGGTCCTGGAAGATCATCGAAAGACGGTTGCCGCGGATGCGGTTCAGCGCCTTCGGCGGCATCGTCAGGAGGTTCTCGCCCTGATACAGCGCCGTGCCGCTCGCACGGCCGTTGCGCGCGAGGAGCCCGAGCATCGCGAGCACGCTCTGGCTCTTGCCCGAGCCCGACTCGCCGACGATACCGAGCGTGCTGCCCTCCTCCAGCTCGAAGCTCACGCCGTTCACCGCGCGCACGGCGGCATCGGGGGTCTGAAACTCGACCGCAAGATGGTCGACCTTGAGCAAAGACATGGCGTTCACCGGTCCTTCGGGTCGAGCGCGTCACGCAGCCCGTCGCCCACAAAGTTGATGCAATAGAGCGTCACCGACAGGAGCCCCGCCGGAAACAGCAGGATCCACGGCGCGGTTTCCATCACGCCGACACCGTCCTGGATCAGCACGCCCCAGCTGGTCATCGGCTCCTGCACGCCCAGGCCGAGGAACGACAGCACCGATTCGGTCAGGATCACGCCGGGCACGGTCACGGTCGTGTAGATCGCGACGATCCCAAGCAGATTGGGCACGACGTGGCGCACGATGATGCCGCCCGTCGATACGCCGATCGCGCGTGCGGCCTCGACGTATTCCTTCGAGCGGATCGCAAGCGTCTGGCCGCGCACGACGCGCGCCATGTCCATCCACGAGAACACGGTGATGGTCAGCACGACGAGGTAGAACTCGCGCCCGAGCAGCGTCACCATCAGGATCGCGATCAGCAGGTAGGGAATCGCATACATCATGTCGACGATGCGCATCATCGCGTTGTCCACGCGCCCGCCGACGAAGCCCGCGATCGCGCCCCACACGATGCCGAGCGTGACGGAGGTGAGCGTGGCGAGCGCGCCGATCATGAGCGACACGCGCCCGCCGATCAGGCAGCGCACCAGCAGGTCGCGGCCGGTTTCATCGGTGCCGAAGAGGTGCCAGCCGGCGAACGTGGGCCCCGCGCTCATCGCGTTCCAGTCAGCGGAATCGAACTGGTTCGGCAGCAGCATCGGGCCGGCGATGCACGCGAGCGTGATCACCGCGAGCATCAGGAGGCTCGCGACGGCCGCCTTGTTGCGCATGAAGCGCAGGCGTGCGTCCTGCCAGGGGCTGCGGCCTTCGAGCGGCGCGTCGGCGGCCTTTTGCAGCAGCGGCGCGAGAGAAGCTTTCATCGCTGGCCTCATCATCAGTAGCGGATTTTCGGATCGAGCCACGCATACGCGAGATCGACGAGCAGGTTGAGCAGCACGGCCACCACGGTCACCAGCACGACGAGGCCGAGCACGAGCGTGTAGTCGCGGTTCGCCGCGCCGTTCACGATCAGCTTGCCGATGCCCGGCAGCGAGAACACCGATTCGGTGACGACCGCCGCCGTGATCGACGAAATCGCGAGCGGACCGATCACCGAGACGACCGGGATCAGCGTCGGGCGCAGTGCGTGGCGAAACACGATGGTCCGGCGCGACAGGCCCTTCGCGTACGCGGTGCGGATGTAGTTCGTGTTCATCGTCTCGATCAGGCTCGCGCGCGTCACGCGGCCGATCGTCGCCACGTTGATCGTGACGAGCAGAATGACGGGCAGGACCATGTAGCGGACCCCGAAGCCGTTCCAGCCGCCCGCGGGCAGCCACCTCAGCTGAATCGCGAACACGAGGATCAGCACCGGCCCGATCACGAACGACGGGAACGCGCTGCCTGCGTTGCCGACGAGCATCAACAGGTAGTCCGCGGGACTGTTGCGGTAGAGCGCGGCGAGCACGCCGAGCGTCAAGCCGATCACGAGTGCAAGCAGCATCGAGACGCCGCCGATCGTGAGCGACACCGGCAGCGCGCGCAGCACGAGCTCGTTCACGCTCCAGTCGGCGTAACGGAACGACGCGCCGAGATCGCCGTGCAGCAGGCTCCCGAGATACAGCAGGTACTGCTTCCACAGCGGCTCGCCGAGGTGGTACTTCGCCTGCAGGTTGGCGAGCACTTCGGCGGAGACCTTGCGCTCGCCGTCGAACGGGCCGCCGGGTGTGGCGTGCAGCAGCAGATAGCAGACCGTGACGACGATGAGCAGCGTGGGCAGCGTCAGCAGCACGCGCCTCAGGGTATAGGACCACATGTGTTTTCCTCCTCGCGAACGGCGCGCGCACGGGCGCGGCGCCGTCGTGGCTGCCTCAGTGCTTGACGATGTAGAGGTCCTTGCTGCGGTACCGGTCCATCGGGTTCTTCAGCGAGTACCCGCCGACATAGCTCTTGACCAGCCGCACCAGCGTGTACTGCAGGAGCGGCAGCAGCGGATAGTCGTCCATCACGAGCTTCGCCGCCTGCGTCTGCAATCGGGTGCGCTTCGCCTGGTCGGTGGTCTCGTTGGCCTCGCGGATCAGCGCGTCGGCTTTCGGATTGCAGTTGCCATTGTCGTTCTGTTCCGAATTGCACTGCACGAGCGTGAGAAACGTGGTCGCGTCGTTGTAGTCCGCCACCCAGCCGTTGCGGGCGATCTGGTAGTCGCCGTCATGACGCTTCTTCACGAGCACCTTGAATTCCATCGACTCGATCTCGGTATCGAGACCAAGCTTCGTCTTCCATTCCGATGCCGCGAAAATCGCCATCTTCTTGTGATATTCGCTGGTGTTCATCGCGAAGCGAATCTTCGTGCCGGGCTTCACGCCGGCTTCGGCCAGAAGCTTCTTCGCCTCCTCGACGCGCTTTGCCATGGGCCACGCGGCCCAGTCGTAGGCCGTCACGTCGGCGCCCTTCACGCCCTTCGGAATCACGCCGTAAGCGGCAAGTTGCCCGTCGGCGGTCACGCGCTGGGCGAGGATGTCGCGATCGATGACCATTGAAAGCGCCTTTCGCACGCGCACGTCCTTCAGCAGCGGGTCCTTGTTGTTGAACGAGTAGTAGCGCAGCCCGAGCATCGGCGCGTTGCGGATCTCGGCGGGGAACTGCTGCTTGTACTTCTGGTACGTGCCCGACGGCAACTGGTTCACCCAGTCGTTCTCGCCCGACTGGAAAAGCTTGATGTCGGTATTTTCATCCTCGACGGGCAGATACGTCACCTGGCTCAGTTGCACATGGGCGACGTCCCAGTATTGGGGATTTTTCGTGAGCACGAGCTTGCTGTTGACCTGCCAGTCGGACAACTGAAACGCGCCGTTGCTGACGAGCTTGCCCGGCTTCGTCCAGTCGCGGCCGTACTTGTCGACCGCGGCCTTGTTCACCGGCCCGAGGTTCGTGTTCGACATCAGCTCCGGCAGGAACAGCACCGGATACGGCGTCTTCACTTCGAGCGTGAGCGCATCGATTGCGCGCACGCCGAGCTCGCTCACCGGCTTCTTGCCGGCGACGATCTCCGGGCCGTTCTGCAGGAACGCGCCGTACGTGCTCGCATACGGCGAGGCCGTTTTCGGGTCCACGAGCCGCTGGCAGCCGTAGACGAAATCGTTTGCGGTGACGGCCCCGCCATTGGACCACCGGGCGTTCTTGCGCAGATGGAAGATCCACGTGGTCGGGTCCTTCTGCTCCCACGTCTGCGCGACGCCCGGCAGCACGTTGCCGTCGGCGTCGGTCGCGGTCAGGCCCTCGAAGAGATCGCGCGTGACGTTGTTCGCCGGGACGGTTTCCGCGAGCGTCGGGTCGAGCGTCTCGACTTCCGACGCGTTGTTGCGCACGAGTTCCTGCTTTGACGCGAGCTGCACGCCGCCGGGCACGTTCGCCGCGTGCGCGCAGACGGCCATTGCACCCGAGAGCGCGACGAGCGCCGCCGCGGCGGCGCGTTTTGCCGCACCGCTCGACGGCGCGGCATGCGAGCCACTGAGGGCACGGCCGGATTCAGATAATGCGAAGAGCGTCATGGGGTCCTCTCTTATTGTTTCGTTTGGTCATGCAGGCCGGTTCAGAGAAGATTCTGATCAGCGGCGCGTTTATCTCGATCCAGCTAAACGGACATGCGAATAATCTTAGTGAAACTAACATTCAGCTTTCTGACTGAACCATCGCCGCCGTCCGTTTTCCTTACGAAATCGGTTGATTCACTTACAACACCAATTCAGGCTGGCGGCGAGTATTTCGCAACAATAAGGCGGAATCCACTCACATGTGCTTATAGGTAATACGTTTTATGCATAGGCTGACGCAGGGGTGCCGGAACCCTCGCTTTATCGGCAGGAACGCGGGGAAGCCCGGGCGGCAAACGTTTGTTTCATATAACATCCGTTTCCTTGCTGTTCACGTAGGGCCGCCTTGAACGATGATCCGTTTCCGCCAGATCGAAGCTTTCCGAAGCCTGATAATGACCGGCACCAGTGTCGGTGCCGCGCGAAAAATGCATGTCACTCAGCCGGCGATCAGCCGGCTGATCGCCGATTTAGAGGCCGATCTCGGTTTTAGCCTGTTCAGTAGAATCGGCGGCCGTCTCAATCCGACCACGGCTGGCCTGCGCTTCTACAAGTCGGTCGAGGAGAATTTTCTCGGGCTCGAGCGGCTGAAGCAGGTCGCCGACATGATCCGCGACGAAGCCTCCGAAGCGCTCACCGTCGCGTGCATGCCGGTGCTCGCCACCACCCTGCTGCCGCCGATCCTCGCGGATTTCGTCGGCCGCCATCCGGGCGTGCCGATCCGCGTGGATTCGGTGAAGGTGCCCGAAGTGCTCGTGAACCTGCAGAACCACAAGGCGGACGTCGCGATCAGCCAGGCGTTTCCGGCGGTCGCGGGGATCGAGGTCGAGACGCTCCTGAAAACGCGCGCCCTCTGCGCGATGCCGGCCACCCACAAGCTCGCGAAAAAGAAGGTGGTGCGCGCGCAGGACCTGCGCGGCGAGCGGATCATCGGCTGGCTGCCGAACTCGCGGCAGCTGTACGAGGCCGAGCAGTCGACCATCTCGGCCACCGAGGAGCGACCGAACTACACGGTCCTCACCGACACCGCGCACACGCGCTACGCGATGGTGGCGGGCGGGCTGGGCGTATCGATCGTGGAGCCGTTCGCGGCCAAGGTGTGGCGGGCGCACGGCGTGGTCGTGCGCCCGTTCGAGACCGCGATCGACTACGAATACGTGCTCTCGTACCCGAGCAGCGGCATACGCTCGGACCTGGTGGCATCGTTCAGGGAGTCGGTGCTGCGCGTGGCCGCGCACTACTCGTTCGACGAGTAGCGCTCCACCCGCGCCAGCAAGAAAACCTGCTTCAGCCCTGCTCGCCGCCGAACTGCTGCTCGGCGCGTGCGCGCAGTTCCCCGGGCGGCACGTCCTCGATGTGCGTCGCGATCCACCACACGTGTCCGAACGGATCGCGCAGCTTGCCGCCGCGGTCGCCGTAGAACTGATCGGCGACGGGGCGGATCAGCGTCGCGCCTTCGTCGACGGCGCGCTGCGCGACCGCATCGACGTCCTCCACGTACAGGTGCAGCATCACGGGCGTGCCGCCTACCGTCAGCGGGCCGCGCACGTCCATGTCCGGAAACTCGTCCGACAGGTACACGACGGTGCCGCCGATCGACAGCTCCGCATGGCCGATGCGCCCGCCCGGCGATTCGAAGCGGAACACTTCGGTCGCGCCAAACACCTTCGTGTAGAAATCGATCGCGGAGACGGCGCCCGCCACCGTGAGATACGGTGTCACGCCGTGATGGCCTTCGGGAATCGGAACCGCTTGCGCATTCATGACTGCCTCCTGGGTTCGATGCCGGACGCGGCATCGCATCGTGGATTCCTTACACCCCGACAAGGATAGCGCTTTTGCCTTCGCGCGCTTTTTGCCTCCGCGCCCCTTCGTTCGCTGCCTTCCCGGCGCCCCTGGGACGCGTCGCCCCCTGATGGGCGCCTCACGCCGCACACGCCGCTCGGGCATACTGTCGAACCGCGAAGACGAGCGCGGCAAGGGGCTTCGCGAAATGGAAACGCCCCGCCCCGAACCGCGGCGCGGCCATCCGCTCAAAGATACGCACAGGCAACATTTGTCCCAACGCTCGCCTCGCTTCGCGCACCACGCGCCCCAAGCGGGCGGGCCTTTTTTTCCTGATACGGAGCACACATGCACGACCTGAAAGGCAAATCGGTTCTGATCACGGGCGCGAGCACCGGCATCGGCGCGGCGGCCGCGCGCGCGTTCGGCAGCTACGGCGCGAACGTCGCGATCCACTATAACCAGTCGAAGGAAGCCGCCGAGGCCGTCGCGCAGGACGTGCGCGCGCTCGGCGTGAACGCGATCACCGTCGGCGCCGACGTGCGCGACACGAAGGCGATCGACGCGGCGGTCGCGAAGGTCGTCGACGAATTCGGCAAGATCGACGTGCTCATCAACAACGCAGGCAGCCTCGTGAAGCGTCAGCCGCTCGAAAGCGTCACCGACGAACTGTTCGACGAAGTCCTGCACATCAACGCGCGCTCGGTCGTCGCATTCACGCGGGCGGCGCTTCCCGCGCTGCGCGCGAACGGCGGCGGCTCGATCATCAACGTGACCTCGGTCGCGGCACGCCACGGCGGCGGCCCCGGCGCGCTGCTGTACGGCGCGGCGAAGGGCTTCGTCAGCACGATCACGAAAGGCATGGCGAAGGAACTCATGGCCGACAAGATCCGCGTGAACGGGGTCGCGCCGGGCGTGATCCAGACGCCGTTCCAGGACCGCTTCACGACGCCCGATCAGCTCGAGGCGTTCCGCAAGTCGATTCCGATGGGCTACATCGGCGAGCCCGAGGACTGCAACGGCGCGTTCCTGTATCTCGCATCGGAGACGATGTCGCGCTACGTGACGGGCCAGATCATCGATGTGAACGGCGGCCAGCTGATGCCGTAACCGCAGGCTCCCGCGGCTCGCGCGCCGGGCTTTCGACACGGCGCGCGGCGCGTCACCGGCTTTCTCAATAAAAGCGGCTCGTGGTATAAGCCCATACTTCACCGTAGCCAGGAGAAAGCAGGAGATGCCGTTGAATCTGGAACACCGCTTGCGCGCGGTCGCGCTCGGGGCCTTCGCGGCCGCCGCGCTCACCGTATCGGCCGGATTCGTCGAGACGACGCCCGCGTACGCCAGAACCGCCGACGCGGAGCAGCCGGTACTGACCGCATCGGCCGTCGCGGTCGCCGACAAGTACGCGGCAGTGACCGCCGAGCAGATCTTCAGGCAGGGCGGCAACGCCGTCGACGCGGCCGTCGCGATTGCCTTCACGCTTGCCGTGACGTATCCGGAAGCGGGCAACCTCGGCGGCGGAGGTTTCATGACGCTCTACGTGGACCACCGCCCCTATTTCCTCGATTACCGCGAGCGCGCCCCGATCGCCGCAACGAGGAACATGTACCTCGACGACAAGGGCGAAGTCATCAAGGGCATGAGCCTCTACGGGCACCGCGCGGTAGGCGTGCCCGGCACCGTCGCCGGCATGTGGGAAGCGCAGAAGCGCTTCGGCAAGCTGAAGTGGAAGCAGGTGCTCGCCCCCGCGATCAAGTACGCGCAGGATGGCTTCGAAGTCAGCGACCAGTTGCAGGAGCGGCGCGACAACGCCTCGAAGGATTTCGCGGGCAAGACCAATTTCGACCTCTATTTCAGCGGGCTGAAACAGGGCGCGACGTTCAAGCAGCCGGACCTCGCCGCGACGCTCCAGCGCATCGCGGACAAGGGTGCGAAAGGCTTCTACGAAGGCGAGACGGCCGAGATGATCGCGACCTCGATGCGCGGCCACGGCCTCATCACCGAGCGCGACCTGAAGGAATACAAGGCCGTGTGGCGCCAGCCGGTGCTCGCGAGCTGGAACGGCTACCGCATCATCACGGCGCCGCCGCCGAGCTCGGGCGGCATCGGCCTCGTGCAGATGCTCAAGATGAAGGCCGACCTGAAGGACAAGTTCGACAACGTGCCGCTCAACTCGGCGCAGTACGTGCATCTCGTCGCGGAAATCGAGAAGCGCGTGTTCGCGGACCGCGCCCAGTACCTCGGCGACCCGGACTTCTACAAGGTGCCCGTCGCGCAACTGCTGAACGACGACTACATCCTCAAGCGCGCGCAGGAAGTGAACCCGGATGCGCCGTCCGACACGAAGAGCGTGATGCCCGGCCTCGGCACATCCATGCCCGAGAAGGCCGAGACGACGCATTTCTCGGTCGTCGACAAATGGGGCAACGCCGTGTCGAACACGTACACGATCAACGGCTACTTCGGCTCGGGCGTCGTAGCCGAGGGCACGGGCATCGTGCTCAATGACGAGATGGACGACTTCGCGTCCAAGCCGGGCGTCGCGAACAAGTTCGGCGTGGTCGGCAGCGACGCGAACGCCATCGCGCCGAGAAAGCGCCCGCTCTCGTCGATGACGCCGACCATCCTCACGAAGGACGACAAGGTCGCGATGGTGATCGGCACGCCCGGCGGCTCGCGCATCTTCACGTCGATCTTCCAGGTCGTCACCAATGTCTACGACTTCTCGATGCCGCTGCCCGAGGCCGTCGGCGCCACGCGCTTTCACCATCAGCTCCTGCCCGAGAACACGATCATCCAGGAGCCGTACCACGCGCTCGACCCGGAAGTCGTGAAGGAACTGGAGGCGAAGGGCTACAAGTTCTCGATGCAGGGCATGAACGGCGACATCCAGGCGATTCGCATCAACGGCACGACGCCCGAGCCGATGTCGGACCCGCGCGGACGCGGCGTCGCACGCGTGATCCAGTGAACGGGAGAGCGTAAACCCCGACGCATCGAGCCGGCAGGAACGAGGCCAGGTCTCCCGACCTGGCCTTTTTGCATCGGCTCCGCCGACCGCGCCCTCAGCTTTCGCCGGACTATAAGGATGGCGGCATGACCGGCATCTTTTCTGCGAGATTGGATGCTGCGTTCTGTTCACCTAGTCTTTGTCCTGACCGAGTCCAGCCCCGCCGCTGACTGCGGTTCCACCCAAAACTACACAGACGAGACGACCCTGACGACGGCCCCGCGCGAGGCGAACATGCGTGCGGAAACCAGCCGTTTCAGCGCGCTGATAAAGGAGCAGCTCATGATGGAATCCCCCGCCCGGCCGCTTGGCGACATCACCAACATCGATCGCGAGGAAGGAAGCGAGATTGCGCGCGGCGGCGGTGCCGTCGACCGCTATTTCGGCATTTCCGCGCGTGGCAGCACGCAGCGGCGCGAAGTCGTCGCCGGCGTGACGACGTTTCTCGCGATGGTCTATTCGGTGTTCGTCGTGCCCGGGATGCTCGGCAAGGCGGGCTTCGACACGAGCGCCGTGTTCGTCGCCGTGTGCCTCACGACCGCGTTCGGATCGCTGCTGATGGGTCTGTGGGCGCGCCTGCCGATCGCGATCGGCTGCGCGATCTCGCTCACCGCGTTCACCGCATTCGGCCTCGTGCTCGGCAAGGGCCTCTCGCCCGCCGTCGCGCTCGGCGCCGTATTCCTGATGGGCGTGGTATTCACCGCGATCTCCGTCACCGGCGTGCGCTCCTGGATCCTTCGCAACCTGCCCACCGGCGTCGCGCATGGCACGGGCATCGGCATCGGGCTCTTCCTGCTGCTCATCGCGTCGAATGAAGTCGGCCTGATCATGAAGAACCCGGGCGCCGGCATGCCTGTCTCGCTCGGGCACATCACCGCGTTCCCCGTGCTGATGTCGATTCTCGGGCTCGCCGCGATCTTCGGCCTGGAGCGCCGCCGCGTGCCGGGCGGCATCCTGCTGGTGGTGGTCGCGCTCTCCGTGATCGGGCTGATCTTCGATCCGTCCGTGCGCTTTCACGGCATTTTCGCGCTGCCGTCGCTCGCGACACCGGGCCACGCGTCGCTGATCGGCGCGATGGACGTGAAGGGCGCGCTCTCGATGGCGGTCCTGCCGAGCGTCCTCGCGCTCGTCATGACGGCCGTCTTCGACGCCACCGGCACGATTCGCGCGGTCGCCGGCCAGGCGGGCCAGATCGACCGCAACGGCCGCATCGTGAACGGCGGCCGCGCGCTGACGGCGGACTCGGTGAGCTCGATCTTCTCCGCGTGCTTCGGCGGCGCGCCGGCGGCGGCTTACATCGAGTCGTCGGTGGGCGTGGCGGCGGGTGCGAAGACGGGGCTGGCGGCAGCGGTGGTCGGCGCCCTCTTCCTCGCGGTCATGTTCCTCTCGCCGCTCGCCGGGCTCGTGCCCTCCTACGCGACGGCGCCCGCGCTGATGTACGTCGGCCTCCTGATGCTCGGCAACGTCAGCAAGCTGCACATGGACGACACGGTCGACGCGATGTCCGGGCTCGTGTGCGCGGTGTTCATCGTGCTCTCCGCGAACATCGTGACGGGCATCATGCTCGGCTTCTGCACGCTCGTCATCGGGCGCATCGTGGCGGGCGAATATCGCAAGCTGAATGTCGGGACGGTCGCGATCGCGCTGGTGCTCGCGGTGTTCTATCTCGGCGGCTGGGCAATCTAGACGCGCGCTGGCCGCTTTGCTTCGCTACAGACAGCAACGCCCCCGGAAACGCAGGTTTCCGGGGGCGTTTTGCCTGTGTGCGAGCCGCGCGGCGGCCGGGCGCACTTGCCGCTTACTTCCGGCGATACGATTCGACCAGGATTTCGCAGTTTTGCAGATGCAGCTGGATTGCACGGTTCCATTCGCGGGCAAGCGTTGCCTTTGCCTTGCGCAGCCAGGAACCAAACGAGACGGTCAGCGAAGTTTGAGCGGTGGTTTTCATGGCGGGATATCCGGGTAAGTAGCTAAGGGATAACCCTGATAATACGCTTTTTATGCTGCATTGCAACCTGTCTCAAAAAAGCCACATGCCGGGTCCAGCATCGCAGACCTCGGGATTTACCCCGTAGCGGCGCCGTTTACGGCGACTTTCCGGCTTGCATTGTTATAATTCTCTCATCATCCGACCAGAATCTAACACTGCGTGCGGCGCACTCCAGCCCGACTCGCAGGCCCCCCTCCATGGCCAAAAACGACCGTCTGCGCCTTCTTGCCGGTGCGCTCGAAAACCAGAGCGTGATGCGTCTGCGCGATGCGGCGGCGCTGCTCGGCGTGTCGGAAATGACCGTGCGCCGCGACATCGCCGCGAGCCCGGGGCAGTTCACCTACCTTGGCGGCTATATCGTGAGCGCGGCCGACGTGCCCAACGCCTCCACCTACACCATCGACGAGGAAAAGGACCACTTCGCGCAGGCGAAGGCGGAGGCGTCCGGCGCGGCGGCGCGGTTGCTCGTCGACAGCGAGACGGTCTTCATCGACTGCGGCACGACGCTCACGACGCTCGCGCGCCAGATTCCGGCCGACATGCACCTCACGGTGGTCTGCTACTCGCTCAATGTGGCGGAGATCCTGCGGCGCAAGCCGAACGTGCGGATGATCCTGCTCGGCGGGATGTATGTGCCGTCGTCGGATTCGTTCGCGAGCGACGAGAGCGTCGAGACGCTGCGGCGCATGGGGATCAACAAGGCGTTCGTGTCGGCGGGCGGCGTGGACGAGGCGCGCGGCGTGACCTGCTGGAACTTCCACGAAGTGGCGATCAAGCAGGCGGCGATGGCGAGCGCGGTGGAGCGCTATCTCGTCGTCGATTCGAGCAAGTTCGGCAAGGTGAAGGCGATGCGGTTCTCGCAAGTCGACGACTTCGACTCCGTCATTACCGAGAAGGGGCAGGTGGGAAGGCGGGGGGAGTGACGGGCGGGCGGCACGCCTGAAGATTCAGGTTGACAGCGCCCGGAGCCGGAACCGGCCCGGACGCTCGAAGAGAAAACCTACCCCCTCCTCCCCAACGCAAACAACGTCCCGGCGATCAGAATAAACGCCCCGATAATCACCTTCTGCCACGTACTCGGCACGCCGACCAGAATCAGCACGCTGTTGATGAGCGTCACGAGCACCACACCCAGCAGCGTCCCGACCACGGTCCCCGTACCGCCCGTAATGCGCGCACCGCCGAGAATCACCGCGGCGATCACGTCGAGTTCCGTCCCGACGAGATCGAACGGATTCGCGAGCCGGTTCGTCGACACATGCAGAATCCCCGCCACGCCCGCAAGCATCCCCGTGTAGCCGAACACGAACAGATGAATCGCGCGCAGGTTGTAGCCGAGCCGCTCGGCGATCGGCAGGCTGCCGCCCATCGCGTAGACGCCGCGCCCCATCATCGTGCGGTTGAGCAGCCACCACGTCACCACCGCCGCGATCACGAGCGCGAGCACCGACACCGGCAGCACCGCGCGCAACCCGTCCGCCGTGTGGTAGAAAAAGAGCGGCAGACGCCCGAAGGTGTCCATGCTGTGCGGAATGTTCATGAAGAACTGCGTGCCGACGAACGTCAGCAGCAAGCCGCGATACAGATACTGCGTGCCGATGGTCACGATCAGCGAGGGCGCCTTCAGCCGGTGCACGAGCACACCGTTGATCATGCCGAGCAGTACGCCACCCACCGCCCCCGCGATCAGGATCAGCGCGAACGGCGCATCCGGCCACCAGGCGAACACGGCCTTGGTGATCGAATACATCGTGAGCGCGGCGATCGCGGTGAACGACACGTCGATGCCGCCCGAGGCCAGCACGACGAGCGTGCCGAGCGCGAAAAGCGACACCGTCGTGCCCGAATGCAGCAGGTCGAAGAGCGTGGCGAACTGGAAGAAACGCGGGTTCAGCGACCCGACCACCAGACACGTGACCACGATGAGCGCCAGCGTGAACCACTCCGGATTGCGCATCAGCCGCGCATACCAGCTCGCTTGCCGCACGCGCGGCGTGGGCGTCTTCACGGGTTGCGGCATCGCCTCGCGTGAGACGCGATGAATGGACTCGCTCATGCTGCCTCTGAAAGTAGAGCGTGATAAAGATCGGCTTCGGCCATCTGATCGGCGCGATATTCGTCCGAGACGCGGCCTTTCTTCATCATCAGGATTCGGTCGCAGTTCTGCAGCAGTTCGGGCAGGTCGTCGCTGATCAGGATGATGCCGATGCCCTGCTGCGAAAGCCGCTGCATGATGCGGTAGATGATGTCCTTCGAACCGACGTCAACGCCGACCGTCGGACCGTGCAGGATCAGCACGCGCGGATCGATCGCGAGCCAGCGGCCGATCAGCACGCGCTGCTGGTTGCCGCCCGAGAGCGACTGCACCGGCTTGTCGACGTCGGGTGTCGCGATCTGCAGGTCCTTCACGGTGCGTTCCGCGAGTTCGTGCGCGCGCTTGCGGTCGATCTGGCCGAAGCGGTCCCGCAAGCTCGAAATCATCGCGGTGATGACGTTGTCGCGAATCGGCTTGTCGAGGAAAAGCCCCTCGTTCAGGCGGTCTTCCGGCACATAGCCGATGCGTTGCAGCTTCGCATCGGCGGGAGAATGCAGGCGCACACGCGCGCCGTCGAGCGTCACGGTGCCGTGATCGGCCGGCGCCACGCCCGCGAGCGCCCGCGCGAGCTCGTTGCGCCCCGAGTCGAGCAGGCCCGTCACGCCAAGAATTTCGCCGCGATGAAGCGAAAACGACACGTCGGCGAACTGCCCCTTGCGGCCGAGCGACTTCACGTCGAGCACGACCTCCGGCGCGTGCGCGTCGCCCGCCTCGCGATAGCGCTCGGTGGAAAGATGCTTGCCCGTCATCAGCTCGCTGATCTGCGCCTTCGTATAGTTCTCGATCGGCCCCTGCGTCATCTTCTGCCCGTCGCGCAGCACGATCACCTCGCCGCCGATCGCATAGCACTCGTCGAGCTTGTGGCTGACGAACAGCACCGCGACGCCCTCGGCGCGCAGCTTCGCGAGCACCGCGATCAGGTTGTCCACTTCCTTCTGCGTGAGCGAGGTCGTCGGTTCGTCCATGATCACGAACTTCGCCTCGCTCGCGATCGCGCGCGCAATCGCAACGAGCTGCCGCGTCGCGAGCGGCAACTGCTCGACGAGCGTCGACTGGAAGTCGGCGTCGCCTGGCAGGCCCACTGCTTCGAGCGCGCGCGCCGCGGTTCGAGCCATCGCGCGGCGGTCGAAGGTGCGCGCGAGCCGGCCCGCGTGCGCGGCGAGTTCGGCCGTCAGCGCGACGTTCTCGGCCACGCTCATGTTCGGCAGCAGGGACAGGTCCTGATAGACGGTCTCGATGCCCGCGGCAAGCGCTTCGAGCGGCGAGAGCCGCGCATGCCGCGCGCCCTCGATCACGAGTTCGCCTTCATCGGGCGGCTGCGCGCCCGAGATGATCTTGATGAGCGTGCTCTTGCCGCAGCCGTTTTCGCCCAGCAGGTGATAGATCTGTCCGCGCTCGAACGCGAGGCTCACGCCGCGCAGCGCGTACACGCCAGTGAAGCGCTTGTGGATATCGACAACTTCGAGAAGCGGTCCTGGATTCATCATGTCCTTCGCTTGCAACGGGTACGACGGGTAACGGGCGCGCCCCGGTTCATGCGAACGGAGCGCGCCGCATGCGCATCAGAACGGATACTGCTTGTAGTTCGTCTTGTCGACATCGACCCAGCCGGTGCCGCGCACGATGACGCCCTTGCCCGGTCCCTTGCTGACCGTGACCTTCGTGTAGCCCGGCACGCCGAGGTCGGCGCCGTCCGTCACGGTCTTGCCGTCGATGAGCATCTTCGCCACCTTGTTCATCGCGAGGCCGGCGAGCTTCGGGTCCCAGAACGCGATGCCGTTGATCGCGCCGCTTTCGAGGAACTTGCCCGCTTCGGTCGGCAGGCCGGTGCCATACACGCAGATCTTGCCGACCTTGCCTGCCTCTTCCACCGCGCGGCCGATGCCGATCACGTCGAGCGACGACGAGCCCTGAAAGCCCGTCAGGTCCGGGTGCTTGCGCAGCACTTCCTTCGCGACCTGATAGGCGCGTTCGCCGTCGTTGTTCGTTTCGAGCTTCGGCTCGACGAGATCCATCTTCGGATACTTCTGCTTCGCGTTGCCGATGCCGCCGTCCGCCCACTGCACCTGCGAGCGGCTGCCAAGCGAGCCGACCAGCACCGCCCACTTGCCCTGCGAGCCCATGCACTTCGCGAGGCGCTCGTTCAGGCCAGCGCCGTAGGCGGTGTTGTCGAACGCCTCGATGTCGACCATCGTGTTCTTCGCGTTGTCGGCTTCATGCGTGACGACCTTGATGCCGCGGTCCATCGCCTTCCTGAGCGCGGGTTCGAGCGTCGGCGGATCGTAGGGCACGACCGCGATCGCCGTGACCTTCTTCGCGATCAGGTCTTCGATGATCTTCAGTTGCTGCGCGGCGTCGGCGCGGCCCGGGCCGGTCTGATACACGGTCACGCCCGGCGTTTCCTTGCCGAATTCCTTCACGCCCTCGTCCATGCGGTTGAACCAGTTGATGCCGGTAACCTTCACCACCGTGACGATCGTTTCATTGGTCGCGGCCTGTGCGACGGCGATTGCGCCAGCGGCCAGCGCGACCGCTGTAAGCGCGGTTCCGAGTCGGGTCAGTTTCATGCGATGTCTCCTTTATGGTTCGAATAGGATTCGAATGATTCGAATGTCCTGCACATGACAAGCAACAGCTAGCGTCCGGTGGAGGCGGGCGGCGGCGGCACTTTCGGCGTGGGGGCCGTGCCACCGATGCCGAAGATCGCGCGCACGCGCTCTCCGCCGGCGAATGCAAGCGACGCGAGCAGCAGGAAGCCCCACGCGCAGTCGCCGAAAAACTGCGATACGCCGAGCAGATTGAACAGGCTCGACAGGAACTGCAGCACGGTCGCGGCGAGGAACACGCAGACGATGCGTCCATAGCCGCCCGCCGGATTCACACCGCCCATCACGGCAATCAGGATCGCGATCAGCAGATACGAATTCCCGTAGTCCCACTTCGCGCTCGACGTGTGCGTCGCGCTGATGAGCCCCGCGAGCGACGCGAGCACGCCGCACATGCCGTACGTGAGAATCAGCATGCGCGCGCGCGGAATGCCCGCGTAGAACGCGGCCTTCGGGTTGGTGCCCATCAGGTAGAGCCACAGGCCGAACGGCGTGCGCCTGAGGAGCCACCCGAGCACGAGCACGGCGGCGATGAAGATCCAGAGCGAGATCGGCACCTGCAGGAACGTGCCATTGCCGATGTTCGACAGCGGATCGACGTATTCCACGCGCACCGACGCGCCGTTGCTCAGCACCACCGCGATGCCGGTGAAGAGCAACTGCGTGCCGAGCGTGCAGAGAATCGGCGTGAGCCTGAGCCTTGCGATCACGACGCCGTTCAGCATGCCGCCGAGCAATCCGATCGCCACGACGATGCAGATGAACACGGCGGTATAGAGCGCGGGCGAATCGTCGGCGCCGACGAGCTTCGGCAGCAGCATCGCCGCCACCATGCCGGAGAGGTTCGCGAGCCCGACGCCCGACAGGTCGATGCCGCCGTTGCCCGACACCATCGAGAGCATGATGCCGAGGGCGAGGAGACCCAGTTCGGGCAGCTGGCCGCCCATCGACTGCAGGTTGTCGATATCGAGGAACTGGCCGCCCGAAAGCCACGTCGCCACGATCACGACGAGCAGGTTCACGCCCACCAGGAAGTTGAGCTGCCGGTCGGCAAACCACTTCGACGCTTTCATCGAATGCGCTCCGTTCACGACGACTGCGCGGCGAGCACGGGACGCTCGCCGAGCACGGCGTTGATTTCTTCGAGCGTCGGCATCGAGGGCGCCGTGCCCGCGCGCGTCACCGAAAGGCTCGCGAGCGCGCAGCCGAAGCGCACCGCGTCGAGCGGCCTCTCGCCACGCGCGAGCGCGGCGGCGAAGCCGCCCGTGAAGCCGTCGCCCGCACCCGCCGTTTCGATCACGCGTCCGCAATCGAACGCGGGCACGAGCACCGATTCGTCCGGCGTATGCAGCAGCGCGCCCGCCTCGCCGAGCGTCACGATCACCGCGCGCGCGCCCTTCGCGAGCAGCACGTCGGCGGCGCGGCGCGCGTCGTCGACCGAGGCGATCGCGATGCCGGTCAGCGCCGTCGCTTCAGTCTCGTTCGGCGTGATGTAGTCGCACAGCGGATAGATGTCGTCCTCGAACGGCAGCGCGGGCGCCGGGTTGAACACCGTCGTCACGCCGTGCCTGCGCGCGAGTTCGAGACCGCGGCGCGCCGCCGGAACCGGCTGCTCAAGTTGCGTGACGAACACGGCGGCGCGCGCAATGTCCGCTTCGATCGCGTCGACATCGGCTGCGCCGAGCGTGCCTGCCGCGCCCGCCGCGACGATGATCGCGTTGCCGCCCGTGCGCTCGTCCACGTAGATGTGCGCCGCGCCCGTCGATACGCCTTCGAGCACCGTTGCGCGCGACGTGATGCCTTCGGCGGCCCAGGTCGACTGCGCGATCTCGCCGAACGCATCGGCGCCGATGCGCGTGCAGAACACGACGTCTGCTCCGGCGCGCGCGGCGGCAACCGCCTGATTCGAGCCCTTGCCGCCCGGCCCCATCGCGAACGCCGAACCCGCAACGGTCTCGCCGATCAGCGGCATGCGCTCGGCGCGGAACGCGAGATCGGTCACGTAGATGCCAAGAATCACTACGCTCGCGCCCTTCACTTCGAGTTCTCCGGCGCGTCGGGCGCGAGTTCGACGCCCTTCTTGAAGATAAAGCAGCCATAGCCGCGCGCCTCGCCCGTCGCGATCACGCAATAGGCCCTTTTCGCGCGCTCGTAGAACGCGAAACGCTCGATGGAGGCGAACGGCGTGTCGCGCCCTTCGGCGTCGTCGACTTCGCGTTGCGCCTCGCGCTGCACGGCCGGAAGCGCGCCCGCGTCGCCGACCACTTCCATGCGCTCGGCCGGATGATCGACGAACGTATCGAGCGGCATGACGGACAGCACGGCGCGGATCGCGCGCGGCGCACCGGCGCCGTCGATGCGCAACAGCTTGCCGAGCACGGTCTGGCGCGCCACCGAATCGGCGGGGAAATTCGCGTCGCAGATCACGACTTCGTCGCCGTGGCCCATCGCGCAGAGCGCGTGCAGGATGTCGGCGTTCAACAGCGGATCGATGTTCTTCAGCACAATGTCTCCTCCAAGCGTGGGCGCGCTTCGTCGTGAAGTCTTCGCCCGTGAATTACCTGATGTTCAATCTCCGCGCCTCAATCCCCATGGTTCAATCCCCATACGGCACCCAGATGTTCTTCACCTGCACCGCCTGGCGCAGGAACGGCAGCCCCTCGCTCGCGGCATCGTGCCAGTCGAACATGCGGCCATGATCGACGAACGTGCGCTTCAGGTTGCCCACCGATTCACGCTCGACCATCGCCGACAACGCCGCGCCGCCAAAGCACCATACCGCATCGACGTCGTCGTGCTGCGCCAGGGTCTGCGCGAGCGCGCGCGCTTCGCCCGTCACGATGTTGAGCGCGCCGCCGGGTACGTCCGACGTCTCCACGACCTGATAGAAGTCCGTCGCCATCAGCGGACACGTCTCGCTCGGCACGGCCACCACGCGGTTGCCGAGCGCGAGCGCGGGCGCGACGAGCGACACGAAGCCGAGCAGCGGCGCCTCGTTCGGGCACACCACGCCGATCACGCCGAGCGGCTCGTTCATCGCGAGCGCGACGCCTTGCAGCGGCGGCGCATGCACGGCGCCGTCGAACTTGTCGGCCCACGCGCCGTAAGTGAAGAGGCGCGTGATGGATGCCTCCACTTCGCGTTGCGCGTCGCGTTCGCTCATGCCTGCTCGCGCGACCAGCTGCCGCGCGAATTCCGCCGAGCGCGCCGACAGGTTCTCGGCGAGGTAGTACAGCACCTGCGCGCGATTGTGCGCGCTCGCACCCGACCACTTCTGCGCACCGCGCGCCGCCGATACCGCGTTGCGGATGTCCTTGCGGCTGCCCTCGCCCACTTCGCCGACGATCGCGCCCGACGGCGAGCGCACGAGCCGCGAGTAGCCGCTGTCGGGGCGAGCCTGCTTGCCGCCGATGAAGAGCTTCGCGGTGCGGTCGAGCGCGCTGACGTTGCCTTCGTGCGGCGCTTCGCCTTCAGGCGCGCGCGCGGGGCCGTCGTGGCGAACCGGAAGCTTAGTCCACGCGCGCGGCTTCAGATACTCGTAAATCCCCTCGCGGCCGCCCTCGCGGCCGAAGCCCGATTCGCGATAGCCGCCGAAGCCGACGGCCGCGTCGAAGAGATTCGTCGCGTTGATCCACACGACGCCGCATTGCAGACGCGGCGCCACATCCAGCGCCCGGCTGATGTTTTCGCTCCACACGCTCGCGGCAAGCCCGTAGCGCGAATTGTTGGCAAGCGCGATGGCTTCGTCGGGCGTTCGAAAGCTCATCGTAACGAGCACCGGGCCGAAGATCTCTTCCTGCGCGAGCGTCGATGCGGGAGACACATTGGTGACGAGCGTCGGCGGGAAGAACGCGCCGCCTTCGGGCAGCCGCATGCTAGACGGCTGATGGATCGCGCAGCCCTCGCTCGCGCCCTGCGCGACCAGCGCGCGGATGCGTTCGAGCTGCACCGTATCCACGATCGCGCCGAGGTCGATGCCCTTGTCGAGCGACGGCCCGACGCGCAGCGTCTCCATGCGGCGCTTGAGCTTTTCGACGAAGCGCGCCTCGATGCCTTCCTGCACCAGAAGGCGCGAGCCCGCGCAGCACACCTGCCCCTGGTTGAACCAGATCGCATCGACGACGCCTTCCACGGCGCTGTCGAGATCGGCGTCATCGAAGACGATGAACGGCGACTTGCCGCCGAGCTCCAGCGTGAGCGACTTGCCCGAGCCCGCCGTCGCGACGCGAATCTGGCGGCCCACTTCGGTCGATCCGGTGAACGCGATCTTCGCGACCTGGCGGTGCCCGACGAGCGCGGCGCCCGTGCGGCCGTCGCCCGTCACGACGTTGAGCACGCCCGCGGGCAGCCCCGCGCGCGAGCTGAGTTCCGCGAACAGCAGCGCGGTGAGCGGCGTGTATTCCGCGGGCTTGAGCACGACGCAGTTGCCGAGCGCGAGCGCGGGGGCGATCTTCCATGCGAGCATCAGCAGCGGGAAATTCCACGGCACGATCTGCCCGATCACGCCGAGCGGCGCCCAGTCGGCGAACTCGCGCTCCTGCAGTTGCGCCCAGCCCGCGTGATGCAGGAAGTGCCTCGCGACGAGCGGGATGTCGATGTCGCGCGTCTCGCGGATCGGCTTGCCGTTGTCGAGCGATTCGAGCACCGCGAAAAGCCGGCTGTGCCGCTGCACCATGCGCGCGAGCGCGTAGAGATGACGCGCGCGCCCCGGGCCGCCCAGCGCCTGCCATGCGGCGAGCGCGCCGCTCGCCGCATCGACGGCGGCGGAGACATCCGCGTCATCGCCTTGCGCGATCGACGCGAGCACGCGGCCCGTCGCGGGCTCGCGCGACTCGAAGCGCACGGCTTCGTCGCCCGCCGACGGCGCGCGATACGCGCCGCCGATGAAATGGCCGAAGCCGTCTGCATGCTGATCGAGCCAGACGCGCGCGGCGCGGGCGTCTTCCGGTGCGGGTCCGTATGCCATCGAGGAGAAATATTCGGCTACGCTCATGGGGCCTTCTGGTTGGGTCGTGGCGCGCGGGCTCACGCGACAGGATGACGGTTGAACGCCGAGTAACGGCCGCTCACGTGATGTTCGAGCTGCC
This sequence comes from Caballeronia glathei, assembly GCF_000698595.1. Taxonomy (GTDB): domain Bacteria; phylum Pseudomonadota; class Gammaproteobacteria; order Burkholderiales; family Burkholderiaceae; genus Caballeronia; species Caballeronia glathei. The sequence goes on along the minus strand of NZ_JFHC01000007.1, from coordinate 39,837 downwards.
GCTCGATGTCGGCGAGCAGGCTCGACGCGCCGATGCGGAACAGGTCCGCCTCGAGCCATTCGCGCCCGAGCTCTTCCTTCATCAGGATCTGGTATTCGAGCACGGACTTCGCCGTCGAGACACCGCCCGCCGGCTTGAAGCCGATCGCGACGCCCGTGCGCGCGAGGTATTCGCGGATCATGCGCACCATCACGAGCGACACGTCGAGCGTCGCGTTGACGCCCTCCTTGCCCGTCGAGGTCTTGATGAAATCGGCGCCGGCCATCATGCAGACCATCGACGCCTTCGCGATATTCGACAGCGTGCGGATGTCGCCGGTCGCGAGAATCGCCTTCACGTGCGCATCGCCGCAGGCCGCGCGGAAGTCGCGCATCTCGTCGTAGAGCGCCTGCCAGTTGCCGGTCAGCACGTGCTCGCGCGTGACGACGATATCGATCTCGGCCGCGCCGTCGGCCACCGACGCCTCGATCTCGCGCAGCTTCAGCGGATGCGGAATGAGGCCGGACGGAAAGCCCGTCGACACCGCCGCGACCGGAATGCCGCTGCCTGCGAGCGCGGCGACCGCGGTCTTCACGTAGCGGTGATACACGCAGACGGCGCCGGTCCTGATCGAGCCGGGTGCCATGCCGAGCGCGTCGAGCAGGTCGTCGCGCACCGGGCGGCGCGCCTTCGCGCAGAGGCGTTCGACGCGCGCGGCGGTGTCGTCGCCGTTGAGCGTCGTCAGGTCGATGCAGGTGATCGCCTTGAGCAGCCACGCGGCCTGCGCGTCCTTCTTGACCGCGCGCCGCGTGCCGAGCGTGGCGGTGCGCCGCCCGACAGCCGACTGGTTCACACGCAACCCGTCGAGCCACGACAGGTCGAAGGGCACGCCGGGATTGCGGGCGGCGGCATGAGCCGCCGGCTTGCCGGGCCAGGCGATCACCGGTTTCGAAGCTGCATCGAGCATAGGGGCGTCCGCTGGTTGTGCAACGCACAACACTTTTTGAGAGATTGATATCAGTTTAACGCAGTGTTGTTACGATCGTAACATAGGGAAAATGCGGAGGCGAGGGGCACGGGCCGCCTTGTGCGCAAATGAGAGGTGAGAGGTTGTGATGCGGACAGCAGGCGAGCGCCTGAACGTAGCCGCTTCAGCGGATCGCCCGGGGTCGCTCTAACGGGAAACACCCGCACGCGGCATTTCAACGAGGTGGCACAGCCCTCGATCGCTCTGGAATCCGGGCCGCGAGATAAAGGCGCTCACGCGCGCCTAGGCGTGGTCCGCGCGGGGTTGCGTCGCCGTGACAGGCATGATTTCGTCCGTCCGGTCGAACACCTTTTCGGGCTCGTCTGCCTCCTCCGGGGTCTCGTTGTCCAGGACCCTGCGCATCCGTGCCTCGTCCAGATCGTTCGTCCACCGGGCGACCACGAGGGTGGCGACGGCATTGCCGATGAAATTGGTCAGCGCGCGTGCTTCGGACATGAAGCGGTCGATGCCGAGAATGAGCGCAAGCCCCGCGACCGGCACATGGCCGACCGCGGAGAGCGTCGCGGCAAGCACGATGAACCCGCTGCCCGTCACGCCGGCAGCACCTTTGGAAGTGAGCAGCAACACCGCCAGCAGCGTGAGCTGATGCGTGAGATCGAGCGGCGTGTTGGTCGCCTGGGCGATGAAGACGGCAGCCAGCGTGAGGTAGATCGACGTGCCATCGAGATTGAAGGAATAGCCGGTAGGAATGACGAGGCCCACCACCGATTTCTTTGCGCCCAGGTTCTCGAGCTTCACCATCACGCGCGGCAGCGCCGCTTCCGATGAAGACGTGCCGAGCACGATGAACAGTTCTTCCTTGAGGTATTTGATCAGCTTCCACACGCGAAAGCCGTGGAACCGCGCAATGAGTCCGAGCACGACGAAGATGAATATCAGGCAGGTCGCATAGAACGTGATCATCAGCATGCCGAGCGAAACCATGCTGCCGATGCCGTATTTGCCGATGGTGAAGGCCATCGCACCAAACGCGCCGATCGGCGCCACTTTCATGATGATGCCGACGATGCCGAAGAACACATGCGAGATCTTCTCGACGAAGTCGAATATCAGCGTGCCTCTGCCGCCGAACGCGTGCAGCGCGAAGCCGAACATGAGCGCGAACAGCAGGACCTGAAGTATCTCCCCCTTGGCGAACGCGTCGACCACCGTCGAGGGAATGATGTTCATCAGGAAGTCCGTGGTGCTCTCCATCTTGCGCCCGCTGGTGACCGTGGCCACGGCTTTCGCGTCGAGCGTCTTCGGGTCCACGTTCATGCCGGCGCCGGGCTGCACCAGGTTGACGATCAGCAGGCCGACCACCAGCGCAAGGCCGCTGACGATTTCGAAATACAGCAGCGCGAGCCCACCGGTCTTGCCCACCTTCTTCATGTCTTCCATGCCGGCAATGCCGACGACCACGGTGCAGAAGATGATGGGGGCGATGATCATCTTGATCAGCTTGATGAAGGCATCGCCGAGCGGCTTCATCGCTTCGCCGGTGTGGGGCGCGAAAAATCCCAGCAGCACCCCGGCGATGATCGCGATGATCACCTGAAAGTAAAGGGACCGGTAAAGCGGTTTGTGCGCGGCCATTTGAGCCCCTCAACAGTCATTTCGGTCGTAAGCCGGACCATCGTCCCGTATGCCGGCGCGAACCATTCGACGTCGGCCACTTTCCGCATCGCGGCACTGCGGGGAGCGACGCGCGTGGCACGGATCGAGAGGATGGCTGGCCTGCGCAGCGGCCCGCGAATATTTTCTTTCCGGATCATTACAAAGGCTATGCGCCGCGTCAGCCCGCTACAACCGGGCAAACCCGAGCGTGCATTGCAGCAGACCGCGTGAAAGCGGACTGCCAAGGCGGGGGCGGTCCGACTCTTTAGCGCCGCTGCCTTCGATGCGGCGGCCATCGCACTGCATCCGCCCGGATAACTTCCCGCCTTTGAATCTCCTGACGAATTCCGCAAAAGTAACCGAAATTTCACTTTCAATTGCGATTGGTTCTCATTTATACTTGCGCCCGATTTCTTGGAACATTTAGTAACAATCATCGGAAGGGCCGCGGTGCAAGGCTCGGCGGGGCTTTTGCCACGTCGCATGCGCCGCGCGAAGAACAAGGACGTCTGGAATCATGCATTTCGCAGAACGCCGTAGTGTCGATACGGTCAGCACGCTTACCCGGTTCGCAGCAGTTGCCGCACTCGCCTTTCTCGGCCAGCCCGATCAGGCGGCCGCCCAGGAGGCCCCTCCCCCCGCCGGTGGCGACGACAAGTCGACCGTGCTCGAATCGATCAACGTATCGGGCGACTGGCTCGGCAGCGGGCTTCAGAACAGTGTCAAGACGTTTGCCGGCGCGCGCACGGTGGTCGACAAGGAACAGATCAACGAAAGCGGCGCGACGAGCATCGGCGACGTGATGCGGCGCATCCCGGGCGTGCAGTCCACCGACAACTCCGGCACGGCCGGCAGCCAGGTTTCGCTGAACATCGGCGTGCGGGGCCTGACCGGCCGCTATACGCCGCGCTCGACCGTGCTGCTCGACGGCATCCCGCTTGCGGTCGCGCCTTACGGCCAGCCGCAACTGTCGTTTGCGCCGATCAGCCTCGGCAATATCGAGTCGATCGACGTGGTGCGCAGCGGTGGCTCCGTGCGCTACGGCCCGCAGAACGTGGGCGGCGTGATCAACTTCAGGACCCGGGCGATTCCCGACAAGGCCGGGCTGACCGCCGACGCGTCGGTGCGCGAAAACATCTACACGGCCGGCGGCGGCAGCAACACGACGTACAACACGTTTCTCGGGACGCAGTTGAGCAACGGTCTCGGCCTTGCGCTGCTGTATTCGGGCATGACCGGCAGCGACTGGCGCGAGGCGAGCGACGAACACATCAACGATCTCCAGCTCAAGTTCCGCTACGAGCTCAACGCCACGTCCGAGATCTACGGCAAGTTTTCATACTACGACGTCAAGTCGCGCACGCCGGGCGGCCTGACCGTCGCGCAATACAACGAGGACCCGTTCCAGAACACCCGTCCGACCGACTTCTGGAACGGCAATCGCAAGGCGGTGGATGTCGGCTACATCAACACGCTGTCGGCGAATCAGGAATTCGAGGTGCGTGCGTTCTACAACGAGAGCTATCGCAACAGCGCGCTCATCAACGCGGCCGGCACGCAGCTTCAGTATCAGCCGCGCAACTACAACACGACGGGTGTCGAGCCGCGCTTCACGCAGCGTTTCTCGCTTGGCCCGACGCAGCACGACGTGACCGTCGGGTACCGCTACATTCGCGAGCGCGGCGACGACAACAGCTACAACCAGACGCTCGCGACGGGCGCGATCGGCCCGACGAGCACCTTCGAGAATGCAACGGACGCTCACGCCGTGTACCTCGACGACCGCATCGCGTTCGGCCGCTGGCGCCTCACGCCGGGCGTGCGCTTCGAGCACATCTCGTCGAACCGTCTCGACGACACGCTGCTGCAAAGCTACGAGACGACGAACAACAAGCCGCTGCCGGCGGTGAGCCTCGCGTATCTGTGGAATTCGTCGCTGACGCTTTTTACCGACTACAGCACATCGTTCGGCCCGGTGCAGAACCTGCAGCTGAACTCGCAGACGGCGGCCAATCCGCTGCAGCCCGAACTCGCGAAGACAGTCGAAGTGGGCGCACGCTGGACGAGCAGGCGTATTCATGCGGAGCTGACGCTCTTCAACATGCGCTTCGACAACCAGATCGTGCAGGTGCCGGGCCTCACGCCGCCCACGTTCCAGAACATCGGCGCCACGCATCACCAGGGTATCGAAACCGCGATCGACTACGCGTTCGCCGAAGACAGCGTGCTGCGCGGTCTCGACGCCTACGCGAACTTCACCTACACGAAGGCGATCCAGGAATCGGGGCCGACCGCCGGCCTCGACGTGCCGTTCTATTCGCGCATCACCGATACGCTCGGCCTGCGCTACGAGACGCATGGCTGGACATTCGACGTGTCCACCACGCACCAGAGCTCGCAGTTTTCCGACGTGACGAATACCGTCAACGAGACGCCCGACGCGCGCGTCGGCCGCATCCCGGGCTTTCGCGTGTGGAACATGCAGGCCGACTGGAAGATCCCCGGCTGGAAGGGCAGCAACCTGACGCTGGGCGTCAACAACATCGCGGACAAGCGCTACTACACGCGCAACGTCGACGGCAACGCCGGACGGATGGTGGGCGCGCCGCGCCTGATCTATGTTCAGGGCCACTTCGTCTATTGAAGGGCGCTCGCGTGACGACATTTCCGCCAGACCAGGTTCCCGATGCCGCATCTGCGTAAGCTCTGGCTCACCGCACACCGGTGGTTCGCGCTCTCGCTCGGCTGGGTGCTCGCGCTCATGGGCATCACCGGCGCGCTGCTCGTGATCAGCGGCCCGATCGACGAACGCCTGCACGCCGGACTCTTCAAGGCAAACGCGCATGAACATGCACGCGCCCTGCCACTGGAACAGGTCCGGCAGCGCATCGAGGCTCAGTTCGTCCACGGCTCGACATTCTCGTTTCGCCTGCCGCGTGCCGCCGACGAAAGCCTGCGGGTAACGGTCCACGGCAAATGGGACGGCACCGTCTATATCGATCCCTTTACGGGCAACGAACTCGGACGCCGTGCCGAGACACAGGGCTTCTTCAACGCCCTGTTCAAGCTGCACAGTTCGCTCCTGATGGGCGCGACCGGCAAGGGCCTGCTCGCATTCGTCGCGTTGTTCTACCTGATGCTCCTCGTGTCCGGTCTCGTGCTGTGGTGGCCGCGTTCCGGCCGTCCCAACTGGCGGATCGAACTGCGCAAGGGCGTCTCGCGTGCCCTGTACGACCTGCATCGGGTGGGCGGCGCGACGATCGGGATCGTCATTGCGCTATCGGTCGCGACCGGCGCCTACATGGCGTGGCGACCGCTCGGCGGTTTCGTCACCGCCATGAGCGGTGCCCGTCCGATGAAGCCGCCGGTCCTCCCCCACTCGCCGGACCCCGCGCGTCCCCCGCGGCCGCTCGATACGCTGGTCGCGCAGGCGCAAGCGCAGTTCCCGGGCGCGATGGCAAGCATCGTCCAGTTGCCCGCGAAGCCCGGTGTGCCGCTGCGCGTGCGCCTGAAAACGCCGGACGATCCGCATCCGAACGGCCTGTCGTCGGTCTGGCTCGATCCGTTCACCGGAAAGGTTCTTGCGGCGCAGCGCTGGGATCAGCTCGACCCGGGGGCGCGCGCCGTCGTCGTGATCTACCCGCTGCATACGGGCGAGCTTGGCGGCCCGCTGCTCGAGGGCGTGGTCGCGATCAGCGGCCTGACGCTGGGAGCGATCGCCGTGACGGGCATCTGGCAGTGGTGGCGTCGACGAAAAATCCGGACTGTGCGACCCTATTGACCGTCCGTACCGAACGGCGAACACGACGGGGCGTAGCAGATGAACAAGAACTTGCGGTTGTCGGAGCGGCTGTATCAGCGGGTCCTCTGGTGCGTGGCCATTCTCTTTGCCGGCTTTTTGACCGGCTTCGGGCGTCTTGTCGTCGGTGATCTGCCGCACGTCGAAGCGCCGCTGAGTCTGGAAGTCTTCATCGATAAGCAGGCCGCCGCGCCGATCAGACTCGATCTCGACAAGCTCGCCGCACAGCGCCGCACGGTCAGCGACGCGCTCGCGTCGAAGCGCCTGCTGCTCACGGCGGCGGAACACGATGTCGAACAGGCGCAGGCATCCTTTCGCGCGTGGGCGACCACGCGCCACGTCACCGACGATGCCGCCGCCGACCCCGAGGTGACGAGCCGCGTGCGTCAGGTCGACGCCATCGTAGCGCGCCAGCGCGACGCGCAGCGCGCCGTCGAGGAACTCGATCGGCAGGACCTCGACCTTGCTCGCCGTCAGAATGCGGATCAGGCGAAGCTCGCCGCGCTGGAGGACGATGCGCGCGACAGGTACGACGCGGCCGTGGGGCGGCAGGAGCTGCGCGTGTTCGGCTTGCGGCTCGCGATCACGCTGCCGCTCCTCGTCGTGGCGGGGTGGCTGATGGTGCGCCGGCGGCAGTCGAAGTACTGGCCGTTCGTGTGGGGCTTCGGCATCTTCGCGGTGTTCACGTTCTTCGTCGAACTCGTGCCGTATCTGCCGAGCTACGGCGGGTACGTGCGCTACGCGGTCGGTATCGCGGGGACGCTCGTCGCGGGCCTGTACCTCATCCGCGCGCTCACGCGATACCGCGAGCAGCAGCGTATCGCCGAAGCGCAGAGCGACGCGCAAAGGCGCGCGTCGCTGGGCTATGAAGTGGTGATGGCGCGCTTCGCGCGCAAGGTCTGCCCGGGCTGCGAGCGCGCGCTGCACCCGGAGGACCCGAACGAAAACTTCTGTCCGCACTGCGGCATCTGCGTGTTCGACAAGTGCACGCAATGCGGCGCACGCAAGAACGCGTTCGCGCGTTACTGCCTTGCATGCGGCAGCCCCGCGACGGCGGGCACGGAAACCGCATCGAAGATTGCGGGCTGATTGAGGGCTGAACGGGGCCGGAAACGCTGCGCCGTCTGTACGCGCCGGTAATCTTCCGTCCCATCCGGCCCGACAGTGCTGGCAGGCGCATTCGTGTATCGTTGAAGACTCCCACTCCGCACGCCCCGCCGCGCGAACCGGCATCGGCTCAACCCGTTTAATTCACCGCCTGCAATGACAATCGCCCTGCATACCTGGAACACGCCGAACGGCCGCAAGATCAGCGTCGCGCTCGAAGAGATGGACCTGCCCTACACGGTGAAGACCGTCAACATTTCGAAAGGCGAACAGCACGCGCCGGAGTTCCTGCGCATCAGCCCGAACAATCGCATTCCGGCGATCGTCGACCCGGACGGCCCCGGCGGCCAGCCGATCAGCGTCTTCGAATCGGGCGCGATCCTGCTCTATCTCGGCGAAAAGACCGGCAAGTTCCTGCCCGCGAGCCTGCGCGAGCGCGTGCCGGTACTCGAATGGCTGATGTGGCAGATGGGCGGCTTCGGCCCGATGCCGGGCCAGGTGCATCACTTCCGGATGGTGGAGTCGGAGATTGACCGGCGCTACGGGCTCAAGCGCTACTCCGACGAAACGCGGCGCCTCTACGGCGTGCTGGACCGGCGGCTCGCACAGGCAGAGTTCGTCGCGGGCGATCTGTCGGTGGCGGATTTCGCCATTCTCGGCTGGGCGTGGCGGCATGAGCGCCACCAGGTCTCGCTCGACGAGTACCCGAACGTCAAGCGCTGGTACGAGGCCCTGTTCGCGCGGCCCGGCGTGCAGCGCGGGTTTGCCGTCAAGCTGGACGACGCGGCCTGAACGCACGCGCGGCGTCTGCGCCCGGGCCTGCCTTACACGAATCCCCCATCCGGCTTTTCGTACGCGCCGTCGATCTGCCGGCGCTTACTAAGCCGTCGCCGATTCCTTCTTCACACCCGCCATCAGCGCAAGCCCGCTCAGGAGCAGCAGCCCCGCGAGCAGATAGACGGCGAGATCCATGCTGCCCGTCGTCGTGCGGATCTGCCCGATCACCCACGGGCTCACGATCCCGCTCGTGATCCCGATGCTGCTGATGAACGCGATGCCCGCAGCAGCCGTCTTGCCCGACAGGTAGCCCGGCGGCACCGACCAGAAGATCGGGAGCGCGGCAAAGATCAGCACGGCGGCGACCGAGAGGATCGCGAGCATGGCGGGAAAGCTCGGCAGATGCAGCGTGAGCGCCGCGAGCGCGATGGCCCCGCCGATCGTGCAGAACGCGAAGTGCTTGCGGCGCTCCCTCACACGATCCGAATGGCGCGCGATCAGGACGAGGCCCACCGCGCCGATCGCGTTGGGCACGACCGAGTAGAGGCTCACCGACACGACATCCTTGATGCCGAAGTCGCGGATCATGAGCGGCATCCAGAAGCTCAGCGTGAGCGACGCGCACGTCAGCGAAAAGTAGACGAACGCGAACAGGTACACCCGCGGATTGCGCAGCGCTGCGACGAGTGCGCTCGAGTCGTGTGCGCTCTCCTTCGCGCGGCCCTCGGCGCAGAGCGTCTCGAAACGGTCGCGCTCCAGCGGCGTCAGCCATTTCGCGTGGCGCGGCGAATCAACGAGATAGTAGAGCGCGAAGACTGCAAGCAGCACGGCGGGCGCGCCTTCGATCGCGAACATCCACTGCCAGCCGAAGAGCCCCATCACGCCGCTCATGTCGCGCATGATCCAGCCGGAGACGAGTCCGCGGAACACGCCCGCCACCGCGACGCCCGCAAAGAACACCGACAGCACCGCCGCACGCCGGTTGGCCGGGAACCAGAACGTCAGGTACAGCACGATGCCGGGGAAGAAGCCCGCTTCGAACACGCCGAGCAGAAAGCGCAGCAGGTAGAAGTGAGCCGGGCTCGACACGAACATCATGCCGACCGACGCGAGCCCCCACAGCAGCATGATCCGCGTGAAGGTGCGGCGCGCGCCGTATTTTGCGAGCAGCAGGTTGCTCGGCACTTCGCAGAGCACATAGCCGATGTAGAAGACGGCGGCGCCCAGGCCGTACATCGCGTCGCTGAAGCCGAGATCGTGCTTCATCTGCAACTGCGCGAAGCCGATGTTGATCCGGTCGAGGAACGACACCACGTAACAAACAAACAGAAAAGGAATGATGCGCCACGCGACCTTGCGCAGCAGCAGGTCGTCCTCGCTCGCGGCGGTGGTCACGGGGACCGCCGCCGAACTGATCGACTTCGTCATGTCTCACTCCGATACAGATGGGGATCGGCGTCTTGCGCGCCGTTCGTCGAAGACGGGAAGCGGGCGGCCGCGCCGCCCCTTCCCTGGGGATGTACGCTCAGTCCTGCAGCGCGGACCACATGTCCTTGTCGCGCTGGGCGGTCCAGATGCGCGGGTGCGCGATGCCGCTCGCTTCGTCGAACGCGCGCGAGACGTCGAACGGCAGGCAGTGCTCGTAGATGAAGACGTGCCCGAACTTCGGGTCCATCGTTTTGCGCGTGAGCGCCATCGCGCCCTTCAGGTCGAGCTTTTCCGTGACGGCGTCGCGGCCCGCCGCGAGCAGCGTCGTGACGAAGTCCTTCGTGTAGTCGATGCCCTGGTTCACTTCAGCTGGCGACAGCAGCGCCGGACCGCGCCCCGGCACGAGCTTTTCGGGGTTCAGCGCGCGCAGCGCCTCGAGCGTCGCGGGCCATTGCTCGAGCTGTGCGTCGCCGCAATAGCAGGCTGCGTCGTACTCGACGAGATCGCCCGAGAACAGCACCTTCTGCGACGGCAGCCAGACGATCGTGTCGCCCTTCGTGTGCCCCGCGCCCAGATGCGCGATGCGCACTTCGAGCTTGCCGAGCCACAGCGTGATCTCCTTTTCGAACACGAGCGTCGGCCAGGTGAGGCCCGGCACCGTCTCGACGCCGGCGAAAAGCCGCGGAAAGCGCTCGATCTCCGACTTCATGTCCTGCTCGCCGCGCTCGACGATCATTTCGTACGTGCCGCGGCTCGCGATCACCTGCTCGGCGCCTTCCTCGAAATACGCCGACGCGCCCAGCACCCGCACTGCGTGGTAGTGCGAGAGCACGACGTGCTTGATCGGCTTGTCGGTGACGCTGCGGATCTTCGCGATCAGGTCCTGCGCCATCGCGGGCGTGGCCGTGGTGTCGACGATCAGCACGCTGTCGTCGCCGATGATCACGCCCGAATTCGGATCGCCTTCGGCCGTATAGGCCCAGGCATTCTCGGAAAGCTGCGTGAAGGTGACTTTCTTCTCTTCCAGGTCGGCCTGGGATGCAAATGCCTTTGCCATATTCGTCGCGCTTGCAGAGTTCTTTGGGGGAGTGGAGCCATCATCGGCGTCGCCATGATATTTGTCAACAGCAAGTCTGCTTGTTATACGCAAATTACGGGTAAACGCCGGGGATCCCGCGGAGAGCGCTTCGGAGCCCCGCGTCAGCTACCATCTTCCTTTCGCGGACATTTGCCAACAGCGGGGTTTTCTCTTGATGAAGCGCGACGCGCAGCCGGATGCGGCCGAAAAAGGGGCCGACGAGGGCGACAAGGAAGAAAAGGCGGACCGGAAGCAGCGCGGAATTCAGAGCGTCGAAGTGGGCGGGCGGCTGCTCGATGCGCTCGCGCGCCAGCGCGGGCCGCTCGCGCTCAGCGCCCTCGCCGACGCCGCGCAGCTTTCCACAGCGCAGGCGCATACCTATCTCGTGAGTTTGACGCGGCTCGGGCTCGTCAAGCGCGACGCACTCACCGGCAATTACGAGCCCGGCCCGCTGTCGCTGCGGCTCGGCCTGCTGCAGCTCGAACAGCAGCCGGCGTACCGCGTGGCCGTGCCGCATGTGGTGGCGCTCGCGGAATCGATCGGGGCGAGTGTCGCGATGTGCGTCGCCGGGCCGCAGGGGCCGACCATCGTGCGCTACGAGCGCGGCGGGTTTGCCCTGCACGTGAACCTGCACGTGGGGACGGTGATGTCGCTGTCGGCCACGGCGACGGGGCGCGTCTTTCGCGCGTTCGATGACCCGCGGCGCGTCGCCGCGATGCTCGCCCACCAGGACGACGCTGCGCCGCCCGGCTCGGATCTCGAAGCGCGCCTCGCGGAAATCCGGGCGCGCGGGATCGAGCGCAGCGTCGATGCGCCGAGCCCCGGCATCAGCAGCATGAGCGTGCCGGTGTTCGATGGCGCGCAGCGCATGCAGCTCGCGCTGACGGCGATCGGCTCGTCGGGCTCGATCGACGTCGGCTGGGACGGGCCCGTCGCGAACGCGCTCCTTGCGACGGCCCGCACCGTCACCGACCTCCTCTGACCCATGGCTTCTCCGATGACCGACGACATCCGCCCGCAGCGCGGCATCAACGCACTCGACAACACCGGCGAACTGCTGCTCGCGCTCGTTTCCGCGGGACGGCCGCTATCCTTGCGCGATCTGGCGGCCGCCGCGGACATGCCGGCGGCGAAGGCGTTTCCGCATCTCGTGAGTCTCGTGAAGATCGGCCTCATGGCCCGCGACGACGCCGGCCTCTTCGGGGCCGGCCCGCTTTCGCTCGAACTGGGGCTGATCGCGCTGCAGCGCCTTTCGCCGATCCGCGACGCCGAGCCCGAAATCGCGGCACTCGCGACGAACACGGGGATGAGCGTCGCGGCAGCGGCGCTCGGACCGCTCGGGCCGACCGTCGTGAGGCTGGAGGAATCGGCCCGGCCGCAGCACGTGAGCCTGCGCATCGGGACGGTGATGTCGCTCGTGAATACGGCGATCGGCCGCGTGTTCGCCGCGCATCTTGCCGGCGACGTGCTCGCCGGGCTGCTGCAGCAGGACGCGATCCGGCTGGCCGGGGTTCAGGCCGCATCGCACGGGCGCGATGGGGATGCGCGCGACGAGGACTATCGGGCGCGGCTCGCGGCGATCAGGGCACAGGGCATCGATACCGCGCTGGGTGCGCCCGTGCCCGGGATTCACACGCTCGCCGCACCGGTGTTCGACCACACGGGCAACGTGTGCCTCGTGCTGGCGCTGATCGGGTCGGCGGGAGGATTCGACAGCGATCCGCGCGGCGACCTCGCGCAGCAGTTGCTTCTTTCCACGCGGCGGCTTTCGTGGCGGTTCGGGTTGATGTCCGAAGGATGAGGCTCAGAAGCCCAGCGTCACCGCCAGCATCCCGCTCACGATCCCGAACCCCACCACCGCCGCCGACACGAGCGCCAGCACGCGCGCCGGAAACGACCGTCCCAGCATCACGAGCGACGGCACGCTGATCGGCGGCAGCGTCATCAGGAGCGCCGCTGCCGGGCCCGCCGCCATGCCGAGCGACAGCATCGCCTGGATGATCGGCACTTCGCCGGCGGTCGGGATGACGAACAGCATGCCCGCCACCGCGAAACCGACGATCCACCAGATGCTGTTGTCGATATCCGGGCTGATGTGCGGGAAGAGCCACGCGCGCGCGGCGCCGAGCAGCAGCACGAGCACGATGTATTCGGGCACGAGGCGCAGCGTCATGCGTCCGAGGATCCTGATCCAGCGCGCGAACGCGTTGCCCGGCTCCTCGCGCTCGAGCAGCTTGCCGAGCGCATCGCGCGACGCCTGCGCCTCTGTCGGCGTCACCATCCGGTTCACGACATAGCCGAGCCCGAACACCATCAGCAAGCCGAGCGCGAAGCGCAGTCCGGTCCATTGCCAGCCGAGCACGAAGCCCATGAAAACCAGCGCCGCCGGATTGAGCACGGTGTTGCCGAGCCAGAACGCAACCGCCGCACCGGGCGCCGCGTGCCGCGCCCGCAGGCCCGCCACGACCGGCGCCGCGCAGCACGTGCACATCATGCCCGGCAGCGACATCAGCCCGCCGGTCACCACGCTGCCGAAGTCGTTGCGTCCGAGCGCGCGCGCCACCCACTGCGGCGGGATCAGCGCCTGCACGGCCGAGCCGAGCAGCAGGCCGAGCACCATCGCCTGCCAGATCGCACGGCCATAGGCGAGCGCGTAGTCGAGCGCGGCCTGCAGCGACGGGGCCGGCGCGCTTGCGGCGGTGCCCATCAGGATCGACTTGCCGATCGAATGCTGGCTCGCCGCGACGAACGCGCGGTTGTAGTACGGAAACCACTTCACATAGAAGAGGCCGACGACGGCAATCAGGAGAAACGTCACCCATCCGAGCGCTACGCGCGGTTGTCGAAGTGTGTGCATGGTGTGTTCGAAGCGGGTTTGTTGTTGTCGGAAAATCAGGTCAGTGCGATGGCCGTTTCGCCGAGCCTCGCGATCAGCGCCCTCGCCTGCTCGACGCTGTCGGCATCGTTCGGACGAAACATGAAATGCGTGGCGTGGCCGAGCTGGCTGAAATGCGCGCCGCTGCTGCGCGCGTACGCGGGATCGTAGTGCAGGTCGATCAGTTCCGCAAAGAGTTCGGCGCGCGCGCGCTCGTCGATCAGACGCTGCCAGTGCGTCACGCGCTCGCGGCTGTGCAGCCCGACGAGCTTCGCCAGTTGCTCCTTGAAGAACGCCGGCGCTTCGAAGAGATGGCCGTAGTCCTGCAGCAGAAACGCGATGCGGTCGTCGTGGTGCGCCTCCACCTCGACACACGCGCCCTGGTGAAACGTGGCGATGAGCGACTCGGGCAGCGTGATCGCGCCGATGCGCCGGCTTTCCGCCTCGACGAACACCGGCCGCGCCCGGTCTAAGCCGCGCAGCACGCCGACGAGCGCCGAGTCGAAGCTCTTTTGCGACGGCTGCGGCTCGCCCGGCAGCGCGCCGAGCAGCGACCCGCGATGCCTCGCAAGCGCCTCGAGATCGAGCACCTGCGCGCCCGCCTGCCGCAGCGCCTGCAGAAGACGTGTCTTGCCGCTGCCCGTATGCCCGACGAGCACGATGTAGCCGAACTGCGCGGGCAGCGCCCCGAGCGTGTCGAGAGTCGCGCGCCGGTACGTCTTGTAGCCGCCTTCGAGCTGACGCGCCTGCCAGCCGATCAGGTTGAACCACGTCGTCATCGAGCCGGAGCGCTTGCCGCCGCGCCAGCAATAGATGAGCGGCCGCCAGTTCCGCGGGCGGCCGGCGAACGTGGTGTCGAGATGGTTCGCGATGTTGCGCGCGACCATCGCCGCGCCGACGCGGGTCGCCTCGAACGGCGAGACCTGCTTGTACATCGTGCCGACGATCACGCGCTCCTCGTTGCTGAGCACCGGCGCGTTGATCGCGCCCGGAATGTGGTCCTCCGCGAATTCGAGCGGTGTGCGGACGTCGACGATCTCATCGAAATCGGCCAGCCGGTCCAGGTTTGCGAGCAGATTTTTCAAAGTGACGACGCGAATACGGCGGTTGGGAAGGGCGGAATTATCGCATGGGGCCGCCGGTTCGATCCCGGCACGCCCCGCCAACCTTACACAAAGCCTTCCAAATCGCCGCCAAAACACGCCAATTCGTGCCGAATTTTGATAACGCCCGGCATTTTTGGCTCACTACATTGCGGATTCGGGCTGCCGCTACGGCATCCCCTCCTCGCCTCATTCACGCCGTTTCACTCAGGGAGCGTTCCCAATGAGCACCGAATCGAAGAATCAGCATGCGGGCGTCGTCACGCATCACGAACTGAAGCAGACGCTCGGCACGTGGCAGCTCTGGGGCATCGCGGTGGGTCTCGTGATCTCCGGCGAATACTTCGGCTGGAGCTACGGCTGGGCGAGTGCCGGCACGCTCGGCTTCGTCGTGACCGCGCTCTTCATCGCGGCGATGTACACGACCTTCATCTTCAGCTTCACCGAACTCACCACGTCGATTCCCCACGCGGGCGGCCCGTTCGCGTATGCGCGGCACGCGTTCGGCCCGGTCGGCGGCTACCTCGCGGGGGCGGCGACGCTCGTCGAATTCGTGTTCGCGCCGCCCGCGATCTCGCTTGCGATCGGCGCCTATCTGCACGTGCAGTTTCCCGGCCTCGACCCGAAGCACGCGGCGATGGGCGCGTATCTCGTCTTCATGGCGCTCAACATCGTCGGCGTGCAGATTGCGGCGACCTTCGAGCTGGTCGTGACGCTGTTCGCGATCTTCGAGCTGCTCGTGTTCATGGGCGTGGTGTCGCCGGGCTTCCAGTGGTCGAACTTCGCGAAGGGCGGCTGGTCGGGTGCGGACACGTTCTCGCTCGGCTCGTTTTCCGGCATGTTCGCGGCGATCCCGTTCGCAATCTGGTTCTTCCTCGCAATCGAAGGCGTCGCGATGGCGGCCGAGGAAGCGAAGAACCCGAAGCGCTCGATTCCGATCGCCTATGTCGCGGGCATCATCACGCTCGTGCTGCTCGCGATCGGCGTGATGGTGTTCGCGGGCGCGGCCGGCGACTGGACCAAGCTCGCCAACATCAACGACCCGCTCCCGCAGGCGATGAAATACATTGTCGGCGACAACAGCGGCTGGCTGCACATGCTCGTGTGGCTCGGGCTTTTCGGGCTCGTGGCGTCGTTTCACGGCATCATCCTCGGCTACTCGCGGCAGATCTTCGCGCTTGCGCGCGCGGGCTATCTGCCCGAGTTCCTTGCGAAGGTGCATCCGCGCTTCAAGACGCCGCATCGCGCGATCATTGCGGGCGGCGTGATCGGCATCGCGGCGATCTACAGCGACAACCTCATCCAGTTCGGCGGGCAGACGCTGACGGCGAACATCGTGACGATGTCGGTGTTCGGCGCGATCGTGATGTACATCATCAGCATGATGGCCCTCTTCAAGCTGCGCAAGAGCGAGCCGAACATGGAGCGGCCGTACAGGGCGCCTCTTTTCCCGATCTTTCCCGCGTTCGCGCTCGGCGCGGCCGTCGTGTGCCTCGCGACCATGGTCTGGTTCAACTTCCTCGTTGCGGTGGTGTTTGCGGGGTTTCTCGTGCTCGGCTATCTGTACTTCCTTTCGACGCGGCATCAGCGTGAAATCGCACCGGCCGATGCATTGCTCGAAGATTGAGCCGCTGGCGCTTGGGCTGGTGGTGTCGCTGGCGCTTGGACGGGGGTTGGTCGTGTTGTGACTACACCGTCTGATGCGCTTGCGCTTCTATGAAACTTGTTTTGATATTGGTTTATAAGCTTCGCCCCTGTGCGGGGCGGCAGTCACTTTCTTTGCTGCTGCAAAGAAAGTAACCAAAGAAAGCAGCTATGGACGCAGCGGTGTTAGGACGTGACCACGTTCGAGTCATTCAGAGTGGCCCGACCGTGGGAGCGTCCACCCCGGTATGTTGAGCGGATAGGTACGCGGACCCACTGCTTCATCGCGCCTTTGAACGGAGTGGTAAAGCAGTCATTCATCCGTCTCGGCACTGCGTGCCCGACGCATGGTTTGCAAAGGTGCAAGCGAGCGTAGTCGCATAAAGGCGCTGCGGCAGCGGCATTAAGCGTGTGCAGTACAAGCGTGTGGGTGCGTGTGAGCATGAGTGAAGCACTGGACCGTATTGCGGCCTTGCGTCGGAGCGAAGCGAGGGCGGATGGATGACTGCCTTACCACTCCGTTTGAAGGCGCGAGAGCGCAGTGGGTCCGCGTACCTATCCGCTCAACGAACCGAGATGGACACTCCCACGGTCGGGCCACTCCGAATGACTCGAACGTGGTCACGTCCTAACACCGCTGACCCCATAGCTGCTTTCTTTGGTTACTTTCTTTGCAGCAGCAAAGAAAGTGACTGCCGCCCCGCACAGGGGCGAAGCTAATAAACCAATAGCAAAACAAGTTTCATAGGAGCACAAGCGCATCAGACGGTGTAAACACAACACGACCAACCCCCGTCCAAGCGCCAGCGACATCACCAGTCCAAGCGCCAGCGCCCCCTCGTACATGAAAGAAAAACAGCGCAAAATGCCCCCATGCAGGGGAGCAAAAAAACAGGAGCCACGATGAGTTACACCGAGACGATCGGCGCCCGCACCTACCGCTTCGGCGACTTGAAAGCGCTGCTGGCGAAGGCGAGCCCGCTGCGCTCCGGCGACCAGCTGGCGGGCGTGTGCGCCGCAACGGAAGAAGAGCGCGTCGCGGCGAAGATGGCGCTAGCACAGGTACCGTTACGCACGTTCCTGAACGAAGCCCTGATTCCCTATGAGGAAGACGAGGTGACGCGGCTCATCATCGACGATCACTCGCCCGAGGCCTTCGCGGAAATCTCGCATCTGACCGTGGGCGAACTGCGCAACTGGCTGCTCGCCGACACCACGGACCCCGATGCGCTCATCCGCGTGACGGCGGGCCTCACGCCGGAAATGGTCGCCGCCGTCTCGAAGCTGATGCGCAATCAGGACCTGATCCTCGCCGCAAAGAAGCGCCCCGTCGTCACACGCTTTCGCAACACGATCGGCTTGCCCGGGCGCCTGTCCGTGCGGCTGCAGCCGAACCACCCCACCGACGACGCCAAGGGCATCGCCGCCTCGATGCTCGACGGCCTGATGTACGGCTGCGGCGACGCGGTGATCGGCATCAACCCCGCGTCGGATTCACTGAACGCGATCACCGCGCTCCTCGTGATGATCGACGAGTTCCGCCAGCGCTACAACGTGCCCACGCAGTCGTGCGTGCTCACGCACGTGACCAGCACCATCGCCGCGATCGAAAAAGGCGCGCCTGTCGATCTCGTGTTCCAGTCGATTGCCGGAACGCAGAAGGCAAACGAGAGCTTCGGCGTGTCGCTTGCGCTGCTTCGCGAGGCGCACGAGGCGGGGCTGTCGCTCAGGCGCGGGACGGTCGGCGACAACCTGATGTACTTCGAAACCGGACAGGGCAGCGCGCTGTCGGCGAACGCGCATCACGGCGTCGACCAGCAGACCTGCGAAGTGCGCGCATACGCGGTCGCGCGCAAGTTCGAGCCGCTCCTCACGAACACGGTGGTCGGCTTCATCGGCCCGGAGTATCTGTACGACGGCAAGCAGATCATCCGCGCGGGTCTCGAAGACCACTTCTGCGGCAAGCTGCTCGGCGTGCCGATGGGCTGCGACATCTGCTACACGAATCACGCGCAGGCCGACCAGGACGACATGGACACCCTGCTCACGCTGCTCGGCGCGGCCAACGTCAACTTCATCATGGGCATTCCCGGCGCCGACGACATCATGCTCAACTACCAGAGCACGTCGTTCCACGACGCGCTGTACGTGCGCCAGGTGCTCGGCCTCAAGCGCGCGCCGGAGTTCGAGGAATGGCTGGAGGCAATGCGCATCACCGACATGCGCGGCGCGCTGCTGAGCCAGACCACGCAGCCGCTTCTCGACTGGATGGACGCGTGATGAGCGACAAGCCCGACTCTCCGGAGCAGGCCGACCCGGCCGGCACGCCCGCCTCGCCGGTCGACCGCAACCCGTGGGACGCGCTGCGCCGCTTCACGAACGCGCGCATCGCGCTCGGGCGCGCGGGCAGCAGCCTGCCGACCGCACCGCTTCTCGCCTTCAATCTCTCGCACGCGCAGGCCCGCGACGCGGTCCATCAGCCGCTCGACACGGCCGCGCTGAACGATGCGCTGCGCGCGGCGGGCTTCGATACGCTCGATGCCGCCAGCGCCGCGCCGGATCGCGATCACTATCTGCGCCGGCCCGACCTCGGCCGCGCGCTCTCCGGCGAAAGCGCGGCGCGGCTCGCACAGCATGCATCGACGATGAGCGGCGCGCCGGATGTGGTGTTCGTCGTCGCCGACGGGCTGTCGGCGTATGCGGCCACCCGCCACGCGGTGCCCTTTCTCGACACGCTGCGCAAGAAGCTCGACGGCTGGAATATTGGCCCGGTCGTCGTCGCGACGCAGGCGCGCGTTGCGCTCGGCGACGGCATCGGTGAGCTTTTACGGGCGCGGATCGTCGTCGTGCTGATCGGCGAGCGGCCGGGGCTCAGCTCGCCCGACAGCCTCGGCATCTATCTGACGTATGAGCCGCGAGTCGGGCGCAGCGACGCCGAGCGCAATTGCATTTCGAACGTGCGTCCCGAGGGGCTCGCGTACGACGCCGCCGCGTTCAAGCTGCACTATCTGCTGAACGAGGCGCGGCGCCTGAAGCTCACGGGCGTCGGACTGAAGGATCACAGCGACGCCCTGCCCGTTCCGACGGCCAGGCCGGGCGCGATCGAATCGCGCTAGGACCGCATCTTCCGGTAGACGGTCGTGCGCGACACGCCGAGCGCGCGCGCCGCCGCGGAGACGTTGCCGTCATGCGCTTCGAGCGCCGCGGCGACCGCGGACGCGGCGATGTCGTCGAGGCGCGTGCCCCTGATCGCGCCTGCCTCGCGGGGCACGGGTTCGTCGAGGAAATCCTGCGGCAGATGCGCGATGCGGATCTGCGATTCGTGGTCGTCGAGCATGGCCGATGCCGTGCGCAGCACGTTGCTCAGCTGACGAAAATTGCCCGGCCAGCGATGCCGCGCAAAGAGCGCAAGCACTTCGTCCGCGACGCCGACGACGCGGCCCGCGAAACGCTCGCTGCGCAGAATCCTGTCGACGACCACCGCGAGGTCGGTCCGCTCGCGCAGCGGCGGCAGCGTCACGACAAGGCCGTTGATGCGGTAATAGAGGTCCTCGCGAAACGCGCCCTGCTCCACCCGTTCCCGCAGGTTGCGGTTGCTCGCGCAGACGAGCGCGAAGTCGACCGGAATCGGACGCGCGCCGCCGAGCGGCTGCACGACGCGCTCCTGCAGCACGCGCAGAAGGCGGCTTTGCAGCGGGAACGGCATGTCGCCGATTTCGTCGAGGAACAGCGTGCCGCCGTTCGCCTGCGCGATCTTGCCCGGCGCGCCGCGCTTCGCCGCGCCGGTGAACGCGCCTTCCGTATAGCCGAAGAGTTCCGCTTCGATCAGCGTCTCCGGCAGCGACGCGCAATTTACCGCGACGAACGGCCCAGCATGGCGCGGCGAATCGCGATGGATCGCATTCGCGAGCACGTCCTTGCCCGTGCCCGTTTCGCCGCCGATCAGAACCGGGATGTTCTTGCCGATCACCCTGCGCACGCGCTCGATCGCGGCGGCGAACTGCGGGTCGCCCGTCGACAGATCGCGCAGGTTCGACGCGGCTGTCTCGCGCATGCCGGGCGAAGGCGCCGGCGCGCGCAGCGGACACTCGACGTTCGCAAAGACGGCGACGCCGCTGTGCAATCCGAGCGCGAGCGGCTTCGCGGCCAGGCGCGCGATCATTTCGTCGACCGACGCGCCGAAGAGCGACTCGAGTGTCTGCGCGCGCAGATCGCCGAGCGCGAGGCCAAGCTGGAACTGCGCGCTGCGGTTCGCGCAAAGCAGGCGTCCGTCGAGAGAGAAAGCCGCGATCCCTTCCATCAGCGTGCCGATGAATTCGGGCCGGCTGTGGAAATGAATGCGCAGCGCCTCGGTGCAGGTGCTCGTGATCAGCCGGTTCTCGATCATCTGCGCGGACATCTTCGCGAGCGCCATCGTGTGCTGATGGTAGCTGCGCCTGTCGCCGGTCACGTCGAGCACGCCGCTCAGGTTGCCGAGCGGATCGAGGATCGGCACGCTCGAGCAGGTGAGAAACTGATTTGCACGCAGATAGTGCTGGTCGCCGTGAATGGTGGTGGCTTCGCGTTCGGCGATCGCCGTGCCGATCGCGTTGGTGCCCTGCCGCGCCTCGCTCCACACCGCGCCCGCGCGCAGCGCGACCTTTTCGGCGCGGGCGAGAAAGTCGTCGTCGCCGAGGGAATGCAGGATCAGGCCGCTCGCGTCGGTCAGCGCGATCATGCTGTGCGTGTTGACGATCTGCGCGTAGAGCGTTTCCATCACGGGCCGCGCGTGCACGAAGAGCGCGCGGTTCTGCTCCAGTTTCAGCGCGAGATCGGCGGCGGGCAGCACGCCGTAGTCGGGACGCATCGTGACGCTCAGGCCGAATGTGGCCGAGCGCGCGTGCGAATTGCTGATGACCTCGGACAACCCGCGCCCGGCGTGCCTTTCGACGTCTTGTTGGTCCTGCCGCTCGACCGCATGGCAGACTGCATGCCGCTGCATCGCCTCCTCCTTGTGTGATTCGCCGCGTGAGGGTCGCTGTGCGCCCTGCCGTCGATCGAATGTCTCCGGGACGAATTTAACACCGTCCGCACGTTCAGGGGCCGCTTACCGTGCAGCCGATGCACCCCGCTGATGCAGGTGTAGCGTTTCTGGACACTCCGGTGTGAAGGGATGCATCGAAACGGCACGCCGGGGCGCGCAACAGTGCGGCGATCGGCTCCCGGGCACGGCCGCACCGCGCCCGGCATGCGCCTTGCATCGCTTCGGCGGAATATTTTGGCGCGCTATAGTCGGCGCATCGCGCGTCTGCCCGCCTGTTCACGTCCCGCTCACGTCCTCTTAACGACCTGTTCGCGCCATGACTCAACTTGCCGATCCGAACGCGCAGGACACCGCATGGAGCGGCCCGTTTTGCGTCGAACGCCATCTCGCGCACGACGCCGACGACCAGGCGCGCGCAATCGCCGGCTGGACGCAGGAATACGACCAGCTAACGCCCGGCCGCTTCGAAGGCGCGCTCACCGAGCTGTGCCTCGACCACCTGCATCTGTTCGCGGAAAGCACGAGCCACGCGCTCCGGCAGACCTGCGAAGTGCGCCCCGACTCGTACTGGTTCGGCATCCCCGCCGGCGACGACGCATGCGGCAGGATCGGCGCGCGCACCATCGCACCGGACTCGCTCGCGTTCAAGCCCGGCAGCGTCGAATTCGAACTCGTCACGCCGGCGCGATACCGCATCTTTGGCATCGTCGTCAAACGCTCGGTGCTGCTGCGCCATGCGTCGGAAGTCGAGCACATGGGCACCGCGCAAAGCCTGTTCGCTCAGGAAACCCTCTGCGTCGGGAAGGCACGCAAGGCGCGCCTGTGCAACGCGCTCGACGCGATTCTCTCCGATGCGCCCTCGTCGATCGCGCCGCTCTCACCGGCCGCGCGTGAGAACCTTCAGTCGCAGATACTCGCATCGCTCTTCGACCTGTGCATGACGGATCACGCGCAGGCCGCGCCGCTCGCGTCGAAGCCGCATCGCAAGTGGATCGTCGAAGCGGCGCGCGCCTATGTGCTCGAGCATCGCGACCGGCCGGTCGCCGTGCCCGAGCTGTGCACGCACCTGCGTGTGAGCCGCCGGATGCTGCAGTACTGCTTCCAGGAGATTTACGGCATGACGCCCGTCGCGTATCTGCGCGCGATCCGGCTGAACGGCGTGCGGCGCGCCCTGCGCGAAGCGTCGGCGGGCGATGCCGTCTGTGTCCAGGACGTCGCCGCCGCCTGGGGCTTCTGGCATCTGAGCCAGTTTTCGTCCGACTACAGGAAACTGTTCGGCGCGAGACCCTCGGACACGCTGCGCGAGGCCATCGGCTTGCGCGCGGCGTAGCGGACATCGCGCCGCACGAATGCGTCAGAAGACGAGCGACCCCGCCGAAATCGCGACGATCAGGAAAATCACGAACAGCACGAGGAAGATGAAGAAGCAGATCTTCGCGATCCCCGCGGCACCGGACGATACGCGTCCGAAACCGAAGAAACCGGCGATCACCGAAATGATCGCGAAGAGAATGGCGAGCTTGAGCATGGGCAATCCGTTCTTTTGATTGAAGTGCCACGGATTCAGCAAGGCATGTGCCCGGGTGCTTGGGTGCTTGGGTGCGTGGGGGCTTGGGGGCTTGGGGGCTTGGGGGCTTGGGGGCTTGGGGGCTTGGGGGCTTGGGGGCGGCCCGCCTACGCGCTCTTGCGCGTGCAGGCGAGCGAATAGCGCAGGCCGTCGACGAGCAGCGCGCTCCACACGGCCCACGTGTGCCCGCCATCGACGATGCGCAGTTCAGCCGGCTGATTCGCCTGCCGCAACTGCGTGTAAAGCTGCGAGGCTTCCGCGTGGATGCGCAGATCGTCGTCGCCGGCGGCAATGAACATCGGCACGCGCTGCCCGCGGCTCATGTACGCGGACCACTGCGCCGGATAGTTGAGCGAGCGCCAGACCTGCGCATCGAAGCGGCCGTCGCCGAACACGTTCACGTAGCGCGCCGCCGACCCGGCCGGCGGCTCGGCGGCGTAGATCGCGGGACCCAGCAGCATCGCGCCGCAAAAGAGCTGCGGGCGGGTCATCGCGTAACGCAGTGCGCCGAATCCGCCCATCGACACCCCGCCGATCGCCCGTCCCTCGCGGTCCGTGCGCACCGGATAGCGCGTTTCGATCTCGGGCAGCAGTTCCTCGAAGAACGCGGTCTCGATGGGTTCCTTGCGATCGACGTACCAGTCGGTCCCGCCCTGCGGCATGACGATCAGGAGCGGCGGGATTTCGCGCCGCGCGATCAGGCCGTCGACGATGCCCTGCAGGTGGCCGCGCGTGATCCAGTCGGAGGGGGTGTCGCCGTGTCCGTGCAGCAGATACAGGACCGGATAGCGGCGCGCATGCGGCGAAAAGCCCGGCGGCAGATAGAGCGCGTAGGGCCAGTCGCGATCGAGCGCCTCGGAATGCATCGTGCGCGCGAGCACCCGGCTGCCCGCCGGAGACACGATCACCGGCGGGACCGGTTTTCCTTTGGCGTCGCTGGCGGCGGTCCCGCGCGTGGCGGCCGCCGTGCTTGCGGCGCGCGCCGTTGCCGTGGCCGTGGCCGCCGTGCCGGTCGCCGGGGCAGCCTCGCCCCGCACGCTCGCCCCCGTGCCCGACGCTTGCACCGCCGCCGCATCTGCGGCGGCGTTCAGCCCGGACAGCGCAAAACTGACCGTTAGTAGCGTCCTGACGCGTGACGCGAAGAAGGTGTCGAAACGAGTGTTGAGCATGGGTCGGCGACAGGCAAACGCCGCGTCCATCAGGCGCGGCGGATCAGGCGATCAGGTCAATCAGGCGAGCCGGAGATTCAGGCGGAGCAACGCGGAACCCGCCGCTTCAGCGCACGCTGCGCGCACGGCTGCCGGCCTTGACGGCGTCGTCGAGCGTGGGCTTCGGCGTGATCGCGTGCATCAGCGGGCGGCGCAGTTGCGGAACGGCGAGCAGCAGGGAAATCGCGACCGCATCGGCGGCGAGGCCGAGCGGCACGTTGATGAGCCCGTCGGTAAGCGTGAAGAGCACCGAGTCGACGACGAGCGAAATCACCGCGCCCGCGACGAAGCAGACCATGCCGTCACGCCCGACCGCGCCGACCCACGGCAGGCGGGCGGCGAGTTTCGCCACCGTGCCGTAGCGCACGAAATTCGCGGCGATCCACGCGAGCGCGAGGAAATTCACGATGCGCGCGCCGGCCAGATTGCGCTTGAAGTCGCTGTCGATGACAGCGGGCAGCACGAGCAGCTTGTAATACGCCATGCCCGCGACGATCGCGAGCGCCGCGACGCTCACGATCCACCCAAAGCGGTGTGCCGCCACGCGCTGGTACACCGGCTGGCAGCGCGCGAGCACGCCGAGCACGAACATCAGTTGCCAGGCGGCCGGGTTGAAGTCCCAGAGGTTGTCGTCGACGGAAGGGAGGAGTTCGCCGATCTGCGGCGCGAGCGCCCACAGCGCGACGCTGCCGCCGAGCAGCAGCCACGGCTTGCTGCGCGCGACGGGCAAAACGAGCGGTACCGCGAGCGCGAAAAACGCGTACATCGGCAGCACCGACGCGAGGTACGGCTGGCGCCTGAACAGCAGGATGTCGGAGATGGACGCGACCGGCGCCGAGATGAGGCTGTCGAGGTCGGTGGTCGCGAGATTGGGCGCGCTGCCGTAAAAGGGCCGCAACACGAAGCTCGCCAGCAGCATCAGCGTCGCGGTGACGAGAAACGCGCGGTAGATCTCGAACGAGCGCCTGACGAAGCGGGCGCGCGCCGCGCTTTCCGAGCGGCGCTCGGCGAGCGCCACATACGCCGTCGCCGTGGCGAAGCCGCCGAGGAACACGAAGACTTCGGCGGCGTCGTTGAGGGCGAACGCATGCAGCGTGAAGCGCGAGAGCATGCTGCCGCCGATGTGATCGACGACGATGACGAGCAGAACCAGACCGCGAAAGAAGTCCAGTTCGGCAAAACGTTGAGATTTTCCCTGCATGCGGCTTTCGGGTGACTCCTGCGCGGGCGCAGGGAGTGAACGGGCAAGCCGCCACGGGCGGCTCAAACGGACCTAGAGTTTACCCGTATTTGCCGCACCGCACCGTATCCGGACTGCATCAAAGCGTTTCAGTTCGTTTCAGCTGATATCGCCTTCATTCGGCCCCTTTTTACAGGGAAAGACACGGAAATCAGTGCACCAGCGCCGCGGCCTGCGCCGCCACCACGGCGGGAGAAACGATCGCCGGCGCCTGCCCGCTCTGCTGGCGCGAGCGGCCGGAACTGAGGTAATCCGCGATCGAATCCTGCGTCACTTCGCCCACATATTGGCCATCGGCGTCGATCACCGGCATCCACGACGAATTGAATTGATACATCTTCGAGAGCACGACGCGCAGATTGTCGTCGACGGAAACCGTCGTCGAGAATTCGCGCAGCTGGTCGCCGCACGTGCCCTGCCCCGTGCGCGCGACGCGCCGCTGCACGTAGCCGAGCGCGCGCCGGTTGCCGTCGAGCACGGTCAGGTAGCGGTTGTCGCTGTCTTCCATGATCTGGTAGGCGCGCGCGAGCGGCGTGTCCGGGCGGGCGGTCTCGGTCTGCGTGGCGGCGTCGCCGGCCTTCACCAGCAGCAGGCGCTTGAGCGTGCTGTCCGCGCCGACGAACGCGCCGACGAACTCGTCGCGCGGGCGCGCGAGCAGCGTGTCCGGATGGTCGTACTGCACGAGCTTGCCGCGCCGGAACACGGCGACGCGGTCGCCGAGCTTGATCGCCTCGTCGATGTCGTGGCTCACCATGATCACGGTCTTCTTCAGTTGCCGCTGCATCTGGAAGAACTCGTTCTGGATCGACTCGCGGTTGATCGGATCGACGGCGCCGAACGGCTCGTCCATCAGCAGCACGGGCGCGTCGGCGGCGAGCGCGCGGATCACGCCGATACGCTGCTGCTGGCCGCCCGACAGCTCCTTCGGATAGCGCTTCAGGTACAGCTTCGGGTCGAGCGCGACCATCGACATCAGCTCGGTCGCGCGCTCGCGGCAGCGCTTCTTGTCCCAGCCCATCAGGCGCGGAACGATCGTGATGTTCTCCTCGATCGTCATGTTCGGGAACAGGCCGATCTGCTGGATCACGTAACCGATGTGCCGGCGCAGTTCCACTTCGTTCAGCGACATCGTGTCTTCGCCGTTGATCAGCACGCGGCCCGTGGTCGGCGCGATCAGGCGGTTGATCATCTTGAGCGTCGTGGTCTTGCCGCAGCCCGAGGGACCCAGGAACACGCAGATTTCGCCCTCGGCGACGGAAAGGCTCACGGAATCGACGGCCGTGACCTTCTGGCCGTCCTTTTGCGTAAAGGTCTTGGTGAGTTTGTCGAGTTCGATCATGCTTTTTGGACTCCCTTCGGTGTCAGAAGGCGCTGGAGCGCCTGCAGGGCCAGGTCGGCGACGATCGCCAACAGGCTCACGAGTACTGCGCCAACGAGCAGCTTCATCATGCTGCTCTGGCCGATTGCGCGAATGATGAGGCTGCCGAGGCCGCCTGCGCCGATCACGGCCGCGATCGTCATCACGCCGATGTTCATCACGACCGCCGTGCGCACGCCGCCGAGAATCACCGGCACGGCGAGCGGCAGATCGACGAGGCGCAGGCGCTGCCAGTACGTCATGCCGATGCCGACGCCCGCTTCCTTGATGCCCGCATCCACGTTGCGCAGCGCGAGATAGGTGTTGCGCATGATCGGCAGGAGCGAATAGAGAAACACGGCGACGATCGCCGGCACCGCGCCGATGCCCTGCCCGAAACGCGAGAAGATCGGGATCATCAGCCCGAAGAGCGCGATGGAGGGCAGCGTCAGGATCACGGTCGCCACGCCGAGCATGGGCGCCGCGAGCCATTCGTGACGGCTGATGACGATGCCGAGCGGCACGCCGACGAGAATCGCGCAGCCCACCGCGATCCCCACCAGATAGACGTGCTGCACGGTGAGCTGAATCAGTTCCGGCCAGTTGGCCGAGAGGTAGTCGAATACGTTCATCCAGGTTCCCTTTTGGCCCTTAGGGCAGCTTGTGCGTGCGCAGGAAGTCGGCGGCGACGGCCTGCACCGACTTGCCGTCGATATCGATCTGCTTGTTCATTTCCAGCACGACGTCGTTGTTGAGCGCCGCCGACAGCGCGTTCAGCTGCGCCGCGAGCTTCGGGTTCTGGTCGAGAACCGGCTTTCTCACGACGGGCGTCGCGTTGTACGCCGGGAAGTAGTGCAGGTCGTCTTCGAGCGGCACGATATCGAAACCCTTCACGCGGCCATCGGTCGTGTAGATCAGGCCGAGCGCCACCTGGTTGTTATGCAGCGCCGTATAGACGAGCCCCGGGTCCATCTGCCGCACTTCCGGGCGGCTGAAGTCCATGCCGTAGGCCGCTTCGAGCGGCTTCAGGCCGTCCGGGCGGTTCGCGAACTCGGCGTCCATGGCAAAGACGTGCTTCTTGCCCGGCTCGGCCTTCATCTTCTCGGCGAGCTGCGAGACCGTGCGGATGCCGGTCTTTTCCGCCACCTGCTGCGGCAGCCCGAGCGCGTACGTGTTGTTGAGCGGCGATGCGTCGAGCCACACCAGGCCCCGCTTCGCGTCGAGTTCCTTCACGCGCTCGTACATCGTCTTCGGATCGAGCTTTTCCGTGATCTTGTTGTAGACGATCGCGGCCGTGCCCGTGTATTCCCACGCGAGGTCGATCTGGCCGTGCTCCTGCGCGCTGCGCATGAGCACGCTGCCGAGCCCGGTGCGTTCGTCGACGGTGTAGCCCTTCGAGCGCAGGTACTGCGACGTGATTTCCACGAGCACGTACTGCTCGGTGAAGTTCTTGCCGCCGAGCACGAGGCCCGCCGCGTGGGCGCTGGCGCCCTGCAGGCCCGCGGCGACGATCGTCGCGAGCGCGAGCCAGCGCTTGAGCATTGACGCTCTCATCGTTGTATTTCCATGGCTTGTCTGTCGGTTGCGGGGCTGCGCGCTCATGCCGCGAGCCCGCGCCGCGCAAGCGCGCGGCGGCTGCCCGCCGCGACGATGCCGTCGAGCACGAGCGCGAGCACCGCGGTCGCCGCGGCGCCAAGCAGCATCTGCTGCTGGTTGTTCAGGTAGATGCCCGGGAAGATCAGCGTGCCGAGGCTGTCGGCGCCGATCAGGTATGCGAGCGGCGCGCTGCCCACGTTGATCGCGAGCGCCGTGCGGATGCCGCCGACGATGATCGGCAGCGAATTCGGCAGCTCCACGCGCGTGAGCGACTGCCACGGCGTCATGCCGATGCCGCGCGCCGCCTCGCGCAGCGCGGGCGAGACGTTCCTCATGCCCTCGTAGGTATTGCGCGTGATCGGCAGCAGCGAGGCGAGAAAGAGCGCGGTGATCGCGGGACGGTCGCCGATGCCGAAGATTCCGAGCGCGATCGCGAGCACCGCGAGCGACGGAATCGTGTTGCCGATGTTGAAGATCTGCATGAAGCGCTCGGCATGCCGCGAAAACGACGGGCGGGAGAGCAGCACGCCGGCCGGCACGCCGACGACGAGCGCGAGCGCCATCGAATAGCCCACGAGCACGAGGTGGCGCGCCGTGTAGTAGACGAGGTCGGCGCGGTACTGCTCCAGCGCATCGGCACCGATGGCGTGTCCGAGCAGCACGAGAACGATGCCGATGGCGATGACGCCGGCGGCAACTCTGACGGGACGGTGATTCATGAAGCTTGAGTCTCCTTGTTCGATTGCGTCACGTGTCGTGCGCGGCATGGCGCCGCCCGGGCCGCGAAGAGCAAGGCGGCACGACGCGAAGGCGTCTCACGACGCCGCAGCGGAAAAGTTCGACTGAACCGCGGCTGCTGCAGGCACCCCTGGCAGCGCGACTGAACCGATCGAAACCGGCAAGACGCCGGTCTGGGCAGCCATCACGGTGACGAGCCGGAAAAAAATCCCGGTTCGGGCGCCGCGAAAGGCAAAAAAGCCCGTTTCGTTACCCGCCGGCGGTGGCTGAATGCTGCATGCCTGATGGCCGGACTGGGCAGGAAACCGTCACGAGGACGGCGATGAATCAGACCGCGACCGGATCAGCCGGCGCGCACTGAAATGGAACGGACCAGAAACGCGGCGAACACGCCGCCAAGGCGCGTCTGGTCGTATGAGCACGGGTTCTGGATGCGTCGCGAGTACTGGCCTGCGGCAGCGCTGATTACAATTGCCTGCTGCATTTGCCTGTTACTGGATGCGAACCCCGCGCAACTATCTTCAAACTGCATCGATTGTGTTGGCGAGGCCGCAGTATATAAAAATGAGACGGCCGCGTCTACCCGTAGCGGAAAACCCTGCAAAACGCAGGTGCAATTCTTGCCTGCCTGCTTTCCGTCCCCTTCTTTTTTTACCGATTACCGGCCGCGAACTTTCGCCGGGCTCAGCCGCTCTTATCTTTTCAATCCGCTTACATTCGAGACACCCGCGTCGAGTATCATTGGCGCCCTCGACAGCACGTCCGGCTTCGACGAACATCCCAGACAACCACAACAACCCAACACGCCCCTATGGACTATCTCGTTGCACTCGTAAGCGACCCCGCCGCCTGGGCCGCACTCGCGACGCTCGTCGTGATGGAAGTCGTGCTCGGCATCGACAACCTGATCTTCATCTCGATCCTGACGAACAAGCTGCCGCCCGCGCATCGCGAGCGCACGCAGAAAATCGGCATCGCGCTCGCGCTCATCATGCGGCTCGGCCTGCTCGGCACGGTCGCGCTGATCGTGCGTCTGACCACGCCGATCTTCGAGGCGTTCGGCCACGGCTTCTCGTGGCGCGACCTGATCCTGATTGCGGGCGGCGTGTTTCTCGTCTGGAAGGCAACGAAGGAAATCCATCACCACGTCGCGCACGACGATGAGAACGGCAACGGCGAGATCAAGACCTCCGGCATCACGCCGCTTTCCGCGATCGGCCAGATTCTCGTGCTCGACCTCGTGTTCTCCATCGACAGCATCGTGACCGCCGTCGGCATGACCGAGCACATTCCGATCATGTTCATCGCGGTGATCGCGGCGGTGACGGTGATGCTGTTCGCCGCGGGCCCGCTCTCGCGCTTCATCGAACGCAATCCGACGATCGTCATGCTCGCGCTCGGCTTCCTGCTCGTGATCGGGATGACGCTGATCGCCGAAGGCTTCGGTTCGCATGTGCCGAAGGGCTATATCTACGCGGCGATGGCGTTCTCGGCGCTCGTCGAGGGTCTCAACATGATGTCGCGGCGCGCGAAGACGAAGCGGCGCGTCGAGCAGCGCAACTGAGCCTGGCCGGGCCAGCAGACGCCGCGCGGCCCGGGCCGCGCGGCGCATCCTGGCGGACGTCCGGAACATCCGGCACATTCAGAACATTCAGAACGGCAAGTCCCTCTGCCGCCGGTCCGCCGGCGGCTTCACGTCGCGCTTGCCTTCCTCGCGCAGCCATCGTCGGATCGCCTCGACGACGTGCTGCCGCTCCGCTTCGGTCAGCACCTTCCCCGCTTCGATGCCGTGCCATTTCGCAAGGCAGCTCCGGCAGCACGTCGCACTCGCGTGCTGGGCGATGAACACCGGATGACCCCGAAACGGCGTCTGCCTGCCGTCGTTGTGCGGCGCCGCGGGCGCGAGCCGCTTTTCGACCAGTTCGCGCGCCTGTGCGCTCACCTCGTCGAGCCCCTTCTCGTGAAGATAGAGAAGCTCGCGCGCGCCGAGCCTGAAGCGCCTCCGAAACGCCGACTTCGCCAGTGCGTCGAAGAGCGAGTCGAGATCGCGCATCACCGGCTAGTCCTTGCCGTACAGCGATGAATCGGCGAATCCTTCGGCATCCAGCACCCGCCCGACGACGATCAGCGCCGTGCGCTCGATGCCCTTTGACTGCACCTTCGCCGCGATGTCCGCGAGCGTGCCTGTCACCTTCTCCTCGTCCGGCCAGCTCGCGCGGAACACGACCGCGACCGGGCAGTCGGCGCCGTAGTGCGGCAGCAGATCCGCGACGATCCGCCCGATGTGCCGCACGCCGAGATGAATCGCCATCGTCGCGCGGTGGCGCGCGAGGTCGGCGAGCGCTTCGCCCTCGGGCATCGGGGTCTTCGTGGCGTAGCGCGTGAGGATCACCGTCTGCGAGATGCCGGGCAGCGTCAGTTCGCAGCCGAGCGCCGCCGCCGATGCCGCCGTGGCCGTCACGCCCGGCACGATTTCATGGGGGATCGAAAGCGCGTTCAGGCGGCGGATCTGCTCGCCGATCGCGCCGTAGAGCGACGGATCGCCGGAGTGCACGCGCGCGACGTCCTGGCCGTTCGCATGCGCTTCCTGAAGCAGCGCGACGATCGCGTCGAGATCCAGTTCCGCCGTATTCACGACACGCTCCGCCCGATGCCCCGACAGCACCGCCTGCGGCACGAGCGAGCCGGCGAAGAGGATCACGGGGCACGCACGGATCAGGCGCTGCCCTTTCACGGTGATGAGTTCGGGGTCGCCGGGGCCGGCGCCGATGAAATAGACGGTCATACTGTGTCGTTCAGCAGGGATTGTTCGGGTTGCAGCCAGTCTTCGAGTGCTTGCAGCGCGCTCGCCGTGTCGTCGAATTCGCGCGCGGCGGCGGGAAGCGGGGGCCGGCGCAGCATCACCACCGGCAGCCGCAATTCGCGCGCCACCGCGAGCTTCGCCTCGGTTGCGCGCCCGCCGCTGTTCTTGCTCACCAGCACGTCGATGCCGCGGGCGGCGAAGAGCGCACGCTCGCCTTGCGGCGAGAACGGGCCGCGGGCGTCGATGATGGTCGCGCGCTCGTTGCCCGGGTGCGGATCGAGGCAGCGGATGGTCCAGTGCTGCGAGAGCGGAATGTCGTCGAGATGCGCAAGCGGTTCACGCCCGAGCGTCCAGAGCGGCCTTCGATACGGCGCGATCCGATCGACCATGCCGCGCCAGTCCGGCGCATCGCGCCAGTCGTCGCCCGCCTGCGGCTGCCACGCGGCGCGGCGGATCGCCCAGCACGGCACGCCCGTCTGCGCGCACGCATCGGCTGCGTGGCGGCTCATCTGCGCGGCATAGGGATGCGTCGCGTCGATCACGAGCGCGATGCCCTGCGCGCCGATGAACGCCGCAAGCCCCGGCACGCCGCCGTATCCGCCGACGCGCACCGCGCATTCGAGCTCGCCCGGCACGCGCCCGAGCCCCGCGAGACTGTAGACGTGCTCGCGGCCGAGCCGCCGCGCGATGGCGAGCGCGTCGCCGGTGCCGCCGAGCAGCAGCACGCGCTTCATGGCGCCGCGCCCACGATGCGCCCCTGGCGGTCGATCGCGAACGTCTCCACTTCGATGCCTTCGGGCAGCACGCCGATCGCCACGTCGCGCGCCCGCGCGCAGACGATGTCGCCCAGCGCGACGCCCTCGGCGCGCGCGAGCACGAGCGCTTCCTGGCTCGTGTTCGCCGCACGGATCGACGCCTGCAGCGCGTCGCGCGCGCCCGCGTCGGCGGCCCAGACGGCGAGTTGCGGCAAATCGATGCTCGAATTGCGGCTGTGCAGGTCCATATGGCCCGACGCGAGCTTGCTCATCTTTCCGAAGCCGCCGCAGATGCTCAGGCGCTCCACCGGCGCGCGCCGCAGATGCTTGAGCACCGCGCCGACGAAATCCCCCATCTCCACGAGCGCGATATCCGGCAACTGGTAGCGTTCGCGCATCGCGTCCTCGCTCTGGTTGCCGGTGCACGCCGCGATATGGCGATAGCCGTTCGCACGCGCGACGTCGATCCCCTGATGAATCGACGCGATGTACGCCGAGCACGAAAACGGCCTGACGATGCCGGTCGTGCCGAGTATCGACAGGCCGCCGACGATGCCGAGGCGCGGGTTCATCGTCTTCTGCGCGAGCGCCTCGCCGTTCTCGACGCCGATCGTCACGTCGAAGCCGCCCGTGAAGCCGAATTCGCGCGCAAGCGCGTCGAGGTGTTCGGTCATCATCCGGCGCGGCACCGGATTGATCGCCGGTTCGCCGACCGCGAGCGCGAGGCCCGCGCGCGTGACCGTGCCCACGCCCGGCCCCGCGAAAAAGCGCACCCCCGCCTTCGACGACAGCCGCACGCGCGCGAACACGACGGCGCCGTGGGTGACGTCGGGATCGTCGCCCGCGTCTTTCACGGTGCCGGCTTCCGCCAGATTGCTGTCGCCCGCCGCGAGCCGGCAGAAGACGAGCGGCAGCGTCACGTTCTGCCCTTTCGGCAGCGTGATTTCCGCGCGCTCGCTCGCCTCGCCGCACAGCAGAAGACGCGCCGCCGCGAGGCTCGTCACGGTCGCGCAACTGCCCGTCGTGTAGCCGCTTCTGAGCGGCGCGGTCGGCTCGGGTGTCTCGTCACGCATGGCTTGGGCTGAACGAAGCGCTGAACTTGGCGTGCTTCACGGCTTTTTCGCGTGCAGCAGCGTGATGGGGAGCGCCTGCCGCCAGGTGTCGAAGCTGCCGAGCGGCTCGGCCTGCGCGACGCCGATGCGCGTGAGCTCGCCGCCATGCTGCGCGCGCCACGCGACGAGCACCGCCTCGCTTTGCACCGTCACCGCGTTCGCGATGAGCCGGCCGCCTTCGCGCAGGCTCGCCCAGCAGGTGTCGAGCATGCCGGGCGCCGTGACGCCGCCGCCGATGAAGATCGCATCGGGCGTGGGCAGCCCGTCCAGCGCGCCGGGCGCATCGCCTTCGACGAGCTGCAGGCCGGGCACCCCGAGCGCGTCGCGGTTGTGCTCGATCAGGCGCTGGCGCGCGTCGTCCGCTTCGATCGCGATCGCGCGGCAGGCCGGATGCGCGCGCATCCATTCGATGCCGATCGAGCCGCAGCCCGCACCGACGTCCCAGAGCAGTTCGCCCGGCTCGGGCGCGAGCCGGGCGAGCGTGATCGCGCGCACGTCGCGCTTGGTGAGCTGGCCGTCGTGGCGATAGGCGTCGTCGGGCAGGCCGGGCGTGACGGGCAGGCCCGCGTGATGCGCCTCTCCGGCACATTCGATCGCCACCAGATTCAGCGCCGCCACGCGGGCGTGCGTCCAGTCGTCGGCGCGGCCGTCGATGCGGCGTTCGTCCCGCCCGCCGAGATGCTCGAACACGCTCATGCGGCTCGGGCCGAAGCCGCGCGCCGTGAGGAGCGCGGCGATGGCGGCGGGGCTCGCGCCGTCGCTGCTCAGCACGAAAATCCGCGCGCCGCGATGCAGATGCGCATTGAGCGCCGCGAGCGGCCGGCCGACGAGCGACACGTTCACCACGTCCTGCGCGGCCCATTGCAGACGCGCCGCCGCGAGCGAAAGCGACGACGGCGCCGGAAGGATGCGCAATTCGTCGGCTCGCAGATAGCGCGCGAGCGTCGCGCCGACGCCGAACAGCATCGGATCGCCGCTCGCGAGCACGCAGACGCGCTCACCGCGCCCCTCGTTGCGCTCGCGCAGCACCGCTTCGATGGAAAAGGGCTGCGGCCACGCTGCCCGGCGCGCGCGGATGCGCGCGGGCAGGAGCGCGAGATGGCGCTCGCCGCCGTAGATCACCTGGGCGTCGAGAAGCGCGCGGCGCGAAAGCGCGCCGATCCCGTCCCAGCCGTCTTCTCCGATCCCTACCACGGTCAGCCACGGTGACATCCGCCGGTCCTCGATTTCGTTTCGTGCACGTTGGAAAACCGCATCGCAAGCCGCGCGCCGCTTCGGCCGCACGTGGCAGAAGCGGTCTGACGGGCCGTAAAAGCGGGCATAATACCTCGTTCGTCGGTGCCCGTTCGGGCCTAACAGGGAACACAGCGAAACTGTGGCTGCCCCCGCAATTGTACGCAGCGAGTCCGCGCTCCACTGCCACTGGTTTTTACCGGGAAGGCCGGCGCGGGCGGCGACCTGCGAGCCAAGAGACCTGCCGACACAACGTTCGCGCGTGCCGATCGGGCGGGGTGTACCGATGCTGCAACCGTCGCGCGAGCCCGCACGGGTCACGCTTTGAGCAAACTTTCATCCGCACCGCATCATGCGCCAACGGCTTCCCGGCTTTCCGCCTGTCCGGGGCTTTTGCGCATCG
The DNA here is from genome assembly GCF_000698595.1 of Caballeronia glathei. GTDB lineage: Bacteria > Pseudomonadota > Gammaproteobacteria > Burkholderiales > Burkholderiaceae > Caballeronia > Caballeronia glathei. The sequence continues at coordinate 4,368 of NZ_JFHC01000007.1, read as the reverse complement.
TGCCTGCGCGCGACGGCGGCCTGTGCCGTATTCGTCTGATGGGCGGCGAGCTGCGTGCCGCCGCCGCGCACGCGGTCGCCGACGCCGCCGCGCGCTACGGCTCGGGCGTGATCGAAGTGACCAACCGCGCGAACCTGCAATTGCGCGGCGTGCGCGCCGATGCACATGCCGCGCTGATCGCCGCGCTTCTCGATGCCGGACTCGGCCCGTCGACGCCCGGCGCCGACGACACCCGCAACCTGATGCTGAGCCCCGTCGCGGATACCCGCACGCGGGAACTGGCGGCGAGCATCGTCGAGCATATGCAGCGCGACCCGCGGCTTCATGCGCTCTCGCCGAAGTTCGCGCTGCTCCTCGACGGCGGCGAGCGCGTCGCGATGCTCGATCATCCGCACGACCTCTGGCTCGCGGCGATGGACGGCGGCGAGCGCTTCGCTTTCGGGCTGGCGGGATGCCCGCCTGTCGGGGCGAACGATCCGCCCGCGGCCGGCGCCGTGCCGCGTTCGGAAGTCGTGCGGTTCGTCGATGCGCTGCTGCATGCGTTCCTCGATTTCGCCACGGAGGGCGTTGCGCGCATGCGCGATCTGCTCGGCGTGGTGCCCGCGGCGCGCTTTCTGGATGCGCTCGCCGTTTCGCCGCTGCGCGACGACCGCGTGCACGCGTGGCGCCGTGCGCCGGCCGACGAATCGCTGCGCTTCGGGGCTCACTTTGCCCGGCCGGCTGACCGCCTGATGCACGCTGGCGCGCAGCCCGCGCTCGGACGCATTGACGCTGCGGCGCTGCACGCCCTCGCCGAACTCGCCGCGTCAAAGGGCGGTTCGTGTCTGCGCATGACGCCGTGGCAAGGCGTGCTGCTGCCCGCCGTCGAACCCGCCGATGCCCCGGCGGTCCTCGACGCGCTGCGCAAGCTCGGCCTCGCCACCGACGCGAGCGATCCGCTTGCGCACGTGATCGCGTGCGCGGGATCGCCGGGGTGCGCGAAGGGCCTCGCCGACACCAAAGCCGACGCGCTGCGGCTCGCCGCGCGCCTCGCCGCCGGCGCGCCGGTGCACCTGAGCGGCTGCGCGCGCTCATGCGCGGCCGCGCATTCCGTGCACACGACACTGCTTGCCGTCGCCCCCGGCCGCTACGACCTGTATCAACACGCGACACACGAACGGGCCGAAGGCTTCGGCCGCTGCGTCGCCCGTTACCTGACGATCGAAGAGGCAGCCGAATGGCTCGCCCGGAGCAATGCCGATGCTTGAATACATCCGCGATGGGCAGGAGATCTATCGCCAGTCGTTCGCGACGATCCGCGCCGAAGCGAACCTCGCCGCGATTCCCGCCGACCTCGAAAAGCTCGCGGTGCGCGTGATCCACGCGTGCGGCATGACCGACGCGATCGACGACCTGCGCTTTTCGCCCGGCGCGGGCGCGGCGGGCCGCGCGGCGCTCGCCGCGGGCGCGCCGGTTCTCTGCGACGCACGCATGGTCGCCGAAGGCATCACGCGCGCAAGATTGCCCGCCCGCAATCGCGTGATCTGCACGCTCGGCGACCCGTCGGTGCCCGGGCGCGCCCGCGCGCTCGGCAACACGCGCTCGGCGGCGGCCGTCGATCTGTGGCTGCCCGATTTGTCTGGCAGCGTGGTCGCGATCGGCAATGCGCCGACCGCCCTCTTTCATCTGCTCGACCTGCTCGACGCCGGCGCGCCGAAGCCCGCGCTGGTCCTCGGCTTTCCGGTCGGGTTCATCGGCGCGGCGGAATCGAAGGCGATGCTCGCCGCCGACAGCCGCGGCGTGCCGTTCGTCGCCTTGCAGGGACGGCGCGGCGGCAGCGCCATGGCCGCCGCCGCCGTCAACGCGCTCGCCACGGAGGTCGAATAAATGAGCGGACGTCTCTACGGTCTCGGCGTCGGTCCGGGCGACCCCGAACTGATCACGATGAAGGCGCTGCGTCTCCTGAAGGCCGCGCCGGTGGTCGCGTACTTCGTCGCGAAGGGCAAGAAGGGCAATGCGTTCGGCATCATCGAGGCGCATCTGGGCGACGCTCAGCTGCGTATGCCGCTCGTGTACCCGGTGACGACCGAAGCGCTCGAGCCGCCGCTCTGCTATGAAACCATCATCAGCGGCTTCTACGACGACGCGTCGATCGCAATTGCGGACCATCTCGAAGCGGGCCGCGACGTCGCCGTGATCTGCGAAGGCGACCCGTTTTTCTACGGCTCGTACATGTACCTGCACGACCGGCTCGCCGCGCGCTTCGAGGCCGAGGTCGTGCCCGGCGTGTGCTCGATGCTCGGCGGCGTGGCCGTGCTGGGTGCGCCGCTCGTGTATCGCAACCAGAGCCTGTCGGTGCTCTCGGGCGTGCTGCCGGAGGACGAACTGAAGCGCCGTCTCGAAGCGGCCGACGCTGCCGTCGTCATGAAGCTCGGGCGCAACTTCGACAAGGTCCGGCGCGTGCTCGCGGAACTGGGGCTTGCCAAGCGTGCGCTTTACGTCGAGCGCGCGACGATGGCGAACCAGCGCATCGTGCCGCTCGACGAAGTCGAACCGATGGCCTCGCCCTATTTCTCGCTGCTCGTCGTGCCGGGGGAAAAATGGCGGGCATGAAGCCGGGGCAGGCGGTTGCCATCGTCGTGCTCGGCGCCGGCGCAATCGATACCGCGCGCCGCATCCAGTCGATCTATCCGGGCGCGCAGGTGCATGGCCTTGCGAGCCGCGTGCAGAGCGACATCGCGTTCAGCGAGTTCGGCACGCACCTGCGCGATCTGTACACGCGCGGCACGCCGGTCGTCGCGCTGTGCGCGGCGGGCATCGTGATCCGCGCGATCGCGCCGTGTCTCGCCGACAAGGGCGCGGAGCCGCCGGTGCTCGCCGTCGCCGAGGACGGCAGCGCGGTCGTGCCGCTCTTAGGCGGCCTTTCCGGCGTGAACGTGATGGCGCGCGAGATCGCGGCGCGGCTGCGCGTCGATCCGGCGATCACGACGAGCGGCGAACTGCGCTTCGGCACGTGCCTGCTGAATCCGCCCGCGGGCTACGCGCTCGCGGATGTCGAGCAGGGCAAGCGCTTCGTCTCGGACCTGCTCGCGGGCGAGACGACGCGCATCGAAGGCGATGCGCCGTGGCTCGATCACGCGGGGCTGCCGCGCGCGGAGCATGCGCGGCTTGCGATTCGCGTGAGCCCGCGCGCTGCGCTATCGGATGAACAGCGCGACGATTTGCTGATTCATCCGCGCTGCGTGGTCGCGTGGGTTGACGGCGCAGCCGATGCCGGGACGCACGGCGATCTCGCCGAACGTGTGCGGCTTGCGCTGCGAGAGCACGGGCTCGCCGCGCTCTCGCTCGCCGTGCTGCTTGCGCCGCCGCGCGATGCGGCGTCGCAGGCGCTCGCCGACGCGGCGCGCGCGCTCGACGTGCCGCTGCGCTTCGGCGAACGGCCGGATAGCGAAGCAGGCGAGGAGCATGGCGCTCACGGCGTGGTGCTCGCGGTGGCCCACGGGCCCGTCGATGCGTCGGCTGTCGGCCGGCCGCGCGGCAAGCTCACGGTAATCGGCCTCGGCCCCGGCAGCGCGGAACTGATGGTGCCTGCGGCGAAGGAAGCGCTCGCGCAAGCCGAGGACATTCTCGGCTACGAGACCTATGTGCGCATGGCGGAACCGTTGCGCGCCGGGCAGCGCGTGCATGGCAGCGACAATCGCGAGGAGATGCAGCGCGCGCGCCATGCGTTCCGGCTTGCGAGCGAGGGGCGCAACGTGGTGGTGGTCTCTTCGGGCGACCCGGGCGTGTTCGCGATGGCCGCGGCCGTGCTGGAGGCGCTCGACGAGGCGCGCGAGCGGGAACCCGCGTGGGCCGCGGTCGAGCTTGCGATCGTGCCGGGGGTGTCGGCTGCGCTCGCGACGGCGGCGCGCGCCGGGGCGCCGCTTGGTCACGACTTCTGCGTGCTGTCGCTTTCGGACAATCTGAAGCCGTGGACGGTGATCGAGACGCGCTTGCGGCACGCGGCGCAGGCCGATCTGGTGATGGCGTTCTACAACCCGGTGTCGCGTGCGCGGCCGTGGCAGCTGGACCGCGCGCTCGATATCGTGCGCGAGTATCGCGCGGGAACGACCAGGGTCGTGCTCGGGCGGGACGTCGGGCGTCCCGGGGAGACAGTCGTTTCTACCACGCTCGAGCGGGTGGCCTCGCAAGACGTCGATATGCGGACGATGGTCATCGTTGGGTCTTCCCTTACCAGGGGGTTCTTGCGTGACTCCGCGCGGGAGTGGGTTTATACGCCGCGATGGTATGAGTAAGGGCGGCTTAGGCGGTGCGTTGGACGGGATGTTCGCTGGCGCTTGGACGGAGGTGGTCGTGTTGTGATTACACCGTCTGATGCGCTTGTGCTCC
>NZ_JFHC01000006.1 GCF_000698595.1 Caballeronia glathei | reverse complement strand
CCAAGAAAGATGCTGCGCGCCACCCTCGCGGGCACGCCGCTGGCCTGAACGAACGGTTCGCTCCGACAAAGCCAGGGTCGCCCGCCTGTCTCTGACGGGCGGCCAGCCACCCGTTTGCGACCGCCACCACACCATTGGACACAGATATGCTTTACGAACAGGTCGACACCTCACTCGTCGATGGAGAATCGCTGCCGTGGGTACCGTTCACGCCCTATGCAGAAAACGTCCTGCTGAAGTACTTCAAGCTCGACCCGATCCGGGGTGAATGGATCGTGCTGATGAAGTCACCGATCGACATGCAACTGCCCAGGCACCACCACACCGGTACGGTCATGGTCTACACGATCGAAGGCAAGTGGAAATACAAGGAGCACGACTGGATTGCCGGCCCCGGCAGTGTCGTGTATGAGACCGCCGCGTCCGCCCACACGCCTGAAGTCGTCAGCACGGGTAGCGGGGACGGATATGTGGTCACACTGGTTCAGGTGACCGGCGATCTCCTTTTCCTCGACGGGAACGACAACATCGTCGCGCTGGAAAACTGGAAGTCCGGGCTGCAGCGCTATCTTGCCTACTGCGAGCAACATGGCATCAAGCCGAAAGACCTCACGGCATTCAACTGATCCGCATTCGTGGCGAACACCCGGCCTACCTCAGGCGTTTGCCTCCCCGTTACGATCCCGTATGGCCATTGGCGGCTTTGCCTACGCTACGAACGCGCCAATGTTCGTGCGACGGGAAATACAGCGACCGGTTCTCTTCAGGCTTGCGACATGGCACAGTTCCCGGCAACACACGAAACCTGATTACGCCAGGACCGACGCTTCTTCCACGCCTTCGCGCGCAACGTGCACCGCCGCCTGCGGCGTCGAATCTGCAAGATAATCGTGTACGACGCGGCCGAAACCCAACGTGAGATCCGCGATGATGTGAGTGCCCGATACGATATCGAGCACCGGCAGATCCTTGACCGGCGCGAGCGCATGCGAGAACAACTCGAGGCCGACCGGGCCGCTCCATGCGCCTTTGATCTGCACGTCCTCGCAGTGGTATTCGACGAGTTCGAGAATGCGCAGGCTGCCATCGACATGCGGAATGATCTTCAGCAGAAAACCCGGCGCTTCGAGCGTTGCTTTCGCGGCCGAGGCATCGAACGGTTCGAACTTGTAACCCATTGTCGCCGTCGCGACCAGCATTTTGCCGTAGCGGAGTTCGCCGACAATCGTGTCGCTATCCACCGTCAACGAAGGATGACCCATCTTCTTCGGAAAGCCCCAGATCTCGCGGCCGCCTGCGGTTGGAGCATGATCGTCGAGATACATCGCGTGAACGTAAGCACCGCGGCGCCCCCGAAACGTGACGGGAATCACTTGACCGGATTCCGTGTAATCGCCGAAACCTGCCGAATCGGGCATCCGGATAAATTCGTATTTGACGAGCGGATTTTCCATATCGACCTCGAGCGGCTCGGGCACGAGTTCACGCAATTTCTCCGGGTCGGTTCGATAGGTGACTATCAGAAACTCGCGGTCGACGAACCGATACGGGCCCTTTGAATAGGTCGGGCTCGTTAGCGGAATGGAATGTGCACGTTTTTTTACATCGTTGATGTTCATGGTCAGCCCTTTTAGTCCAATAGAAATTTCGCTTTCCAATTCGAAACGATAGAACCCCGGTTCGTATGGGCAGTAGGCCCACGCCGACTTCGGCGAGACAGAATAGTCGAGTTGCCTTCAGGTGAAAGGCACCGAATGCGAACTCGTGGTTCGATCGCGTGTTTTATTGATTCACTGGAATGCGCTGGAGCGATTGCGTTTCGCCTCGCCTTCGAAAGACGACAGCAGTATCTGTTCGCCTGTCTGTAGTAATGACGGACATGACGCAAAGCTTGTATATAGCAAGTGAATTGAGTCATGCAGCGTCGTTACCCCAATCGTGTGCTCTCCTTCGGTCCCAAAGAGAATACTCGGCCCCCACAGTTCCTCAAGAGTTAGCGTGCCATAGTCTGTTCGAAAGGGAAGCACCCCCAGATTGCTTACCACGACATCACTCGAACATTCCTGGCTTTCGAAAGCTGCTATGCTTTGAACGGTTGCATCGGCCACAATACTCTTAAAAGCTCTGAAAACACCCGCAATCACCGGGGCCGATTTATACGGCGCAATGTCTTGCGTGATTTTTCTTGCCAGGTCCCAAAAATGTGGGCCGCTACTCAGGTCATAGGAGAAAGCCGGAAATAGAACGCAAAAGCCAAGCTCGTAATCCATATTGAGCGCCTGGCGGGTATCGATCGCAGACAAGACTCGAGCCGGTCGCGTGCCCCATGCTGCGAGCCGGTACGTCGCCAACGAGAAAGCTGCGGTAATCGCGCCATGAACGGTAGTTTCTTCATCCCGGGCGCGTGTCCGTAATTTCCTCGAGAGTTCGCCAGGCAATCGAAGACTGCGGATTCTAAAGTGCTTCGGCGACCGATCAACGTATGCGACCTCCCGATCGATCGAACCCGTCGATGGGATATCCGCGGGCAAGACTCCGAGGGAATCACAGATTTCCTCGTGAGGCGGCCGCATAGGAAGTATTGGAAGCTCCTTCCCCGATAATGCTTCCAATATATCGCGAATCAAATGCGCCGCTGATCGTCCATCTGCAATTGAGTGGTTTAATGTTACGATCACGTTACTGACGTCTTGTCCGTACAGGAGTACCACTCTCACAAGGGGTACATCGCCTATCCCAAATGGAATGGAATATTCCCTTTCAAGTTCCTGCTCCCAAGTTCGCCCGGATTCACTCCGGACTACGCGGAAAGGAATGGATATCCGATTGTCTTCGTAAAAATGCAGCGTTCCGTCAGGGGTTTTCTTTACACCTGCCCGCAGCAGAGGGTGCCGTAATTGCACCGCATTAATTGCCGCGCGCCACGAATCTATCGTGGCGTATCCGCGAATCTGTGCTGATACCGAAAAATGCTTTGGGGATACTTGGTCGCTTATCCATGCATACTGCTCGAGCGACGACAATGGGCGCAACATGTTCTTATCCTGATTACCAGATATTGGCTTCATTAATCTCGGCGACCAACCTTCAGACCTATCCGGCACCGCTTCACGCTCAGGCGGCATCTGCTGCGCGCTTCAGTCGATCGAAAATAATTCGCGGTGCGTTTAGTCGACCGGAATCGCTTCGAGCCTTTCTGAGCGATATTCTTTCCGGCTGCCTTTACGCCTCAGTCGCTATAAGAGACGCTCGCGGTATTAGCCGACGCTGTAGCCCCCGTCGACCGGTAGCGCGGCGCCGGTGATGAACGACGACGCGTCGCTCGCGAGAAACAGCGTAGCCCGGGCCGAATCGCCCGGCTCACCCAATCGGCCCAGCGGGTGCCGTTCGATGAATGCTTCCCGCAGTGACGAACCTGCAAACCATGTATCGGTCATTTCAGAGGTGGATGCGCCGGGGCATACCGCATTTACCCTGATCTTTTGCGGCGCATACTCAAGCGCTGCTGCCTTTGTCAAACCCAGCACGCCGTGCTTGGACGCATGGTAGGCGGCAATGCCTAGCGGCGACCCCACGAGCCCGCCCACGGAAGACATGTTGATGATCGAACCACCTCCGGCCTTCAGCATTGCAGGGATCACATATTTCATCGACAAGAAGACGCCCTTGAGATTGACGTCCAGAACATGGTCCCATTCGGCTTCGTCAACTTCCGCCACGGTCTTGCCGAACGCCAGAACGCCTGCGTTATTGAAGGCAACATCGATTTTGCCGAACGTCTGTACCGCCAGCTCGACGGCGTTTGCGCAGTCTTCTGCCCTCGTCACGTCGGTCCGCACGAAGATGGCCTCACCGCCCGCCGAACGAATGTCTGAGACCACCTGTTCCCCTTCCGCCTCGCGCCGGGCCGCTACCACGACCTTCGCCCCTTCGCGCGCGAAGAGGTGCGCCGTCTCCTTGCCGATGCCGGCGTTGCCGCCCGTGACCAGGGCGACCTTACCGCAAAGCTGGTTCATCCATGAACTCCGAAATAGACTTCAGATCGCGTCGATGACGCGCTCCGGCCGGAAAGGCCCGGTCGGTATCGACGTGTTGCTGACTACGTACGACGCCACCTACCGTGTCATGAGCACATCGCACGGAGCGTCGTCTAGCGGGACGCCGAGCGTCTCCAGGAACCGCGCGGTCATCATGTAGAAGCCGGTAAGGAGCGCAGCGTCAGCCAGCGCGCCTTCGGAAAAGTAGGTTCGAGACCGATCGAAGGTTCGTGTCGACACGCGAACATCACGGACGCACTCGTCGACGAACGCAAGCAGCGCACGCGCCGCATCGTCCAATGCACCGCCAGCTTCTCCCTCGATCGCCCGGATGTCCGCGTCGGACCAGCCAGCCTGACGCGCGGGCGGCAGATGTTGCATGCGCTCGTAGGCGCTGCTGCTCAATGCAGCGACACGAAGGATCACGAGTTCGTAATGCCTGGGCTCGAGACTGGTAGCCCGCAGTGCGAAACCCAGCTCGAGATAGCCGCGCGCGCAGCCACTCGTGCCAAGCAGGGCGCGGGTGAGGTTGGACGGAAAGCGGTCGTATTGGGTCCGCTCGGCGCTATTCAGGGCCGAGACCTCAGGCAGTTCGATGCGGGCCATCAGATATAGACCTCGAATTCGATCACCGCAGCCACCAGTTCTTCGTGCCGTGCCTCAGCGCGGAACACGTACCGGGAGAGGAGCTTCGAGGCGGACGTACAGGTCACGTGAAACGACACTCGCTCCGCAGCCGAGATTAACCGCAGCGCATCGATGTCCATGCGCGCCACCGTGAACTGTACTTTCCGCTCCAGCATGTGGTCCAGTAAGCGCGCGGCCACGCGGGAGACGGTCTCACAATAGAGCGACGCGGGCCATGCCGGATATTCCAGGAAGTGACCGGCGAACCGGCTGTACGGCAGCGGCTGGCTGCGCGCGACCAGGGTTCCCTCCTGAGGGATGTCGAAGTCGAGATCGATCGGCTCCCGGTAGGGGGATTCGCGTGGCGTTGCGACCGGTGCGGTACGGTAGTGCCGGAACGTGCGTGCGAAAACTGGCGAGGGCAACGCCTGATATTCGCAGTGGAAATGCGCAAGATACTGGCCTCGCATGACCGTCGAATGCGCCACGAGTGATTTGCGGTCCTGGAACAGAACTTCCGAGACAGCGTGGAAGTCTCCATCTGCATCATCGGGCAACGCATTGCGCACGACCTTCAGGCGCCCTTTGGTGCCCAAATAGTAGGTGGCTGTCGTCGCATCCTCGATCACTGCAGCACAGGACCCCAGGGTCGCGAGATGGCGGATGAGCTCTGCCGCACTGACCGGGCCCACTTCGTGCCCCGTCTGATGCTCCGCGCGAAACGACCCGCGAACGGAGCGCGCATCCTGATGCTGAAGGTCAACGAAGGCGAAGTAAGGCGGATAGAGAGCAATCCGGTCGCAGATATCTGTTGTAGCGAGGGCATGCATAGCGTCAGGGGCCGTTGGACCTTATCGAAGGACAGAAAATGCTGGGACGGGTGACGCGCAAACGTTTGCGCATGAGCCGCGTTGCTTTTTTCGTATTGGGAGAGCGACCAAACAGCTCGTTTGGACGCCCTCTTTTCTATTTGAGACAGAACATACCCATTTCATATGACAAATATGCGAATGCCGAAACGACATGCAGATGCCCCCAGGAAGTCGGCCTTGCCGCGGACGAAGACAGGAAAAACGATGGGACCCGGTTGAGGAACTGCAATCCATGAAATCGTGCCTCCTCAATGTCCGCGTGGTAGACGGACTTCATCCATGTCTACCGCGTCAAGGAAAGCGCGAAAGGCCGGCAAGCACGCATGAATGACGCATGTGACCGGTATTCCTTTCAGAAACGTCGTCCGGGGAACGACAGCGCATGGGTCCGGCAAACACGGCCCATGCCATGCGCCCGATTTGACAATTTCATGCGCCTTTGGCTACCTTGGAAACGTCCACCGGGCGACTCTTGCTCGTCCGCCACTGATTAAACGCAACCAGACTACCGACCATCGTGCGCCCCATCCAGATCCTGCTTCAAACGACCATCCCGCCTGTCGCCGACGACTGGTCGATTGCGCGGTTCAGCCGCCTGACAGAACTCCTGCGGGCACATCGAGATCCAGACGGACGCGCGACGTTCAACGTCGTTGCGCGGGACCGCGACCCGCTCGGGCAGCCAGACTCGATTCTTTCCCGTCTCGATGAAAGCGGATTCGACCAGTTGTGGCTGTTTGCGGTTGACGAAGGAGACGGCCTGACCCCCGAGGACTGCGCGGGAATCACGCGATTCCGACTGGCGGGTCGCGGCCTCTTCGTGACCAGGGATCACATGGATCTGGGCTGCTCGCTGTGCAGCCTGGGCGGCGTGGGAAAGGCACACCACTTTCACACCCGCAACCTGGACCCCGACCAGTCCCGGCGTGTGACCGACGACCCGTACACGCCGCAGATTTCCTGGCCCAATTTTCACTCGGGCGCGAACGGAGACTTTCAGGAAGTCACGATCGTCGCGCCCATCCATCCGGTGCTGGCGGACCCTGACTCTCCCACCGGCGCGATCCGGTTCCTGCCGGCGCATCCGCACGAGGGCGCCGTCGGCGCACCCGCAGATGAACCAGCCCGCGTGATCGCACGAGGCAAAAGCAAGGTGACGGAAAAGCGTTTCAATCTCGCGGTCGCTTTCGAGCCCTCGGTCCGGGGCGGCCCCGCAGTCGCCCAGAGCACCTTTCACCATTTGGCCGACTACAACTGGGACACGCGACTTGGCTGTCCGAGCTTCGTGACCGAACTTCCCGGTAACGGGATGCAGACCGAGCCGCAAGCGCTGCGCGACACCCGCCGCTACGCTGTCAACGTCGCGCTGTGGCTGGCCGGCGCGATCTGACGAAGCGTCATTCCTCCGGCTGCCTCGTGCGGGATCAGGCCCCTGCCTTTGAGCGCCGCAGCCATTCGTCGATACCGATGCGGCCGTGGCGCGCCTCGCCCAGGGGCACGAGCGAATGCTCCTCGACCAGGCCGCCGAAGTATCGGGCCTGAGGATCTCTCACGACCTCGCGCGGGTCGCCGATCGCCTTCAGATAGCGGGCGATGATTTCGTTGAACGGCGCCCGTTCCGGGCCCGCGATCTCGACGATGCCGTTTGCCGGCGCCGCGAGCGCCACATCGGCAACGATGGCGGCGACGTCATCCGCGGCGATGGGCTGGAACAGGCCGGGCGAAACCCTGAGCGTGTTTCCATCCGCACTCGAAGCGGCGATGCCGCCGAGGAATTCCAGGAACTGGGTCGAGCGGATGATGGTGTACGGGATGCCGGAGGCCTCGATCAGTTTCTCCTGGGCGACCTTGGCGCGGAAATAGCCGTTTTCGGGTGTCCGGTCGATTCCAACGATGGACAGCGCGACATGGTGCCCGACGCCCGTTGCGGCCTCCGCCGCGTGCAGGTTGCGGCCCGAGGTCTCGAAGAATTCCAGCACCGCCTTGTCTTCGAATGAGGGCGAATTGGCGAGATCGACCACCACCTGCGCGCCGGTGAGCGCCTCCTTGAGTCCCTCGCCGGTGATGGTGTTGACCCCGCTCTTGGGCGAGGCGGCGACGACCTCGTGGCCGGCCTGCCGCAGAATCGGGAGGGCCTTCGAGCCGATCAGGCCGGTGCCGCCGATAACGACGATCTTCATGATTCACCCCCTCAATTGTCGAGTCGACCACAGGAGACGCTTAAATGGGATCGGATGCAGGCGATGAAAATTCCTGTCCTCCTAAGGTCTAGCACGATCCGCCAAAAAATCAATGACGAGGTCCGTCAGAGTTACCGTCATCGGCCACGGCTCCGGCACTTCCGCCCTGCACCCAAAAGTCCTCGACCCGGCGCGAAAACGCGCCCGGTTTTGACATTGGAATATCGATGGCGGGGGTGTCAGCGCTTATATGTTTCTTCCGCTTCCGCGCTGTCGCGGCGCGCTTTGCGCGTGCAGTGCATTCGGATCATCGAGCGAAGGCCCGTCGCTCCCTTTCCAGCTCCTGCGCGAGGTCCGCGCTCGCGTCGCCGCGATGGATGCCGTGCGCATGCATGAGACGCATCAACGTCGCGCGTGAGACGTTCAAATCGTGCGCGATATCGCTCAGTCTGCCGCGATTGCGCAGCATCGCCAGCTCGAGCGCCTGTCGTTCGGCGATGACGCGCGCCTGCGCGATCGAGACTGGCGCGAGCGTGACATAGTCGCCGAGTTCGAGATCGTTCGCCGTGATCTGGCCGCCTTCGGACAGCACGATCGCGCGCCGGATCCGGTTGATGAGTTCCCGCACATTGCCTGGCCAGCCATAGTTGTGCATTGCGGCGATTGCGTCGGGCGAGAAGCCGCGCAATCGCCGTCCTGCTTCCTTCCTGAAGCGATCGAGCGTGTACTGCGCGAGCAGTTCGATATCCTTGCCTCTTGCCCTGAGCGGCGGCTCCTCTATGTGCAGAACGCCGAGCCGGTAGTAGAGATCCGGCCTGAAGCGCCCTTCCCTCATGGCTCCCGCCATGTCGACGTGGGTCGCCGATATGATGCGCACGTCGACTGCGATCGAGGTCTGGCCCCCTAGCCTCTCTATTCTGGCTTCCTGCAGAAAGCGCAACAGGCTTGCCTGGCTTTCGAGCGGCAGGTCGCCAATTTCATCGAGGAGCAGCGTGCCTCCATTGGCGGCTTCGATCGTTCCGATCTTGCGCCGGTGCGCGCCCGTGAATGCGCCCTTTTCGTAGCCGAACAGCTCGGACTGAAGCAGCGGCGCGGGAATCGCTCCGCAGTTGACGGCGACGAACGGCTTGTGACGGCGCGCGGAACGGGCATGGATGGCGAGAGCCGTCAGCTCCTTGCCTGTGCCCGACTCCCCGGCAATGAAGACGGACACGTCGCTGGCTGCCACCTTGCCGATCAGCCGATAGAGCGTGCGCATCGCGTCGCACGCGCCGACCATCCCGGTTTCCGGCCGGCCCTCGCGCTCTTCCTCGGGCACCTCGTTGAGCACGGCCATCCCGTAGGCGTGGCCGATCGAGTCGACGATCCGCTCGTCGCTTGCCGGGACGGTCACGTAATCGAAACAGCAGTCGCGAATCAGCTGGCGCACCGACGCGTTCCTGCGCTGCGCGGCGTCGATCAGCGCCACCCAGCCGACATTGATGAGCGCGAGAGAAGGGGCGAGCGCCGCGAGTTCGTGCGGATCGAAGCCACTGGACAGATCGAGCAGGCCGCCCATCGCGACGTCGCGGCGAAGCGAGCGGCGAACCTCGTTCGCGCCGGCGACCACTTCGACATGCCAGCCCCGCGCTGCGAGTCGCGAACGAAGCGACTCGCTCGGGTTGCGGCTCGCGTAGACGAGCTTGCGCGCGCGCATCAACGTCGGGACCGGCTTGTGTCCCACCAGCACACATGTTTCAGGCGCTGCGTCAGGTGGCGGCGCCGGTGCTCGCGTATGCAGTGGCCGATCACCATCAGCGCCGCGATCAGCAAAGTGGACGATCCAACGACGATTGCGACTAGCGATTCGTTCATCCGGGTAGCTCCAATGGGAAAAGGCGCAAGGCGCATTCGAAAACATGCGCACCGGTGATGGAGATGTTCGCGGGTGACGCGCAGCCCGCGCCGGGAAGACGAAGCTCCGGCGCACGGCCTCCTGCCCAAGCTTTTTGCGAGGCGCCGCCGTTCCGCGGCGCCTCGCCTGCCGACCTACAACGCTTTTTGATCCGCGCGGGCAGCGGCTTTCGAGCCGACGGCCGTCACCACCTTGAAGTTGCTTGCCGCCAGTTCGGCCGTCTGTTGCGCGCTTCGCCGCAGCGATTCGGACCACGTGTTCGACGAGGTGATCGCGGATTTCCACGCCGCGGTCAGTGCTTCGGAGCCCGCCGGAGCGCTCCTGACCAGTTCGTCGACGAGCGTTCGCACGCGCCGGTTCTGCTCTTCGTAACGCGCCTGCCCGGCCGTGAGGCATTCAGCCTGAGCGGAGGACGCGATGTCCATGAATTGACGGGCGTACGACTGGGCCTGTTCGGCAAAGGCCGCAAGCAAGCTCGCCTGAAGCGCGGACCAGTCCTGCGGCTCCTTTGCCGACAGCACTTTTGCGGTGTTGTCCGCGGTCTGGGCAAGCGTCGACCTTGCTGTCTGAAGATTCAGCTCGACCAGTCTTTCGATACCTTCGAAGAATTTCATGGCCACGCCGAAGGCGCTGTTGGCGCTCGCCTTCTGCGCGGCAAGGAACTGCTCGGGACTTGACATGGCGGAACTCCTGCAAATTGGGTTCGATGCGCCGTCTGCCGCCCGCATCCAACGTTCACGGGCACGCGAGGCTACGCAGCGTCAGCGTACGAGATCGAAAAAGATGCGCGACTGCCAGTACTTGCTTAATTCACGGGCATCAGCGCGACGGTTCCGCAGTGGCCGTATGAGGAAATCAGAGCTTCGGCTTCGATCTTTTGTGTACGTGAGGCGCGCATGCTCCATTTGCGCGGGCGACGGCCCGGAGGATCGAATCGCCGTCATCGGTGAGATGGGGACGCTCGCGGCCCGAAGCGAGCCTCTCCAGTGCAACGAGCTGACGCTCGACGAGCGTACCGAGCTCGACGCGGTCCGGATCGATCTGATCCCGGCCATCCCGGATCAGCATCAATGTGGCGAATTCATGGGGAGTCAGCATTTTGTCTCGTAGTTATAAGTTCTTTCGCAGGAGGAAGCCGTGTCCTCGTGCGTCGGATTATCGTATTCGCGGCGCTCGGAAGGTGCCGCGCTCGTCGTGCCCCACAAAACGCCAGCAAAGTGAGGCAGACAAATGCTTGTCACGGGAGCTATCTTGACAGAGCGTGCACGCAGCACCATCACGAATCACGGACGAATCTTGTAGGGGAATCCATACATCGGCATGGCAGTATCGTCGCCCGCCGAGCACGGCACCGCTGTTAAACTTGGCGCGAGCAAGGACCCTGGAGCATCCGATGTGCGAACACGCTGTGCAGTTCTACGAAAGTGAATCTTTTCTCTACGAAAAGGTATCCCGCTTCGTTAACACGGCCCTTTGCGCGGGCGAAAGCGCAATCGTCATTGCCGCAAACACGCACCGCGAGGCCATCGCGCGCCGCGTGAACGCGGTCTTTCCTTTTGCGGATTCCGAGTCCCGCTTCATCTCGGTCGATGCCGACGAGACCCTCGCCGGCTTCATGGTCGACGGCTGGCCCGACGCCAGGCGGTTTGCGGATGTCATCGGCACCCTGCTGCGCCGCGCGTCCGCGAACGGTGCCGTGCGCGTGCGCGCCTTCGGCGAAATGGTCGCGCTCTTGTGCGCCGCGGGAAAAATGGAAGCCGCGGTGCGTCTCGAGGAATTGTGGAACGACCTCGCGCGGGACCACGATTTTTCGCTGTTGTGCGCCTATCCGATGGAAGCGTTCCAGGGCGAGCGGGAGTCCCAGGCGTTTCATCGTATCTTTGCCGCGCATTCGCACGTTTGCGCGTCTGAGGAATACGTGAACGGGACCGCCGATTCCGACCAGTTCCATCGCGCGACCGCGCTGTTGCAGCAAAAGGCGAAGGCGCTCGAATACGAGGTTGCGAGGCGCAAGGAGACCGAGTCCGCGCTCAGCAAACTCGCCGCGCATCAGGAACGGATTCGCGAAGACGAGCGCAAGCGCATTGCACGGGAAATCCACGACGAGCTTGGCGGCGTGCTCACCGGCATCAAGGCGTATGTCTCGGTTGCGATCGACCGTGCGAAGGCGGAAGGACGCGCAGTCGATCCGCAACTCGCGGACGCCTCGGATCTCGCGGATACCGCTATCGAAACGGTCCGCAGAGTGATCACGGACCTGCGGCCGAGCGTGCTCGACGAACTGGGCATCTGGGTCGCGCTGGAGTGGTATGCCGGACAGATCGAAAAGCAGACGGGCCTGAGTTGTTCTCTGACGATCGACGCGCCGGTCGCGGCGATGACGGTAACGCCCGAAACGAGCATCGTGTTGTTTCGCATCGTTCAGGAGGCGCTGACCAATGCGATCCGCCACGCGGGGGCATCGAAGATAACGGTGCGCGTGCTGCTCGACGAGCATGCCCTGATCGTCGAAGTCGCGGACGACGGCAAGGGTATCGAAGCTGCGCATGTTTTCAACGGCGTATCGTGGGGCATCGCCGGAATGCAGGAGCGGGCGCGTCATGTGGGTGGCCAGATCAAGGTCACCGGCATTACCGGGTGCGGTACAGCCGTCGTATTCAGATTGCCTCTGGAGAAACTTCATGACCAATGAGGCGATCAGCGTGCTGCTGGTGGATGATCACACCGTCGTGCGCAACGGGGTGCGGCTCATGCTCGGCACCGCGAGCGACATTCAGGTCACCGGCGAGGCCGAGACGGCGCAGGAGGCGCTCGATCTCGTGCAGCACCAGGACTTCAATGTCGCCCTCGTCGATATCGCGCTGCCGGACCGGAGCGGGCTCGACCTGCTCAAGCTGATCCGCGTCAAGAAGCCCGCGCTGCCGGTGCTCATGCTGAGCATGTATTCGGAGGAGATTTATGCGTTGCGTGCGCTCAAGCATGGCGCAGCGGGGTACCTGACCAAGAACAGCCCGACCGCGACGCTCGTCGGCGCGATCCGCAAGGCCGCGGCCGGCGGCAAGTACATCAGTCCCGCGCTTGCGGAGCAGTTTGCATGCAATGTCGGCGGGAGCCCCACGGTGTCGCACGAGGCGCTCTCCGACCGCGAGCTCGAAGTGCTGAAGCTGCTCGTCTCCGGCGACAGCCTGGCGGCGATCGCGAAGACACTTCACCTGAGCCCCAACACCGTGACCACCTACAGGTCACGCATTTGCAACAAGCTGCGCCTGAAGAGCAACGCGGAACTGACACGGTACGCGCTGGAGCAAGGCCTGCTGCTCTGACGGGCCCCGCCGCCGTACGGCAACACGGATCTTCTGTTTTGCCAGGTCAACGACCGACGCTGCTCGTGCTCACCTGGCGAAACGCGTTCAGGCGCACATCCAGCCGCCCGCGCGTGATCGCCGCGATCTGCGCCAGTGCTTCGTCCTGTTCCTGCTGCGTGCTGCGCTCGATGCGGCGCTCGAGCGCGGTGAAGATGCCTTCGCGCGTGTAGTGCCGCACGCAGATGATGAACGGAAAGCCATGCCGCGCGAGGTAGGCCGTGTTCAGGCGTTCGAGCATCGCTTCCTGCCGGGCCGTCATTGCGTCCAGCCCTGCGCTTTTCTGTTCCTCATTTGAATCCGACGTCATCGTGCCCGCGCGGATGTTGGCGCCGGACAAGAGCGGGTGCAGGTTCAGGAAGTCGCGCTGACCGTGCGCATCCAGCTTCCGTATCACGCCCATCATCGCGTCGTGCAGCGCGGCCGCCGACGCAAACGGCCGCTCTGCCCACGCGCCGTGCGCCGCCTGCGGAAAATGCTCGAACACGCTTCCAAACGTAAGTACAAAGGTCGTGTGGTCCAGTTCGTTGACCGGCGCCAGATCGATCGGCTGTGACATGCGCTGCTCTCCCGTAAGGCCCGCCGCGTTGGCAAGGCATCGATGATGAATACGGGCCGAGTATAGAAAGCACGCGCGCAAGCGGCGAGGACCATGGCCCTATAGGCCGCATAACAGAACCCGATAGGGCTATCCGGTGGCGCTATCCGCGGTGCATGTCGCGCAGGTCGCGCAGCTCCTGCGCCGCCGCCGTCAGCATGCCTCGCAGCCAGATGTGCGAGGCCGAGCGGTGGCGCGACGGATGCCAGAGCTGGTAGAAGCGCATGAACGGGAAATCGATCGGCGGATCGAGCACCGCCACCGGCAGATGCTTCGCATGATAGTTGGCAAAGTGGCGGCCGGTCGTCAGGATCAGGTCCGTGCCCGGGATCAGGCTGGGCGCGAGGTTGAAGTAAGGGCAGCTCACGCGGTTGTCGCGGTGTACGCGCATGGTGCTGAGCCCGGTATCCACCACGCCGCGCTGGTCGCGCGAATACGGTGTGGGCACGATATGCGACGCGCTCAGGTACGCCTCCGCCGTGAACTTGCCCGGCTGCACATGGACGCTGTCCTGCGCCACCACACAGACCACCTCGTCTTCCAGCAACACCGACAGATGCAGGTGCTCCGGCGGATTGGGCCAGTTGCCGATGACGATATCGGGCGAGCCTTCCGAGAGGCCCTGCTCGTAGTTGAACGTGGCGCTGAGCGGCACCGCCACCAGGCGCGCACGCGGTGCAGCGCGGCAGAACTCGCGCACGACATGGGCAAAGAAAGGCGGCGCCAGATAGTCGGGCATGCCCACCGTGAAGCTCTGCTCGGTGGTGGCGGGATCGAAACGGTCATCCGACACGAGGAGATTGTCCAGCGCGCTGAGTGCCGCCTGCGCGCTCTGCGCCAGCTGCAGCGCGCGCTCGGTGGGGACCATCACGTTCTTTTCGCGGGTGAGCAGCGGGTCGTTGAAAATGGCGCGCAGCCGCTTGAGCGCGGAGCTGATGGCCGGCTGCGACTGGTTCATGCGAATCGCCGTGCGCGACACGCTGCGCTCGGCAATCAGCGTGCACAGCACCCGCAGCAGGTAGGTATCGAACGGATCATCGGCGCGAATCATGGTGGGTCCTGTGCACGGAAGGCGGCCAGACGCAGCCGGCGCCCGCGTTGCCGTGCGCCGCTGCCTGCCAATGGTGCATTTGTAGCGTGTCGCGCACCACAGGGCAACGCCGTCGAAGCGCGACGCGGCCGGCGGAGATGCCGGCGCGCCGCGTGGCCGGAGCCGCAAGCGCGGGCTAGGGGTAATCCTTAGGGGCTGCGAAACACGCCCCGGGACCCTGCAAACCCGCGCCACACAAGGCTTTTCAACCCATATACATGTTGCTATGGGGCCTATTGGATCCCGCCCCGTTCCCGTTCGGCGAGCCGTTTCTATACTTGCTTCCATCCAAATGCACTGCCGCCGCGCCGCTTTGGCGCCCCGGCCGCGCAATGCAAACCGACAGGAAAGGAGACACCATGTCGATCATCAAGCAGGGCATGCCGGCGTTCGCCGGCGAGGAGGACAGCGCGGAAGCCAGCGTCTATCGCAAGGTTTCGTGGCGCCTCTTGCCGTTCCTCGGCGTGCTGTGGGTGCTTGCCTGGCTGGACCGCGTGAACATCGGCTTCGCCAAGCTGCAGATGCTCGATGCGCTGAAGTTCAGCGAAGCGGTGTACGGTCTGGGCGCGGGCATCTTCTTCCTCGGCTACTTTCTGTTCGAGGTGCCGTCGAACATGCTGCTGCAGAAGATCGGCGCCAAGAAGACCATCATGCGCATCACCATCTGCTGGGGCGTGATCTGCATGCTGCAGACCGTCGTCACGACGCCCACGCAGTTCTACCTGCTGCGCTTCCTGCTGGGCGCGTTCGAGGCGGGTTTCTATCCGGGCGTGATCCTCTATCTCACCTACTGGTATCCGTCGCAACGGCGCGCCAGGGCGTTCGGCACCTTCATGTCGGCATCCGCGATCGCCGGGGTGCTCGGCGGCCCGCTGGCGGGCTGGATCATGACCTCGATGGGCGGCGTGCACGGCATGCACGGCTGGCAGTGGCTGTTCATCCTGGAAGGCATCCCCTCGGTGCTGGCCGGCATCTTCGCGTGGTTCTACATGACCGACAAGCCGGAACAGGCACGCTGGCTCACCGACGACGAAAAGCACGTGGTGCTCGACGCGCTGCGCCGCGACAACGCCGCCATGGGCGAGCGCGGTCATGACTGGCGCTCGCTCTTCACGAACCGCAAGGTGTGGCTGCTGATCGCCATCTTCTTCTGCCTCTTGTGCGCCAACTCCACGCTGACGTTCTGGATCCCGACCATCATCAAGGACCTGGGCGTGAGCGCGCCGATGGCGGTGGGCTGGATCGCGGCGGTAGCCTACCTCTGCGGCGCAGTCGGCATGATCGCGAACGGCGCCCATTCGGACCGCCGCAACGAAGTGCGCTGGCACTTCAGCGGCGCGGCGATCGCGGGCGGCGTGTCGATGCTCGTGCTGGCCGCGCTTCTGGGCGTAGCGGCGCTGCCGCCCGTCATCGCCATGCTGGCCATGACCGCCGCGCTGGTGGGCACGATGAGCGCCATCCCCGTGTTCTGGCAACTGCCCAACCGTTACCTCGCAGGCGGTGCCGCCGCGGTGGGCGTGGCCCTGATCAATTCGGTCTCGAACCTGGCCGGCTTCGGTGCGCCGTACGTGATGGGGCTGATCAAGAACGCCACCGGCCGCGTCACGTCGGGTCTGTACATTGTGGCGGTCATTGAGATCCTGGCCGCGGTGCTGGTGCTCGTCGGCATCCGCAAGCTCGGCCACGAGCGGGACGACAAGCAGGACAACAAGCAGGAGGCCTGACATGAGCGACAAAGACACTCCCCTCACCTTCGACGCCGGCCGCCGCCGGTTTGCCCTCCAGACCATGACGCTGGGCGGCAGTGTCCTCCTGGCCGGCACCGCGCTGGCTGCCGGCGAGCAGGCAGCCCCCGCCCCTGCACCTGCCCCCAACCAGACCACTGGCCCGGTGCAGCAGGACGGCCTCAGCCCGCGCCTGACGATGCACGCGCTCGACACCTGGCACGGCACCCCCGCGGCCGGCATGCGCGTGGACGTTGCCCGCATCGAGGACGGCCAGTCCCGGCATCTGCAGACCGTGACGCTTGCAGCCAGCGGCCGCAGCGAGCCGCCCCTGCTGATCGGCGACGCCTACCGCGCCGGCACCTACGAACTCGTGCTTCATGTGGACGAATACTTCGCCGCCCGCAAGGCGAGCCTTCCGCGGCCGCTGTTCCTGTCGAAGATTCCGCTGCGCTTTCGCGTGACGGACATCACCCAGCGCATCCACCTGCCCGTGCTGTTCGGGCCCTGGAGCTACAACTATTACCGCGGCAGCTGACGAGCGCGCACGATCAGGAGACATACCATGGCCGCAGGCATCACCACCCATGTACTCGATGTATCGCTTGGCAAACCCGCTTCAGGCATGCAGATCGAACTGTTCGACGTGGGCACGCAGCCCCCGACGCTCATCGCCCGCACGCGGACGAACCGCGACGGGCGCACCGACACGCCCATTCTGCCCGCCGCGCAAGCTCGAGCCGGCGACTTCGAATTGCGCTTCTGGGTGGCGGACTACTTTCGCACGCCGGACGTATTTGCCGACGTCGTGCCGGTTCGCTTCACCGTCGCGGATGCGGCACAGCACTATCACGTGCCGCTGTTGTGCTCGCCCTGGAGCTTCGGGACGTATCGGGGAAGTTGAGCGGTCTCGTGCGCCGCGCCCTGGCCAGCGCGGGGAAGGCCGCCGGCTTGCGCCGACGCCTGCGCAGCGACGGCAGCGACCCGCGATGCAGTCTTCATGACAATACCCCTCCCGAGCGGTTGCACGAGATACGAGCGTAGTCCGCGATGGGGCTATTGCACTGCGGTGTGGTTCGCCTCGAGGGCGCTGATCGATGCCGAGCCGTCCCGAGCGCCGCTGTAGGAAGGCGCGCCTTCATGCGCCATCTGGACCTTCGCTTCGGCCGCCTGAAGCGCATTGGGATAATCCGCGTCATGCGTGCTCGGGCGATAGCCCGTCGCTTCCAGTTGCGCCCGTTCGTCGCGCACTTGCGCGCGCGTCACGTTATCGCCCGCCGTCTGCGCAAAGCACGCGAACGGCGCCAGCATCGCGGTCGTCAGAACCGCACACAAAACTTTCTTCACGATTTTCAGCCTCTGTGAACTGATGACGAAAGGCCCGTTACAGGCCTGCTTCGGATCGAATGGAGCCCACTCGAACGCCGTTTCTCACTGAGCGGCGATGAAGGCATTGTGGTTCGGAGAGGCTGGCACAACGCTGACGGGCACGTTACAAGTTTGATAACTCGCGCGATAGCGAACGGGACATGCCGGGGTTGATCGCGTGCGGGTTTGTGGCGATCTCGACAGCGGTGTCGAAATGCGGTCGGACTGACGTTCGATCCTATGGCTGATAGCCGGGCCAAACGCGCTCCGACGTGGGGAGACGATCGGCCGGAACCCGTCGCCCGCTGGAGGGCGAATCAGGTCCGCGGCGGACGTCGATTCAAGGAAGTAAAACGAATGCGACTGCCAAGGTCGCAAACACGACCGGAGGCATCTGGCCGACGTGATGCCCGCCGGCCGCTCGAGAGGGATTACTGCCCGCCCTCGCTGATCGTCAGCGCATTCTTCAAGGACGTAACGCCCGCCACACCCTTCGCTATCGAGCCGGCCTTGTCGATGTCGGCCGGATTCGACACGTGTCCTGCAAGCGTCACCGCGCCACCCTTTGCAATTGCGTTGATTCCTGAAGTATCGACACCGCCCTTCGTGAGCGCCAGCAGCACCTTCTTGCTGAGTGCCCGATTCGCCTTTCTGACGCTGGATTTCGAAGGCGCCGGGCTTGACGACGTCGCCCCGGACTGACCCGGCGTGGCCGCTGACTCGCTGGTTTGCGACCACGCATTGATGGACGCGACGACGATCAATGCGCCGCCAGTCAACTTGAGTGTCTTGATTGCATTCATTGTTCACTCCAGTAGTCATGAGTCATGCGAGGCTGCATCAGGATCCCGCTGTGCCGCGACTGCGCCGGCACTTGCGCCATGGACAACCTGTTGCTGCCGCGCCCGGGTGCTCGATGAATCGACGCAATGGCCTTGGTCGATGATCGAGCGGGTTTGCCTGACGCGGGCACGGTGCGCGGTGCCTCAACAGACAATCTGCTCCCGTTTCGCCGGCAACGCCATGAGACTTTGGTCCAATAGACGGGGGTAGACAAGCGTGCAAGTCTTTCCAGTTACCGGAGTATCAAGAGGTTGGCCAGGAGAGGAACGCCATCAGAACGCGCTCCCGTCCGGCTAAGCAGTTACATGCTTCGGTCAACAGGTTCGACGGGTGGCAGGGTGGCTGCTGTTGTCCGACCATTCGCCATCGGGCAGGAGAGCGCATGCTCGAGTGCTGGCCTGACCGAAACTGGCAGACAACCGCAAAAGGCACCGTCCGCCCAGGACCGTCACGTCAGTCGGAAGCGGCCGGGACCTGCCGGCGTCCTGCCTTCCTCTCACCTCCTGACGGGAGAAATGCCGCCATGAAGTCATTCACGATTGCGGTCCTTGCTTTCGCGCTCGCCGGATGCGCCGCGAACCAGGGCATGTCGAGCAGTGCGCCGGCGTCGCGCACGGAAAGCTGCAAGGCAACCTCGGAACAGGAGATCGCGGCGCTGTTCGATCGATGGAATCAGTCGCTGCAAACCGGTGATCCGCACAAGGTGGTCGCCAACTATGCGGAGCGCTCGATTCTGCTTCCGACGGTATCCAACCAGCCGCGTTTGACGCCCGCAGAGAAGGAGGACTACTTCCGCCATTTTCTGCCGGATCGTCCGTCCGGGAAGATCGACTTCCGTCTGGTCGAACTGGGATGCAATTCCGCGGTGGACGCGGGGCTCTACACATTCACCTTCGCAAGAACGGGTGCGGTGGTCAAGGCGCGCTACACCTACACCTATCACTGGGACGGGACGCAATGGCTCATCACGAGTCATCACTCGTCGGTCATGCCCGAGAAGAAATAAACGGGCGCAGCCTCGGTTCCCGCGGGACCTGACAAGCATCGGGAACCGCGGCGCCCGACAGGCTCGGCCCTTCGCCGATACCGTCGAACGAAGATTGCCGCCTCCCGAGGCTCACGCTCGTTCGTATCGTATTGAACAGACGGCGCGGTCTGTCGCATGCCCCTCATTCCGGAAAGCTGGCGGCGCATCCAGGATCGGCGACGGGCGGCGGGAGATCGAGATCCATCAACGCGGAACTCAACGATTTGCCGTGCGCGTCGAGCGCGAGGGAGCGCGTCACGCCGCCCCCGAGCGCCTGTCCGAGCACGAAGTTGAAAGCGGCCAGATCAGGCAGTTCGTAGCGTACGACGTCGCCGCGCACGACGTCGCCCAGATGCGCCTTCACGCGATCCGCCGACAGCACCTGTCGCAGGTGCTCATAATGTCGCGCGTCGTGGCAGATGACCGACACGTTCAGCGTATTGCCCTTGTCGCCGGTTCGCGAGTGAGCTAGTTCCCGCAGCTTCATGTCATGCCTCCACGAATTCGAATGCCGGCTTCGTCCGCTCGCGCGGCAGCAGGACCGACTGCACCGCGAGCACCTCGCGCACCGCCTTGGTCACGCCGCCGCCGCCCGCGGGTCCGTTGGTGTAGAGCGTCTCTACCTCGTTGCCGATTCGCGCTGCCTGCGCGGCCGATGCCGTGCGCCCCGCCACGCGAACGCGTACTTCATAAGGCTCGCCGCCGCGCGCTCCGGCGCGCTCGCCATGCAGCGAGTCGACGCCGATCAGGTCGAAACGCAGTTCGCTCGTCTGAACGCCGGTCAGCTCGAGCCGTTCGCGGACGATATCGAGCGCAAGCCGCGCCCGCGTGAGCGCGCCCGGACCGCCATAGGAAATCTGCCCCTCGCCGATAAAGCCGTCCGCGTACGCTACCGAGACCTTGAGCGTAGCCGTGCGCGGCGTGCCGCATCCGCCCGTCACGCGCACGCGGTCGGGAGCCTCCCCGGTCACGCGAACCCGCGTGAAGTCGGCGACAACGTCCGGTTGCAGATAACGGCGCGGATCGTGGATTTCGTAGAGCAGTTGTTCCTTGCACGTCGCCTCGGTTACGCAGCCGCCAGCGTGCGGCACTTTCGTGATGACGACCGAGCCGTCCGCGCTCACTTCGCCGATCGGAAAGCCGAGCCGCGCGAGATTCCGGACATCCTTGTAACCGGGGTCGGCGAAGTAACCGCCCGTCACCTGGCCCGCGCATTCCAGCAGATGCCCGACGACCGTCGCCTGTCCGAGCGTGTTCCAGTCGTTCATGTCCCAGCCGAACTCGTGGATCAGCGGGGCGGTGAAGAGCGAGGGATCGGCGACGCGCCCGGTCAGCACGATATCCGCGCCGGCAGCGAGCGCTTCGACGATCGGCGCCGCGCCGAGATATGCGTTCGCCGACACGATCCGCTCGCCGTGGGATGCGACGCTTTCGCCGGATTCCTCGAACGTCATGCCGCCTTCGCGCACGACGTCGAGCACATCGTCGCCGGTGACCGCGGCGATCCTCAGTCCGTCGAGGCCGAGCGATCGCGCGATTTCGGCTGTCCTGCGCGCGGCCGCGAGTGGATTGGCTGCGCCCATGTTGGAGATGATCCGTACGCCATTGCGCGCGGCGACCGGCAGTACCGCCGCCATTCGCGCCTCCAGCAGCGGGTCATAGCCGAGCGCCGGATCATTGCGCCGGATCTGCTGCGCAAGGGCGATCGTGCGCTCGGCGAGACACTCGAAAACCAGATAATCGAGCGCGCCATGTTCCGCCAGTTCGACCGCGGGTTCGATCCGGTCGCCCGAATATCCGGCACCCGCGCCGATCCGCACGCGGCGTGCGTCGTGAGTTGCAGTCATCGTGTCAGTGTCCATGGATGTGGCTCACAAGGGGAAAACGCCCAGCACGACGCAGGCGATCGTCATGACGATCGATGCGCCGAACAGCAGCGGGAACGTGAATTTCTGATGGTCGGCGAGATCGATCCCGCACAGCCCGACCACGAGGAATGTCGCGGGCGTGAGCGGGCTGACCGGAAAGCCGGTGGTCATCTGGCCGAGCAGCGCCGCCTGTCCGACCTGCACCGCCGGCACGCCGAGCTGCCCCGCCACCTCGGCGATCACGGGCAAGAGGCCGAAGTAGAACGAGTCGGGATCGAACAGCATGCTGAGCGGCATCGA
The DNA here is from genome assembly GCF_000698595.1 of Caballeronia glathei. Taxonomy (GTDB): domain Bacteria; phylum Pseudomonadota; class Gammaproteobacteria; order Burkholderiales; family Burkholderiaceae; genus Caballeronia; species Caballeronia glathei. The sequence goes on along the minus strand of NZ_JFHC01000006.1, from coordinate 157,186 downwards.
AAGGAGACCGAGCACGACCGGTATGTGGCTCGCCATCGCAGGCGGCACGAAGCCGACGGCGGCCTGCGCCATCGCCTTCAGCATGCCGCTGCCCTGCAGCACGCCGGTGAAGACCCCTGCGGCGAGCAGGATGCCGGCCATCATCAGCGCGGCGCGCGCATGCGCGTCGATGCGCTTTCTCTGCATCTCCACGTTCGGATAGTTCACCATCAGCGCAACGCACAAGCCCACCATGAACATGATCGCGGGCGGAATCTTCTCGCCCATGGCCACCATCGTGCCGAGCACGATCAGCGTGAGGACGACGTTGAACCAGAAGAGCTTCGGGCGGCGCAGCGCCTGTTCCTCGGGCGTGAGTTCGCGCCTGGGCATCGGCACCGACCCGTGCGCGCCGGTGAAACCGAGGCGCTTTTCTTCGCGCCTGCCGAGCAGATAGGCCATGCCGAACACGAACACGAGGCCGATCGCCTGCACCGGAATCAGCGGATTGAAGATGGACGAGATCGGCAGATGCAGCGACGCCGAAGCGCGAATCATGGGCCCCGTCCACGGCAGGAAATTGATTCCCGCCGCCATCGACACCGCCGCGGCCAGCACGCGCCGGTCCATGTTCAGGCGGTCGTAGAGCGGCAGCATGGCGGGGATCGTGACGAGGAAACACACTGCGCCCGAGCCGTCGAGATGGATCAGGAGCGCAAGCAGCGTCGTGCCCATCACGATGCGCGTCGGCTTCGTGCCGACTGCTTTCAGGATGCGGTCGATGATCGGGTCGAGCGTGCCTGCGTCGGTGATGGTCCCGAAGTAGAGGATCGCGAACACGAACATGCCGACCACCGGCGCGAGGCTTTTCAGGCCATCGATCACGAACTTGCTGGTCTGCAGGCCGAAGCCGCCGATCAGCGACGCCGCGATCGGCACGATGATCAGCGCGACGAGCGGCGACATGCGCTTGGACAGGATCGCCCCGAGCAGGACGACGATGGTGGCGAGCCCCAGCAATGGCAGCATGTGCTTGTCTCCGGATTTGTCTTTTAGTGGGGTTCAGCGTAATTTGATGCCACCGATAGATCAATTGAAATGATTTGATTGCAGCATTCGAGAAACGTAATGGATCTGAACCTTCGCGACATCCGGGCGTTTGTCGCCGTCGCCCAGACGAGCAGCTTCACGCGTGCGGCGACGCGCCTGCACCTGTCCCAGCCCGCGCTCACCGTGCAGATTCGCCGGCTGGAGGACACGGTCGGCGTGCGCCTGTTCGACCGCAACAGCCGCAATGTCGCGCTGACGCCGGCGGGGCGCGAACTGCTGCCGGTGCTGCAGAAGTCGCTGCACGACATGCAGCAGGTGCTCACCGACGCGCGCTCGCTCGCCGACGGATCGAGCGGCACGGTGCGCATCGCGTGCCTGCCGACCTTCGCCGCGAGCCTGCTGCCGGATCTCATCCAGGACCTGAGGAAGGCGGTGCCGCGCGCGGGCTTTCAGGTTCGCGACGTGGTCGCGAGCATGGTGAACACGCTCGTGCGCAACGAGGACGTCGATATCGGGCTGACGGGCGGCGAGCTCCCCGACGGCGCGTTCGACGTGCTGCATTCGGGCGTCGACCGTCTTGTCGCGGTGTGCCCGAAGGCGCATCCGCTGGCGCGCCGGCGGCGCATCGGACTCGACGATCTCGCTGGCGTGCCGCTCGTGCTCACGGCGCAAGGCACGAGCGTGCGGGCCGTGGTCGACGCGGCGCTCGAGGGCGCGCGCCGGACTCCGGTCATCGCGTGCGAGCCGACCTACATGATGACCGCTGTGGCGATGGTGCGCGGCGGGCTCGGCGTGACGATCCTTCCCGGCACGGCGCGCGAGGTGCTGGCCGAACCGGGACTCGTCGTGCGCCCGATCGACGATGCCGCGTTCGTCCGGCCGATCGCGCTGATCAAGAAGCGCGGCCGCACGCTGCCGCCGTTGACGGAGCGGTTCGTCGCGGCCTTGAAGATGCGTATCGGCGATGAGGCAGGTTGAAGGGCTGTGCGGGACGCCATCCGGCCCTTCTGCTCCGCGAGCGCCGCGCCGATGCAGGAACTCGCGCCGGTGATCAATACAACGTTGTTCTTCAAGTCCTGCATCCGTGCTTCGGCTGGCTCGAGGATCAGGCTTCCCGCAGCGAAAGCTCGACGTGCTTGAGCCGCCGCACGATGCGCTCGACGAACTCGAGCGTGACGTGCGGCAGCACGCGCTGATTCGGCGCAATGATGCCGACCGTGAGCGCGTTCACGTTGACGTCGTCGAGCGGGCGCCACACCACTTCGCCGCGCGACAGTTCATCGAGGAAAGCCAGTTTGGAGAAAAATGAAATGCCCCGCCCCGACGCGATCAGCCGCTTGAGCAGCGTCGTCGAGTTGCAGGTCACGCTCGGCTGCAGCGATTCCCAGTATTCCGGGAAGTCGGTCGTCACGCCCTGGATCGGCGAGCGGCCTTCCAGCCGGAGAAACGCGTGGTTGCGGCATTCGTCGAAGCTGATGCGCTCCTTTTTCGCGAGCGGATGCGACGACGCCATCACGACCCCCGGCGGCAGAGAGACTTCCGTCACGACATCGAGGCCCGCGGGCAGCTTCGTGATGTACGAGATGCCGATGTCGTACTCGCCGCTGACGAGCCGCGGCGGCACGTCGTGCGGCGGCACGGCGGCAATCGAATAGGTGACGGCCGGATACGCGTCGGAGAACTCTTCGACGGTCGCCGGCAGGAAATCGACGAAGAGTGAATCCATGGCCGCGACCGAGACGTGCCCCTTGCGTTCGCCCTTCAGTTCGTCGAGTTCGCTGCGCATCAGGTGAAAATCGTTCAGCGTCGCGCGGATATGCTGGAGCACGCGCTCGCCGGCCGCGTTGAGGCGAATGCCATTCGGCAGCCGGTCGAACAGTTCGGTCCCCATCTCGGCTTCCAGCTTCAGTATTTGCCGGTTGACCGCGCTCGAGGCGACATAGAGGTTCTGTGCGGCCTTGCGGATCGAACTGCACCGCGCTACTTCGACGAAATACTTCAGGACGTTCGCATGCATCGTGTCATCTCAGTTCAGGGCCCGGACCGGCCAGGCGGCGACCTCCGGATGATCGCAGGCTACCTTGCCGACGTCGCATGCGCCACCCGGGGAACCGAGCGCACTCACGCGCACGCCGAAGAACTCCCGGTTCACGGCCGCGAACGACGCCTCCTCCCGCGGGAGTTCCTCCTCGTGAAAGATCGCCTCGGTCGGGCACACCGACACGCATACCCCGCAGTTGATGCACTCATCGGGATGAATGTAGAGGGTGCGCTCGCCTTCGTAGATGCAGTCCACCGGACAGCATGGCACGCATGCGCCGTCTTTCACGTCGATGCACGGCGAGGTTATGACGTAGGCCATCAGCGTCCGCTCCAGCGAGGTTTGCGCTTCTCCTGGAATGCGCGCACGCCTTCGTGCGCATCCTCGGATTGCAGGGCGGCGACGAGCGCCGGGAGCCGCAACGCCTGCGCTTCGGAGGCCGACAGCGTGGACGTGCGTTTCACCACCTGCTTGATGGCCTGCAGCGACAGCGGCGCACATGCGAGCACGGCGTCGACCCAGCGCTGCACGGCGTCATCGAGTTGCGCGCGCGGCACGACCTCGTTGACGAGCCCCATGTCGAGGCCTTCGCGCGCGGAAACACGCTTGCCCGTGAGCAGCATCGCCATCGCCTGACGGTAGGGAATCTGGCGTTGCAGCAGCGTCATGCCGCCGTCGAGCGGCATGCGGCCGACGAGCGCCTCGGGCAGGCCGAAGCTCGCTTCCTCGCAGGCAATCACGAGATCGCACCCCAGCACCATCTCGAAGCCGCCGCCGAGCGCATACCCGTTGACGCGCGCGATGACCGGCACGTTGAGCGTCTCGCGCAACGCGATGCCACCGAAGCCGCCGGGACGCGGCGCCGCCCAGTACTCGAGCCCGCTCACGGACGGATTCTTGAGGTCCGCGCCGACGCAGAACGCCCGCTCGCCCTCGCCCGTCAGCACCACGACGCGCACGTCGCGGTTGTGCTCCAGTTCGGCCCAGACACGTTGCAGCTCGGCCTCGGTTGCGAGGTCGATCGCATTGAGCGCGTCGGGCCGCGCGAGCGTCACCGTGGCGACGTGCTGGTCGATGACTAGACGTATGCTCATACGGCCTCCGTGGCGACGCCGCCGCGCAATTGCTGAAGAATCTCCTCTGTGTGCTGCCCGAGCCTCGGCGGCGCGCGCCGCAACCCGACCGGCGCCATCGAAAGCTCGATGGGGCTACCGATGAAACGCACCGGCTGGCCCTCGCCCTCGCCTTCCATGATGAGCCCGTTATGCAGCGTTTGCGGATCGACCAGCGCTTCGCGCAGATCGCGCACCGGCGCGCACAGCAGGTCCTGCTCTTCGAGCCGCGCGAGCCAGAACTCGCGCGTGTTGCTCGCGAAGCGCTCGCGGAAGATGCGTTGCAACTCCGTCTTGTGAGCGAACTGCTGGTTGAGGTTGCAAAAGCGCGGGTCGGCGGAGAGGTCCTCGATTTGCAGCGCGGCGCAGATATCGCGCAGCGGGTTCGGCTTGAATGCGCCGACGAGCACGAGCGCGCCGGTGTGCGTATCGAAGACGCCCGAAAGCGGCATCGCGGCCCAGTTCACCTCCGAGTCGGCCATCATGATCATCGCGGCCTCCTGCATCTGCATCGAGAGCATCGAGTTGTACAGCGACACATTGACCTTCTGCCCTTCCCCCGTGCGCTCACGATGCAGCAGCGCAAGCAGGATGCCCTGCACCATGTGCATGCCCGCCGAGTAGTCGGCGAGCGCGGTCGGGTACACCGAGACCGGCACCGATTCGTCGGCGCGGCGCGCCATCACGCCGCTCATCGCCTGCGCGAGCACGTCCTGCCCGCCCTTGTGCGCATACGGTCCGGTTTCGCCGAAACCCGTCCCCACCGCATAGATGATCCGCGCATTCAGCCGGCGGCAATCCTCATAGCCGATGCCCATGCGGTCCATCACGCCCGCGCGGAAATTGCTGACCACGACATCCGCATCCGCGATCAGGGTCTTCAATGCCGCCATCTGATCGCCGTCGCGCAAGTCGAGCGCCACGCTGCGCTTGTTGCGGTTCAGGCTGCAGAAGATCGGATTGTCGGCGCCCGCGACCGGCTCGAAGGTCGAGCGGCTCAGGTCGCCCGCACCCTTTCGTTCGACCTTGATGACGTCGGCGCCGTAGTCCGCGAGCATCTGCGTGCAGACCGGACCCATCATCACCTGCGTGAGATCGATGATGCGCACGCCGGAAAGCGGCAGGCCGTGCGCCTCGACTGTGCTGTGTGCGATGCTCATGCGGCTTCCCTCGCGTCGACATGAACGGCAAGCGGCGGAATGTCGGCGTTGCGTCCGGTCTGGTCGCCCGGATCGGCGCCTTGCGCGCGCAGGGTCTTCTGAAGCGCGCGCACGTCGACGTTGCGCACCGATACACCGGCACCGAGCGCGAGCGCCGCGGCCACGCCGGCGGCCTCGCCCATCGCCATGCAGGGCGGAATTTCCCGGGACATCTTCTGCGCCTGCGAGGTCGCCGAATAGTGGCGGCCGGCAACGAGCAGGTTGTCGACCTGCCTGGGCAGCAGCACGCGATAGGGCATGTAGTAGTCACGCCCGCGCGCGATGCTGTCGTCGAAGCGAGTGCGCTGCGCGAGGTCGTCCTTTGTCATCACGTATTCGCCTTCGAGCAGGCGCGTCTGACGCACGCCGGTTTGCGGCGCGACGTCGATCACGTAGCACGCTTCGAAGCCTGGCAGCTTCTCGCGCACGAAATCGACGACCGCGTGGATGTGCTTGCGCCCCTGGATTTCCGCGCGCGTCAGGTCCTCGGGCTTGAGGCCGTCGAGTCCCGCCATGTGCGGACAATTGCACCACACGACGCCGGGCAAAGGCGTCTTCAGCCACCAGTAGCCCCACGAGCCGCCGAGAATCCGCTTGATCTGACGGTCGAGCGCCGCGAACGCTTCGGGCTCTTCCGCTTCGAAACGTTCGGCCGCATCGGTATCGACGCCGCCCAGGCGAAAAACCGTCGTCGTGATGTAGGTGCCGCCGACATGCGGCACGCCCGCCGATGCCGCGACATCGAGGTCGCCGGTGGCATCGATCACGACATCGGCGAGGATCGCTTCACGGCCGCTTTTCGTGTCGCAGATCACGCCCTTGACCTGCCCGTCCTCGACGAGCGTGCGTGAGAACCATGAGTGCAGACGCAGCTCGATGCCGAGCGACTCCACCATTTCGAGCGCGACGCGCTTCATCGCGTCCGGGTCGAAGGCCGCCGCGAAGCACACGGGATGCGGCGTCTTCTGGCTGTGAAAATCGAACGTGCCCCAGCGGCCCCACTGGCGATACGAGGCCGGATCGTCGCCCCATTCGTGCGAGCGCGGGAACGTCGCGAGCTTGCGTGCGGCCATGCGCTCGATGAACGTCATGCAGGTGCCGCGCACGGAAATCTCCTGCAGGTGGTTGTCCCACATGTCGTCGAGCACGAGCACCATGCCGCCCGACGCGAGGCCGCCGAGGTGGTTGTAACGTTCGAGCAGTATGACTTGCGCGCCGTTGCGCGCCGCGCCGATCGCCGCCGACAGCCCGGCGGGGCCGCCGCCGACCACCACCACGTTCGCTCTTGCCGCCACGCGCACATCGTGTGCGCTTTCCTGAATCCAGTCGCTGATCATGTTCATTTCGTCTCCTATCGGAAGGGGGTCGTGTCGCTTGTTTTCAATGGGCGCTTTCGGGCTGCCATCTGACGAGCCAGCGCTCGAGCACGGCGATCACGAGGAAAAAAAGGCCGGACAGGACGGCGCTCATGATGATCGCCGTGTACAGCAAGGCCGAGTCGAAGCTGTAGGTCGCCTGGATGATCATGGCGCCGATGCCTTCCGTCGCGCCAATCCATTCGCCGACCACGGCCCCGATCACCGACATCGATGCGGCGATGCGCAGCGCCGAGAACAGGTACGGTAACGAGGCATAGATGCGCAGCTTGAAGAAGATCTCGCGCTTGCTCGCCGACAGGATCTGCATCAGTTCCATCGCCTGCGGGTTCACGGCCTGCAGCCCGCGGACCATGTTCACCAGTGTCGGGAAGAAGCACACGATCGCGGCAATGGTGATCTTCGGCTCGAGCCCGTTGCCCATGATCAGCACGAGGATCGGCGCCTTCGCGACGACCGGGATCGAGTTGATCATGACGGCGACCGGATAGAAGATGTCCTGAAGCGTCTTGTTGTGAACGAAGACCGTGGCGAGCAGGATCGCCGCGAGGTTGCCGAGCAAGAAGCCTCCGCAAGCCTCGATCGCCGTGGGCACGAGGTTCTGCAGCAGCAGGTCGCTCTTGCTTGCGAGCGTCTGAAGGACGAGCAGCGGCGACGGCGCGATGAACGGCTTCACGTGAAAACCGGCCACGATTGCCCACCAGGCGACGAGGAGCCCCGCGACACCCAGTGCAGGCAGCATGCGCGCGCGCCACAGACGCTGCCGGCGGCGCGCGAGCCACGCCTGCGCTTCGGGGTCGGCCGCCTCGGGCGAGAGGTTCAACTGCATTTCGGACGTGGTCATCAGCAGGTCTCCAGGACGCGCCGCAGATGCGCGGCGAGCTCGACGAATTCGCGCGTCTCGCGAATATCGAGTGTGCGGTCTTCAGGCAGGTTCACCGGGACGATCTCCTTCACGCGCCCCGGGTTCGCCGCGAGCATCAGCACGCGCTGGCCGAGGAAGGCCGCTTCGTAGATGCTGTGCGTGACGAAGAGCGTCGTGAGGCTTATCTCCTTCCACACGCGGCGCAGTTCTTCGTTCAGACGGTCGCGCGTGATCTCGTCGAGCGCGCCGAACGGCTCGTCCATCAGCAGGACCTTGGGATCGCTCACGAGCGCCCGCGCAATCGCGACGCGCTGACGCATCCCGCCCGACATTTCGTGCGGGTACGCATCCTCGCGGCCCTTGAGGCCGACGAGTTCGAGCAGCTCGCGCGGCGTGGCACGGCCCGCGCGCGCCCTGCCGCCCGCAACTTCGAGCGGCAGCCCGACGTTCTGAATCGCAGTGCGCCAGGGCAGGAGCGCCGCATCCTGAAACACGAAGCCGATGTCGCGGCGCTCGCGCGCAATCCGGGGCGCCGCGCCGAGCACGCTGATCTCACCGCGGCTCGGCTTCACGAGATCCGCGACGACGCGCAGGAACGTCGACTTGCCGCAGCCTGACGGGCCGAGCAGCGTGAGAAACTCGCCCGCCGCGACATCGAGGCTCAGGCCTTCGATCGCCGTGACGCTGCGCCGGTCGGTGAAGAAGCGCACATTGATATTGCGGCAGGTGATCGACAGATCGACTTCGTGCGGCCTGGCAAGGGGCGAGCCGGGCCGCTCCGCGCGCGGCGGACTGATGGTGGCAGCTTGCATGGATTACACCGTGAGTCGGGAGGAATGGGTGGCCTTGAGCACGTCCATCGTCATGACGTCCTCGACCTTCGGTTGATGCGCGCGGAACTGGCCGAGCTGGCCGTACATCGCAATCTGCTCTTCCCAGACCTGCGGGTCCATCGTGCCCCAGCCCTGGGTCCTGGTGGTCTGGTCGAACGCGTAGCCCATCAGCGAATCGATCGCGACGCGCTCGTCCGCGCGGTTCAGGTTCGGGTATTCCTTGACGAGCAGATCGACCGCCTGGTCGCGGTGCCCGTTCGCGTAGATCCAGCCGCGCGCCGTCGCCTTCAGGAAGCGCGAGACGGTGTCGGGATGAGCGTTGAGCGTGTCGGTCGTCGTGTAGTACGGCAGCGCGTAAAGACGCACACCCGTGTCCCACAGCCGCAAGTCGACGCGATCCGCGCCGAGCGGCTTGAGCGCCGTGGTGTTGGTTTGCCAGCCGGTCACCGCGTCGACCTGCCCGCTCAAAAGAGGCATCATGTCGGCGCCGATCGGCACGATCCTGACCTGGCTTTCCGCGATCTTGTTCTTCGCGAGCAGCGCCTTGAGCAGCACCATGCCCGTCGACTGAATGCCGATACGCTTGCCGATCATGTCCTGCGGCGTACGCACCGGCTTCTTCTTCAGCGAGAAGAACGTGTACGGGTGCTGCTGAAGCCCGACCGCGATGCACTTGATCGGCAAGCCTTCGGAGACCGCCAGCATGATCGACGGGCTCGATGAGATCTCGCCGGTTTCGAAGCGCCCCGACGCGACGATCGCGACGCCGTCGATGTTCGGGCCGCCCGGCTGGATGCGCAGATCGATCCCTTCCTGCTCGTAATAGCCGAGCCGCTTCGCGACGATCTCGCCCACCTGATTGCCGCCCGGCACCCAGCCGAGCTGCATGTTGACGATTGCCCTGTCGCCCGCGAACGCGCGCACCGAAAGCAGTGCGCCCGTTGCCGCCATGCCGCCCGCCGCGAACGTGAGCCGCAGCAAACGCCGGCGACCGGCATTCTCGATTACTGACATCTTCACCTCCGATGGTCCTTCATGGATTCAAGGAAACCGGTCTTTTTCTTCGCAGTGTTGCTGTTGCCGGGTGAATTCATTGTCAGCAGCCAAAAGTGTCCCCGCAAGCATCAATTTTTGCGCTGAGCGATGCCGAAATTAGCTCACCCGGCCCGCGCGGAATCGGATCGAAAAGGAACGCAACCGTGCGCGATTCGCGCACCTTTTCCCGATCGGCGCACGAAAAATTAGGGCACTGGGAGCCAAATTCGGTGCTAGGCGGGGCGAATTTTGTTCCGCAAGAATCGCTCGCAGATCGGGGCAGAACAGAAATGCAGCGCGCCGTCCCCACACGATGCCGTTCAGTTCGGGCGGCTTTGGAGCGTGGCCGCAGCGACGCGCTGACCAGGCAATGACGCTCCGCGGTACAGGTCCATCACTTCGCGTTCCTAATTCTCCATCTGGTTCACATTCCGTTATTAACATTGCCAATCAAGCCCTTCCAAAGGAAATCATGAATCGACGTGTCTTAGTTCTTGCCGCAACCGCGCTGGCCTGCCAGGCCGCGTCCGCCCAAAGCAGCGTGACCCTTTACGGCCTGATCTCGACGGGCATCGTCTATGCGAACAATCAGAAAGGCGCCGACAAGCAGGGACACTCGACGTGGCAGTTCGCAAGCGGCCCGATGCAGACGCCCCGCTGGGGCATGAAGGGTGTGGAGGATCTGGGCGGCGGCGTAAAGGCGATCTTCACGCTGGAGAACGGCTACAACATCGGCAACGGCTCGCTCTCTCAGGGCGGACGCGAATTCGGGCGGCAGGCTTTCGTCGGGTTGTCGTCGAACACGTTCGGCACGGTGACATTCGGACGTCAATACGACGAAGCCGTGACGCTGTGCGTGTTCTCGTCGGCGTGCCAGTTCGCGGCGTACGGCGCGCACATCGGCGACAGCGACAACGTGTTCGACACCTTCCGCCTCAACAACGCCGTGCAGTACAAAAGCGTCGAGTACGGCGGCTTCCAGTTCGAAGGCTTGTACGGCTTCTCGAACAAGGCAGGGAGCTTCTCGGACAACAATGCGTACAGCGCGGGCGCCCAGTATCGCAACGGCCCGCTGTCGCTCGGCGTGGCGTATCTCCAGGTCAACACGCCGAACGACCCGAACAATCCTAACGGCGCGGTGGTGGGCGACTATGGTTTTTCATCGCCATTCATCACGAATCCTGCAACAGGCTCAGGCGTGAGCAAGCAGCGCATGTATGGTGCGGGTGGCGCCTACGCGCTCGGGGCGGCCAGCCTTTCCCTGCTCTACACCAACGCGCGGTTCGAGTACCTCGACACGTCGCGGTTGACGCTGCAGAACTTCGAGGTCTCGCTGACCGACTACGTACGCCCGGACCTGATGCTCGGCGTCGCCTATATCTTCACGACGGGACAGTATCATCCGCAGGACAACAGTCCGAAGTGGCATCAGGTGAATGCGGGTGTCGACTATTTCGTCAGCAAGCGCACGGACCTGTTCCTCGTGGGCATCTACCAGAAGGCCGCGGGCGACGCACAGTACGCGCAGATCTATACACTTTCGCCTTCGACCACGAAGACGCAGGTCTCGGCGGTGATCGGTCTGCGGCACAAGTGGTAGGCGTCTGCCGGCGGCCGTCGCGGCCGCTTCGGGAACGGGACGGTGCTTTCTCAATGCCGCTTCACCACCGGAGCACGCGCGGACCCAGCAAGGCACCGGCGGCCGTCGGTATCGACATTCCGATCAGGTACCACGTGGCCCAGAACGGCACGCTCATCTCCGGGCATCGCAGACAATAAGTGAGCGCGCCGATCGTTCCGGCCATGAGTCCGGCGATCGCGCCTGTCAGCCGAAGCCGCGTTGGCGCGAGACCGCGCACGGCCCACAGCGCCGCCGCAAGCGCGGGCAGCGAAATCAGCGCGATGTTGAAGGAACAGGAGCGCCACGTGCGGCCCAGCAGCAGATGTTCACGCATGCCAGGCGGCGCGAGCCAGAGCAGCAGGAGCGCCGCGAGCCACACGAGCGCAAGCGGCGTGGCGAGGCCGAGCCACCAGCCGCCGACCGGCTTGCCGGGCCGCCCGAGGCGCGCCACCGCGGCAAGCGCTGCGATCGCGACGCACGCGGGCCATGCGACTTTCGCCCAGAACAAGGGCACGTGCAGCAGCATGGCGATATCGGAGCGCACGCCATAGCCGGTCACCACGACAGCGAGCGCTCCCAGCGTGCCGAGCGCAAGCGCCCACCCGAAGCGCTTCGCCGCGACATGTCGTTCGACGGGCGCTGCGCCCGTGGCAAGCATCGAAACCAGATCGTCTGTTTTCATCAGTAGGTCCTCTGAATCTTCAACGCAAGCGCCCTGAGTCCGCGATGCACGCCGATCTTCACCGCCGACACCGACATGCCGGTCACGCGGGACGTTTCCTCGACGGACAAGCCCTGCAGCTTCACATGCACGATCGGCAGGCGCTGACGCTCGGGCAACAGGTCGAGCAGCTTGAGCACGTCGCGCCTTGCGAGCGCGGGTTGCGTATCCGACACCGCGAACAGTTCGTCATCGTCGTCGAGCGGCTCCTGCAACGCTTCGCGGCGCGAGCGCGCACGCAGATGATCGGCGAGCTTGTAGCGCGCAATCGCATTGACCCAGACAGTGAGCGGCTCGTCCGGGCGATACGTGTGGCGTCCGTTGTGCACCGCGAGCAGGATTTCCTGCACGACGTCTTCGACATCATGTTCCAGATGGCGCAGACGCCGGCGCAGGAATGCGCGCAGATGTCCGGTCAGGTCTTGCAGGAACGCGCGATAAGCCGCGACGTCGCCTGCGAGCGCGTGCATCAGCAAGGTTCTGAGCCGCTCCTCGACGGGGCGCACCGGTTCGGCGCTCGCCTCACGGATCACGTCGAAGTCGCTCCGAGTCTCGACTCCGGTCTCGTGCGCGACGTGAGCGCGCGCAATCGCTCGCGTCCGCGCGAGAGCCGTGACATTACCGTGCCCACCGGAATGCCGAGTGTCAGCGCAACTTCCGAGTAGCTCATGTCTTCGAGTCCAACCATCAGTATCACCTCGCGTTGCTCCTGCGGCAGCCGTTGCAAGGCCCAATCGAGGTCCCGCACCTCCAGATAGGGAATCTGGTTGCCATGCACTCCGTACGCAGCGCTCGCGTGCCTGCCTTGCGCGAGTGAGTGCAGCATCTGGCGCGAGTACTTCTCCAGATCGTTGACGAACACATTGTGCATGATCGTCATGAGCCATCGACGCAGATTCGTGCCCGCACGGAATTGCGTCACGTAACGCAGGCTTCGCTCCAGCGTGTCCTGCACCAGATCGTCGGCGCGTCGAGTGTCACCGAGCAGCGCTCGCGCGTAGCGGCGCAGGTGCGCAAGCTCATTCACAATGTCGTCCTCTACAGCCATCGCCCTTCCCCATCATCCGATCGCCGCGGTTCACATGCGCTTGCGCTCACACGCGTCGTGGCTTCCGGGCGCGAGCTCGCCAGCCGTCCACTGCGAACGGTCCCGGTCCGCCGAATACCAGCGCGACCAGGCAGGCAAGATAAAGGAGATCGGTCTCATAGCCCGGCGGGCCGAACTGCGGGCCGGCCGCCGTGACGGCCATCAGCTTGATCGATGAAAAGCCGTAGGGAAGATGAACGGTCAGCGCCGCAACGAGGAGCACGGCGATCATCGGCAGACTGACGAGCGGAACGAATGCGCCCGCCATCACCGCAAGGCCGCCCAGCAGTTCGATGACGATCGTCGCCCACGCCATGAAGTGCGGCGCCGGCACGCCGATCGCGTGCAGGATGCCGGCAAACGCCTCCGGATTCTTGACTATTTTTGCGTAGCCGTGGGCCATGAAGCCGTACCCGACGATCAGCCGCAAGGGCAGCGGCGTCCATCGGGACAGGCTCCATCGGTCCGTCAGCCACGCGGGATCGCTGAAAGTGCGCAGAGGGCGAATGATATTCATGGGCAATGACCTCGAGGAGAATGGCAATCGAACAGCGCAGTACGTGCGCCATCTCCCTGTAATTCGTCGGCCATGGCTGCCTGGTTACACGGGGCGTCAAATATTGTTTTTCGCTTTCCTCCGTGGTGCGCCTCGTGCACGGCCTGTGCGCGGACGCATCGACCCGGATTCGACGGACGGCGCTGGCTGCCTCGGGGCGGCACGCTCAAGCTCGAAACCCGCTATTGCATGGGCGCGGGTTCGACCTGTCCTTCTGCTCACCGTCGCCTATACTGAAATTCATATGTAAGCCTTGGAGCGTGCAACGCGTCACGGGCGCGGAACGCATTTCGGAGGGACGTCATCATGTTCAAGCACCTGCTTGTGCCGACAGACGGGTCAGTGCTGTCGGAAAAGGCGATCCATATGGCCGTGGCGCTTGCGAAGGAAAACGGTGCAACGGTGACGGGCGTTTATATGGTGCGCCCGTTTCATATGACCATCTACAGCGCCGAAATGGTGGGCTACACGGAGGACGAATTCCAGTCCGCCGATCGCGAGCGCGCCGAGGCATATCTCACGACGGTCAGGAACATCGCGTCCGAGGCCGGCGTCCAGTGCGACACGGTCGCCGCGAGCGGATCGCATCCCTTCGACGCGATACTCGACACCGCAAAACAGCGCGATTGCGATCTCATTGTCATGGCGTCTCACGGTCACGGCGGTATTCGCGGGTTGATCATCGGAAGCGAGACGCAGAAGGTGCTCACGCACAGTCACCTGCCGGTCCTCGTCGTGCGGCCGTCCGAGTAGCGCGGGAATCGGCCGGTGCGCTCCACCTCCGAAGCGCAGCGGTGCAGCACGGGCGTTTTCCTGGCCGGCGACATCGCGACCGGCCGCCTGCTTCGGCCTCGAAGCCATGGCGCATGAAATGGAGCGCACGTACGTTCGTTTTGTGCCGAAATCCGCCCCGCCCCCAATTGGAAGTCGTGCCAGAGCGCTCAGCGCTCGGGCGTTTGTGCGCCATGACGCTTGCATTCCACCTGACAGCGACCACCGCCGAATCCGGTCTCGCTTCCGAGCCGTGTTGACGAAATCTTTATGGGCCTGGCCGGATATTTACCGGCGACTTGATACCGCGTTTGCTGAAATGAAAGCGTACTGAAGTCGAGCCCGCCACGTGCGTGCGCCCTGTCCCGTCAAAGCGACCCTACGAAAATGCGTCCTGCAACTCAAAGAGCAACTCCGGTTCCGATTGCGCGCAAGCGTCACGGTGATTGTCACGTCGAACTCAGGCGCTTCGATCCGGCGCACGATTCATTCGACGAATTGACGGACATGCTGCATCGATCGTTTGCACGGCTCGGGTCGATGGGGCTCAACTGCACGTGTGTGGATCAGCCGGCGACCGTCACGCGCGAGCGCGCCTTGCGGGGGGCTTGCTACATCGCGCTGTGCGGTGGCAGGATCGTCGCAACGATGACCTTGTATTCCCGCGACCCGGACTCCTGCTGCGAACTCTACCGCCGTGACGGCGTTGCCAGCATTGGCCAGTTCGCTGTCGATCCGGCGTATCAGGATCGAGGCATCGGCAAGTTGATGCTGGCCCTCGCGGATCATTGGGCGGCCATACGCGGGTACGCGGAGCTGGCGCTCGACACGCCGCAACCCGCCGCGCATCTGATCGCATTCTATCGACGCCAGGGTTTTCGGATCGCCGCGTTCTTCCGGCGTCCTGGCAAGCGGTACGACAGCGCGATTCTGAGCAGGCCGCCGAAAGCCGACCGCGCGTTTGCCACGTGGTCGCGCCGCATCGAGGCGCATCATGCCGACATGGCTCGTGCTGCGTGAGGCGCAACGAACGCAGGGCAACTGACAACGGTGGGTGATATGGCGCTGCACACGATGGCCGGCCTGCGGGCTCTCTTCAAGCGGGGCAAGCCCGTGTCCCGCGGCAAGACCGGCCGTGTGCCGGGCCGCAACGTGATGATGCACGTGACGCTCGACGCCGAGCACGTGACTCCACTTCGTGAAGCCCTGATTCGCGACTGCGGCGACCAGCCGTGGACCATTCGCGTCGCCCCTCTGCCCGACTGCGGGCGCGTGCGGCTGTCGCTCTATGTACCGAAGGCCGAAGTGAACCATGCGATCCAGCGTGTCGCGCTCCTCGTGCCCGCCGCGCAAATGGGTCGCGTGCTCGAAATCCCCGACGCCCCTACCGATGCCTGGCGCGACGTGATGCATGCGGAATTCCAGCCGCGTGCAGAGGCACAGGCCCGACCGGCTGAAGCGGCCGCCGAAGCGTACTCCATCGCCACGCTGCTCTCGCAGGATGATGTGCTTCTCGGCCTGAACATTGCCGACCGGCCAGCGCTCTTCGCGGAGCTCGGCCATTTCTTCGAACAACGGTGCGGGCTGCCCGCGACGACGACCACGGCGGCCCTCGCGGCGCGTGAAGAATTGGGTTCGACGGCACTCGGGCTGGGCGTGGCGCTTCCGCACGGCCACATCCAGAGCCTGAACCGGCCGATGGCGGCGTACGTTTGTCCGGCGGACCCGATTGCGTTCGACGCACCGGACGGTCAGCCGGTAAAAGACATCATCGTGCTGCTCGTGCCGGAATGGGGCAACAGCATGCATCTGCATCTGCTGGCCGATGTGGCGCAGCGCTTCTGCGACCATCACTTCCGCGAGCAGCTTCATGCGTGCGCGGATGTGCGGGCGGTGTCCGAGTTGTTTCGCGGCTATCAGGCACGCGAGCAGGCACTGGAGAAGCCACCCGCGAAGGCACCGGAGACCCGCGCGCGCAGCTTTCGCACTCAACGCTAGCTGCCGCCGGAAACGCCGATCGTTACGCGGGCATTGCACTGCCCGCCGTCAAGCCTACGCGCCCTTCCCTGCCGCCGATGCCCGCGGATTTCGAAACGTCTCCAGCACCGATGCCGCCTCGAACGGCTTCGCCGCCGTTCGCGAACTCTTCATCAGCGCGTCGATGCGCTGCGCCGTGTCCGTCGACGGCGCGGGCGTGTAGATCATGATCCGCATGCCGGGCGCGTCGGGAACCTCCAGCGAAAGCGCATCGAGTTCGAGCACCCCGGCAACAGGATGCTCGATCACCTTGCGCCAGTCGCTGCGCTTGAGCACTTCGTGCTCGGCCCACCAGCGGCAGAAATCCGCATCGGTGTCAGCCAGCTCTTCAACCAGATCGCGCAGGAACACCTCTCCCGAAGGACGAAGGATGTAGTCGCCGCGAAACTGCGCAAGCACGCACTTCGCGTACGCATCCCAGCCGCGAAAGAGCGATCGCGCGCCCTCATGCTGAAACGTGAACCAGAGCAGATTGCAGCGCCCCGCGGGCATCTTGCGAAAGTCCGTGAACACCTTCACGGCCGCTTCGTTCCATGTCACGTAGTTCCAGTTTCCATCCACGACATACGCCGGCATGTTGCCCAGCTGATCGAGCATGCGCCGGACGGTGTCGGTCACGTTCTGCGCGATCGGATAGGGACCGGGCGGCGTGTAATGGTTGGCAAGCTCGAACAGATGGGTCCGTTCATGCGGCGAAAGATTCAGCGCGTTCGCAAGGCTTTCGACAGTCTTGAAAGATACGTTGACTTCGCGCCCCTGTTCGAGCCATGCGTACCAGGTGACGCTGATGCCCGCGCGCTCCGCGACTTCCTCGCGTCGCAGCCCCGGGGTTTTCCTGCGGCTGCCCGCGGGAAAGTCGATGTCTTCAGGACGAAGGCGCGCGCGGCGCGTTCGCAAGAAATCAGCCAGTTCGTCCAGCCTCTGCTGCTTGTCCATTCTTCGCGCCTCCTCGCACTTCCCTGTTACTGCCATTACTAGTAATGGCAATTGCTAGATGCCCCGCTCCGTTCATGCCACATTTGATCCGTCGTCCAGACGCTCGCTGTCATGCGACGGCACCGCCCGATTATAGATCGCGATCCGAATAAACGCCTGCACGAAAACGTGCAACGAGGCGCGTGGACAGGCGCGCGCGGATCGACGAGAACAATACCTTCATGGAGACATACATGCATCGCCTGATTCGCTTCATCCGTGCAAGCGGCTTCGCTGTCGCGGCGGCGTTGTTTCTGCCCGCGATCAACGCACATGCGGACTACAGCGGCGCGCCGCGCACGTTCCTCTTCAATCCCGCGGTGCAGATTCCCTTCTCCGATACGGCCAGGTTCAAGAAGAAACCGCCGTACGTGATCGGCTTTGCGAATGCGGGCCTCGGCGACAGCTGGCGCGTCGTGATGCAGCACTCGCTGATGAAGGCCGCATCGGAGCATCCGGACGTGATCAGGCAACTGATCATCACGAACGGCAACATGGACGACGCGAAGCAGGCCGCCGACATTCAGGACCTCGTGTCGCGCGGCGTCGACCTGCTGATCGTGAGCGCGAACACGCAGAAGGCGCTCGATCCCGTCGTGACCCGCGCGATGAAGCAGGGCATTCCGGTCGTCATGGTCGACAGGCGCATTTCATCCGACAACTTCGTGTCGTTCGTGACCGGCTCCGATGCAATGATGGGCCGCGTGTGGGCGCAATGGATCGTCGAGAAGCTGCACGGCAAGGGCAATGTCATCATGCTGGCGGGCCAGGCCGGTTCGAGCGTGAGCGCCGACCGTGAGACCGCCGCGCGCCAGGTGTTCTCGCAGTATCCGGGCATCAAGGTGCTCGACACCGTCTATTCGGACTGGAGCCCGGTCAAGGCCAAGCAGCAGATGCAGGCGATGATCGCGAAGTACGGGCACACGATCAACGCGGTGTGGTGCGCGCACGGCCTGCCGGTGGCCGGGTCCATCGACGCCTTCGTCGCCGCGGGATTCAAGGCCGGCGAGATTCCCCCGCACACCACCGCCGACCTGAACGGACCGCTGCAGCTTGCGCTGAAGTACCGGATTCCGATGCTCGAAATCGGCTATCCGCCCTCGATGGGACGCACGTCGCTCGAAGTCGCGCTGAAGATTCTCGACGGCCAGCCGTTGCCGAAGATCTACGAAATCAGCCCGCAGATCGCGCTCACGCGCGGCGACGAAACAGCATCGGTCCCGCATCCGGATCAGTACGTCGATCAGATCGTGGACGCCAAGGGCCCGCCCGATGAAATCATCGACGGCGGCATGGGGCCGGGCTACAGCCCGTCGACGTTCAAGGTCAAGCTGCCGGGGGAGAAATGAGCGATCAGCATATCGTCGACAGGATCGAAGTCGTCAACGTGACGAAGCGCTTTCCCGGCGTGAAGAGCCTCGATGCCGTCTCGTTCGGCGTGCGGGCGGGCGAGATCCACGCGCTCGTCGGAGAAAACGGCGCGGGCAAGTCGACGCTCATGAAGGTGATGGCCGGCGCGTACGTCCCTGACGAAGGCGAGATCCGCTTCGAAGGCGAGCCGGTGCAGTGGCATTCAGCCGCCCACGCGAAGCGGCGCGGCATACATGTCATCTATCAGGAACTCGTGCTGTTCCCGCAATCGACGGTCGCTGAAAACATCTTCGCGGGCGCCGAGCCGCGCACGCGCGTCGGCATCATCGATCAACGCGCGATGAACCGGCAGGCAACGAACCTGCTCGACGAACTGGGTGTCCGGATCGACCCGCGCGAGCGCGTGAGGCACCTCTCCGTCGCCGATCAGCAGATGGTCGAGATCGCGAAGGCGATGGCGGGCGACACCCGCGTGCTCGTGCTCGACGAACCGACCGCCGTGATCGCGGGAAAGGAAGTGCAGTTGCTCTTCGAGCGGCTTCGCGTGCTGCGTGCGAAGGGTGTCGCGATCATCTACATCTCGCACAGGCTCGAAGAGATCTTCGCGCTTTGCGACCGCGTCACCGTGATGAAGGACGGCCGCAGGATCGCGACGCAGGCGGTGAGCGCGACCACGCGCGAGGGTCTCGTCAGGATGATGGTCGGGCGCGAGATGAAGGAGATCTATCCGCCCAAGCCCGCCATTCCCGACGATGCGGCCGTGCTGCTCGGCGTGGACAAGCTGAACGTGGGCAACCGCGTGTTCGACGCATCGCTCACCGTGCGCGCGGGCGAGATCGTCGGCATCGCGGGCATGGTCGGCTCGGGCCGCACGGAACTGGCCTCGGGCATCTTCGGCGCGATGCGCACGTCGCACGGCACGATCGAAGTCGCCGGCGTGCGCCGCACGCGCATGACGCCGGCCGCCGCCATGCGCCTCGGGCTCGGCTTCGTCACCGAGGACCGCAAGTCGCAGGGGCTGCTCATGTACCTGAACGTCGCGCAAAACGTGAGCGCGACGACGCTCGACCGGTTCTCCCGTTTCGGCCTGCTCCGTTCACGTGCGGAGCGCGAGGCCGCAGCGGCGTCGATCAGGGAATACGGCATCGCGGGCGCGCGCCCCGCGGGGAGCGTCGCGACGCTCTCGGGCGGCAATCAGCAGAAGGTCCTGATCAGCCGCTGGGTGCGCGTATGCAGGAGCGTGCTCATCCTCGACGAACCCACGCGCGGCGTCGACGTCGGAGCGAAAGCCGAGATCTATCGCGTCATGCGGCAACTGACGGAACGCGGCCTCGGCATCCTGATGATCAGCTCCGAATTGCAGGAAGTGATCGGCATGTCGGACCGCGTGCTCGTCATGCGCGAGGGGCGCATCAGCGGCGAGCTCACCGGCCGGCGGCTGACCGAGCACGACATCATGCGGCTCGCGACCGCTTCGCACGTGCAGCCTGAAGGAGGCGGACATGCTCTCGTCAACTAGCAGCAGCAACCTGATCAGGCATCACGTCGTGCCGAACGGCGCCGCCTGCGTCGTGGGCGCACTGCTCGTCGTCCTGCTCATCGCAGGCGCCTGCGTCAGCGACCGGTTCGCCACCCTGCCGAATCTGCTCAACGTGCATCAGCAGGCGACGGGGCTCGCCCTCGTCGCGCTCGGCCAGACGCTCGCCATTCTCACGGGCGGCATCGACCTCTCAGTGGGGTCGCTCATCAGCGTGGCGGCCACGCTGACGTCCGGCCTCGCGGACAACGCCTACGGCGGATGGAGCACGGCGATCGCGGCGGTGCTGGTTCTATCGGTCGCGGTGGGACTGCTCAACGGCGTGCTGATCCTGTGGCTGCGCGTTCACCCGCTGATCGTCACGCTCGGCATGGGCGCGCTGCTCCAGGGCGCGATCCTCTACTACTCGACCGGCCCCGCGGGCAGTGTGCCCGACGGCTTCGACGCCCTCGCCTACGGGCGCTATGCCGGCATTCCCGTCACGGCGACGGTCGTCGTCGCGCTCTACTTCGCCGTCTCGTTCTTCATGCGCCGCGCACGGCTTGGCCGCTATGTGTACATGGTCGGCGACGACGAGCAGGCCGCGACGCTCACGGCCATTCCGAGGGCACGCGTCATCCTGTTCGTGTATGTCTTCAGCGCGTTGTGCGCGGGCCTGACCGGCGTGTATCTCGCCGCGCAGTTCGGCTCGGGCCAGCCCTATCTCGGCGTGAACTACACGCTTGCGTCGATCACGCCGGTGGTGGTCGGCGGCACGGTCCTGACGGGCGGGCGCGGGGGGGTGATCGGCACGCTGATCGGCGTCTATCTGCTGAGTCTCTTGAACAACCTGATCAACTTCGCGGGCATCCCCTCGCACTATCAACTCGTGGTTCAGGGCGCGGCGATCATCGTCGCGGTGTCGGTGAACATGCAACAGAAGCGGAGGGCCGCATGAATTCGATCGCAACGAAAGCGCGTGCTCCCTTCACGCGATACCTCTCGATGGAGATCGCGCGACGCTACGGCATCTACCTCTTCTTCGTGGCGCTGGTGGCGATATCGGGCATCTCCTCGCCGACGTTCCTGCGATCGGACAACGTCGTCAACATGCTCGTGCAGTTCGCGCCGCTCGGCATCGTGGTGATCGGGCAGGTGTTCGTGATCCTCGTGGGCGGGCTCGATCTGTCGGTCGCCTCGGTCATGGCGACGGCCGCCGTGATCGCGACCGCGTTCGACGCAACCGATGCGTCCGCGCCCGCGATATTCGGCGTGACGTTCGTCATGTGCCTGTGCGCCGGCCTGTTGAACGGGCTGCTCGTCACGAAGCGCCAGGTGTCGCCGTTTCTCGCGACGTTCGCCACGGCCGTCGTGCTTCAGGGCATGCGTTTCGCGTACACGCAGGGCGCACCCTCGGGCAACGTGCCGCCGCTCTTTCACGCGATGGGCACGGGCGCGATCGGCCGCGTGCCTGTCTGCGTGCTGATGCTGGTTGCGTGTGCGCTCGTGTTCGGCGTGCTGCTTCATCTCTCGACGTTCGGACGGCGCGTCTACATGGTCGGCGGCAATCCTGAAGCGGCGCGGCTCGTGGGCGTGAGCCCGGATGCGGTGCGCATCGTCTGCTACGTGATCAGTGCGCTGCTCGCGGGCCTCGCCGGGCTTGCGCTGTCGGGCTACGTGGGCATCGTCGACAACTGGGTGGGACGCGGCTTCGAACTCGATTCGATCGTCGCGGCCGTGATGGGCGGGCTCGCGCTTTCGGGCGGGCGCGGCTCGCTGCCCGGCGGCCTCGCGGGTGCCGCGATCCTCGTGATCGTGTTCAACATCGTCCTCCTGATCGGCCTGCCGGTGCAGGCGCAGATCATCGTGAAGGGGGTGATCATCATCGGCGCGTCGGCGTGTTACGTGGCGCGAAGACTGCGCTGAACAAACAGAAGAGAACACCAGGGAACGATGCCCGCATTCAGGGGCGTCCACGCAAACAGGAGGAAAGACATGCGAGCAGTCCGTTTTCATTGCGCACACGACATTCGCGTCGAGAACGTGCCAGACCCGAGCAACATGGGTGCAAGCCAGATGATCGTGAAGCCGATGTGGTGCGGCATATGCGGCACCGACCTGCACGAGTACCAGGCCGGTCCGATCGTCGTGCCGACCGAGCCGCACGCGCTGACCGGCGCGAAGGCGCCGCAGGTGCTCGGCCACGAGTTCAGCGCAGAAGTGCTCGAGGTCGGCAAGGACGTGAAGAACGTGCGGCCCGGCGACCGCATTTCGGTGATGCCGCTCGCGTCATGCGGCGAGTGCTACTACTGCCTGCGCGGCCTGCGCCACCTTTGCACGAAGATGGGATGCGTCGGCCTGAGCTGGGACGGCGGCGGCATGGCCGAGTACACCGTGCTCAACGACTATCACGCCAACAAGCTGCCGGACACCGTGAGCGACAAGCAGGGCGCGCTCATCGAGCCGGCCGCCGTCGCGCTCTATGCGGTGGATCGCGGCGGCGTCACGGTCGGATCGAGCGTGCTGATCACGGGCGCGGGCCCGATCGGCGTGCTGGCCGCTCTCGCCTGCCATGCGGCCGGTGCGTCGAAGATCTACGTGAGCGACCCGAACCCCGCGCGCGCCGCGAAGATGGCCGGCTTCGGCGTGGCGTCGCAGATATTCGATCCGTCCGATGGCGAACTGCCGCAGAAGATCCGCGACCTGACCGAAGGCGTGGGCGTGGACGTCGCGATCGAATGCGCGGGCAACCAGCATGCATTGAATGCATGCGTGGACGCCGTGCGCTCCGCGGGCGCCGTCGTGCAGGCGGGCCTGCATGTGGGCGGCGCGAGCGTCGATCCGATGCAATGGTCATTGAAGGACATTCGCATCGAGGGAACGTGGTGCTATCCGGTGACGATCTGGCCGCGCATCATCGGCATGATCGCGAACGGAAAATTTCCGGTCGAGAAGCTCATTCACGATCTGATCGATGCGGACGACGTCGTGGCCAAGGGCTTCGATGTCTTGAGCGACAAAGGCAGCGACAAGATGAAGATTCTGATCAACCCTCAAGCACGATAGCGCGAAACACGGCGCTGGAGATTCGCATGACTGAAACAGGTACGCAGAAAAAGCCGGCCATCGGCTGGATCGGTCTCGGCAAGATGGGCATGCCCATCGTCGGGAATCTGCTCAAGGCGGGATTCGACGTCACCGTGTACGACGTCGACCCGACACGCGCGGAAGCACTCGCTCGCCTCGGCGCGCGCGCGTCGGCGGATATCGCCGGCCTCGCCGCTTCGACGCAGCTCATCTTCTCGATCATTTCCGACGACGCGGCGTTGCGCACAGTCGCGCTCGGAGCGCAAGGGGTGATCGCGAACGCACGCGATGGCGCCGTGTACATCGACATGAGCACGGTTTCACCCGCGGTTTCGGAAACCGTGCGCGATGCAGCGCAGGCTCGCCCGGTGGGCTTCATCGCGGCGCCGGTGTCGGGCAGTACGGTGCTCGCGGAAAAGGCGCAACTGACGGTGTTCGCCTCCGGCCCGAAGGCCGCATTCGAGCGTGCGCGGCCGGTATTCGAGGCGTTCTCCGCCCGCCAGTACTACGTGGGGGCGGACCAAGAGGCGCGCTATCTGAAGCTCGCCATCAACCACCTGGTCGGTTCGACGGCCGTGCTGCTCGCGGAGGCGCTCACGCTCGGGAAAAAAGGCGGTCTCGACTGGGTCGAGATGCTGACGGTGATCGGCGACAGCGTCGCTGCGTCGCCGCTCGTCAAGTACAAGCTCGAGCCGCTCAAGCAACGTGACTTCTCGCCGGCCTTCTCGTCGCGGCAGATGCTCAAGGACATGTCGCTCGTCGTCGACGCCGGTCATGCCGCCGGCGTGCCGATGGCCGCCGCCTCGCTCGTGCGCGAGCAGTTCGCCCGCTACGCGAGCGGCGACGGCGCCGAACTGGACTTCTTTTCAATCGTGCGCGCGGTGGAAGCGGCTGCGGGCATCGAGCGGTGAATGCCGAAGCAGCCGAACATCCAGCGTCCCGTTCGAAAACATTCAACTTCTCCGGAGTTTTCCATGCATTTCACTGTCTACTGTCTGGACCACGACAACATGGTCGAACGACGCCTCGCCCACTACGAGGCTCACAAGGCCTATCTGGCGAAGGCGCCCATCAGGACGATCATGTCGGGACCCCTGCTTGCGGGCGACCAGCAGACGATGATCGGCAGCTTCTTCCTGTATGAAGCCGACGATATCGCCGAGGTGATGCGGTTCAACAGCAGCGATCCCTTCAACGAGGCCGGAATCTGGCGCACTGTGGACATCCGCCCGTTTCTCAAACGGGTCGATAATCGTTAGCACGCACCTGACACGGACAACACAGCCATGCGCAATCTCGACGAGAACACGATCACGCAAGCCGTTCTGGCGCGCCTCGAACACGCGACGGACGAGCGGCTCAAGGACATCGTCACGAGTCTCGTGCGGCATCTGCACGCGTTCGCACGCGAAGTGAACCTGACCGAAGCCGAATGGGAACAAGGCATCCAGTTTCTGACCGGCGTCGGCCATTTCACCGACGACAAGCGGCAGGAGTTCATCCTGCTCTCGGACACGCTGGGTCTCTCGACCCTCGTCACGGCGATGGCGAACCGCAAGCCTTTGGGCTGCACGGAAGCCACGGTGTTCGGGCCGTTCTTCGTCGAAGGCGCGCCCGAATATCAGAACGGCGACGACGTGGCGAACGGCGCGCGGGGCGAACCCTGCTTCGTATCCGGCTTCATCAGGGGACTGGGCGGAGAGCCCGTCGCGGGCGCCCGCATCGAAGTCTGGCAGGCCGATGCGGATGGCTTCTATGACGTGCAGCATGCGGGCGACGATGCACACCGGGCGCGAGGCGTGCTGCACAGTCTCGCAAACGGCCGCTATCACTTCCGCTCGATCGTGGCGGAGCCCTACCCGATTCCGCATGACGGTCCGGTCGGCCGCATGCTCGATGCGCTCGGCCGGCATCCGTGGCGGCCGGCGCACCTGCATTTCATGATCACGGCGCCCGGCTATGAACGCCTCGTCACGCACGTCTTCCGCGATGGCGACAAGTACCTGGATTCGGATGCGGTGTTCGGCGTCCGGTCCTCGCTCGTCGCGCAATGGATACCCCACGAGGAAGGCGTGGCGCCGGACGGAACGCGCATGAATACGCCCTTCAGCACGCTCGAATTCGATTTCATCCTCAACCGTTCATCATGACTCCGTTCACCTACAACAGCCGCGCGGCGCGGATCGTGTTCGGCCCGGGCTCGCTCGAGCGGCTGGGCGAGGAACTCGACGAGCTGGGCATTCGCCGCGCGCTCGTGCTGTCGACGCCGGAGCAGCGCTTCCTTGCCGATCGCGTTCGCAAGCTGGCGGGCGAGCGCTGCCTTGACATCTTCGACGGCGCCGTCATGCATGTTCCCGCTCAGATCGCGCAGGCGGGCGTCGACATCGCGCGCGCCAGGGAAGCCGACGGCCTGATCGCGGCGGGAGGCGGCTCGACGCTCGGCCTGGCGAAGGCGATCGCGCTCGAAACGTCGCTGCCCATCGTCGCGGTGCCGACCACTTACGCGGGCTCCGAAGTCACGCCGATCTACGGCATGACCTCGGGCAACGAAAAAAAGACGGGCAAGAGCTACCGTGTGCTGCCGCGAACCGTGATCTACGACGCGCGCCTCACGCTCACGCTGCCCGCGGGACTGACCGCGACGAGCGGACTCAATGCCATCGCGCATGCGGCGGAGGGTCTCTATGCACAGGACGCGAATCCGGTGATGTCGATGTTCGCGGAAGAAGGCATACGCAGTCTCGCGTCGGCGCTTCCGTCGCTGCGCGCGCGCCCGGACGATCTCGACGCGCGCGAGGTGGCGCAATATGGCGCATGGCTGTGCGGCACGGTGCTCGGCAATGTCGGCATGGCGCTGCATCACAAGCTGTGCCACACGCTGGGCGGTTCGTTCAACCTGCCGCATGCCGAGACGCACGCCGTCATCCTGCCCTATGCAATGGCCTTCAATCTTCCGGCGGCGCCCGAGGCCGCATCGCGGCTTTCCCGGGCGCTCGACACGCGCGACCCCGCTGCGTCGCTCCACGACCTCGCGCGGCGGCTCGACGCGCCGGAATCGCTCGCGGCGCTCGGCCTTGCGCGCGGCGATCTGGATCACGCGGCGGAAGTCGCGATGCGTGCCCCGTATTTCAATCCGCGGCCGCTTTCATACGAAGCGATCCGCAGCCTACTGCAGATGGCTTTTGACGGCGTGCGGCCCGATCAGCGTTCGTTCAACGGCGTCTGACCATTTTCGCTTGGACGCACTCCACCCTCGGGGCAAGGACAAAAACCGGTCGCAGAACCACCCCGCGGCACAGACCTCAACTCTTGACATCACTCTCATGGAAAAACGGGCACTCATCATTGGCGCAAGCGGCATCGTCGGCAGCAATCTCGCCGACCAGCTGGTCACGACAGGCTGGCACGTCTCGGGGCTATCGCGCGGACGCACGGCGCAGCCGTCAGCCGTCGAACCGGTCACGGCCGACCTGACCTCACCGGAGTCCGTCAGCCGCGCGCTGGCGGGCAGGACATTCAGCCACGTGTTCTTCGCGGCATGGGCGCGCCAGGCGACGGAGAAGGACAACATCCGCGTGAACGGCGGCATGGTGCGCAACGTGCTCGACGCGCTCGGACCCGCGGGTGGCGTGTCGCATGCCGCGCTCGTCACGGGGCTCAAGCACTATCTCGGGCCGTTCGAAGCGTATGCGACAGGCGCCGTTCCGATCACGCCGTTTCGCGAAGAACAGGGGCGCCAGCCGGTCGAGAACTTCTACTACGAGCAGGAAGACCGCCTGTTCGAGGCGGCAGAGCGCTACGGCTTTGGCTGGAGCGTGCACCGTCCGCATACGATCATCGGCTTTGCTGTCGGCAACGCGATGAACATGGGCGTGACGCTCGCCGTCTATGCGACGCTCTGCAAGGCGGCCGGAGAGCCGTTCGTCTTCCCCGGCTCGCGCGCGCAGTGGGAAAGCCTCACCGACATGACCGACGCCCGTCTGCTCGCGCGGCATCTAGAGTGGGCCGCCACATCGGCGAATGCGCGCAACGAGGATTTCAACGTCGTGAACGGCGACGTGTTCCGCTGGAAGTGGATGTGGTCGCGTATCGCGGACTACTTCGGCGTGGAGGCGGCGCCCTTCGACGGCGAGACGCGTCCGCTCGAACCGCGCATGCAGGATGCCGGGCCGCGCTGGGCCGGGATCGCGGCACGCTTCGATCTGAAGGAAGCGGATCTCGGCAGGCTGGCGTCGTGGTGGCACACGGATGCCGACCTCGGCCGCCCGATGGAAGTGCTCACGGACATGACAAAGAGCCGCAAGGCGGGCTTCCTCGACTATCAGAGCACGCCCGACGCGTTCTTTGCGCTCTTCGACCGGCTGAAGGCGGAGCGCATCATCCCCCGGTGACACGGCTTCGCGCGACGCGTCCGGCCAACCGCCGCGCTAACGCACCCGGTTGAACAGAGGCGATGCGTTGCTTGCAGCAGCGAGCTCGGAGGCAGCCGCGAGCAGCGTGGGCCCGAGGCTCGCCATGCGCTTCTCGTCGAGACGCACGAGCGGCCCGGCAATGCTGATCACGCCGATGGCCGGATACCCCCGCCGCTGCACCGGCGCGGCCATCGCGGTCATGCCCGGGGCGAACACCTCGTTGATGGTGGCATAGCCCCGCTCGCGCGCCGCGTGAATGAACTTCAGCAGGCCGCTCACCGTCGTGGGCGCCTTCGGACCGTACTCCTTCGGCTGCCCGAAACCCTGGCGCGACACCAGTTCGAGCGCGCGTTCGTCGCTCATCGTCATCATCCATGCGTGACCCGTGGCGCTGCACGAAAGGATCGTGTCCATGCCCATGTCGGGGTCGTAGCGCAGTCCCTTCAGCGCGCCTTGCGCCTTCGCGACCCACGTCAGCCTGTCGCCGTCGACGATCGCGAGCCGCACCAGTTCGCCCGATGTATCGGCGAGGCGATCGAGCATGGTCTGCGCGATATCCACGATGCCCGACGTGGCGAGAAAGCCGAGCCCGATGCCCACGAGCTTGGTCGTGAGCACGTAGTCGCCATGCTCGCGCAACTGCCGCACGTAGCCGCACTGCTTGAGGTCGGCCAGCAGCCGGTGACACGCGCTGCGCGGGATGTCGAGCTCGGCGGAGATGAGGGCGAGCGGCGTGCCCTCCATCTGCGTGGCGAGGTATTCGAGGATGGCAAGCGTGCGCTCGGTGACGCCGGGCATGTCGGTCTCCAGATGCCTTTTTGGGGCGATGGGCACCGATCTTTGCACATTATGAGATGAAATTCCAGCCTGGAACGATGTCCCACCGGCCGGTGATAAGCTCGGATCACGGTTGCACTGACGACAGCGCGGCCGCACGACAGATGACCTGACCGGCAGTGCCGCCGCAGCATGTGCGGCCAAGCGCCGGCAATCGGAACGCGTCCCGCGCAGGGACGAAAGAGGAGACGACATGACTCAAGGTGTACAGCAAGCGCACGCGGCGATGCGC
The DNA here is from genome assembly GCF_000698595.1 of Caballeronia glathei. Classification (GTDB taxonomy): domain Bacteria; phylum Pseudomonadota; class Gammaproteobacteria; order Burkholderiales; family Burkholderiaceae; genus Caballeronia; species Caballeronia glathei. The sequence continues at coordinate 128,473 of NZ_JFHC01000006.1, read as the reverse complement.
ACGCGCGCCGTGACGGCTGCGGCCGTCGGCACGGCGCTGGAATGGTTCGACTTCACGCTCTACGGCGCACTGGCGGCGACCGTCCTGCCGAAGCTTTTCTTCCCCGCGATGGATTCGACCTCCGCGCTGCTCGCCTCGCTCGCCACGTTCGGCGTGGGACTGGCGGCCAGGCCGCTCGGCGCGATCATCTGCGGGCATCTCGGCGACAAGCTCGGACGCCGCAACCTGATGCTCGGCACCGTCTCGCTGATGGGTCTCTCCTCGGTGCTGATGGGCCTGCTGCCGACGTACGCGAGCATCGGCGTGTGGGCGCCGATGCTGCTCGTCCTGCTGCGCATCCTGCAGGGCTTCGCGCTCGGCGGCGAGTCGACGGGCGCGCAGTTGATGGCGATCGAACACGCGAGCCCCGACCGGCGCGGCAAGTACTCGGGCCTGCTCGGGCTGTGCTCGCCGCTCAGCCAGATCATGGCGAACGGCGCGCTGCTGTTGCTTGCATCCGTCATGTCGGCCGAAGCGTTCGACTCCTATGGCTGGCGCATTCCGTTCCTGCTCAGCTTCGTGCTGATCGTGGTCGGCGTGTATATCCGGCTGAAGGTCAGCGAGACCCCTGCGTTCGTCGAACTGCGCAAGACGCAGGTGGTACAGGTCGCAAGCCCCTTGCGCGACGTGCTGCGCCTTCACTGGCGCACCGTGCTGCGCTGGATGCTGTTCTTCTGCGGCCCCGCGGCGATCTTCTATCTGATCGTGGTGTTTTCCCTGAGCTACATCACGAAGACGCTGGCCGTGCCGAAGCAGACCGGCTTCCTCCTGCTGATGGGCGCGAATGTCTGCGCGATCGCGGGCGCGCTCGCCGGGGGCATGCTGAGCGACCGGATCGGCCGGAGAAAGGCGCTCGCCATCGGTTCGGTGGCGACCCTGCTCATGCTCTTCGTGTACTTCCAGATCCTCGATACCCGAAGCTTCCTTCCGATGCTCGCGGCGATGGGATTCTTCCTCGGCTTCACGCAGTTCCAGAGCGGCATTCAACCGGTTGCGTTCGCCGAGGCATTCCCGACCAACGTGCGCTATTCCGGCTCGGCGCTTGCCTACACCGGTGCCAATCTGATCGCGGGCGGCCCCATGCCCGTGCTCGCCGTATGGCTCTTTTCGATCAGCAACGGCTCGCCATGGGGCGTGGTCGCGGTATGCGTCGCGTTCAACGTCATCTCGCTCATTGCGATTCTTACCGCCCCTGAAACGCTCGGCATCGACATGAACCGCACCGACTCGGCCGCGACCCTCGCCGGCGACGAGGGCTTTCCCTCGGCGAGCATAAGCAACAGCCACTGAGCGCCCGGCTCGCGAAGCCCGGATCACCACGTACATTTGGCCCCTATAGACAATCGAGCACCACAATGACCGAACTCGTATATGTATTGAACGGCTCAAACCTCAACATGCTGGGAAAGCGCGAACCGCATCTGTACGGCACCACCACGCTCGCGCGCGTGCAGCAGGCAGTGGAAGAGCTGGCCGACAAGCTGGACCTCGCCTGCGAGTTCCGGCAGACCAACAGCGAAGCGACGATGGTGGACTGGCTGCAGGAAGCATTCGAGCGCGACGCCGCCGTGATCATCAATCCGGCGGGGTTCTCCTTCGCGTCGGTGCCCGTGTTCGATGCGGTCAAGCTCGTGCAGCGCCCGCTGATCGAGTTGCACATCACCAACATCCACAAGCGCGACGAGACCTATCGCCACTCGCTGGTCTCGCGGGCGGCGACCGGTGTCATCTGCGGGCTGGGCGTCGACGGGTATCTCGTCGCATTGCAGGCGATGGCGATGGCCTTGCGAAAGAACTCGCCGCTCGCTTCGTGAACCTGACCGGGCGAGGGAGGCAGCACGATGCCTGAACGGATGCCGCTCCGGACCGGTCGCAACGGATCGGCCGAATGAACGCGCCGGGCTCTCGCCTCACTCGCCCGAATCGAAAGGCAGCTCGCTCTGCACAGGCTCCGGAGCGACGCTCTGATGCTCGTCGCCGAGTGTGCTCACACGCACGCCGAGCAGACGCAGCCTGCGGTCCAGCGTCACGCGCTTGAGGCATTCCGTGGCGGCCCGCCGGATGGTCGCGGAATCGGCCGTGGGCGACGGTAGCGTGAGGTCGCGCGTGACGGTCCTGAAATCGTCGAAGCGCAGCTTGATGCCGACCGTGCGCCCCACGTACCCCTTGCGCTGGAGATCCTCCGCGACGCGCACGCAAAGCCCCGTGAACGCCGCCGACAGCGCCGCGCGGTCATGGCGCGGATGCAGGTCGCGCTCGAAGGTGGTTTCGCGGCTCATCGATTTCGGCTCCGACGTGACGACGACCGGCCGCTCGTCCTCGCCCTGCGCGATGCGGGCGAGCCACGCCGCATAGGTGCGGCCGAAATTCGCCTGCAGCAGCCCGGGGTCGGCGGCGGCGACATCGCCCACCGTCACGATGCCGAGCGCCGCCAGCTTCTCGTTCGCCTTCGGCCCGATGCCGTTCACCTTGCGCGCGGGCAGCGGCCAGATGCGCCGCTCAAGATCGTCCGCGCCGAGGATGGTGAGCCCGTCGGGCTTGTCCAGCTCGGAGCCGATCTTCGCCAGCAGCTTGTTGGGCGCGATGCAGATCGAGCACGTGAGCCCGGTCGCGTCGCGCACCGCCTGCTTCATGCGTGCGCCGAGCGTCCTCGCATCGTCCGGCAGGTCGGTCAGGTCGATATAGATCTCGTCGATGCCGCGATCCTCGATCTGCGTCGTGAACGCCGCGACGGCCGCCTTGAAGAGCCGCGAGTAATGGCGGTAGGAATCGAAGTCGGTGGGCAGGAGGATCGCATCGGGCGCGAGCTGCGCCGCCTTCATCATGCCCATGGCGGAGAAAACGCCGAGCGCCCGCGCCTCGTACGTGGACGTGGTCACGACGCCCCGCCCCGCATAGTCGCGCAGGCGGCTGAAGCGGCGGCTGCCGTCAGGAAGCATTTCGGGCGTGGCGTTGCGCCCGCCGCCGATCACGACCGCCTGGCCGCGCAATTCCGGATAGCGCAGCAATTCCACGGACGCATAAAACGCGTCCATGTCCAGATGCGCGATGCGGCGGGTGTCAGCGCTCATCGGTTGCCGGGGGTTTCATGACTGGCTGGCACAGGCCGCGCTTCACGGTAAAAGCCGGCTGCGGTCGGTAAAAAGCGGGCGCTCACGCGTCGAATATCCCTGATCCAGATGGCCGATACTGTACATGCGTACAGCCATTTTCGCCAGCTTACGTGTCCCCCCGGGATTTCCCTCCTGTACAGGCCGTCCAATGCGGTATTAAATAAATCAACGTGATTTATTTATTCGCCCAGACGATCGGGTCCCGGAGACACCAAGCGTGAGAAGTCCTCATATCGGCCAGGGCAGCAACTCGGCCAATGTGCGCCGCTATAACGAGCGCCTGCTGCTGCAGGCGCTGCGGCGCACCGAGCCCGCATCGAAAGCGGACCTCGCCCGCCACGCCAACATCACGAGCACCGCGGTCGGCAGCATCATCACCTCGCTCGGCAAGGCGGGGCTGATCGAGTTCACGGGACGGCGCCTCGAAGGCCAGCGCGGGCAGCCCGCGGCGCTGATCCGGCTCGATCCGCGCGGCGCGTTCGGTGTCGGCGTGCGGCTCGGGCGCACGAGCGTGGAGACGGTGCTCGTGAACTTCGCGGGTGCGGTGCTCGCGCGCACGTCGTACGACATGCTTCTGCCCCACCCGAACGAAGTGCTCGACTTCCTGACCCGCGACATCCGCAGCATGCTCCAGCTGCTCACGCGGGACGAGCGCGAGCGGCTCGCGGGCGTGGGTATCGCGCAGCCGTTCAATCTCGGCAGCTGGCTGCGCGAGCTCGGCCTGCCGTCCGACACGTTTCGCGCCTGGGACGAGATGGACTTCCCGGCCGCGCTCGGACGCGCCCTTGCGCTGCCCGTGTTCAACGAAAACGACGGCAACGCGGCCGCCATCGCGGAACTCTTCTACGGCTGCGGGCGGCAGCGCAACGACTTCATCTACCTGTTCCTCGGCCCGGCGATCGGCAGCGGCATCGCGGTGGACGGCGACTGTCTGCGCGGCGTGAGCGGCAATGCGGGCGACATCGGCGTGATGCCGGTGCCGCCGAGCCGCCTGCCGTCGGCGCCGCAGCCGGCGGGCCAGTGGGACATCCTGCTCTCGCGCGCGTCGCTCAATGCTCTGGCACGCCACCTGCGCTACACGGGCGCGCCGGTCGGCACGCGCGCGGAGCTCGAAGCCTGCGTCGCGCGCCGTCTGCCGGCCGTGGACGAGTGGCTCGAAGATTGCGTCGACGCCCTCGCCCCGGCCCTGCGCGCGATGCTGTGCGTGCTGGACGTGCCGGTCGTCGTGCTCGACGCCGACATCGACGCCGGGCTGCTCGACGCACTGATCGAACGCCTGCACGCGACCATGACGGCCAACGCGCCGGAATCGCGCGGCGTCCCGGCGCTCGTGCGCGGCACGTTCGGAACGGACGCGGGCGCGATCGGCGCCGCCACGCTGCCGATGTACTTCAACTTTTCTCCGCGAGCGGGGATTCTCAAGGGTGCCGGTGCCCAATCGAATGAGGTGAACCATGTCCAGTCATGAGGCGAGGCCCGCGCTGCTCGAGATGCGCGGCATCAGCAAGACGTTTCCCGGTGTGCGCGCGCTCGACAACGTGCGCCTTACCGTCTACCCCGGCGAGGTGCATTCGCTGATGGGCGAAAACGGCGCGGGCAAGTCCACGCTGATGAAGATCCTCTCCGGCGCCTACCAGGCGGACCCGGGCGGCGAGATCCTGATCGAGGGCGAGGTGTCCGTGATCGACGGTCCGCTCGCGGCCCGCGCGCTCGGCGTCGCGGTGATCTACCAGGAACTGAGCCTCGCGCCCAATCTGTCGGTGGCGGAAAACATCCACGCCGGGCGCGAACTGAAAAAGGGCGGCCTGCTCGGGCTCGTCGACCGCGCGGGCATGGAGCGCGGCTGCGAGGATGTGCTCAAGCGCCTCGGCGCATCGTTCAAGCCGCATACGCTCGTGGGCGACCTGTCGATCGCGGAGCAGCAGCTCGTCGAGATCGCGCGGGCCGTGCATGCCCGCGCCCGCATCCTCGTGATGGACGAGCCGACCACCCCGCTCTCCTCGCGCGAGACGGACCGCCTGTTCGAGCTGATCCGCACGCTGCGCGCCGAAGGCATCGCGATCATCTACATCAGCCACCGCATGGCGGAGATCTACGAGCTTTCCGACCGCGTCTCCGTGCTGCGCGACGGCTCGTACGTCGGCACGCTCACGCGCGACGAACTGTCGGCGGAAAGCCTCGTGCGCATGATGGTGGGCCGCGACATTTCAGGCTTCTACAAGAAGGAGCACGCGCCCTACGATCCCGGCAAGGTGGTCCTGCAGGCCCGCGACATCGCCGACGAAGGCCGCGTGCGCGGCTGCAGCCTCGATCTGCACGCGGGCGAGGTGCTCGGCATCGCCGGGCTGGTGGGCGCGGGGCGCACCGAGTTCGCGCGCCTCATCTTCGGCGCGGAGCCGCGCGTGCGCGGCGAGGTGTCGATGGACGGCAAGCCGCTCAACGTGCGCACGCCGCGCGACGCAATCGACGCCGGCCTCGTCTATCTCACCGAAGACCGCAAGGGCCAGGGGCTCTTTCTCGACATGAGCGTGCGCGACAACATCAACGTGGCCGTGTGCAGCCGCGACGCGCGCATGGGCGTGCTCGACCTCGCCCGGGGCGCGTCCCGCGCACGCGACGCGATCGCCTCGCTCTCCATCCGCGTGCCGAACGCGCGGGTGAACGCGGGGGCGCTCTCCGGCGGCAACCAGCAGAAGGTGCTGCTCTCGCGCCTCCTGGAAACGCAGCCGCGCGTGCTGATTCTCGACGAGCCGACGCGCGGCGTCGACATCGGCGCGAAGTCCGAGATCTACCGGATCATCAACGAGCTCGCGCGCACCGGTGTGGGCATCATCGTGATTTCGAGCGAACTGCCCGAGATCATCGGCGTGGCCGACCGCGTGCTCGTCATGCGCGAAGGCGAGATTGCGGGCGAGCTCGGCGGATACACCGGCAAGCCCATCGAACAGGAAGCCATCATCGAGCTGGCAACCGGCTCGCGGCCCGCGCTCGCCGCGTGAGCCCGCAACAAGACGCAGATACGAGACACAGATACGCATTTCAGGAGGACGACATGAGCAACCCCATCAAGCAGCCGAACACCGACGCCGTAGCGGCGAACGCGCAGAGCCAGTCGCAGCGGCAGTCGCGCATCGAGCACAAGGAACGCATGCAGACGCTGATGCGCACGGCGGGCATGCTGCCCGTGCTGATCCTGCTGTGCATCGGCTTCGGCGTGGTGACGGAGGGCTTCTTCAGCCTGCAGAACATTTCGATCGTCACGCAGCAGGCGTCCATCAACGTCGTGCTCGCGGCCGGCATGACCTTCGTCATTCTGACTGGCGGCATCGACCTGTCGGTCGGCTCGATCCTGTCCGCGGCGGCGGTGGTCGCGCTCATCACGTCGAACATTCCCGGCTGGGGCTACCTCGGCATTCCGGCGGCGCTCCTCGTCGGGCTCGGCTTCGGCCTCGTCAACGGCGCGCTGATCGCGCTCCTGAAACTGCCGCCCTTCATCGTCACGTTAGGCTCCCTGACCGCGGTGCGCGGCATCGCGCGGCTGATCGGCAACGACACGACCATCTTCAACCCGCAACTGCCCTTCGCCTTCATCGGCAACGACACGCTCTTCGGCGTGCCGTGGCTCGTGATCATCGCGATCGCGGTGGTGGTGCTCTCGTGGTTCATCCTTCGGCGCACCGTGCTCGGCCTGCGGATCTACTCGGTCGGTGGCAACCCGGAAGCGGCGCGCCTCTCGGGCATCAAGGTGTGGGGCATCCAGCTCTTCGTCTACGCGGCATCGGGCGTGCTCGCCGGGCTCGGCGCGGTGATGTCGGCTGCCCGGCTCTACGCGGCGAACGGCCTGCAGCTCGGCCAGTCGTACGAACTCGACGCCATCGCCGCGGTCATTCTCGGCGGCACGAGCTTCGTGGGCGGCGTGGGCTCGATCGTCGGCACGCTGATCGGCGCGCTCATCATCGCGGTGCTGACCAACGGCCTCGTGCTGCTCGGCGTGTCCGACATCTGGCAATACATCATCAAGGGGCTCGTGATCATCGGCGCCGTGGCGCTCGACCGCTACCGCCAGCGCGGCTCCGCCCGCACCTGAAGCAACCTCTTTCACCGATGCGCACGGGAGCGTGCAGGTCCGCTTGCTCCCCGCTCGCACGCGTCATACCTCTCGGACCACACTGGAGACACATAACATGTTCAAGCAAAAAATCGTTGCCGCCGGCGTCGCGCTGGCCGTGGGCCTCACTGTCGCGTCCGGTGCCGCGCAAGCCGCCGACAAGCCGCTCAAGGCGATCGGCATCACGGTCGGCTCGCTCGGCAACCCGTACTTCGTGACCATCACGAAGGGTGCCGAGGCGAAGGCGAAGCAGATCAACCCGGGCGTCAAGGTGACGGCGGTCTCCGCCGACTACGACATGAACAAGCAGTTCACCCAGATCGACAACTTCATCTCCGCCCACGTCGACCTGATCCTGCTCAACGCCGCCGACCCGAAGGCGATCGAGCCGGCCGTGAAGAAGGCGCGCGCGGCGGGCATCGTCGTGATCGCGGTGGACGTGGCCGCGGCGGGCGCCGACGCGACCGTGCAGACGAACAACGTGCAGGCGGGCGAGCTCTCCTGCGACTTCATCGCGAAGAAGCTGAAGGGCAAGGGCAACGTGATCATCGAGAACGGGCCGCCCGTCTCCGCCGTGGTCGATCGCGTGAAGGGCTGCAAGTCCGTGTTCGCGAAGGAGCCGGGCATCAAGATCCTCTCCGACGACCAGGACGCGAAGGGCTCGCGCGAAGGCGGCATGAACGCGATGCAGGGCTATCTCACGCGTTTCCCGAAGATCGACGGGCTCTTCGCGATCAATGATCCGCAGGCCGTGGGAAGCGACCTCGCGGCCAAGCAGCTGCATCGCAAGGACATCGTGATCACGTCGGTGGACGGCGCGCCGGACATCGAAACGGCGCTCAAGAGCGACACGCTGATTCAGGCGTCCGCGAGCCAGGACCCGTGGACGATGGCGCAGACCGCCGTGAGCGTCGGCTACGAGATCATGAACGGCAAGAAGCCCGCCAACCCGATGATCCTGATGCCTTCGACGCTCATCACGCGCGAGAACATCGGCAACTACAAGGGCTGGTCGTCGCCGCGCTGACGCCGGGGCGCCATTTTTTTGCGCACGAACTTTTCGCATCGCATACGTGGCGGCGGCATGCCGCCACGCTCATGTCACGCCTGCACTGCGCCCATGCGCAGCGTCTTCGATGTTTCCTTCGTGACGAGCTGAACCGGCGTTTCGATGAACTGCGACAGGTCCTCCTGCCTGCGGTTCTCCGCGAGCGCCTTTAGCGCCACGTCGATGCCGAACACCGCCTGCTTCGCCGCGAACTGCTCGACCGTGGCCAGCACGCGGCCGTCGCGGATCATCGGGTCGATCTCCTCGATGTTGTTGTAGCCCGTCACGTACACCTTGTCCGTTTTGCCCGACGCGCGGATCGCCTCGACCGCGCCCATCGCGAGGTTGTCGTTGCCGCAGAGCAGCGCGCGCAGGCGCGGATGCTCGCCGAGCATCGCAAGCGCCGCGACGCGGCCGCGCCCCGCGCTCCAGTCGCTCGCGCTCACGGCGACGACCCTCGCGCCCGCCGCGTCCATCGCCAGCCTGAAGCCCGCGGTGCGCTCCTGCGCATTGTGGCCGCCTTGCGTGCCCTCGATGATCCCGACTTCGTCGCCCGGCCTGAGCCGCTTGCCGAGATACGCGCCGACGAGCCGCGCGCCCTTGCGGCTGTCCGGCCCGACAAACGGAATCGAGACGTCCGCGGCCTCTTCGGCGGCGGCGTCGAACGGATTGTCGATCGCGATCACGACAATGCCCGCGCCGATCGCCTTCGCGGCCGCGGGCATGAGCGCAGTGGAATCGGCGGGCGCGATCACGATGGCGTTCGTGCGGGCGTCGATCAGTTCCTCGACCAGGCGGATCTGGCCGTCGATGTCGGTTTCCCTCGCGGTGCCGCGCGTCGTCAGGTCGAGCTGTGACGCGTAGTGCCGCTGATAGTTTTTCGCGCCCTCCACCATCGCGATCACGAACGGGTCGTCGAGCGATTTCATGACGAGGGCGATGGTGACCTTGTGCGCGGCGAGCGTGCCTAGCGTGCCGAGTGCGGCCACGGCGGACGCGACAAGCATTCGGCGGCGCGGCAGGCGGCTCATGGGGGAAGTCTGTCGAAGCGATGCAGACGATGCTTGATTGTACGCGTGCGCGGCCCGAATGATCGTGCGGATCACCGTGCAATCAGCCCGGCAGACGCCCTTCGAGCATGGCGAAGAGGCGCTCGCGGTGCCAGCCCTCCCAGAAGATGCGGCCGCAGGCGTCGCAGGTGGTAAATCGTTCGTAGCCCTCGTACACGCACGCGGGCACGCGCGGCCTGGCGAGGGCCCTGTCGATGACGCGCACCGGCGCGTTGCAGTGCGGGCACAGCGTGAAGGGCCGCGCGCTGCGCGCGAGGTCGAGCCGCTCGAAAATCTCGCGAAGCTGCGCCTCGCCCTTCAGTGCGTGCACAAAACATCCGTGCGTGATGTCGCGGCGCTTGAGCAGTTCGCAGTCGCGCGTGAGGACGATGCGGTGCTCGCGCGCGGCGATGCCGGCGATCACGCTGTCCTCGAAGCCGGGGTCGTAGAGCGTGTCGAAGCCCGTCATGCGCAGCAGGTGCGCGAGCGCGCCGAGATGCACGTCCGCGACGAAGCGCGTCACGCGCAGCGGCCGCTCACGCACGCGCAGCAACGGCGCGACGTCGAGCGCCTCGAAGACCGGATACACCGCGACGCGGTCGCCGTCGCAAAGAATCCGCCCGAAGCCCGACGATTCCCCGTTGATCAGGATCAGCTCGACTTCCGTGTGCGGCACGCCGAGCGCCTCGATCATGTGCTTGGCCGTCGCGGCGCGCGCGCAGGTGCGCTCGAAGTCGCGCCGGCGCAGCGCGGGCGGCAGGAAATCGTTCAGTTCCTCGTAGAAGCGGAAAGTCGCGGTGACCATTGCCGGAGGCTGCCCACGTATTCCGGCTGAAGCAATCAGCCGAAGAAATCCGGCGGCAGCGCCACGTCGACACACAGGTCGTCCATGACCACCGTATCGATCGGCTCGCCGAGCACGGACTCGCTCACCACCCTGAGCGGCAGCGCGCTCGCCGCATCCAGCCACAGCAGATAGCGATGCACGCGCGCCACCGTGCGCCCCGGCGCGCCCTCAACCACCACCTGCGTCGTCCGGCGCGTGCCGACGCGTTCCTCGCCGCCGACGCACGTGCTGCCGCCCGCCTGCAGCGCGCGGATGTTGTGCAGCAGCGCGCCGAGATCGGATTCGTCCACGCGATGCCCGTGCGGACCGCGGATCAGCGGATTGTCCGCGTCGAGTTCGAGCGACGGAAAGCGAGGATAGCCGCGCGGCCAGACCCGGGAGGCCTTCGTCAGCGGACTGTAGATGAGCGTCGCGCCCCCGTGCGGCTCGATGAAATCCATGCGCACGAACCCCGGCTTGCGAAACGCATAGCGCAGCCGCACGTTTTCGCCGTGCGCGCTTGCGGAGTGCAGCGTCAGGGCGTAGGTCGACAGCGAGCTGAAACTCGCCTGCGCCGCGCCGATCGGGTCGGCGCCAGATTCGGCGCAGGCGCCGTCGGCGGGATCGCGGGTGCCGTGGCGGAATTCGGCGGGCAACATGGCGGCGGTGTGCGCTCGGCTGGGTTGAATACCCGGGGTGGATGACCCTGAGTTGAACACCTATTGTGAAGCGGCTGCGTCGTTTTGTCCGTTCGAGCAGTGGCGAGACCTGCGTGGGGTCGAAAATGGCACGGCACAGTCGCGTTCCGTTCGGAAGACCTCGGGCGCGGCGCCGCAACCGCGACTAGAATGGACATCGCCCTCTCCTCCTCGCGACCGTGCTCCCCATATGCAACCACCGGACGGAACGAACGTGCTGGCAGTCGAGTCGATCACGAAGGCCCACGGCGGCACGCACGGCCGCACCGTGCTGCGCTCGGTCAGTCTCACGGTGCGCGCCGGCGAATACGTCGCCGTGATGGGCGAATCGGGGGTCGGCAAGTCGACGCTGCTCAACCTGATCGCGGGCCTCGACAAGCCCGACAGCGGCCGCGTCGTGGTCGCGGGCGAGGATATGTGCACGCTCGACGACGAAGCGGCCACCCTGCTGCGGCGCCGCTCGATGGGCTTCGTATTCCAGGCGTTTCACGTGCTGCCGTATCTGACGGTCGCGCAGAACGTCGCGCTGCCGCTCCTTCTGAACGGCGCGAGCCGGCGCGACGCGCATTCGCGCGCGGTGGCGATGCTCGCCGAGCTTGGCATGGAAACGCGTCACGACAGCCTGCCGCGCGAGCTTTCGGGCGGCGAGACCCAGCGCGTGGCGATCGCCCGCGCGCTCGTGCACGCGCCGCGCCTGATACTCGCCGACGAGCCCACCGGCAATCTCGATCCGGACACGGCGCAGCAAGTGCTGCGCCTCCTGCGCGAGCGGGTCAAGGCGGGCGCCGCCGCGGGCACCGCGGGCCTGATCGTGACGCATTCGGCGCTCGCGGCCGCCACCGCCGACCGCATCCTGCTGCTCACGGCCGAGGGCCTCGCACCCTTTCACGCTCCCCAGGCGACGCAACCGTCACAACCGGCACAATCGACGCTCCCGACGCACCCCACCCGCTCCGAGGCCTGAGCGATGCGCCTCGTCTCCGCGCTCCTGAAGACCCTGCTCGCGGGCGAACTGCGCGCGCATCCCGGGCGCGTCGCGCTCAGCGTGATCGCGATCGCGATCGGCGTGGCGATGGGCTACGCGGTGCACCTGATCAACCATGCGGCGCTCGCCGAGTTCTCGCAGGCGACGCGCTCGCTGATGGGCGCCGCCGACCTGGAGATCCGCGGCCCGCGCACGGGTTTCGACGAAACGGTCTACGCGCGCATCGCGAGCCTTCCGCAGGTGGCCGAGGCGAGCCCCGTCGTCGAGGTCGAGGCGCGCCTGCCGGGGCAGCAGGAAGCGCTGCGGCTCTTCGGCATCGACGCGTTTCGCGCGGTCGCGGTGAATCCCGGGCTCGTCGGCCAGCCGGCCGCGAAAGAGGCTGACGGCGAGCCGCAGCGCCTCGACCTGTTCGATCCGTCGGCCGTGTTTCTCTCCCCGGCCGCGCTCGCCTGGCTCGGGCTCAAACCCGGCGACACGCTCACCGTGCAGACCGGCCTCGACACCGTCGCGCTGCGCGTGGCGGGTTCGTTGCCCGCCGCGGGCGAGGGGCTGCGCTTCGCGGTGATGGACATCGGCGCGGCGCAATGGCGCTTCGGCCGGATCGGCCTCATCCAGCGCATCGACCTGAAGCTCGCGCCGGGCGTCGATGCGAACGCGTTTCGCCGCACGCTGCCGCCGCTTTTGCCCGCGGGCGTCGCGGCGTTCGCACCCGAGGACAAGCTGCGCGTCACGGCGACCCTCTCGCGGGCGTATCGCGTGAATCTGGACGTGCTCGCGCTCGTGGCGCTCTTCACCGGCGCGTTCCTGGTGTTTTCGACGCAGGCGCTCTCGGTGATCCGGCGGCGCACGCAGCTTGCGCTGCTGCGCGCGCTCGGCATGACGCGCGGCGGCCTCTCGCGCATGCTGCTTGCCGAAGGCGCCGCGCAGGGGCTCGCGGGCGCCGTGCTCGGCATCGTGCTCGGGCTCGGCCTCGCGGCGGCGGTGCTGCGCTACTGGGGCGGCGACCTGGGCGGCGGCTATTTCCCGGGCGTGCGCCCGACGCTGCACGCGAGCGTGGCGAGCGCGCTCGGCTTTGCCGCGCTCGGCATTGCGGCGTCGCTTGCCGGCAGCCTTGCGCCCGCGTGGGAAGCAGCGCGCGCGCGGCCCGCGCAGGCGCTCAAGGCCGGCGACGAGGAAACCGTATTGCGCCGCCTCTCCACGCCGTGGCCCGCGCTCGGCATCATCGTGGCGGGCGCTGCGCTGACGCAGGCGAAGCCGGTCGCGGGACTGCCGGTTTTCGGCTACGTGTCGGTCGCCCTGCTGCTAGTCGGCGCGATCCTGCTGATGCCGCGCCTCGCCCACTGGACCTTCGCGATCCTGCCGAGCGTGCGCCACGCCGTGCCCCACCTCGCGTTCGCGCAGCTCGCCGGGGCGCCGGGGCGCGCGTCGATCGGGCTTGCCGGCATTCTCGCGAGCTTCAGCCTGATGGCGGCGATGGCGATCATGGTCGCGAGCTTTCGCGATTCCGTCGACCGCTGGCTGAACGCCGTGCTGCCCGCGCAGCTCTACCTGCGCACCTCCGACACCGGCGACACCGGCTTTTTCCCCGACGCCGAGCGCGCCGCGATCGCCGCGACGCCCGGCGTCGCCCGGGTCGAGTTCGCGCGCGCGAACCAGATCCTGCTGAATCCGCGCCGGCCTGCGGTGGCGCTGATCGCGCGGCCCATCGACAAGCGGCATCCCGAGGCGCGTCTCGCGCTCACCGGCCCGCCCGTCGAGCCGCGTGCGGGCGAGCCGCCGCCCGTCTGGGTCAGCGAGGCGATGACGGACCTCTACGGCATGCGCACCGGCGAGCGCGTGATGCTGCCGATCGCGGGGCGCCAGGTCGCGTTCACGGTGGCGGGCGTCTGGCGCGACTATGTCCGCCAGAACGGCGCGGTCGTGATCGATCTGGACGACTACCAGCGCGCAAGCGGCGACTCGCGCATTACCGACGCCGCCCTGTGGCTCGCGCCGGGCGCCACCACCGAGGCTGTCGCAGAGCGCCTGCGAGAGCGCCTCGCGCAACGCGCCGGACACCTCGACATCACGACGCCCGGCGCGATGCGCGAAGCGGGGCTGCGCGCGTTCGACCGCAGCTTCGCCGTGACCTATTTGCTGGAGGCGGTCGCCATCGCGATCGGCCTGTTCGGAATCGCCGCGAGCTTCAGCGCGCAGGCGCTCGCCCGCTCGCGCGAGTTCGGCGTGCTGCGGCACGTGGGCGTGACGCGCTCGCAGATCGGCGCGATGCTGGCGCTCGAAGGCGCGCTCCTCGCCTCGCTCGGCGTCGTGGCGGGCTGCGTGCTCGGCTGGGCGATCGCGCTGATCCTGGTCCACGTGGTCAACCCGCAGTCGTTTCACTGGACCATGGACCTCAGCATGCCCTGGCGGCTTCTCGCGGCGCTGGCGCTCGCGCTCATCGCGGCGGCGTCGCTGACCGCGCTCGCGAGCGGGCGGCGGGCGATGTCGGCGGGCGCGATACACGCGGTGCGGGAGGACTGGTGAGACGGCACGCACCGCTTCTCTTCGCTGCGCTGCTCGCCGTGCTGCTCGGCGCGTGGCTCGTGGCTGCGCGCGCCGAGCAGCGCCACGAACAGCAGAAGGACATGCCCGTCTACCCCGCCGTGGTGCCGGGCCATGCGCTGGCGTTTCCGCGCGACTACGGCTCGCACGCGGAATTTCGCACCGAATGGTGGTACGTGACCGGCTGGCTGCGCACCGCATCGGGCGCGCCGCTCGGCTTTCAGGTGACGTTCTTCCGCTCGCGCCCGCCGCTCGATCAGCGCAATCCCAGCCGTTTCGCGCCCCGGGAGCTGCTCTTCGCTCACGCCGCGATCTCCGATCCCGCGCTCGGCAAGCTGCAGCACGACGAGCGCTCGGCGCGCAGCGGCTTCGGTCTCGCCACGGCGGCCGACGGCGACACCGACGTCCACATCGGCAAGTGGTTCATCATGCGCACGCCCGGGGACCGCTACCGGACGACGATCGAAGCACGCGATTTCACGTTGCAGCTGGTCCTCGAAACAACGCAGCCGCCGCTCGTCCAGGGCGATCAGGGCTACAGCTCGAAAGGTCCCCGCCCCGCGCAGGCAAGCTACTACTACAGCTCGCCGCACCTGAAGGTGAGCGGCACGGTCATGCGGCAGGGGAAGGCCGAGCGCGTGAGCGGCGACGCGTGGCTCGATCACGAATGGTCGTCCGAATATCTGGCCGAAGAGGCGCTCGGCTGGGACTGGGCGGGCATCAATCTCGACGACGGCAGCGCGCTCATGGCCTTCCAGATGCGCGACAAGACCGGCGGCAAGTTCTGGGCGGGCGGCGCATTGAGACGCGCGGACGGGAGCGTCGCCGCACTGGCGCCGTCGGACGTGAGCTTCAGCGCATTGCGCCGCTGGCGCTCACCGCGCACCGGCATCGACTATCCGGTTGCGATGCAGCTGCGCGCGGGCGAAGTCACGCTCGACCTGATGCCCCTCATGGACGACCAGGAACTCGACAGCCGCGCGAGCACCGGCGCGATCTACTGGGAAGGCGCCGTCACCGCGCGGCAGGGCGCGCGAACGGCCGGGCGCGGCTATCTCGAACTGACGGGCTATTCACGGCGCGTGGGCTTCTGAGCCGATTTCTGAGCCGCTTTCCGACCCGCCTCCGGGGCGCTTCCGGGCCCCCTTCTGCGCGTGCTTCCGGGCCGCTTGCGGGTCCCGCGCGCGTCAGACCGAACGCCGGATCTCCGCGACGCCGAATCCGGCCAGCGCGAGCCCCGCGGCGCGGTCGATCAGCCGGCGCACCCTGACGCCGAGCGCATGGCGCGCGCCCGACACCACCGTCACGAGAAAACACCACCACGCAATCGACCCGCAGAACACGCCGAGCACCGTCGTCAAAGCGACGCCCGGCGAGAACGCCCCGCGCGGCGCAAGCGTCGCGAAGAGCGCGGCGAACATGATGATCGTCTGAGGGTTGGTGAGCGTGAGCAGCAGCGAACTGGCGAAGGCGCGCCCCATGCCGGCGGGAGCGGGTGCCGCGTTCGCGGCGTCGTCCGCGGGCTTGTGCATGAACGTGCGGATGCCGAGATAAAGCAGAAAGAGGCCCGCGACGAGATGCAGCGGCTTGTCGTAGGCCAGCATGAACCGCGAGACGCTCACCATGCCCAACGCGGCCACGAGCCCGTAGATGGCATCTCCGCACGCGATCCCGAAGCCGATCGAGAGGCCCGCTCGCGGGCCCTCGGTAAGCGTGCGCCGGATGCACAGCATGCCCATCGGACCGACGGGCGCGGCAACCGCCAGACCGACTCCGCTGGCGGTGAGGAAAAGACCCGCAGTAGACATGCGTGCTCCAGATGAGGTGTGATGAATTCGGGCGCGTTTCGGCGTTTCATGTGCGGCATCGGCCGAAGCGGCGAAACGAGGTCGGCCAGAACCACGGGACGCATGCGCGCAGCCCCGCCAGCACGCGAGTTTCCGTCAGGGCGCCGGAATTTTCAAGCCGGCGGAGCGCCCCGGCGCCTGAGCGCCGGCCCTCCCGCCGGCGGCCGGCGACGCGTTGCCTCCGACGCCGGGGTTGCTACTTCATCGAACTCGCCTACATTGAGAACGGCGCAGCAGCCGTCCGCTCGGCGAGGAGCCCGCAATGAAAAGCCCGCAATGGTGGCGATATCGCTCGGTGCGGCTGCGCATCGGCAGCATGGCCGTGCTCCTCATCCTGCTGGTGATCAACGTGTTCGTCATGCCCTTCTCGCTCGCGCCGGAAAGCCTCGTCTCGCGGATCCTGCGCGACGTGCTGCTCACGCTCATCCTGCTCACGGGCGTCGCGGCCGTGTCGGACCGCCGCATGCAGTTCGCGGTGATTACCGCGGTCGCGGCCGTCGCGATCGTCGTGCGCTGGCTGGCATGGCTCGTGCCCGAGGGCGCGATGCCCGGCGTCACGGACGAAACGGCGCTCGTCTCGCTGGGCATACTCGGGGCGGTCATCGGCATCAAGGTGTTCAGCGGCGGCACGGTGACATTCGACCGCATCCTCGGCGCCGTCGCGCTCTACATCCTGATCGGCGTGGTGTGGGCCGAGGCGTACGAGCTCGTCAGCGTTCGCATCGGCGAGGCGTTCACCGGCATGGATGAGCACGCGAACCGTCCGGCCGACCACGCGACGTGGATCTACTTCAGTTTCGTCACGCTCACGACCGTCGGCTTTGGCGACGTCACGCCGCTCGCGCCCGCGGCGAGATCGCTTGCGATTCTCGAAGCGCTGATCGGCCAGCTGTATCCGGCCATCGTGCTGGCGCGCCTCGTGTCGCTGCACGCGGCGGGCGGCGGGTCCGGCGAGGCACAGGACTAGCGCGGCACGGGCGCAGGACCATCCGTAGGACGTTTGCGTGCGCGCGCGGCACCCGGCGCTCGCGGCCGCCCGTCCTCCCCGTCCGTCCCATCCGCCCCCGCTGGCCCGCCCGGCCCTATTGGACCAAGGTCCAATAGCCTTGCGGCTCGCGCGCACCAATAATCCGTTCAGTTCATCCGCCGCGAGGCCGTGATGGACCGGTCACGTCATTCGAACCGCAGCCCGGATATCGCGGACCAAGCGGTCGCGGGGATTTCATGGGACACCGAGCCATGCAACGAATCGTTCGACTTCTGAGCGGCCTCGCGATCTCGTCGCTGGCATGTGCCGCAGCGGCGCAACAGCCGATCATCTACCCCGCTCGCGGGCAGAGTCCGGAGCGCCAGCAGACCGATACCGCCGAATGCCGCTCGTGGGCGCAGCAGACCACCGGCGTCGATCCCGTCGCGCTCGCGCAGCGCATGGCGAGCAGCCCGCCGCCCGAGCAGCAGCGTGGCAGGCTCTTTCGCGGCGCGGGCGGCGGCGCGCTGTTCGGCACGCTCATCGGCGGCGCCGCCGGCGGCCACTGGGGCGAAGGCGCGGGGATCGGCGCGCTCGTCGGCACGATGGGCTCCGGCATGCGCATGCGCCGGGAGCAGCAACAGGCCGAGATGCAGCAGCAGGGCATGCAGGGGCAGGCGTCGAGCGAGCTTTCGACCTACAACCGCGCGGTGGGCGCCTGCATGACCGGCCGCGGCTACACGGTCGAATAGACACCAGGACACCAGCCGGACGCCGCGCGGCATCGGCGGCCGGGACAGGCAGAAGGAGCAGCCATGTTGAAGACACTGAGGGCAGCCGCCCTCGCGATCGCTGTGTGCTCGTCGCCCTCGTGGGTGCTCGGCGCGGACTTCGACGGCAGCAAGCCGCTCCTGTGCGCAACCGTCGATGCGCATTTCTGCGACATCGGCGAGGTGTGCTTCCGCACGCTGCCCGCGATCCTCGGCGCGCCGCAGTTCGTGCGCATCGACTTCGCGAAAAAAACGGTGACCAGCTCACAGCGCTCGACCCCGATCCGCTACATGGAGCCGTCCGACGGCCAGCTGATCATGCAGGGCACGGAGCTCGGCTACGGCTGGAGCATCGCCCTCGACACCAAGACCGGCACCATGTCCACGACGCTCGTCAACCGCGAGGATGTGTTCGTGCTGTTCGGCGCGTGCACGCCGTCGTAGACCGCCCCGACACGCGCGCGACAGGCCGCGCCGCTGCCGCTTCGTGCGGATGCAGTGCGTGGCACGAAGCCTTCAAACCGGACGTGCGCAGATCATGAACAGCACCGAAGTCGAAGAGCCGCACCGCGGCCTCGTCGCGCTCGCGGCCGTTTCGCTCGTCGTCGGAGCGGCTGCCGGTGCGATCGGCACGCTCTTCCGGCTTTCGCTCGAACGCGCGGACGGATTGCGCCACGCGTTCATCGCATGGGGGCACACGCAGCACGTGACCGGCTTCGTGCTCGTGATCGTCGCCGCGGCCGCGTGCACCGCGCTTGCCGCGTGGCTCGTCAGGCGCTTCGCGCCCGAGGCGAGCGGCAGCGGCATCCCGCACGTCGAGAGCGTGCTGCACGGAGACCTGCCGCCCGCGCCGCTCGTGCTGATTCCCGTGAAGTTCATCGGCGGCGTGCTCGCCATCGGCGCGGGGCTCGCGCTCGGCCGTGAAGGGCCGACCGTGCAGATGGGCGCATCGATTGCGCACGGGCTCGGCATGCTGCTGCGGCGCAACGCCGAAGACTGCCGCGTTCTGCTCGCGGCCGGTGCCGGCGCGGGCCTCGCCACGGCGTTCAACGCGCCGATCGCGGGCGCGGTGTTCGTGCTCGAGGAACTCGTGAGGCGCTTCGAGACGCGCACCGCCGTCGCCGCGCTCGGCGCTTCGGCCGGCGCCATCGCGGTCGCGCGGCTGATGCACGGCGACGTCCCCGACTTCGAAGTCGCGATGCACCCGTTCCCGGGCTTCGCCACGCTGCCGGCGCACCTCTTGCTCGGCGCGCTTGCCGGGCTGCTCGGCGTCGCCTATTGCCGCGCGATCCTCTGGAGCCTCTCTGCCGCCGACCGTCTCGCGCGCTGGCCGGCGGAGGTGCGCGCGGCGCTGGTCGGCGTGGCGGTCGGCCTGCTCGCCTGGTTCGCGCCGGACCTCGCGGGCGGCGGCGACCCGCTCACGCAGCGCGCGCTCGCCGGCGGCGGCGCCGTGGCCGGCATCGCGCTGGTATTCGTGGTGCGTTTCGGCCTCGGCGCCGTGTCGTATGCGGCGGGTACGCCCGGCGGACTCTTCGCGCCGATGCTCGTGCTCGGCGCGCAGACGGGCCTCGTCTTCGGCCGGGCCTGCGCGCACTGGCTGCCGGGTCTCGGCGCCGAGCCGTCGGCGTTCGCCGTCGTCGGAATGGCGGCGTTCTTCACGGCGGTCGTGCGCGCGCCGGTGACGGGCATCGTCCTCGTCACGGAGATGACGGGCGGCTTCACCCAGCTGCTGCCGATGCTCGCCGCCTGCTTCACGGCGATGGTCGTGCCCATCATGCTGCGCTGTCCGCCCATCTATGATTCGCTCGGCGAGCGTCAGCCGCACCGGGCGCATCGCACGCGCTGATCCGGCGCGTGCCCGGGTCTACTGCACGAGCCCCGCGCGGATGGCGGCGGCGATGTCGCGGCTGATGATCGCGAGCGCGCGGCTGTGGGCGTCGACGAGCGCGTCGTAGCCCTGCCCGCTCACGGGTTCATGCACGACGGTGCGCCCGCTCACCGCCGAGCCCTTCTTCGGCGAGCGCACGGTCCAGACCGCCCCGATGGTCGCCGTGTCGGCCGCCGATTCGAAGCTCTGCACGTCGACCTGCAGGTGGTACGACTGCGCCTCGCCTGCCCACTGCCCGTAGCCCGTGACGAGCGCGCCCGGCAGCGCCTGCGCGAGGTCCGCCACGAGCACGTTCGTGATCTGGCTTTTCAGCGGCTCGGCCCAGCGCGCGTACTCGTCGATCCTGACCTGCGTCGCGTCGATTCTCACGACCATCTGCGGACGGTCCACCAGTTCGGGCACGGTCACCGCGTCGATCGAAATGCTCAGGCGCGCGGGCGCCGTCTGGGCGTTCTCCTGCGCCGGCCGCGCGCCCAGAGTGTAGAACTTCGCCTGCGGCGTGCTCGCGCATCCGCTCATGAGCGTGGCCGCCGCGGCTGCCAACAGGAAGGAGCGCATCACTGTTTATCCTCCGGCTTGCCG
The DNA here is from genome assembly GCF_000698595.1 of Caballeronia glathei. Lineage (GTDB taxonomy): Bacteria > Pseudomonadota > Gammaproteobacteria > Burkholderiales > Burkholderiaceae > Caballeronia > Caballeronia glathei. The sequence continues at coordinate 108,012 of NZ_JFHC01000006.1, read as the reverse complement.
CGAATGAGCGCCTCGGGATGGCGCTCGAGATAGTCGGCGAGCGCGCGGAAGGACGCCGCCATGCGCGACATTTCCCGCATCGTGTCCACCGTGGTCTGCGCGAGCGCCGAGTTCGGCTGCATCGCGTTGCTCGCCGAGTCGAGCGCGGTGCGTGCCGCGATCAGCGTCGCGCGGGCCTCGGGCGCGACGACCCGGTCAAGCGTCTTCAAGAGCGCGTCGGCATTCTGGAGCGTCTGGCGCAGGTCCTTGCCGATTCCCTCGAACGGTATCCTGTTGAGTTTCGCGACGACGCTCGTCACCGCCTCCTGCAGCGATTGCAGTCCGCCCGGCACCGTCGGCAGCTCGGGCGGGCTCGTGTTCCAGTCCATGCTCGCCTTCGGCGCGTTCGGGAAGAAATCGAGCGCGATGTAGAGCTGGCCCGTCAGCAGGTTCGCCGTTCTCAGCTGCCCGCGCAGGCCGCGCGCGGTCAGCCAGTCCGCAAGCTCGCGGCGGTCTGTCGTGAGCCGGCCGCCCTGCTTGCCCGACTCGAAGCGCGACGTGAAGCGCTCCGGATAGAAGCGCACTTCCACGGGAATGCTGAACTCCTTGTTCACCCGGTCGAAGCGCGTATAGATCGCCGCGACCTCGCCCACCACGATGCCGCGGAAGTCGACCGGCGCGCCCACAGTCAACCCGCGCACCGATTCCTTGAAATTGAACACGTAGGTATCGACGATGCGGTCGTGCCGCTTCATCGCCTCGGTGCGGTCGTTGAAGAGCCGGAACTCGGTGTTCGGCCCGGCCTCGGCCACGTCCATCGAATCGGGCGGACTCTGGAACGCGAGACCGCCGATCAGGATCGCCACGAGCGACTCGGTGTTGACCTTCACGCCGTTCGTGTCGAGCGAGACGTCCACGCCGCTTGCCTGCCAGAAGCGCGTGTCGCCCTTCACGTACTTGTCGTACGGTGCATTGATGAAGACGCGCAGCGTGACGCCCGAGCCGTCCGCATCGAGGTCGTAGCGGGTCACCTGGCCCACCTGCAGGCGCCGGAAGTAGACGGGGGAGCCGACATCGAGCGAGCCCATGCTCTCGCTCTTCAGCACGAACTCGCGCCCGGGCACGCCGCTCGCGAACACCGGCGGCGTTTCCAGCCCGACGAAGCTGCGCCGCGACTTGCCCTGCGCGGCGCCGATGTCCATGCCGATGAACGAGCCGGAGATCAGCGTGCCGAGCCCCGAGACCGTGCCGCCGGAAATGCGCGGCCGCACGACCCAGAAGCGCGTGTCTTCGACCAGCATGCTCGACGCGTCCTTCGCAAGCTCGGCGGTGGCGACCACGCTCTTGTGATCGGGCGACAGCGCGACCGTCGTGACGACGCCGACGTCGACGTTCTTGAACTTGATCTTGGTCTTGCCCGCTTCCAGCCCTTCGCCCGTGGCGAAGCTGATGGTGATGGTCGGGCCTTTCTGCAGGATCGCGTGCACCGCGAGCCAGCCGCCGATCAGCACCGCGACGAGCGGCACGAGCCACACAAGCTGCAGCCGCCAGCGCGAGCGGCGCGTGGCGACGGCTTCGGGAAAGTCGGGTTCGTCGGGTGGCCTAGCCATCGTCTCTCTCGGTAGGATCCCAGATCAGGCGCGGGTCGAAGGACATCGCCGCGAACATCGTCAGCACGACCACGGCCCCGAACGCGATCGCCGCGGGACCGGCGTTGATGGTGGCGAGCGCGTTGAACTGCACGAGCGCGACGAGCACGGTGACGACGTAGATGTCGAGCATCGACCAGCGCCCGACGATCTCCACCACCCGGTAGACGCGCGTGCGGTACACGGGCAGCCACAGCGATCGCCGCTGCGCCGTCACGACGAGGAACACGAGCGCCATGATCTTGAGCATCGGCACCGCGATGCTCGCGATGAATACCACCACCGCGAGCGGCCACGAGCCCGAAGTCCAGAGATACACCACGCCGCTCATGATGGTGTCCCGCTGCGCGCCGAAGAGCGAACTCGTATCCATCATCGGAAGCGTGTTGGCCGGGATATAGAGGACGATCGCGGAGATCAGGTACGCCCAGGTGCGCGTGATGCTGTCCGGCTTGCGAAAATGCAGTTGCGCGCCGCAGCGCGGGCACGTCGCCTCGTGTGCGTGAGGCTCCGCCTTCGACAGCAGCCCGCAGTCGTGGCAGACGAACAGGCCCGCGCGCGCGGCCGTCGGTGCCGCGGCCGGTGCCGATGCCGGTGCCGGTGCGTGGATGGGCGCAGCGTGCGTCTCGTGGTTCACGTGCGTCTGGTTCGCGCCGGCGCCGGAGGCCCTGCGCGCCGCGCTGACCTGCTCCCAGAACTCGCGCGGATCGAAGGCGGAGGAGACCGCCGCGAGCGCGAGCATCACCGCGCCGAACGCCCAGAGCGCGACGCCCGGCACGACCCCCGCGATATGCGCGAGCTTCACGAGCGCGACGAGGAGGCCGAGGATCAGCACCTCGGTCATGCCCCACGGCTCGGAGAGACGCAGCGTGCGAAACATCACTTCCGGATGCAGCGGCGCGCGTCCGAAGCGCAATGGCAGCAGCAGATACGTCATGGTCACCATCTGCAGCAGCGGCATCACGATGGTGGTCGCGAGGACGAGGCCGGCGAGCGGCCACATGCCGTCGCGGTACAGGATGCGCGCGGCGCCGAAGAGCGTCGTCTGGACGAGGTCGCCGTTCACCGAGAGCCCCACGATCGGAAACGCGTTCGCGATCGCGAACAGCACGATGGCCGCGAGCGTCCAGGCGAGCGCCCGGTTCAGGCCGTCGGGCCGGCTGCGGTACAGCTCCGCATTGCAGCGCCGGCAGCGCGCGACGCCGCCGTCCGCGAGCACCGTCTCGTGCTGCAACAGGTCGCACTCATGGCAGGCGATCAGGGGCGCGCGGCTCATGGAGGCGCCCCTGTCGTGCCCTGCGCACCGGACGGCGCCGGCGCCGGCGGCGCCTTTGGCTCCTGTGCAGGCTGTGTCTGGGAATACCCAGAGCCGCCAGATCCGGCAGACCCGGGGGGCGGGCCGTTCGAGCCGTACACCGCCGCGGTCATGCGCTCGGCGTCGCCCACCCAGCCGCCGCCCATCGCCTTGTAGAGATTCACCATCGACGTGAACACGTTGCCCTGCGTCTGCGCGTAGTTCAGCTGCGCGTTGAACAGGCTGCGCTCGGCGTCGAGCACTTCGATGTAGCTCGTATAGCCGCCTTCGTAGCGCAGCCGCGCGAGGCGCGAATACGTGCGCAGCGCATCCACCTGGCGCCCCTGCACGAGCAGCGCGTCGCGGGTCTTCTGCACCGAGACGAGTGCATCGGCGACTTCCTGGAACGCCACCTGGATCGACTTCTGATACTGGAGGAGAAATTCCTGCTGCTGCGCCTCGGCCTGCTTCACCTGGCCGCTGATGTTGCCCGCCGTGAAGATCGGCATGGTGACCGCACCCGCGAACGACCACACCCTCGACGGCCCCGTGAAGAGGCTCGAGAACTGCGTGCTGGCGGTGCCGAACAGCCCGGTGAGCGAGATCGACGGGAAGTACAGCGCGCGCGCCGCGCCGATCAGCGCATTCGCCGCGATCAGGTTCTGCTCGGCCTGCCTCAGGTCGGGCCGGCGCGTGAGGAGTTCCGAGGGAAGGCCCGCGGGCACGACGGGCATCGTGAGATCGTCGAGTTCGCGGTCGCGCGGGATCGCCTGCGGATTGCGCCCGAGCAGGATCGAGAGCGCGTCTTCCTGCTGCGCGATCTGCAGCTCGATCTGCGGGATCGTGGCGAGCGAGGCCTCGTATTCCGACTGGCTCTGCGCGAGCTCCATCTGCGAGACCTCGCCATACTTGAAGCGCAGCGTGAAAACCTTCACCGAATCGGCACGGCTTTCGGTGGTGGCCTTGGCGATCTCGAGCTGGCGGTCGAACGACACGAGCGCGATATACGACGACGCCACCGATGTCACGAGCGCAAGGATCGTCGCGCGGCGCCCTTCTTCGCTTGCGAGCAGGCTCGCGCGCGCAGCCTCGGTCTGGCGCCGGAGCTTGCCGAAGACATCGATTTCCCACGACGCCGAAAGCGTCGCGGAGAACTGGTTGAACACCGGGCCGACGCCGGCCGGCAGCGCGGCCGAGCCGATCGGCACGCGCTGGCGCTCGGCGTCGAAGCCGGCGCCGACCTGCGGAAACAGCTGCGAGCGCGTGACCTGGAACTGGCCGAGGAACTGCTCGACGCGCGCGGCCGCAATCTTCACGTCCTTGTTCTCGGCGAGCGCGATGCTGATCAGCTCGTTGAGCCCGGGGTCGTGGAACTGCTCCCACCACACCGTATCGACGATTTCCTTCGCGTCGTCCTGCGCGAAGCGGAACGTGGCGGGCGTGTCGATCGCGGGGCGCTCGTAGTTCGGCCCGAGCAGGCAGCCGTTGAGCGCGAGGAGCGAAGCGAGCGCGAGGAGCGTGAGAGCCGGTGCGCGCATGTCACTCGTCCTCGCGCCTGGCCGACGGCGTGGCCGCCGTGCCGCCCGAACCCGCGCCAACGGGGCCCGCGCCGCCTTCCCTCGGTCCGGGCTTCGGTCCCTCTTTCGGTCCCCCAGCCGCCGGCGGCCCGCCCGCCCCGCCGGGCGTCTTCTTGTCGCCGCCCGATTTCTCCGACATCGTTTCGAGCACGTAGAAGAACATCGGGATGAAGAATACCGCGATGACGGTCGCGCCGAGCATGCCGCCGATCACGCCGGTGCCGATCGAATGGCGGCTGTTCGCCGATGCGCCCGTCGCGATGGCGAGCGGCACGCAGCCGAGAATGAACGCGAGCGAGGTCATCACGATCGGACGCAGGCGCTCGGTCGCGGCGGTCACCGCCGATTCGTACACCGATTGCCCGGCCTCCCGGTTCAGCACGGCAAACTCGAAGATCAGGATCGCGTTCTTCGCCGCGAGGGCCACCAGCATCGTCAGGCCGATCTGGAAGTAGACGTCGTTTTCGAGACCGCGCAGCATGATCGCGAGCAGCGCGCCAAAGAGCGCGAACGGCACCGCCAACAGGACACCGACAGGCAGACTCCACTTCTCGTACTGCGCGGCGAGAATCAGGAACACCATCACGAGCCCGAACGCGAACACGAGCACCGCGGTGTTGCCCGCCTGCCTCGCTTCGTAGGCCTCGCCGCTCCACCCGACGCCGTAGCCCTGCGGCAACACCTCGTCGGAAACCGCCTCGAGCGTCGAGAGCACCTGCCCCGAGCTGTATCCCGGCGCGGCGTTCGCCGTGATCTTGACGGCGGGGAAATTGTTGAAGCGCGTGACGAGATCGGGGCCGGTCACGTATTTCGTGGTGACGACCGCCTTGAGCGGCACCATGTCGCCGGTCTTGTTGCGCACGAAGATCTGGTCGAGATCCTCGGGCCGCAGCCGGTACGAAGGCTCCGCCTGCAGGATCACCTGCCACAGCCGGCTCGAACGGTTGAACTGCGACACGTAGAGCGAGCCGAACATCGTCTGCATTGCGCTATACACCTCCTCGATCGGCACGCCGAGCGTCTCGGCCTTGTCGCGGTCCACGTTGACCATCAGCTGCTGCGACGCCGCGTTGAAGGTGGACGTGACGCGCGCGAGCTCGGGCCGTTCCTTCGCCTTCGCGAGGAACTGGTTCACCACGCCCGCGAGCTGCGGAATGGTCGCGTCGCCCTTGCTCTGGATCCACATTTCCGTGCCGCCGGTGGTGCCGAGCCCCGGAATGGCCGGCGGATTGACCGGCAGGATGATCCCCTCCTTCACCTTGGAGAGCGCCGCGTAGGCGTCGACCAGCACGGCCCGCGCGTTCTGGGTCTTGATGTTGGCGAACTTGTAGCGTTCGTCGAAACTCTTGAAGCCGATGAAGAACGTCGACGCATTGTTCTTGTTCTGGCTGTCGAGCAGGCTGTACCCGTCGACGATCGTGACGCTGCCCACGGCCGGCTGCTTCATGAAATAGTCGGTGACGTGCTGGGACACGTCGCCGGTCCGGTCGAGGCTCGCCGCGTCGGGCATGATGACCGCGCCGAGCAGGTAGCCCTGGTCCTCCGGCGGCAGGAACGAGGTCGGAACCGAACGCATCATGATCAGCGCGAGCACGATCATGCCCCCGAAGAGCAGGAGCGCCACCACGAAGCGCTTGATGACGAGCTTCACCCAGTTCGTGTAGCCCGCGGTCATCCGTCCGAACACGTTGTCGAACCATCTGAAGAAGCCCTTCTTCTCGTGGTGTCCGGGCTTGAGCAGCAACGCGGCGAGCGCCGGGGACAGCGTGAGCGCGACGACGCCGGACAACACCACCGAGATCGCGATCGTGATCGCGAACTGCTTGTACAGCTGCCCCGTGATGCCGCCGAGGAACGCCACCGGCACGAACACCGCGCACATGACGAGCACGATGGCCACGACCGGGCCCGACACCTCGTCCATCGCGCGTTTGGCCGCATCCTTCGGATTCAGCTTGTGCACGTTCATGTTGCGCTCGACGTTCTCGATCACGACGATCGCGTCGTCCACCACGATGCCGATTGCGAGCACCATGCCGAAGAGCGTCAGCATGTTGATCGAGAAGCCGAGTGCGAGCATGCCCATGAAGGTGCCGACGATCGACACCGGCACCGCGAGCACCGGAATCAGCGTGGCGCGCAGGCTCTGCAGGAACACGAACACGACGATCACCACCAGCACGAGTGCTTCGAAGAACGTGTGGACCACGTCGGAGATCGAGGCGCGCGTGAACTCGGTCGTGTCCATCGCGATTTCGTACTCGAGCCCTTCCGGAAACGTCTTCTTCATCTCCTCGAGCGTCTTGCGCACCTGGTTGGACACGTCGAGCGCGTTGGCGCCCGGCTGCTGGTACACCGCCATGACCGTCGCCGGCTTGCCCTGGAACTTGCTGCGGATCGAGTAATCCTTCTGGCCGAGTTCGGCGCGGCCGATGTCCCTCAGACGCACGATCGCGGCATCGCCGCTCGCCGCGCGGATGATGATGTTGTCGAACTCCGTGGGATCGGCGAGCCGCCCCGTCGTCGTCACCGCGAACGACTGCTCGACCGGCGCGCCGGTCGGCGACTGGCCGATGCTGCCCACGGCGAACTGCTGGTTCTGGTTCGCCACGGCCCTCTGCACGTCGGTGGCCGTCACGCCGAGCTGCGCCATCCGGTCGGGCTTGAGCCAGATGCGCATCGCGTAGTCGGGCGTGCCGAAGATGCTCGACTGGTTCGCCCCCGGGATGCGCTTCAGGGCGTCGAGCACGTAGATGTTCGCGTAGTTGGCGATGTAGGTCGAGTCGTAGCGCTCCGTCGGCGAATAGATGGCGATCACCATCATGAACGCCTGCGACTTCTTCTGCACCTGAATGCCCTGCGACTGCACCGACTGTGGCAGTTGCGGCAGCGCGAGGTTCACGCGGTTCTGCACGTCCACCTGCGCGAGCTCGGGGTTGGTGCCGATCTGGAAGTACACGTTGAGCGAGTAGTTGCCCGTCGACGAGCTGGACGAGCTCATGTAGATCATGTTGTCCGCGCCGTTGACCTGCTGCTCGATCGGCGCCGCCACGTTGTTCGCGACGACGTCCGCCGTCGCACCCGGATACGGGGCCGAAACCGTGATCTGCGGCGGCGTGATCTCGGGGTACTGCGCGATCGGGCTCGCGAGCATTGCAAGCGACCCGCCGAGCGTGATGACGATCGAGATGACCGTCGCGAAGATGGGCCGGTCGATGCAGAAGTGGGAGATGTTCATGTCGCCCGTCCGCTCATTGCGTCAGGGGAGCGGCGGACGGCCGGGCGGCGGAGGCCGGCCCGCCAGCCGCCTGCGGCGGCGCCTCGCTGATCTTGAGCGGCGCGTCGGCGACCACGCGCAGCGCGCCGTCCACGACGATGCGCTCGCCCGGCTTCAGGCCGTCGTTGATGAACCAGTCGTCGCCGTTCCACGTGCCGACTTCGACCACACGCTGATGCGCCTTCGAATCCTTGTCCACCACCCACACGAAGTGGCTCTTCGAGCCCTGCAGCACCGCGCGCTGCGGCACGAGGATCGCGTTCGGACGCACCGCGCCCGACACCCGCGCGCGCACGAACTGCCCGGGGCGCAGCACGCCCTGCGGATTCGCGAACGAGGCGCGCACGAGGAACGTGCCCGTCTGCGTGTTGAACGCGGGATTGGTGAAGTTGATGTGGCCGCGGTCCGGAAACACCGAGCCGTCGGCGAGGATCACGGCAACCTCGAAGTCGCGGTTTGGAGGAAACTTGATCAGTCCCTTCGCTTCCTGATCCCGGTAGGACAGAAGCTCGTTCTCCGAGACGCTGAAGTTCACCCACATCGGGTCGAGCTGATACACGTAGGTGAGCAGACCCGAGGCGGTCGCCGTCACGTAGCTGCCGTCCTGTTGCCTCGCAAAGCTCGACAGGCCCTTCAATGGAGACTTGATCGTCGTGTAGCTCAGGTTGAGTTCGGCTGTGAGGACCTGGCCCTTTGCCGCGATCACCGCGGCCTCGGCCTCCTTCTCGTTGCCGGTGGCGTCGTCGAGGTCCTTCTGGCTCAATGCGTTCTGCGCGACGAGCGGCACCACGCGCGCGAGATTGGCCTTTGTCACGGCGAGCCTTGCCTGCTGCTGCGCGAGCTGCCCCCGCGCCGACTGCAGCGCCGCTTCGAACGGCTTCGGATCCATCAGGAAGAGCACCTGCCCGGCGTTCACCAGCGAGCCCTCGATGTAGACGCGCTTGTCGAGAAAGCCGTCGACGCGCGCCCGGATCTCGACTTCGCGCGAGCTTTGCGTCTGGGCGGTGAATTCGTAGTCGACAGGCGTGTCGCGCTGCGCGATCGTCATGACGGTCACGTCGACCGCCGCGGGTGGAGGCTCGGATGCCGGCTTGTGGCAGGCGGCGAGCATCAGCAGCGCCGCACCGGCGAGCGCGATCCTGAACCGGACGAGCCGCGGCCCGGCGGCACGGGCACACCTGGAACCGCTGGTTTCGATCCGCGAAGGTGAAATCACCATGTAAGGCTCCACGGGCAACTCGGACTGCTGGAACACGAATCGTGCACAACGCAAACGTGCGAGCGGGTTACGGCGGTATGCAGTAGCCGAACACGACGAACACGTCCTCGCGGTTCACGAGCGTGAGCGCCATCGAGCCGTCGGCCTGGCTGAGCGCGATCGTCCATGCGTAGCCGAGCTCGGTGCCCTGCAACAGCACCTGGTCCTTGCCCTTGTCGATGAAGCGGATGGGCGTGGTCCGCTTCGGCCCCGCGATCGTTTTCTTCGCGAAGTCGATATGCATGAAGGTCGGCATGCCGAACCCGTCCGGCAGATCGCGCAGGCACACCTCGCCCGCGTCGCAGGCGTGCGCGTCGACCGTCGCGCACACGAGCGCGCGGCTGCCGTCGAAATCCGCGCTGAACGCCCACGTGCAGGCCGGAAGCAGCGCAGCCGCGAGCGCGATTTGCCTCATTCTGGTCACCATGGCTCGATCTCCGCTCGCGCGCCTCCGTGTCACTGGACCGTGTATCCGCGGCCCGACATGCAGGCGCCGACAGCACGGTTGAACGTCGCCATGGCCTGCGAGGCCTGCTGCTGGCCCGCCTGCTGCTGCTCTTCCGCGGCGCGGTTGGAGCGGCGCTGGCGCGAGCCGCCGACCACCGTCCCCGTGACCGCGCCGATCGCGGCGCCCTTGCCCGCGTCGCCCGCCACCGCGCCGATCACCGCACCGCCTGCTGCCCCGCCCGCTGCGCCGCGCACGCGCCCGCCCTGCTGCTGAGGCGGGGCCGCCTGGCCGGATTGCTGGGCGAGCACGACCGGGTCGACGCCCGTCGTCTGCTTCGCCCACTGCTGGCACTCCACCGTGTCGCTGTTCTGTTTCTGCGGGCTCTGGCCCTTGGACGGATAGATGATGGGCTGCTGCGCTGCGGCCGCGAACGCCACGGCCCACACCACGAGGCCGATCGGGACCTGCTGCATTCGTCGCATGGCTCGTTACTCCCAAGATTCGCGCGGACCGCCGTCCCGCCCGCATGCCGCGAGCCGGACCGGCGCGCGCTGTTGCACGGCTTCACGTCACGCCGCCCGGCGTGGTGCCGCATGCGTGATCACGCGGATGCGGCGCCGCCCCGGGGAGCGGGCGCCTGCTGCTTCCCTAGCGATTGAGCTTCGTGATCTTCTGCCCCTGCACCCCGAGGCCGGCCATCAGCCCTTCCTGCCCGAAGATGAACGCATACACATCCGATTGCAGCGTGGTCGTCGTCATCGACTTGCCCATGCCGTCGTCCACCACGACCACGCTCGGGCCCATGCCGACCGACCATCCGTCGCTGCTGTTGAGATAGGCCGTCGCGTTGTCGTTCATGAGGAACATCGCCTGGGAGAACGACTGCGCGCCGGCCTGCAGGCCGTACGACAGCGCCGACGCGTTGTAGTACCCGATCACCTTGCCGGCCTTGTCGAACATCACGCCGTCGCCGCCCTGCGCACCCACGATGAAGCCCGCCTTGACGAGATCCGGAAATACCAGCACGGCCTTCGCCTTCGACTGGAGCTCGACCGTCTTTGGCGTGTGGGCATTGAGCTTGCTCAGGGCGTCGCGGGCTTTGGCTTCCAGTTGCGGATCGCCGCCGAGCGTGGACGTCTGCTGGGTCGAGCACGACACGGCGAGCAGCAGCAGCGGGATCGCGAGAATAAGGCGAAAGTACTTGATCATGATGCGCCTCCGTTGAGGAAAAGGACGCCACGGTGAAAAGCGCTCCCGCGCAGGATGGCGCTCGGGTTCAGGTTCAATAGTGATATCCACATGTCTTTAGAACAATTGGACTTTGGTCCAATAGCCGATTCGCCGGCACGCGAGGCAGGCCCGATTTCGTCATGGCGTGGGACCGGTGCTGATTGCTGCCCGCACGGCTTTGATGAGGATCTCGTCGTTGAAAGGTTTGCGCAGATAGGCGGCCGCTCCGGCCGCGAGCGCCTGCTGGCGCACGCTGATCTCGTCGTGCGCCGTGATGAAGATCACCGGAATGCCGCTGTCGGCCAGCCTGCGCTGGACCTCGAGGCCGTTCAGCCCGGGCATCTGGATGTCGAGCACGATGCAGGCGGGACGGTAGGACGGAATCGAATCGAACATGTCGAGAAACTCGTCACCCGTCTTGAAGGTGTCCGATGCGAGGCCGGCGGAACGCAGCAGCCGCTTGATGGCACGACTCACCGATTCGTCATCGTCTACCACTGCGACGAACGGCTTGACTTTGCTCATGGCGAAATTCCCCGTACAGGCACGGCAGTACGAAACCCCGTTCGACGCTGAGTCAAGCGTATGACAACCGAAAGAACGGGGATATTGGACTTTGGTCCAACAGGAGCGATCGCTTGCGCCGGGCACGCCGGGTGCGCCGGGGGGCGCCACGCGCGAACCGGAGGGCAGGAGAAGGCGCGCCTTCGCGCCGCGCCGCCGGGCAGGCGGCCCGGCCTGTCCGCGCCATGCGCAATTCCAGGGAATGCCGGCGGCGCCCAGGCGTGCCGGGCCGCGGCAGACTGGCTCGAAGGAGCGGCGGCAGACAGCGCGCCGCCCGAGCGGCGCGGCGACGCTCAGCGCGGGGCGAACTCGCTGACCATTTTGCCGAGCTCGAGCGGATACTGGAACATCAGCGCGTGGCCCGCATCAGCGACGATCGCAAGGCGCGCAGGCGCGATGATGCGCGCGAGGGTCCGGGAATTCTCGACGGAGAGCACATCGTCCTGCGCGCCCGTGACGACGAGCGTCGGCACGGCGAGCTTCCCGAGCGCGCGGGCCGCGTCGTCGTTCGTGAACCAGCGCTGGATCGCGCGATTCTGCTGCGCGGAGACATCGTCGCTCACCGGCGTCGCCCGGTAGCCGGACGGCCGGAACATGTCGCCGCCGAAGCAGCGCTTCGCGTCCTCGACCGCGTCGGGCGGAAACAGCACGCCCATGATCCGCGCGAAGGCGTCGGGCCCGTGGCTCGACAGCACCTCGCCCACTTCGCGCCGCAGCGGCACCCCTTGCGCGCCCGGCGCCGCGGTGCTAATGAGCACCAGCCGCTCGAGGCGCGCCGACGCGGGCCCGAGCGCGAGCTGCTGCGCGATCATGCCGCCCATCGACCAGCCGACCACCGTGACCCGGCGCAGCCCGAGGTGCGAGATCACGTCGGCGGCATCGTCGGCCATGTCGCGCATGCCGTACTCGACGCCATAGCGCCCCGGCAGCGGCGACGAGCCGCCCACGCCCCGGTTGTCGAACACGATCACCTCGTGGTGCTGCGCCAGTTCGCCGAGAAAGAAGGCGTCCCACTCGGCGATGCTCGCGCGATAGCCCGTGATCAATACGACGGGCGTGCCGCGCCCGAAGCGGTAATACGCGATCGGGCCGTTCCTGCCCGGCACCACCTGCTGCCGCAGCGCGGCGTCGCGCTCGGGCCGCGGCGCGTCGAGCCCGCAGATCCCGCTCTTCGCGAAGGCGATGTCATCGGCCTGCGCGGGCCATGCGCCGCACATCAGCGCAATGCACAGGCACGCGAAGATCAGCTTCATCGTTTTCATCGGATGCTCCGTTGCTTGTTTTTCAAACCGTGGTCGACAGCGTGTGCGGGCACCGTTCCCATCCAGAGCCGCCTACATGCGCCTGGCGCCGCGCATCAGGACGACATAGATGACGGCGCCCGAGACCGCCCCGATCAGCCAGCCGAAGTTGTTGGCCGGCAATACCCTGAGCAGTTGCGTGCTGATTTCCCAGCCGACCGAGATGAAGCCCGACACGAGAAGCGCGACCAGGCCGACGCGGTTCCAGCCGCCGTCGTAGTAGAAGCGCCCGCCGGGCGACATCGTGTAGAGCTCGGCCGCCTTCACGACCTGTTTCTTGACGATGTAGTAGTCGGCCATCATCACGCCGTACATCGGCGCGAGCACGGCGCCGAACACGCTCACGAAAATGGTGATCGCCTTCGGGCTGTCGACGAAGATCCACGGACATACGAGAACGGCGAGAATCGACGCGATCAGTCCGCCGCGCTTGAAATCGACATGCTTCGGGAACAGGTTCGCGATGTCGTAGGCCGGCGACACGAAGTTGGCGACGATGTTGATGCCCATCGTCGCGATGACGAACGTCACGCTGCCGATCGCCACGGCGAGCTTGTTATCGATGCGCGAGACGATCTCGACGGGGTCCATGATCATCGTGCCGAACACCTTCGTGCTGCCGGAGGTCACGATCACGGTGATGATCGCGAACACGATGAAGTTGACCGGCAGGCCAAGGAAGTTGCCGATCTTCATCTGCCGCTCGCTCTTCGCGAAGCGCGAGAAGTCGCCGAAGTTGAGCAGCAGCGCCGCGAAATAGCTCACGACGAGCAGCGTCGCGTTGCCCATGCCGAGCAGCTGGTCGGTGCCGGAGAGCACCTCGCCGCCGAGCGTGAGGTTCAGGCTGTCGAGGCCGGCGTGGTAGAGGACCCAGCCCATCAGCACGAACATCACGACATAGACGGCCGGGCCGCAGAAGTCGATGAACCGGCGGATGATCTCCATGCCGCGCTGGAAGATGATGAGTTGCAGCAGCCACATGAAGAGGAAGCTGACCCAGCCGAGCATGTCGAGGCGCAGGAAGCTCGACTCGCGCAGCGCGATTGCGGAAGGCACGAAAAGCAGCAGCAGCGTCGCGACCGCCTTCGAGGCGAAGTACGTCTGCACGCCGTACCAGACGATCCCCACCACGCCGCGAATGAGCGCCGCGAGATTCGCGCCCATCACGCCCATGCTCACGCGCGCCATGACCGGGAACGGGATGCCGTGCACGAGGCTCGGCTTGCCGACCCAGTTCATCAGCACGTACACGACGAGAATGCCGAGCGCGAGCGCGAGCAGCACCTGCCAGCCGGAGATGCCGAGCAGAAAGAGGCTCGCGGCGAACGTGTAGCCGCCCACGCTGTGCACGTCCGACATCCACATCGCGAAGACACTGTAGCCGGTCCAGGTACGCCGGCTGCGGGGCACCGGCGCGAGATCGTGGTTGTAGAGGCGCTCGTCGGGGTTGGCGATGGGTGTTTCGCTCTCGTCGAGCGCGGACGGATCGGCGGCAGGCGTGCGGGCCATGGAATCCTCCGTGCGAAGTCACCGGCCCCGGCGCTGCGTCTCGCGGCGAAAGCCGCGCGAGCGTCGATCCGGCTGAAGAAAGACCAGATTTCAACAGCGGTGAAACTTCAACAACGGCTGCGTTGCGTTTTTTTGCGTTGCCTTATTGCGTTGCCTTATTGCGTTGCATCCTTCTACGGCAAGTACGGCTTTCCCTGCGCAGAGATTACTCGATGCCGCGCGCCGTGTGTGCGGGCGCTTAATCCGCAATCGGACGCGGCGCGTGACAGCGGGTTGCCCTGGAACGCGCCTTGCGGCGCCGCTGCTGCTGCGTCTCGCGTTCCGCATGCTCGCGGTGCGGCCATGATCACCGTGTCCCCCTAAAGTTCGCCGGAGGAGCGCCGATATGCCTGACATGAGAAAAAAACGCCTCACCCAACGCGACATGCACAACGCCTTCGCGGCCGCCGGCGAGGCGCTTACGCTGCTTTGCCGCCTGCGCGGCATCGAGGCGTCGGACCTGCCCGCGAGCGAAGTGGACGATTTCCTGAACATGGCGCTCGAAGAGGCCGCGCGCAGCGACGCCGGCCGCAGCGAGACACGCAGAAACTGACGTCCGGAACGCGGGCGGACGACGCGCTGTGGTTTCAGCTTTAGTGTCCGGTCCGTGTCCGCTCCGCTTTTTGCTCGGGGCCACGCCCGGTCTGGCGGTGAGCCATCCGGCCTGATGGCCCATGCGGTCCGGGCGGCAAGCAAACGGAACGACCGTGCCCGCCTGAACGCCCACGACGAAGTACCCATGCACCGCGAGCCGGCTGCACGCTGTCCCGAATGTGCCGCGCGACGCGCCCGGTACGCTCGCGAGCGTACGCACCGGCGTCACGCGCTCGCCGGGCGTCACCACGCCGTCGTGAATCGTCATCGTGAATCGCCGCCCGCAAGCGCTCGTAGACCTGCCGATGCAGCGGCGTGCGCGTCGTCCCGCCGGACTGAAGGAATCCGGGGCACGACGCGGCGAACGACGCCCATGGTTCCATGTCCCGGTCGTTTCCTCGATTTTTGGCTCTGTTTTCCGGCCATGGCGGCGCTTAACCTGACCCCACGACAATTCGACGGACCCGATCATGAGTGAAAGAATATTTCTGGCCGGAGCGACAGGCGCCATCGGCACCGCCCTCGTTCCCCTGCTGGCCCGCGCGGGCTACACCGTCTACGGCGGCACGCGCCGGGCCGAGCGCGCCGCGGCATTGGAAGCGGCGGGCGCGACTGCCGTGGTCGTCGACGTATTCGACGCCGCGGCGCTCTCGGCGGCGCTCGTGCGCATCGGGCCCGCCGTCGTGATCCATCAGCTCACCGATCTGCCGCCCGGCCTGGACCCCGCCCGCATGGGTGATGCGGCGCTGCGCAACGCGCGCATTCGCGACGAAGGCACGCGCAATCTGGCTGCGGCCGCGCGCGCGGCGGGCTGCGCGCGGTTCGTGGCGCAGAGCATCGCGTGGGCGTACGCGCCCGGCACGAAGCCCTTCACGGAGGATCAGCCGCTCGATCTCGACGCCGAGGGCAATCGCCGCATCAGCGTGCGCGGTATCGCGGCGCTCGAAAAATGGGCGCTCGATTCGTTCCCCCTCGCCGCGACGGTGCTGCGCTACGGACTGCTGTATGGCCCCGGCACCGGCGCGCAGGCGCCGTCCGGCCCAAGTCCGGTGCACGTCGAAGCGGCGGCCTGGGCGGCGCTGCTCGCGACGCGGCGGGCGTCGGGCGGAATCTTCAACGTCGTCGAAGACAAAGACGACGTCAGCAACGAGAAGGCGCGCCGCGTGCTCGGCTGGACGCCGGAGCTGCGCCTGACGGATGCAGGGCCGCGATGAACATGCATGCCGTGCACGAACGCTGCGCCGCGTTGCCGAGGCGCGCGATCCCGGCGGCCGCGCGCGGCGTCGGGCCGATCAGGGCGGGCCGTGCCGGTTTTGCCATCTGCGCCGCCATTCGTGGCCTGGAGCGGCGCGCCAGCGTCCGCCGCGAGCCGGCCACGCGATCGATGCCCTGAACCCCTGACTCCCGCGGCCGCGCCGACAACGACGCCAGCGGCGCAAAAATTGCTACATCGACAGCGTGCGCGGCGCTCGCCGCCACGCGAGCCGGCATGGCCGCACGGCATCGCTCCCTTCGCACAGCCGCCGTCACCACGCGGCCCGCGAGCGGACCGGCTTCGCGGCGCGGCGGAGAACTCATGCGCAACCTGTTCGGCCCGAATGTCGAGAACATCGCGAAACATCCCGGCGCCTTCATCCTGCAGACGCTGAAGGCGTTTCGCGCCAATCAGGGCATGCTGCTCGCGGGCGCGGTCGCCTACTACGCGCTCTTGTCGATCGTGCCGCTCCTGATTCTCATCGTGATCGCGCTCTCGAACCTGGTCGGGCAGCAGACCCTCCTCGACACCCTCGCCCGCCTGCTCGAATGGCTCGTGCCGGGGCAGGCCCGCGCGATCGTGCGCGAGCTCGCGAACTTCCTCACGCATCGCGCCGTGATCGGCTGGCTGCTGCTCGTCACGATGATCTTCTTCAGCTCGCTCGCGTTCACCGTGCTGGAGAATGCGATGTCGGTGATCTTCGTGCACCGCGTCGCGATCCGGCGGCGCCATTTCCTGCTCTCCGCCGTGCTGCCCTACTGCTACATCCTGTGCCTGGGCGTCGGCCTCCTGATCGTCACGTTCGTCTCGAACGGCCTGCAGGCGATGGGCGCGAGCAGCATCGACCTGTTCGGCGCCTACGTGTCGCTCAAGCGATTTTCGGGCGTGCTGCTCTACCTGCTCGGGCTCGCGGGCGAAATCTTCGTGCTGACGTCGATCTATCTGGTGATGCCGGTGGGGCGCCCGTCGCTGCGACACGCGCTGATCGGCGGCGTCACGGCCGCGCTGCTGTGGGAAATCACCCGGCATGTGCTCGTCTGGTATTTCGCGACACTCTCGCAGGTGAGCGTCGTGTACGGCTCGCTCACGACGGCGATCGTCGTGCTCTTCAGCCTCGAGGCGCTCGCGACGCTGTTGCTCTTCGGCGCGCAGGTCATCTCCGAATTCGAGCGTTTCGGCGCCGCCGCGGGCAAGGCGGCGTCCGAGCCGCCCGAGCCGTTCAGGACCGGGTAGGTTTCGCCGCAGGTGGACTACAGTAGGAGCGTGGCACGCCGTCCCCGCCGATTCACTCCATTCCGCCCGTTACCCCACGCCCCATGCCGCGCACGCGAATCGCCCTCCTGACGGTGCTCGCCATGCTCGCCTTCGCGGGCAATTCCCTGCTCTGCCGGCTCGCGCTAAAAGGCACCGCGCTCGACGCATCGACCTTCACGCTCGTGCGCATCGCGGCCGCGGCGCTCGCGCTCTGGCTCATCCTGCGCGTGCGCGGCGGCGGGAGCGGCGTCGCCGGCAACTGGACGTCGGCGCTGACGCTTTTCGTGTACGCGGCCGGGTTTTCCTTCGCCTACGTGCGCCTCGCGGCGGGCACCGGCGCGCTGCTGCTCTTCGGCGCCGTGCAGGCGACGATGATCGGCTACGGCCTCGCGAGCGGCGAGCCATTGCGCATCGGGCAATGGGCGGGGCTCGTGCTGGCGCTCGCGGGGATGACGTGGCTGGTGCTGCCGGGGGTGTCGGCGCCGCCGCTGCTGTCGTCGGTGCTCATGCTGGGCGCGGGCGTCGCCTGGGGCATCTATTCGTTGCGCGGACGCGGCGCGGGCGAGCCGGTCGTGACCAATGCGGGAAATTTCTTGCGCGCGGTGCCGTTCGCGGCGGGGCTGAGCACGCTTACGCTCGCGCAGTTTTCGTTCGATGGCACGGGTTTCGCCTGTGCCGTGGTCTCGGGCGCGGTGACGTCGGGCGTGGGCTACGTGATCTGGTACGCGGTGGTGAAGCACCTGAGGGCGGCAACGGCGGCCTCGGTGCAACTGAGCGTGCCGGTGATCGCGGCACTTGGCGGGATCGGACTGCTCGGCGAGCCGCTCAGCGCGCGGCTCGTGGTGGGATCGGCGGCGGTGCTCGGCGGCATCGCGCTCGTCGTGGCGGGCCGGCAGGCCGCGAAAGCCTGATGCCGGCCGGGTGCGCCGTCAGGGCGGCGGACGGCGAGCGGGCGCCGCCCGTGTGCGCCTTATCGCGCGCGGCGGCCTTGCAGGATGCGCTCGCACATCTTGTCGTGAAAGGCGAGCCCGTACTTGAAGTCTGCATATTGGAGACGCACGAAGTCGGCAACGCGGGCGATGAGATGGGACATGATCATGGGAAACTCCGGCTAGCTAATAAGGGATTACCCTAATCATACCTATCCGTATGCTGCAACGCAACACCCGGTCAATTCGCGGGCCGAAACCGTTTCTTCGACGGTCATCCGCCCGGGGCGTCTCTGTGCATGCGGCAGGTCGACGAAAATGGCTGTTCCGGCTGTTCCAATACGCGCGTTAATGCAGATTGTCTGCGATGACGCCGCGAGTTACATTGTCGCGGCACCCTCGTCACGGTTGAAACACGCGGGGTGCACCGGCAGGTTTTGTCAGACGAACCGCCGGTTTCTCTTCAGCCGGACGGGTCGCGCAGCGGGCACTGGCGGCTTTTCACGATGTCTCGGCTGACGCTCGCACGGGGTGGCGGGTAAAGTCTT
This sequence comes from Caballeronia glathei, assembly GCF_000698595.1. Taxonomy (GTDB): domain Bacteria; phylum Pseudomonadota; class Gammaproteobacteria; order Burkholderiales; family Burkholderiaceae; genus Caballeronia; species Caballeronia glathei. The sequence continues at coordinate 89,307 of NZ_JFHC01000006.1, read as the reverse complement.
CAGTTACCCGCCGTTATGCCGCCAGGTCTGACGAAACGATTCGGAGAGCGCTGCCATGTTCAGACATGCCGAGCTGCCGACATCGGGTGCCGCGAGCCCGGATGCCGACATCGACCTCGTCCACGACGATCTTCCCCCCCACGCGCCCCGGCGCTTCGGCCGGCTGGCCCTGTGGATCGCTTCGGCGAGCGCGCTCGGCATAGGGGTGGCGGGTACGGTCGGCTACAAGGTCTGGTTCAACCAGGATCAGCGCGCGTACGTGGAAGCGATGGCCATTGCGCGGCAGGAACTCGGCATCACGCAGGCGACGCTCGCAGCCCAGACGCTTTCGACTGGCATCGTCGAGCCGACGCAGGCCTATATGCCCGGCGAGGCGCCGTCCGCGCTGGGCGCAACGGGCGCGGCGCCTTATGCCGCGGCCGAACCCGCTCCTGCACCGGGCCTCGCGGCACTTCCCGCACAGACCGCCGCGCAAACCGCCGCGCAGATACCGGATCCGCTCGCGCCCGTATCGACGGCGACCGCCGCGATTCTCGCCGCCGCCGAAGCGGCTCCGTCGGCTCCGTCGGCTGCGCCTGCGACGCCCGTGGCGCCCTCCGCCGCGGCCGTCGCGGTCGCAACGGCCCGTCCTGCCCCGACCGCCCCGCCCGCCCGGACCACGCAAGCGGCGCGACGTTCCGCCCGCATGGCGAGCGCGAGCCCGAACCCGCAGCAGGCATCGACCCGGGCGAGCCGGCAAAACCCGGCCGTCTCGCAGAACCGGCGTCATCCGGCGACGCACGCCAAACCGGACGAGAGCCTCTTCGCCCGCATGGGTTCGTTCTTTCACCGCGTGAGCTATCGACAGAATGGCAACTCGAGCCAGCGAGACGAATATTCCCGTCCGTGAGCGCAGCCGCGCGCCGCGCTGGATCGCGGCGCAGCTGCGCAAGCCCGGGCCTGCGCCGATGGCCGGCGCGTCGCTCGTTTGCCTGCTGATCGGCCTGCTCTTTCTCGCGTTTCAGGTGAAGGCGATCTTTTCGGCCCAGCTGGAACAGGAATACATCAGCCTCGTGCTAGAAGCCGTGGACCGCGCCGAGAGCGCCCGCAGCGCGGCGATCGCGTGGCAGCCGCCCTCGGGCGACGCCGGCTCCTATCCCGATGGCTACCGGCGCGCGCGCGTCGAGCTTGCCGCGCGGCTCGCCACGCTCGATGCGCTCGTGAACGCGAGCCCGTCACGCGCCCCGCCGCTGCCGAGGGCCGTGCTGTCGCCCGCGGCGGGCTTCGATGCCGCGAGTACGGCGCTCGATACGGCGTCGGCCTACTGGCGCGCCGAACGCGAGCGCGTGAGCGCCGCGATGCGCGCGCGCATCTCGCGCGTGGCGGACACGCTGATCGTGCTGTCGGCGATCGTGTTCGGCGTGCTCGTCACCGCGCTCGGCATGTACGCGAAGCGCAACCGCCAGCTCGCCGGCATGTCGCACGAATTCGAATACGCCGCGCTGCACGACGCGATGACCGGCCTGCCGAACCGGCGCAAGCTCTTCGCCGCGCTCGGAGAGACGGCGGCGCGCTCGCACGGCGTGCCGAGCCCCGGCAAGATCGCCGTGCTGTACATGGACCTCGACGGCTTCAAGCGCGTGAACGACACGTTCGGCCACCGCATCGGCGACGAATTCCTGATTGCGGTATCGAAGCGCTTTCGTGAATCGGTGCGCACGGGCGACGTCGTCGCGCGCATCGGCGGCGACGAGTTCGCCGTGCTCGTGCGCACGTTCGCAAGCGACGCCGAGCTGAGCACGATCGCGCAGCGGCTCATCGCGTGCGTGTCGCAGACCGACGAGCAGATGGGGCTTGGCGTCGTGCGGGCGAGCATCGGGATCGCGAGCTTTCCGGACCGCGTCGCGGATTACTGGCGGCTCGTCGCCGCCGCCGACGAAACCATGTACCAGGTCAAGCGCAACGGCAAGAACGGCTTCGCGTTCGCCGTGCGCCCGGCCTCGGAGTGAGGGCGGCCGGCGGCATCAGGCCGCCGCCTGCTGCAATGCCCGGCTCGCATCGTGTGCTCCGCCCGCCTCGTTCATCTCGTTCAGCTCTCCGCCGAGCGCCTCGACGAGATCGGCGAGCATCCGCGCCAGTTCCCCCGCCATCAGCACGACATCCGATTCGAAGCGCTCGTCGTCGTTCTGCGCGGTGGGGTCGGCGGCTTCCTTGAGCACGTCGAGCGCCGCCACGCGCTTGATGGCAAGCGAAGGCGTCAGCACGAACGACACGCGGTCGTTCCACGTCATCGCAAGACGCATGCACTGCTTGCCCGCCTCGATGTGGCGGCGCATGTCCTCGGCGTCCAGTGCGTGTCCGACATAGCGCACCGTGGCGTTGCCCTCGCCGCTCGACCGCAGCTCGGTGTCCTGGTCCAGCGTGAAGCCCGCGGGGGCGTCGCCCGACAGGAGCCAGTCCGTCATCGCCGAGACGGGGGCGCGCGCAACGCGCACGCCCGAAACCGGCAGCGCGCCGACGGACTTGACGAGGAGGCCGAGGACGTCGTCGGCGAGCGTCTGCGACGCGGCATCGATCACGAGCCAGCCGTTCACCGGATCGATCCACACGCGCGTATCGCGGCGGATGCTGAATGCGCGCGGCAGCAGTTCGTCGGTGACCTGCTCCTTCAGTTCGCGCAACTGCTTGCGCCCCGGCTTGAAGCCCTGCTGCTCCTCGAGTTCGAGGGCGCGCGCCTTCGTGACCTGATTGACCACCGACGCGGGCAAAAGCTTCTTCTCCGCGCGAAACACGAGCAGCATCTGGCGATGCGTGGAATAGACGAGCGCGCCATCATCGCGCGGCGACGCCCAGCCCTGCGCCTGCATCTCGGCGGTGCTGCCCGGCGCGAACGCGTGCGGCGCGAGCCACTGTTCCATCTGATCGGGCGTGACGGCCCAGTGAGCCGGAAGACGATGAAGCTGAAGATTCTTGAACCACATGGGGAGCGCCTGCGACAAAGCGCGCCATTCTATCCGAGCGCGGCGCATCCCGAAACCCGTGCGACCGCTTCAGCCTGCCGGCGCCCGCCGCGCCGGCACGATGCGCCAGCCGAGATTCACGCCCGCCGCCGCGAGCAGGATCAGCGCGGCGCCCGCCACCTGCGGCCACGCGAGCCGCTGGCCGAAGGCGATCCAGTCGACCGCGATCGCCACCACCGGATAGATGAACGACAGCGCGCCCGTCATCGCGGTGGGCAGCTTCTGGATCGCGCCGTAGAGCAGCACGTACATGAGCCCCGTGTTCACCACGCCGAGCACGACGAGATCGATCCAGCCCGATGCGCTGGCGGGCAACTGGTCGAAGCGCACGAACGGCGCGAGCATGACGATGCCGAGGCCCACGTGAAGCATCGCGATCAGGTGCGGCGGCGTGCCCTTCAGGCGCTTGGTGATGATCGACGAAATGGCGTAGAGGAGCGCGGCGCCGAGCGCGAACGCGATGCCTTCGAGATATTGCCCCGGCACGGCGAGCACCGCGGGCTCCACGCGCACCACCATGACGAGCCCGATGAAAGCGACCCCGAGCCACGCGATCGCCGACATCGTCACGCGCTCGCGCAGCACGAGCACGCCGAGCGCGACGAGCATGAACGGCTGCGTGTTGTAGACGGTGGTCGCCATCGAGATCGAGGCGCGCGAATAGGCGGCGAAGAGCAGCACCCAGTTGCCGACGATCGCGACGCTCCCCGCCGCGACCAGGAGCAGCATGCGCCACGAAAAGAGCTGCCGGCGCAGCATGCCGAGCGCGGCGCACACCACGAGCAGCGTGGCGCCGCCGAACACGCAGCGAAAGAACACCACGTTGAACGGCGTCTGCCCGGAGGACACGACGAGCCAGCCGATCGTGCCGGACATCAGCATCGCGAGGCTCATTTCGATTGCGCCGCGGCGCGTTTCATCTGTGGTCATGGCGGTCTTGACGCGTGGTTCGATGCGATTCAGTTTATCGGCACCGGCGGCCCGAAACCATGCCTAAACTTAGGCAAGCGCGCGCTTTTACCTTCCGTTTTCAAGCTCATCATGCCAAAAAGCCTTTCCCTCCCGCCCGGCGTCGCCACGATCGACGACATCGACCGCGAACTGATCGCCGTTCTCGCCGACGACGGCCGCATCGCGGTGAGCGAACTCGCGCGGCGCGTCGGCCTGTCCGCGCCGAGCACGGCGGAGCGCATCCGGCGGCTGGAGTCGCAGGGCGTGATTCAGGGCTTCGCCGTGCGCATCGATCCGCGCGCGCTCGGCTACACGCTGCAGGCGATCGTGCGCGTGAAGCCGATGCCGGGGCAACTGCATCTCGTCGAAGAGGAGATCCGGCGCATTCCGGAATTCGTCGAATGCGACAAGGTGACGGGCGACGACTGCTTCATCTGCCGCCTCTTCCTTCAGTCGATCGAGCATCTCGACGCGATCCTCTCGAAGATCACCGAGCGCGCCGAAACGAGCACGGCGATCGTCAAGGCAACGCCGGTCGCGCGCAGGCTGCCGCCGCTCTCCGTTAAGACCCGTTCGTCATGAAGGATGCCCGGCTTATGACCGCGGGTAATGCGCAAGGGGGCCTGCGGGGCCGCGCGGCCTCTCGCGCGGTGCGCATCTGTCCGCGCGCGAGGCAACAGCGCTAAACTTGAGGGCGAAACACCAGGAGAAACGCCATGCCCGACATCGACGCCAATCGCACCTTTCGCGGGCTTCCCCTGACCGCCGAGCAGGACGCCGAAGTGCGGCACTACATCAAGAAGAAGAAGCAGCACGGCGAACCGTGGGATACCCCGGAACTGCAGGCGATGCTCAAGGACATGCTCGAACCCCCGCCGGAAGACGATCTCGTCGACGAAGACTCCGACGACGAAACCCGCGCGGCGGCCGAACGTGCGTCGGCTTTCATCGACGAGACGATGGACCCGATCGAAGCCAGCGAGGAACTGCACGCCGCGATGGAAGCGGAGGTCATGAAGGGGCTCAGGCGCTAGCGCAAGCGGACGCTGCGCCCGGCGCGCCCCGGAAAAAACAACGCCGCCGGCGTGGCGCGGCGGCGGGTCGAGCGGGCAGCGCTCAACGGCGCTCAGTGCCTGTGACGCATCCACCAGTCGCGAAGCGGATGCGTGTCCAGCCAGCGCGCCTTCGGTGCGGCTTCGGTTTTGCCTTGCGCCTTCAACTCGCTCCTGCGGCGGGTGATGAGCACGGCCGCAATACAGAGCACCACGACGATACCAACTACCAGGCTGATCATCGACTCGGTCATGGCAGCCTCCTCCGAGGTCAGGACCATGCTTACATTTTAGGTGAGCGTGAAATTAACTCCAGCCGCACCGGCGCATTTATTGCAGTTCCGCCGCGAGAGCGGCGCCCGCCCCTCCCGCCCGCTATTCAGCACCGTACTAACCCGCCTCGCCGCACCGCCTGATTCCTGAATTGTCCGGGCCATGGACCCGCGCATCCGGGCCGTGTGTCCTATAGTGCAAGCACCACGCAAGCGGAGACGAATCATGGCGACATGGAGACCGGACCCCAGCTTCTACCCGTCACCGCGGCTGGCCGCGAAAGCGCCGCCCGAGACACTCGCCTACGTCGCCACGTTCGATCCACAGCGGCAGCAGCCCGACGCCCTCGCCGTCGTGGACGTCGACCCGCAGTCGGCAAACTACACGCAGATCGTCGGCCAGGTGCCGATGCCCAATATCGGCGACGAACTGCATCACTTCGGCTGGAACGCGTGCTCGTCGTGCCTGTGCCCGAATGCGCCGCATCCGCACGTCGAGCGGCGCTATCTGATCGTGCCGGGCCTGCGTTCGTCGCGCATCCATATCCTCGATACGCAGCCCGATCCGAAGCAGCCCAAGATCGTCAAGGTGATCGAGCCCGCCGAACTCGCGGAGAAGACGGGCTACACGCGGCCGCACACGGTGCACTGCGGCCCGGGCGGGATCTACGTGACGGCGCTCGGCAACGCCGAAGGCAAGGCGCCCGGCGGCGTGCTGATGCTCGACCAGCAGAGCTTCGATCCGCTCGGACGCTGGGAGGTCGATCGCGGCCCGCAGCAGCTCGCCTACGACGGCTGGTGGCATCTCGCCTACGACACGCTCGTCACGAGCGAATGGGGCACGCCCGACACCTTCGAGGACGGCCTCGTGCCCGAAATCCTGCTCGGCGCGAAATACGGCCGGAAGCTGCACTTCTGGGACCTGACGCGGCGCAAGCACCTGCAGGAAATCGACTTCGGCGACGAGTACCAGCTCGTCTTCGAACTGCGCCCCGCGCACGATCCCACCAAGCCCTACGGCTTCGTGAACTGCGTGATCAGCCTGAAGGACCTGTCGTCGTCGATCTGGACCTGGTATCGCGACAAGGACAAGTGGGCCGTGAAAAAAGTGATCGACATTCCCGCCGAACCCGCCCACGCCGATCTGCTTCCGCCGCTCCTCAAGGGCTTCGGCGCGGTGCCGCCGCTCGTCTCCGACATCGATCTCTCGATGGACGACCGCTTCCTCTATGTGTCGTGCTGGGGCACGGGCGACCTGCTTCAGTACGACGTATCGGACCCGTTCGCGCCGAAGCTCACGGGCAAGGTGCGCATCGGCGGAATCGTGTCGCGCGAGACGCACCCGGGTGCGAAGAACGGCAAGCTGAACGGCGGCCCGCAGATGGTCGAAGTAAGCCGCGACGGACGGCGCGTCTATTTCACGAATTCGCTGTACGGCGCGGTGGATACGCAGTTCTACCCCGAGGGCATCGACGGCTGGATGGTCAAGCTCGATGCCGACCCCTCGGGCGGGATCGCGGCCGACAAGAACTTCTTCATCGACTGGCCGAAGGGACACCGGCCGCACCAGATCCGGCTGCAAGGCGGCGATTGCTCGTCCGATTCGTATTGCTACCCGTAACCGGCGCGGCACTGCGTTCATGGATACCGCATCGGCCACGCTCTGGGCCAGCGCCGCCGGCCTCGGCGCCTTCCACGGCGTCAATCCGGCGATGGGCTGGCTCTTCGCCGTCGCGCTCGGGCTCTACGCGCACAGCCGTCGCGTGGTGCTGCTCTCGCTCGTGCCGATCGCGATCGGGCATGCGGCGTCGGTCGCGCTGGTGCTCGCCGGCGTGCTCACGCTCGGCTCGCTCGTCAATCACACCTACCTGAACCGCGGGTGCGGCGCGCTCCTGATCGGCTGGGGCGTGTGGTGCGCGATGCGCGGGCATCGCGGCAGGCCGGCGGTCGGCATGCGCACCGGTCTCGCGGGGCTCGCGCTGTGGTCGTTCGTGATGTCGAGCGCGCATGGCGCCGGATTCATGCTGATCCCGGCGCTCCTGCCGCTGTGCACCGGGAGCGGCGCCGGCGGCCGAATCGCCGCCGGCGCGCTTCCGCTCGGCGCGATCGCGCTGACGATCCATACGCTCGCCATGCTCGCCGTGATCGCGGCGATCTCGATGATGGTCTACGGACGCGCGGGCGGACTGGGTTTCCTGCGCACGGGCTGGATCAACGTCGATCTGGTGTGGAGCGCAGCGCTCGTCCTGTGCGGCCTTGCGCTGCTCGTCATGTGACGCGAAGCGCGCCGTCAGAAGTTGTGCCGCACGCCGAGGCTCACGGACAACTGCCGGTCGCTGTTCGAGTTCGGCAGGTTCGGGATCTGCGCGTAGTTCGCGGCCGCCCCCGTCACCGGATCGATGCCGATGCCCGCCCCTGTCGCCTTCTGCATGATCGCCACGCCATAGAGCGCCGTGCGCTTCGAGAGCGCGTAGTTCGCGCCGAGGTTCACCTGGTGAAATCGCGTCGACGACCCGCCGTCCACCTTGGCGACGTTGTAGATGTACGCCGCGCCCAGCTGCAGGAACGGCGACACCGCATACGTCACGTTCAGCTCGCCGATATCGAAGCCGACGTTGCGGCCGTTCGGCTGCGCACTCGATGCGAAGTAGCGGCTGTGATCGAGCAGGCTGTGCGTGTAGGTGAGCGCAATGGTCGCCGGTCCGATCGCGTAGGACGCAGCCGCCCCGTAGGCCTTGAGGGCGTCGGCGTTCTGCAACTGGCAGTAGAGCGCCGACGGGTTGCTGCACGCAAAGTCGCCGATGTAGCCGGTGCTGCCGCCCAGCGCGGCATCGAGCGGGTTGCGCAGGTTCAGGTAACCCGCGCTGAACGACACCGGCGCGCGCGCATAGGTCGCGGCAAACGAATAGCCGCGGTTCTGCGCGAAATCGCCGGCGATGCCGCCGAGGCTGTACGTGCCGCCGAGCGTGAAGCCGTTCCAGTCCGGACTCACATATTTGACAGCGTTGTTGAAGTTGAACGCCTCGTTGAGGTTGTCGACGTCGCCGATGTGCGAGCCGTAGAGCGTCGCCCAGTTGTTGCTCGACACGTACGGCCCGAGGAAGTCGGAATACGAGTCGTACTGGCGGCCGAGCGACAGCGTGCCGAAGCCGTCTTTCGCGAGCCCTACCCACGCCTGCCGGTTGAACTGCGCCCCGCCCTGCACGAAGTTGCCCGTGCCCGTATAGAAGCTGTTCTCCAGCATGAACGTGGCCCTGAGCCCGTCGCCGAGATCCTCGACGCCCAGCAGGCCCCAGCGCGACGGCACCAGATTGCCGCCCGTGAATTGCCAGCCGTGTCCCGAGCCGACAGTGCCGTCCGCGCGCGTGAACTGCTGGTTGGTCGTGTAGGTGAGCCCCGCATCGACGCTGCCGTAGAGCGTCACCGAACTCTGCGCGGATGCGCACGTCGAGATGCCGAGCAGCGCCGCCGCGGCGATGCCGTACCTCGCGTTGCCTCGTGCGGAGCGTCTTGCGGGTTGTCTTGCGGGGCCTCTTGCAATACGCACGATCGGATGGTCCTTACGCATGATTGATCAGCACCGATTTCGTCTCGGTGTACATGTCGAGCGCCGCGCGGCCGAGTTCGCGCCCGAAGCCCGACTGCTTGAAGCCGCCGAACGGCACGGCGTTGTCGAGCAGCGAATGGCAATTGACCCACACGGTGCCCGCCTTGATGCGCGGGATGAGCTTGTGGACCTGTGCGAGATCGTTCGACCAGATGCTCGCGCCGAGGCCGTAGGGCGTGTCGTTGGCCTGCTTCACGACCGCGTCGGTATCGCTGAAACGCATCGCGACCAGCACCGGCCCGAAGATCTCCTCGCGCACGACACGCATCGAATGATCGGTGTCGACGAGCACCGTCGGCTTCACGAAGAAGCCCGTGCCGTCGCCGCGCGCACCGCCTGCGATCGCACGCGCGCCTTCGGCGTGGCCCGCGTCGATGTAGCCCAGCACGCGATCGAGCTGGCGCGCCGAGACGAGCGGCCCGATCTGCGTCGACGGATCGAGGCCGGGCCCGAGCTTCATCGAATCCGCGATTGCGGCCACACGTTCCATCACGCGGTCGAACACCTTCTCGTGCACGTAGACGCGCGAGCCCGCCGTGCACACTTGCCCCGAGTTGAAGAAAATCGCATTGGCGACGCCCTCCGCTGCCCTTTCGATGTCGACATCCGGCAGCACGATCACCGGCGACTTGCCGCCGAGTTCTAGCGACATGCGCGTCATGTTGTCGAGCGCGGCGTGGCCGATCGCCTTGCCGGTCGGCGTCGAGCCGGTGAACGCGATCTTGTCGAGGCCCGGGTGCTTCGCGAGCGCGGCGCCTGCGGTCCTGCCGTAGCCGGTGATGATGTTCACGACACCGGCCGGAAAGCCCGTCTCCTGAAGCAGTTCACCGAGGCGCAGCGCCGAGAGCGGCGTATCCTCGGCGGGCTTCAGCACCACCGTGCAGCCCGCCGCGAGCGCCGGCGCGAGTTTCCATGCGGCCATGAGGAGCGGGAAGTTCCACGGAATGATCGCGCCGACCACGCCCACGGCTTCCTTCCTCGTATAGCCGAAGTACGCATTCGACGGGCTATAGGGAATCGACGCATCGACGGTGCTGCCCTCGATCTTCGTCGCCCAGCCCGCCATGTAGCGAAAGCACTGCGCCGCCATCGACACGTCGAGCGCTTCGGCCACCGCCGCCGACTTGCCGTTGTCGAGCGCTTCGAGCTCCGCGAATTCGCGAGCGTGCGCTTCGATCGCATCGGCGGCGCGGAGCAGCAGGCGCTCGCGGTCGGTCGGCTTCATGCGCGACCAGGCGGAGTCGTCGAAGGCGCGGCGTGCGGCGCGCACCGCGAGGTCCACGTCGCGCTCGCTCGCGCCCGGCACGCGGCACAGCACGCTGGCGTCGGCGGGATTGATCACGTCGATCGTTTCGCCGGTCTCGCTCTCGCGCCACTCGCCGTCGATCAGCATGCGCCTGGGCGCGGCAATGAACGCGCGCGTCGAATCGAGCATCGCGAGCGGATGCTGGGTGTTCTGGTCCGTCATCGTGTCTCCTCTTCTTTCCTAGTAATGTTCAGGGACGGCTGTGATGCCGTTCGCCTGCAGTCTTTTCACGAGGCCCGCGCGCGTCTTCGCGACGTCGGTGAGCGCGGGCCTCCGGTGCGCCGCTATTTCTTCCGCGGTGTAGGGCCTGAACGCGACGGGGCGTGTTGCCGGATTCATCGTGTCGAGCACCCAGTTCAGTACGTTGGCGAGCTCCGCGTCGCTCAAGGCCGAGTTGGCCGCGCCCGGCACGCGCATCACGAACTCGCGGCCTTCGGGCATGCCGACGAAGTGGCCGAGTGAATTGCGCAACGCCGGCACCTTGCCCGGAATGCCCGAGCCGTCCGCCGTGTGGCACCCCATGCAGTTGAGCACCCAGCCCTCCTTCGCGCGGGCCGCGTCGTAGCTCTCTGCATGCGCGAGCCCGGCCATGTCCGCGGCGAGCGCCGCCACGGCGGCGAGGGCGACGGCGGCCCGCTTCATAGCCCGAGGCCCTTCACGACGCCCTCGCGGCGCTGATGCACCGCGGATGCATCGACGGGCGCCGCGCGCAGCGCCTTGATCTCGGCGGCATCGAAAGGCTTCGCGTTGCCGTGCTGCGCGTTCAGATCGAACACGACATAGTTCAGGACGTCGGCGATTTCCGCGTCGGAGAGCGAGGCGAACGCGGGCATCTTGAAGTTGTAGTTCTTGTCCTTGACCTTGATCGGCCCGAACATGCCCGAAAGCAGCGTATGCCCGAGATGCTTGCGGCCATCGTCGGAACCGGCGTACTTGCCCGGGTACTCGACGAGCGGCGGCGCGAGCCCGTCCATGCCCTTGCCGCCCGCCTGATGGCAGACGACGCACTTGCCGTCGAAGGTCGCCTTTCCGCCCGCATACTGCACGGCCTGCGCGCAGGCGAACGACGAGCCGCATGCGAGCGCCGCGGCCATTAACGTGTTGACGAGTCTCATTGCTTCGTTGCTCCCAGCAGCACCGACACCGAGCAGTGGTAATTCGAATTGCCGTTTGCCATGCACCAGTTGATGTCGTTGTTCAGCGAGAGCTTGTAGAGCGGCTTCTCGCGTTCGTTGCGATTGCAGAAGCAGCGCCCGCATGTCGTCTTGCCGCAGCAGTCGTTGTACGAGACGATGTAGTCCGAGCCGTCGTGCGGATTGCGGCACGTGCCGATCCAGGTGATCGGCGAAGGCGTCGTGCCCGGCGGGCAACTGCTCGACGTGCCCCCGCAACAGCTGCAGAGCCATCCGTCGATCGCGCAGTACTTCCAGTAGTCGCAGCTCGTCGGGTCGTCGGTCTTGGATGCGCCCGGCTTCTTCGGCTCCGCCGCATAGGCGGTCCGGTCAACGGGCAAAAGCGGCACCATCGCCGAGCCCACCAGCGCCTTGCCGAGCTTGGCCATCGCGCTGCGCCGCGAGCTGCGCTGCGCGACGCCTCGCGCCGAGTGTTCAAAAAAAGAGTCCAGCCATTTCATAAACGCCGTCCTGTTCGCTCATTGATCCATGTGTGAAAGCCGCGCATGTCTTGTGCATGCATCCCGTGCATGCATTGCGCGTGTCTTTGTCATTCGTTACGCGTGACTTTCGTGCTGAGCGTGCGGTGCATGCCCGTGGCTTTCGCCGTGCACGAATTCCTGAAGCGATGCGACGCCCCGCTCCTTCGCTTCGAAAAGGCTCTCCAGATGCTCGCGCGTATTCACGAGCCCCTTCGCACGCACGCGACCTTCGTCGTCGAGCAGCACCGCGTAGGGCAGCTTGCCGATCTGATAGGCAAGGCCCAGTTCCTGCGACAGTACATAGGGGAACTGCGCGAGACCGGTCTTGCGATAGAACGCGGCGTGCTCCGTGATATCGCCGTCGCTTGCGAGCACGATGTCGGTCGGCGTTTCGCGCGACTGGATCGACGGCAGGAGTGGCAGCAGCTTCTTGCAGACGGGGCACGTCGGCGAGAGGAAGAAGACGAGCGTGTTGCGCCCGCCCGCCGACATGCCGCCCACCTTCACGGCGCGCCCGGCGAGGTCCATCAGTTCGAACGACGGCGCGAGCGTGCCGACGGCCGGTCCCTTGTCGATCATCAGGGCACCGGCGGGCATCATGCGTTCATAGAGAATGCCCACCTGGCGAACGAGTGCGAGACAGATCGCGCCGAGCGCGAGCAACGCGGCCCACGAGAGCGCGGTGGAAATGATCAGGGCGGTTTGCATCATGAGTTCCTCAGGGATTCGAGCTTGGGAAGATTGGCGAGCAGCATGTCGAGCGTGAGCATCGCGGCGACCGCGCAGAGCGTGCCGGCGGCGGCGGTGAAATAGTCGAACCAGACGATCGGGCGCGGGTCCTGCGTGACGAGCGCCGCCGAGGCGACCGCGGCAAGCACGGCCACGCGGGCCACGTGCCACCAGCCGATTTTCTTCGGCGCTTCGCGCGTGGAAGCCGTGAAGCCCGCGCAGCCGCAATCGATATCGGTATTGCCGCGCACGACGTTGATCGCGAGCGCGGTGCCGAACACGGCGAAGAGCGCGATCACGACACAGGCCGCCGCGAGACGCGTCGCCGGGAACAGCAGGCCGACCGCGCCGAGCGCTTCGAGCGCGGGGATCGCGTAGGCCACCGGCGTCAGCGCGAACGGCGGCAGCAGGTGGTACGCCGCGAGCGTGTCGCTGAACTTCGCGGGCTCGCGCAGCTTGGCCGCGGCGCCCAGCAGCACGACGATCGCGATCGTCGCGAGAGAGACCATGAGAATGACGGGATCGAGCATGGCGGCCACCTCAGGGATTGACGAGCAGCGTCGAAGTCGAGCCGAGCTGCTTCTCGACATGCTTGCGCTTGCCGGTCTGCGCATCCATCACGACGAGATCGGATGTCGGCGTGATGCCGTAGAAGAGCGGACGATCGTCGGTGCTGACCTGGATCGCGATCAGCGGATCGACCTTCTGCTTCGCGAGATCCCAGCGCGCGATGCGCTTTTTCGTCGTCGTGTCGAAGACCCAGACTTCGGTGGCCGGGTCCTTGTGCGAACCGTCGACGCCCTTGTGCATCGCGACGTAGAGCCGGTGGCTCTTTACATGCAGCGCCGTCTGCTGCAAGCCGCCCGGCCGCCATCCCGCCTTCTTCTCCTGCGCGCTCACGAGCGGCCAGGCATCGCCGAACACGGGTGCTTCACCGGAGAAATCGGCGGTGCGCACGCTGCCGAGATAGGTCGTGAACCAGTACCGGCTGCCGTCGCGCACCGCGTTCACGAAGGCGGGATCGTTGTCCACGTCGATGAACGCGTCGGAGAGCTTGCGGCTCTTTTCCTTGCCCGCCGCATCGACGGTGACGGTGAGCGCCTTGCCGCTTTCGCACAGCGCGGAGAAGCGGTCGTTGCCGCTCGGATACGCGAGCACGCAGCCGTCCGTGTCGATTTCGCCGAGCACTTTCTTCGCGGCGGTATCGATGACGGTCACCGAGGTCGACGGCGTGATGTTCGCGACGTACAGCAGGCGCCCGTCGTCGGAGAGCGCGGTGTTGTACGGCGACGGCACGTGCTGGCCGTGCTTCGGCGCGATCACGATCTCGCCCGTCACGTCGAGCGTGCTGTTGTCGATCAGCTCGACCACGTCGGTGCGCGCGCCGTGTCCGCCGCGCGAGAAATAGGTCGTCGCGACGTAGCTCGTCTTGTGGTCCGGCGAGATCGCGAAGCCCGGGCCGAAGCCGGCGTCGATCTGGCCGAGAAACCGGTTGCTGTCTGCGTCGAACACGTGCACGCGGGCGTCCGTCATGCTCGAGAACGAGATGTCAGGGACGAAAACCTGGTGCGGGCTGTAGGGCGGGACTTTGGCGACCGTCAGTTCTTCGGGCTTCTCCGCTGCGTGCACCTGAATCTGGCACGCGAGCACACCAGACAATACCGCCGCCATCGAGGCGGCCAGCCGTCTGCGCTTCATCGTTTCTCCTCCGTCTGTGTCTATCGTGGACAGACTCTAAGACGAGGAAAAAAGATGGTCGCTCCAGGAACGGCAAAGCGTCGTTGCCGATTTGGGATAGCCGAAAGTCGGGTGAAAGAGAGATGCGCGAGCTCGGGCGATGCTAGAGACGCCGCGCCGTTTGCGACGGCAGCTCGCCGAACTGAGCCTTGTAATCGCGCGCGAAATGGCCGAGATGCGTAAAACCCCAGCAGGCCGCGGCTTCGCTCACGGGCACGTCGCTCTGTCGCGACGCGAGCAGAAGGCGCCTTACCTGCGCGAGACGCACCGAACGCAGGTAGTTCGCGGGATTCGTCTGAGCAATGGATTGAAAGCTGTTTTGAATAGTGCGGCGGCTTACGCGCAGTGCGGAACACAGATCGAATATCGACACCGGCTCTTCCGGGCTCGCGAGCACGAGCTCGTGGCTGCGCCGCACGATCTCGCTCTGGCAGGCGTGCGTGAGGCGGTTCGACTGGCCGGGAACGTGGTAGGTGATGAGATCGAGGATGCCCTCCGCGACGTCGTGCGCGAAGCGGCGCTCGGCCTGCGCGTTCCCGAGCAGCGCCGGTTGCGCGAGCACGCGCTCCATCGTCTCGACGAGGCGCCGGCCCACGCGCATGCCGGCTGCGCGCGGAATGTCGATGACGTCGCGGTAAAAGAGATCGTCCTCGACGTCGATGCCCGCCGCATCCGCGACCATCCGCAGCACGCCCGGGTCGATCGCGACGCCCACGAGCGACATGTCCGCCGGCGAATGCAGCATGAACTCCTTCGCGCCCGCGGTGATGACCATCGCGTCCTGGTCGAGTCTCGCGCCGCGAAACGAAAACGGCGCGCTGCCGCCCAGCGCGAGCCCGAACGTGGTGTAGCCGGCAGGCAGCGCGCCGCGCTGGACCACGCGCACGTTCGCCGCCTCCTGGAACACCTGCACGCCTTCCACGGCAACCTGCTTGACCGCGCTCTGGAACACGCCCGCGCCGATCTGGTCGTAGCGCTGCTCCCAGCCGCGAAGCGCCGCGGCGTGCCGGTCCGCGTCGTTGAAAACCTCGTGGTTGACGTACACGGCGCCTCCTTTTATGTGTGAATGCGTCTCTCGCGCACACGCAAGGATAAACCGGCCACGCGGATGGTCAACCAGATTTCAAAATTGGCGCCGCATTGGCGCCTGGCGCCGCCGGGCACCGTGCCTTACATTCCCTGCTTCATCTCCCGCAGATGCTTGTACACCGTCGCGCGCCCCATGCCGAGCACCTTCGCGACGTAATTCGCCGAACTCTTGCCCTTGAACGCGCCCTCGGCGTGCAGGGCTTCGACCAGTTCGCGCCGGTGCTCGCGCGTGAGCGAGTTGAGCGCGATCTGCCGCTCCCGCAGCCAGCCGTGGAGGAACGTGTTGATGCGCTCCTGCCAGTCGTCCTTGAAGAGCTCGACCGGCTGCGCGACGACACCCGAGCCACGCAGGAACAGATCGAGCGTCGAGCGTATCTCCTCGAACGCCGCGATGTTGAAGTTGATGCACATCACGCCCGCGGCCTGTCCCGCATCGTCGAAAAGCGCCGTGCTTACGCAGCGCATCCGGCGGCCGTCCCAGTTCACTTTCTCGTAGGGACCGAGCAGCTTGTCGCGGGTCGTTTCCTCGACATCCTCCAGCGCCGATTCGTCGCCTACCTCGCGCTTCGACAGATTGTTCGACAGGTACGCGACGGTCTGATCGGTCAGGTCGTGGATCACCACTTCCGCATAGGGGAAAAACAGCCTGGTGATGCTGTCGGCGATATGCGCGTAGCGCTCGAGGAGCGCGGCGCGCGCGGGCGGGTTCTTGGCCGGGGACTTGCGTTTTCGCATCGCAGTGGACATGAGAGGCGGTAAGCGGTGGTCGATCATACAGCGCGCGGGCCGCGCGCAAGCGCATGCAGATGCGCGTAGAGCGCATGCGCGACGGCGATGTCCTCGAGCCCGAGTCCGATCGAGCGGAACAGCACGTGACGATCGTACGAGGGCATCGGGCACGCACCGTTCGCGAGTTCGGCCAGGTCGCCGCGAATCGCCTCGGGCGACCAGTCGTGCTGCTCCGCCGCGATCAGCATCTCGCCCGCGCTGCCCGGCGTGGTGCGCCGATAGTCGCAATAGACGTCGAGCCGGGGCAGCGCCGCCGGATCGACTTCGTGAGCCCGCGCGACGTTCGTGCTGATCGAAGTGACGAGCGCGGGCCTGGTGAGATCGTCGAGCGAGAGGACAGGCGTGCCCGACGACGTGCAGAGCATCACGACATCGGCATCGCGCACGCAGTCGGCCACCGACTGCGCGATCGTGACGCGCGGATCGGCCGCGAGAACATCGGCCTCGCGCGCCGCGCTGCCGCAAAGCGCAGGCGAATGAACGCGAATGCTCTCCCACGCGCGCAGCGGCGCGGCGTGCCGCACATGGGCGAGCGCGAGCGCGCCGGAACCGATCACGGCGAGCCGCGTGCTCGTGCTCGCCGCCAGATATCCGATGGCGAGCGCGGTCGTGCCGGCCGTGCGCTCTGTCGTGAGGAGCCCGGCATCGCACCACATCAGCGGCTTGCCGGTGCGCATCGACATCAGCGCCGTCCAGGCCGTGATCACCGGCGCACCGGCCGTCGCGATGTACGGCGAGAGCTTCGCGCCGAACACCTCTTCTTCTGCAAGCACGCCGAGATACGTGATGAAGTCGCCCGCCTGCTGCGGGAACAGCGTGAGCGTCTGCGGCGGCTGCACGGCGGCGCTGCGCCCGAGCGCGCCGAACATGCGCGCGAGCGCACCGCGCACGTCGAGCGCGGGCAAGGCCGCGCGCACCTGCGCTTCATCGGCGACGAGCGGCGCGGATTCAGCGGAATTAAGTAAATCGTTCATGTCCGGAACTCCTCGATTCGGTGTAGACATTTTTGTCCATTCTAGACTTTTATTTTATTTATGGTCTATATTTCATGTCACGCCTGCGGCATTCGCCGCGCGTTGTCTTCCAACACACGACACGGTGACCACGATGAACCGGAAATTGTTTTGCCTCGCGCTCGCAGCGAGTCTCGCCTTCACGATCGGCGGCACCGCGCAGGCGCAGCCCGCGTCACAGACGCTCAGATTCGGCGTCGAGGCGTCCTACCCGCCGTTCGAGAGCAAGACAGCGTCGGGTCAGCTGGAGGGCTTCGATATCGACATCGGCAACGCGGTGTGCCAGCGCCTCCAGATGAAGTGCGTGTGGGTCGAGAACAGTTTCGACGGGCTCATTGCAGCGCTGCAGGCGCGCAAGTTCGACGTCATCAACTCCGCGATGAACATCACGGCCAAGCGCCGCCAGGCCATCGACTTCACGCCGCCCATCTACATCATGCCGATCCAGATGATCGCGAAGCGCGGCTCGGGACTGCAGCCGACTCCCGCGAGCCTCAAAGGCAAGTCGGTCGGCGTGCTGCAGGGCTCGACGCAGGAGGACTTCGTGCGCAAGCACTGGGCGAAGGAAGGCGTGCAGGTCGTCACCTACCAGAACCAGGACCAGATTTTCGCGGACCTCGCGGCCGGCCGGCTCGACGGCGCGGTGCAGGAAGTGCAGACTGCGATCGACGGCTTTCTCGCGAAGCCCGAAGGCAAGGACTTCGATTTCGCCGGGCCGGCCGTCTCGGATCCGGCGACGCTCGGCGAAGGCACCGGCTTCGGCCTGCGCAAGGGCGACACGGCGCTCAAGGCGAAGATCGTCGCGGCGCTCGACGGGCTCAAGAAGGACGGCACGCTGAGTCAGCTCTCGCAGAAGTATTTCAAGCGCGACATCATCGCGAAGTAAGGGGCGCCCCTTCACGGACCCCGACAAGGAACCTATGGCTCAGGACGTCATCGTGCTCGGTGCGGGCATCGTGGGTGTCAGCGTGGCGCTGCATCTGCAGCAGCGCGGGCGGCATGTGGTGCTCGTCGACCGGCGCGCGCCGGGCGAGGAAACGAGCTTCGGCAATGCGGGGCTGATCGAGGCGTCGTCGGTGGTGCCGTATGCGTTTCCGCGCGACTGGCGCACAGTGCTGCGCTTTGCGCGCAACGATTCGACCGCGCTGCGCTACGACCTGCGCTCGCTGCCCTCGTACGCAACGTGGCTCGCACGCTTCTGGTGGGAATCGGCGCCAAACCGCCTGCAGGCGGCCGCACGCGACATGCTGCCGCTCGTCGCGCGGTGCGTGGCCGAGCACGACGCCTTCATCGACCGCGCGGGCCTGCGCGAACTCGTGCGGCCGACAGGCTGGCTCGAAGCCTATCGCTCGCGCGCGTCGTTCGAGAAGGAAGCGCCCGATGCCGAACGCATCGCGGCGGCGCACGGCCTGCACGTCTCGATCCTCGATGCCTCGGCGCTGCGCAGCGCCGAGGCATCGCTCGCGCCGGGCTATGCGGGGGCGATCCACTGGGCCGATCCGAAGAGCGTGTCCGATCCCGGCGCGCTGACTAAGGGCTATGCGGGCCTTTTCGAACGCGAGGGCGGCACGATCCTGCGAGGCGATGCGCTCACGCTGGAGGCGACCGGCCGCGGCTGGCGCGTGCGCACCGCGGACGGCGTAGTCGAGGCGCAGGAGGCGGTCGTCGCCCTCGGCGTGTGGTCCGATGCCGTGCTGCGCCCGCTCGGCTACCGCATGCCGCTGATGGCGAAGCGCGGCTATCACATGCACTATGCAAGCGAAGCGGACGCGCCGCTCTTGCGTCCGGTCGTCGATATCGAAGCGGGCTACGTCGTCGCGCCGATGAAGCGCGGCCTGCGCCTCACGACGGGGGTGGAACTTGCCTCGCGCGAGCGTCCGGCGAACCCGGTACAGCTGGATCTCGCCGAGCGCGCGGCGCGGCCCGTCTTCGGACTCGGGCAGCGTCTCGACGACAAGCCGTGGCTCGGCCTGCGCCCGTGCACGCCGGACATGCGGCCCGTGATCGGCCCGGCAGGACGCCATGCGGGATTATGGTTCGCGTTCGGCCATGCGCATCACGGCCTGACGCTCGGGCCGGTCACGGGGCGTCTGCTCGCCGAGATGATGAGCGGCGAAACGCCGTTCACCGATCCCTCGCCCTATCGTCCGTCGAGGTTCTAGCGCACGCAGCGTGCGTGCTAAAGCGTCTCCTCCTTCTTGTCCTCGTCCCCGGCCGGCGCTTCGGGCTGACGGTCGAGCGCCATCTCGCGGTTCACCCCCGGCTCGTGTTCGTCGCGCATCACCGCGCGCGCCATCGCGTCGGCTTCGGCTTCATGCGGATCGTCGGGCTCGCTCACCGTCATCTTGCGCTGCACGCCCGGGCCGTTCTGCTGGACCACGTGCGTGAGTTCGTGCGCAAGCAGTTCGCGCCCGTTCGACGAACCGGGGTCGTACTGCCCCTGCCGGAAGAAGATGTCCTGCCCGGTTGCGAACGCACGCGCGCTCAGGGTCTGGTTCAGTTCGTCGGCGCGCGCGTCGGTATGCACCCGCACGCCGCTGAAGTCCGCGCCGAACGCGGGCTCCATGCGGCTGCGAACGGAATGATCGAGCGCCTGTCCGCCTCCTCGCGCCGAATCGATGGAGCGTTCGACATCGTCCATCGAACCCTCGCTCGCGGAACGGCTCAGCATGCGCGCGACGTACTGGTTGCCGTATTGCATCTGCAGGGTCAGCAGGGAACGCTGGCGGGCATCGCCCGCACGCGCGGGTGCGGGCGCGTGTTGCGCGATGGAGTCGCCCTCGCCGGCGCGCTTCGCCTGCGTCGCGCTGCGTGCCATCGACGGCTGCCCGGCGCGCACCCTCACCCATGATTCACGATCGTCCATGATCGAAGACTCCTTGCGGATCGCACGAGAGCGTGGCGGCCGCGCCCACGATGAGCACGGCCTGACCGGCTATTGAACATCCGCTTAACTGCCCTTGCGCCTCGCGGCACGCATGATTGCGTCATCATTCGCGCACGCGTCATTTCGGGTAACGAACGACACCAGTGCTTCGACTTTCATTGTAGAACTTCCGCAGTGTGATGAATGCCTCATATGCGCTCATCCAGTCGATGCCGCACCGTACGTTACGTGCTAAAACGATAATCAGGCCGTCGTCCGATACCTTCCCCCGGATCGCGCACGTGGCCCGTCGCAAACCACCCCAAAAAAGCGGTCCACTCCAACACTGGCCTTGCGGCACTTCGCTGATTCACACCTTGCCCGATGCGCGGTGACGGTGTGCCGGATGGCTTTCTGATGTGGAGAACAGCATGGACCAGGCAACGTTCATGGCGGCGACAGGCGCCTCGCAGGCGAGCGCCGATTTCTGGCTCGCGCCAGTCATGAGTGCAATGGAGCGGTTTCAGATCAACACCCCCGCGCGGCAGGCCGCGTTTCTCGCGCAACTCGCCTATGAGAGCGGCACGTTCCCGCTGCCGCCGATCGCGGAGCGATTCAACTATTCGGCCGACCGTCTCGATGCGGTGTTCTCCGTGCTGACGCCGGCCCAATGCAGCGCGCTCGGACGGCAGCCCGGCGAGACCTGCGTGCCGCCCGCACGCCAGCAGCAACTGGCCAATATCGTCTATCAGAACCGGCACGGCAACGGTCCGGCCGCGAGCGGTGACGGCTGGACCTATCGCGGCTCCGGTCTGATCCAGCTCACCTTCAAGGCGAACTTCGCGAGTGCCGGAGAGGCCATCGGCGTCGATCTCGTCGCGAACCCGGAGCTCGTGCGCAACGACGCCGACACCGCCGCGCTCGTCGCCGCCTGGTACTGGCAATCGCGCGGCTGCAACGAACTCGCGGACGAAGGCGACTTCCGCGCGATCACGGGCAGGATCAACCCCGCGCACGAAGGCGAGCAAGGGCGCAACAGCGCCTTCGAGCTTGCGAGCAACGCGCTCGGCGTGCAGTCTTCCGACGGCAGCGCCGTCGTGTAGCGGACGGGCCGCAACGGCGATGTTCATGACGGCGGCGGCGCGTGCCTGAACTCGCCGTCGCCGACGAGCTTGCCCATCTTCTGATACTCCCGCTGCGTCGCCGCGATGAGATGCGTCATGCGGATCATGTCGCCGTCATCGGCGGCGAGAAACGCGGCGGCAAGCGCCACGTTGCGGATGTTGCCGCCCGTGAGGTTGTAGCGCCGCGCCATCAGCGCGAGATCGAGCGCGGGGTCGCGCGGCGTGTGCTCGGGCAGGATCGAGAGCCACATGCGATGCCGGTCGCCTTCGGTGGGCAGCGGAAAGTCCACGGTGAACTGCAGGCGCCGCACGAACGCGTCGTCCATGTTCCGGCGAAAGTTCGTCGCCAGTATCGCGATGCCCTCGTATTCCTCGATGCGCTGAAGCAGATAGCCGACTTCGATGTTCGCATAGCGGTCGTGCGAGTCCTTCACCTCGCTGCGCTTGCCAAAGAGCGAATCGGCTTCGTCGAAGAAGAGAATGGCGTTCGCGGTCTCGGCTTCGTCGAAGATGTGCGCGAGGTTCTTCTCCGTCTCGCCGATGAACTTGCTGATCACGAGCGACAGGTCGATCTTGTAGAGGTCGAGCCCAAGCTCCGCCGCGATGATGCCCGCGGCCATCGTCTTGCCGGTGCCCGACGGTCCGGCGAACAGGAACGTGAGCCCCTTGCTCGACGCGAGCTTGCGATCGAAGCCCCAGTCGTTGAAGACCTGGTTGCGGTACTTGATGTGATTGCAGATCTCGCGCAGCTGGGCGACACGGTCCGCGGGCAGCACGATGTCGTGCCAGTCGAAGCGCGGCGTGATCTTGTGCGCGAGCGTCGCGAGCGTGCGGTTCGAATTGAGGCGGCATGCATCGTAGAGATCCTGCGAGCTCACACGCGCGTTCTGCGGATCGCGCCAGCTCGCGAGGCTCGCCGCCGTGCGCATCGAGGCTTCGATCTGGCCGGGCGTGAATTTGAACTTGGTCGCGATGCCGGTCAGATCGAGCGCCGGGGTGGCGACGCGATGAATCTCCGCTACCAGGTGCCACAAGCGGATGCGCTGCGGCACCGCGGGCCGCGACACCGTCACGCTCACGTAGCGCGCGCCCCTTAGTGCGCTGCCAGGCAGCCACGGCGTTTCGCCCGCGAGAAAGCTCGGATGCGGCGCTGACCCGGCGACGCGCAGGCACGCCTCGAGCGCGCTGCGCCGCTCCGCGGCGAGAAGCGTGTCGAAGCCGTTCCAGTAGAGCGCCGCGTTCGCGAGCCGCGCCTCGCGCGCGATCAGATCGAGTGGCGCCACGAGGCTGCCGTCCGCATCCGCGTGCAGCCGTTCGAGATCGGCGACGAGAAGCGGCAGCCCGCGCTCGTGGCACACCGCCCGCGCGATGCTGCGCTTGCCCGCACCGGGTGGCCCCTGCAGATGCACGACCATGCGCGGCCCATCGGCGGCGGCGCGGGCGATGCCTTGCAGGCCCCGCCTCGTGTCGTCGTCGAGCACCAGGGTGTCGAGGCTCTGCGCATCCCGCGAGATCTGCACGCAGCGCGCGATCCGCGCGTCGGGCCGGTCGGAGCCGAGCAGAAACGACACGATGCGCTCGTCCGCCCTGGCCACCTTGCCGATGAACGGCGGCGAAGGACGCGCGGGATCGTCGAAGACTTCGATGAGGCGCGCCGAGCGCAGCGGCGCATCGGCGGCGAACCGCTCGCGCACGTCAAAGCGCTTCAGCGGGTCCGGCTCGAGCAGCGAAAGCACGAGATCGATGCTGGGGCGCGTCTTCGTCACATCGTCCTGCAGGTACGCATAGAGCTTTTCATAGCGCGTATCGAGTTCCACCGCGAGGCACACGAGCAGAATGCCGACATCCAGTTCACTCAGCGCGAAAAGCCGCGCCAGCCGTTCGAGCCGCAGGTCGATGCCCGCATCGAGAGCGAGCCGCTTGCGGGCCGCCGTGCGTTGCGCGAGCGACGCATGCGCCTCGAGCCGGTCGCGGCGCGGCGCGTCGTCAGCGAGCCATGCGGGCATGCCGAGCGGCGCGGCGAGCAGCGCGTCGACCTGCTGCTCGGACACATAGAGGCCGCGAAACTGCTCGTCTTCGGTCTGGGCCGCGCGAAACGCCGCGACGTGCGCGCGGATCAGCAGGTCGACGCGCTCCAGCTCCGCGAGCAGGTGTTCGAGCGAATGGGCAAACGCGTGCATCGCATGCTCCTCAGCCGATGACGGACGCCACCTGCAGGAGCGCCGGATCGCAGCTCACCTCGACCGCAACGAGCGACACGCGCGTGTAGCCGCTGCAGCGGATTTCGATGGAGAGCGTCGAGGTTTCCAGATGAATGTCGCCGCCTGCGATGTCCCATGTCCTGTCGTAGGGACCGCCCTTCACTTCCTCCTTCAGCACGCTGCGCGCGATGTGCTTGCTCTTTTGCGCGTCCCATCCGCCGATGAAGAGTTCGACCGTCATCTGCGCCTCGTTCTGCTCGCCCGCGACGCGCAGGCGCAATACCCGTGTCACGCTCGGCGCAAGCGAGATCGCCATCGTGCCGGCCGCGCCCTTCGTGTTGGGCTGCCGGTCGATCTCGCGATGCGAGCGCGCCTCCGTCGGCCCGACGCGAAATGCCGGCGGGGCCTCCTCCTTGTCGGCCGGGATCGGCGTCGGGCGAAACGGCATTCTGAGCCAGCCGGTGCGCAGATGGTCGTCGAGCGCCTTCGCGCTCACGCACCCCGGCGTGAGGAGCGTCTTGAGATACCGGCGGTTGGCGGTCGTGATGCGCTCTGGCGTGACCTGGCTCTTGTCGTCGAGCTCGACGGTCGCGAGGATCACGGCTGCCTCGGCTGCGCCCACCGCCGCCGAGAGCACCGCGTAGCACTTGCGCGTGCGCCGCTCGTCGTCGCCGCCGGCGGGCGTGTCCTCTTCGTCGTAGACGAGACTCACGACCAGCACCGCATTGGCCGCATTCGAGGACAGATCGAGCTTCTCCTCGCGTTGCAGGTCGATCTCGTGGCCACGGCCGTCGATCGCGAACCCCGGGCTCACGACCACCTCGTTCGCGCCCGCGTGCCGCACTTCGAGACCGCGCACGATGCCCCAGCCGTGCAGGTTGAGCGAGTGACGATAGCGCGCGTTCGCGTGATAGCGCTGCTCCGCGATGAAGTCGTCCTCCAGCAGCAACTGGCCGCGATAGTACGCAGGCTTTTTATTGATGAGCTGTCTCTTCTGCATTTGCTGTGCCTCTTCGTAACACCAACTCGTACTCGGTGTGCGCCGGCCTCGCGAAATCGACGATGGCGCGCACGCGCGCTTCGAGTGCCTGCCACGGGTCGTGCGCGCCCTGCTGCCCGGCCTCCTCATCGTGCGCGGGCAGCGCGCCTTCGCGGATGAAGATTTCCACCCTGAAGCGAAACGGCTCGTCGGCGGCGAGCACGGAATCCTCTCCGAGCCGCGCTCGGCCGATCAGAAAGCCATGCAGCGGCGCCTCGTCGATCGAGAGCGTGCCGATCTCGTCGAAAGAGAGGGCGAGCAGCGCTTCGAGATACTGGCGCGTGCCGCGCCTGCCATAGAGCGGCACGATGCCGGCGATGATCTTCCTCACCCTCGCCGCGGAAAAATGCCGGTACGGGCCGAACGCCACCCACTGCGCGAGCCAGGCGAGAAAGCACTCGGGCGCGCCCTCGCGTGCGTGCGGCTGGATCTGGTACGGGCCGTCCTGCGTCGCAAGCTGCGCGGACGTCGACACGCCGAGCGGCGCGAAGAGGCCGGGGATCGCGTCGATGCGCTCGGCGATCGCGGGCGCCGACGGGTCGCCGCTTTCGAGCAGGACCGCCTCGAATGCGCCGAGCAGCGCACGCAGCTCGCCGGACTCGTCGGCTGCGCGGTAGATCGCGGGGAGCGCCGCCATCAGGCGGCCGGTGCGCTCAGCCATGATCGCGTCCTCCTTCGCGTTCTCCGTCGCGGCCCCCGCCGATGGCGTGGACGCCCCCCGGCACGAGCACGACGCGCAACACTTCCCACGGCTGCAGCACGACCGACGCGAGCGTGCCCTCGCTGTCGCGTATCAGCCGCGTCGCGCCGAGCCCGCCCTGGCCGCCGATGCGCGTATCGACGCCCACCGTCGAACTCGCGCCGATCTGCACGCCGAGATTCGCATCGGGTGCGTCAAGTTCGGTGCCGAGCGTGAACACGGTCACGTTCTCGACATAATCGACGCCCGCCACGCGGTCGATCGCCGCGGCGATCTCGGACAGATGAAGCGGCGCGCCGAACGCCGGGGCTTCACCATCCGCATCGCCTTCGTCCCCGCCCGCGCCGAAACGCTCGCGCAGTGCGATGGCGATCTGCGCGAGCGCCGCCTCGATCGACACGCCCGGCCACAGTGCGACCTGAAAGCCGATACCCGCCACCAGCTCGACGGGCGCGACCACATGCAGGCGCGTCGTCAGCAGGCAGCGCGGCAAGAGGTGCGTGCGCACCGCGTCGCGCAGTCTCGCCGCTTCGTGCGGCGGCACGTCGGCGGGCGGCGCGATCACGACGCTCACATGCCCGCGCGCGTCCACGGCGCCCGTGCGCATCCGGCCGCCGCTCAGGTCCGCATTCGCGATGCACCGCACCCGCACGCGCCGCTCACGCAATACACGTTGCGCGACGTCGAGCGCAAGCCGCTCGAAGTCGCGCGGCGTCACCGCGCAGTCCATGTGGGCCAGTTCGCGGACGGTTTCGTCGATCGCGCGCTTCAGTTCCGCTGCCGGATCGACGATGCCCCGGGTTCTGCCCGCGGCATCGCTCGCGAGCCCGTCGAAGTCATGCTCACCCTTGAGCAGCCGCAGGAACTGCAGCTTTGCGGCGGGCGTGACGCGCCCGATGCGGTAGAGCAGGATGTCGGAGAAATAGGCGAGCAGCTCGACGAGCGTCACGCCCGGGTCCGACGGATTGTGGTCCGTCCACTCGGGCGCGTACGCCGGCAGCAGCGCGAGGCCCTCCCGAACGAGGTCGTCGAAGTCGAGATCGTCCGGGTTGCGGCCGAGAGCGGTGGCTGGCGTGTTCATCGGCTGGCCCGGATCGTGTGGCGGCCCGCGCTGACGAGGAAATCGCCGCTGCGCCGCAGATCGCGCGCGTCAGCCTCGAAACGCAGCCGCAGTGCGCGCACGTGGTCGATGCCGTCGATTTCATCCAGCGCGGCGAGCAGGTCCGATGCGTGCGGCTCCTTGCCGAAGGCCCAGCCATCCCCGCCCGCCCCGCCCGTGAGCGGATGCAGAAACGCATTCACGCGCGCCTCGCACGCGGCGATCACACGCTCGGACGACGCATCCGGCGCCACGGCCAGTTCCGCATCGACCGCGACGCGCAGATACGCCGGCCCGAGCAGGATCAGTTCGACGCCCGCCGGAGCGCGCGCCTCCAGATAGGTCTTCACGCGCGCGAGAAGCGCAAGCGCCGGCTGCGGCTCGGCTGCCGCGACGTCCGGCACGATCACCACGCTCACGGCGCCCCGCGCGCTCTGCGCACGCGAATCCGCACGCGACAGATCGCGCCCGCCCCGGCACATCGCGCGCATGACCTCCGGCGACGCGCGCAGCGCGAGATCGGCGTAGTCGTCGGCGCACACGGCGCGGTCGCGATGCCTGAGCCGCGCGAGCGCCGCGCGCCGCAGCGACAACTCGCTCTCCGTGTCCTGGCCGCCCGTTGCGGGATCGCAGTTCGTGACCGACTCGACGTACGGAATCGTCGTGCGCAACTGCGCGATCGCGTGCGGCGGGCGGTTGCCGCGCGCCCCGCCGCCCGCGCTGTAGCTGATGCGAATGTTGTTGCCGCCCGCGGGCGGGATGCGTCCGTGCCGGCCGTCGCCGAAGCGCACGGTCCCGGTGAGGCGGTCGAGGACGAATGCGCGCGCATCGTGATCCGACGCACTCAGGTCATCGACGCACTGCCAGCGCACCCAGTCGCGCGTGAGGCCCCCGTCGCCCTCGCGCACGTCGAGCCGCACGTCGCCGACGACCGGCCTGCGCGCCGTGCGCAACGTCTGCGCGGGGCGGCCGTTGCCGGACCCGAGCAGTTCGCGTTCGAGGCGGATCGCCTGCACGGCGGGGACGGCGTTCAGCACGATCTGGCGTATCGCCATCGCCGCCGATGCCGACGCCGCGCATGTAGCGGCCGGCTCGCCGGTCACGAGGCGCAGCCAGACCAGTTCCGCCTGCTGATCGAACACGGCGCCGTGCCAGCGCGCCACGTCATCGCCGACATGCACGCTCACGAAGCCCGGACGGCGCAGCCCGCCCGTGCGATCGACCACCGCACACTCGCGCCATCCGTCCGTGCCGCGCACCTGCCATCGCATCGTGCGCGCGGCTGCCGCGTCATCGCGGTAGACGGCCCGGCCCTCGCATGGTGCAAGTCCCATGTAAAGGCTCAGCATGCGCCCGGCGAGTTGCGTGGGCGCTGCCTTCACGCCGAGATAAAGCGCGAGCCCCGCCACTTCCGAAGCGGGGAACGGCGTGAGCGCAAGGCGCCCGTGCGTCGCGGCGGGATCGAAACACGTCTCCTCCAGATTGTCGTCGACGACAATCCGTTCGGGTTCCACCGGTCCCACGTTCAGCGACATCGTCGCGCGGATCGACGCAATCGACGGCGGGGCGTCGGCGGGAATCGCAAGGCTCTCGATGACGCGGCGCCCCGTGGCGTAGCTCCCCGACACGAGACGCGCCCGCAGCCAGCCGCTCTCGACGTTGCCGATCACGCCTTGCGCCGCATCGCCGGGAAGCGTGAACGAGACTGTGCCGTCGTTGGTGAGCGCGTGCGTCCTGTCCTCGGCCGCAAGTGCTTGCCAGCCACTGCGCGTATGGCTCTCCCACACGACGCGCGGTTCGCCGTCGCGCGTGACGGGCGCAATCGGCGACGCGTCGGGGGCGGCGTCGGCGGGGTTGGTCAGCCGGATGTGCAGCACCACCTGCGCATTGCCGATGCCGAAACCCTTCGACGCCAGATAGAACACGTCGCCAAAGCGCGGACGCTCGCCGAGCGGGTAGAAGTCGCGTGTCAGGTCGAGCGGCATCCGGCCGGACAGCGCGGCGTCCGGTAGTGCGTCCTCGAGCGCGCGCCGGGCGGACAGGCGCAGGCGCGTGATCGTCGCGGGCGCGGGCGCAGAACCCGGGGCCGCATGCATCGCATCGCTGGAGCGAAGGCGGCACGTGAGCCAGCAGCTTTCGGTGCCGCACATCGAAACCGCGGCGAATGGCGGCGGCGCGTCGAACGCGATCTCGCCGCTTTGCGCGAGACCGGCCGTCGTGTCGCGCAGCGGCGTGAGCGCGACGAACCCGGCTGGCGAGCCGATGCCCCATTCGACGGTCGCGTTCGGCGGCATGGCGCCCACGTGGCCCATCTCGACCTGCACGAGGACGCTCGCGAGATCCGGCGCGCCGAGAAGCGACCGATGACCCACGTGCATCGCGCGCACGAGCGGCACCGCATGCGAGAGAATCGTCGCGCCGGGTGCGAGCCCTTCTGCCGACACGACGCCCTGCGCCTGCGCGATCACGCCGCGCGCCCCGTCCACCGCGAACGACTTTGCGAACTCCGCGCGCAGCACCTCCAGGTCCTCGACGGTCTGGAACACGACCGGCTCGGTGTCTCCGGCAGCGGGCGGCGCCGCGACCTCGGTGAACTTCGGCACGACGGGTACGGGCGCGCTCGCTGGCGCACGCGCGGCCTTGAACACGAGCGGCGCGTGAGCGGGCACGGCCGGCTCGGGCGATGCGCCGAGCATGTCGACGAACGCGCGCAGGTGCGTTTCGGGCACGCGGTCGAGCCGCTCGGCGAGCACGTCGCAGTAATGCGCGAAGACCTGTTCGAGCGCCGCGCGCAACGGGTCCTGCAACGCGTCCACGGGCGGCGCCGCAGCGCGCGGTACGAGTCGTTGCCTCATCACGAGCGGTGCGGTTGCGGGAGTCACGCGAGCGGCCTGTCGAGATAGAACGGATACACGAGGTTGAAGCGGCTGTCGGTCAGGCGCACGCGGTAGTCGATCTCGATCACGAGTTGCTCGCCGTGCTCGCCCGCGCCGGACGCCTCCACCCGCAGCACGTCGATGCGCGGCTCCCACGCGGTGAGCGCCTCGCGCACGTGGAACGCGGCCATGCCCTGCGTCGCGCTTCCGTTGACGGCGAACACGAGGTCATGCAGCCCGCAGCCGAAATCCGGGCGCATCGCGCGCTCGCCCTTCGCCGTCGAGAGGATGATGAAGATCGACTGCCGCACGCACGCCTCGTAGCGCGCCTCTGCAATGCGCGGCTTGCCCTCGCCGCCATCGGCGAGCGCCACCGGAAAACGCCAGCCCACCCCGAGCACTTCAGCAGTCATCGCCTGCTCCTCCCGTGCCGCGCGCCCGCTGCAACGCTTGAGGCCACGCGCTAGTTCAGGTTGATCATTGCGGCCTTCAGGCTCATTTGCGCGCTCGCGCTCACGTCGACGGTGGTCGCCGCCTGCACCTTCACGTCCGCCTTCGAGTTGATCTCGACACCGACGGCGTCGATGGTCAGCTTGCCCGTTTGCGAGCGGATCGCGATGTCGCCCTGCGCCTCGATCGCAATCGTGTTGCCCGCTGCGCTGATCACGATGCGGTTGTTGCCGGTCTTGTCGATGATCTCGATCTTCTCCTGCCCGTCGCGGTCGCACAGCCGCACGACGTGGCCGCTGCGCGACTTCAGCGTGCGGTTGTCGTTGTTGCCGTCCGCATTCGACTCGGGCGGTGTGTCGCGGCCGTTCCAGAGCGAGCCGATCACATACGGATGCTCGACGCTGCCATGCTCGAACGCGACCAGCACTTCGTCGTCCACTTCCGGCAGGAAGTACGCGCCGCGCCCGTTGCCCGCCATCGTGCTTGCAACGCGTGCCCAGTTGCTTTCATCGCTGTCGGCAAGCCATGGAAAGCGCACCTTCACGCGATGCATGTCCTGCGGATCATGATTGTTGGTCACGATCCCGATCACCACGCCGAAGTAGCGGCCGTCGGTGTCGGTCCGCGCAAGCAGGCTGTGCAGCAGGTCGTCGTGCATCATGTGGCGTTTCTCCTCACGGCGAAGCGTGTCTGATAGCCCTTCTTCGTTGAAAAGCGCTGCTCGGTGGATGTCACGTAGTAGAGGCCGCTGAAGCGCTCGCCGAGCCCCTCGATCTTCACGACGATGCCCGCGCGCAGCTTCGGCTCGCCGATCGAGAGCCCTTCGCCGCGAATGTAGCCCAGCGCCATTTCGCCGAAGCGCTGCCTCGCCACCGCGTCGGCGTCGGCCTGGCTCTGCACCGGCGCCGCGACGCTCGCGCTGCCCGAATGCCCGAAGATGTCCGCCACGCTCGACGGCCCCGACGCCTTGCCCGCCATCAGGCTCTTCTCGTCACCCGCCGCCGCGCGCCCGACGATCGCCTTCTTGTCGTTCGCGTCCCAGCCCTTCACGAGCATTTCCTCGACCTGCCCCATCGTCGTGAGGCGCGGGCGGAAGTCCAGCAGCTCGATTTCGCGGCGCAGCGTGAGCGCGGCGCTGGCGTCGATCCTGCGCGGCCGGTAGACGAGCGTGCGGTCCACGACGAAGACCTCGTAGCCAATGCGCCGCGCGCGCGCAAGCAGAAACTCCAGGTCGGTCTGGTTGTGCTGCAGCACATACGGCAGCGTGACGCGCGAGTCCTCGGTCTGGGGCGTGAGGCCCGCTGTCGCGGCGAGCTGGCTCGCGATGTCGCTGTCCTTCACGTCGGTGAACGAGCGGGTCTTGCGCTCGCGCATGAGCCGGTGGCGCCGGTCGTAGCCGCGCACCGTGAGCGTGGGCGGGGTCGCCTCGGGAAACGCCGGTTCGAGACCCGTGATCTCGCCACTGAAGACGGTGGTCCTGTTGTCGCGATAGCCCAGTTCGATCTCGACCGGATTGCCTTCGCGAAAGAGCGCGTCGTCGATCCACTTCACCTTCATCTCCGCCGTGCTGTAGCAGCTGAGCGAGAACGTGAACATGCCCGCCGCATCGACGTCTTCGAGGACGCACACGTCGATGAGGTCCGCGGCCGCGTCGCCCGGCAGCGGCGCGCCGTTCACGCGCACCGCGAACTCCGGCGCGAGCGTGTCGAATCCGTCGCGCGCGTTCATGGCTCCTCCGCGTTCGGACCGGCGCCCGGCGCGATGCGCAGTGCGGGCAGCAGCAGCGTCGCGCCGGGCGCGAGCGCGAGCGGGTCGTCGATGTCGTTGGCGGCCGCGATCTCGCGCCAGCGCCGCGGATCGAGATACTCCTGAGCCGCGATGCTGGCGAGCGTCTGGCCGCGCTTCACCACCCAGACCTTTACGACATCCGCCGACATCAGGTTCTGCTTCTTCAGGTCCTTCGCGTTGCTGCGCCACTGCATGAACGTGCATTTCGCGGTCGCGCGCACGGGCACGCCGTTTTCGAGGAACATCGTGTACTGCTGGTCGAGCTGCTGCAGCACGCCCTGAAAGATCACGCCCTGCTCTCCCCACTTGAGCTGGCAAACGGGCGGGCGATGCTTGTCGCCGCGCACGATCGTGAGCTCTAGCAGCTTGCTCGTGTGCTCGTAGACGCTTCTTTTCGCGGCGCTCGCGGTGTCGTAGGTGTCGAAGAAGAGATCGACGGTCAGCGTGGCCGGCTGCGCCGTGGTGAACTGCAGCTCTGGGCTGTCGCGCTTGGCCGCCTTCTGGCTTTGCCATTGCACGGAGCGGGTGATGCCGAGGCTCTTCGGATTGAACATCGCGACGATGCGGTGCTCGCTGCTGTTCTCGTCGAATTGCAGCGTGCCGCCGGGAAGCTCGACCAGGATCGCCAGCTTTTCTAGGGCCATGATGCGAACCCCCGACGCTCGCGTTCGACCGCGAGCCTGTCCATGATGATTCGCCACGCTTCGTCGGCAAGCTCGGCTGCGTCGCGCGTTTTTTGCGGAGGACCCGCGTGGGCGGCTGGTGTCGTATTGGGCGGCGACGGCTCCGGCTCCGTGGCGGGCACGACGCCGTACTCGTCGGCGAGGCGGTCGACGGGTTCTGCGCCGGTTGCCGGTGCCGTTGCCGGTGCCGTTGCCGTTGCCGGTGCCGGTGCCGGTGCACCGCCGGCTTCGCGGTGTGGTGCGTTTTCGGAGAATTTCAACGGCAGACTGTGCGGCGCGGGGTCCGGGAATGTCGCAACTCTCGAAGGCGCCTGCGGCCATGCGCTCCGGGATCGCCCAGCGGGAATCGCCGCATCCGCGGCACGATCGACGATGCGCACGCGCGACGCCGCGGTCAGCGATAGCGTTCGCGTTTCCGTTGCGCCCTGCGTTTGTTGCGGTAACGCGTGGCGTGCGGTCTCGCTGTGCGTCGGGCGTTGAACGGCGACAGGCAGGGTCGTGGCAACGGACGGCGCTTCCAGCCCGCGCGCGGCAAATCCGGGCGTTGGAAAACGCGCGTCGTCGCGCTGCGTCTCGGCCTGCGAGTGACTGGTCCGCCCGGCATGTTGCTCTGCATGTTGATCTGCAGGTCGCGCCGCATCGGCGGGAGGGCTCGCGGTCGTTCCGCGCGCGAGCTGAAGCATCCGGGCCTCGGGTCCTGCTGACGGTATCGATCGTGCGCTCAGCGGCGTACTCGCTGGCATCGATTCAATGTCGCGCGACGGAGCCGCTTGCTCCCCGGGCAAGGTGGAGCCGGTCCGGCGTATGGGCATGTCGGCGACCGGCAGTGACCCGCGCGTGCCGGTCCGGGAGCCGTCGATACTGTCCTCTGCACGGGCGATCCGCGCGTCCGGCATAGGGCGATACGTGTCGTCGGGATCAGCAGGAGTCGTTGATGCGCCACCGCCTGCGCGCATCACGCGGGCATACGGCGTTCGATCGAACGAGTACGTCTCGCGCTCGACAGTGGAATCGTACGATCCATGCGGCGTTTCGAGGTCCGATGCCGACGCTGTTCGCGCGATCGAATCCGCGAACGCTGCCGGATGCGGCTCATCATGCGTCGCTGTCGCAACTCGATCAGGCGTCGCAGAAACGCGGCTTCGCATCCCGCGCCAGGCACTCTGCAACGACACTTCGGTTTCCGCGCGCTCCTGATCCGGAGAGGACGTCATGCCGAAGACGCTGCGCATCGCCATCGTCAGGGGCCGTTGCGTGGGAAGCGAAACGGCCGGCGCCGTCGCGTACACGGCGTTTGAATCAGGATGTGCGACGTGAGCGCCCATGAGCGAAGCGGCGACGTGTCGCGCAGACGCGCTCTGGCCGATGGAACCCGGCGCGCGATCCATCGACACGTCAACCGAACGCATCGACATGCCGCTACCCGGAAGAAGGCTCGACCCGCGTTGCTGTTGCCCGTCGTATGGCACTGCGCTCGCGCGAGACAGACCTTCGTACATTGGTATCCCCGGTTCGATCGATACTTTCTCAGCATGTCCCCGGTCCTGTTTATCGCTCAGACCTTGCCCGTATTGCCGATCGATATGCATCGCACGCACTCCATCCATGAGCGTTACGCCAGCCGCACCGTGCGAGCCGCCTTGCGCGCTGACACTGCCTGATGGGTGCAACGCGATCGGCATACGATCATGCCCCTCTGAAGACAAGCCGGCTTCGCGTCGCGCGACATCGAGGGCAGCAGCGATCGGTGTGCGTGAAAGCGTGGGCGCTGGCGATACGGCGGGCGCAACGACATCCGGTGCATCGCGGTTGCCCGCATCATGCGCATCATGGAATTCACAGTGCGGCTCGCTGCCGATGAAACCACGCGCGTCCTCCGCGACGAAGCCCGCAACGGGCGCAACGTCCATGCCCATGACCGCCGCGCGCGCGACGACACTGGCATCCGGCGTGCTGACCGCGCGCGAGGGCTGCAAGACCGCGCGCCCTTGCAACCCCTGTGCTGCGATATTCGCGCGGCGCGCGAGTTTCGTCGTGATTCCGGCCGTACTGCCCTTGTTCAAGGGCGACGCGGCAACAGGTTTTTCGACGTCCTGCTCAGCCTCAGCCACGGGCCCGTACGAATCCGCCGCCGGCAACGCCCTGTCCGGTTCGTGGACGTCATCGGCATTCGCCACGCGCTCGAACACCGCGCGCGCAAGCGGCGGCGCATGCTCCGGTTCCTCGCCCGGTTGCGGCGGAGAACCGGCCGCGACACGGCGCGCGATCACGAACCCGCCACTCCATCCGCCCGCCTGCGCACCGTCGCGCCCGGCCACGCGGCGCAGCATCGCCTCGGCAAATCCCGCGTGTCGCGCATGCACCGCCATGCCGAGCCCGCGACGATGCGCGCCGCGTGCCCCGCCGATCAGCGCGGCCGCCGCATGCCGCTCCCAGATGGCGCGGCCAAGCGAGCGGGCGTCGGAATCGGATGCGCTCACTAGCTCACTCCCCGGTGCACCAGATCGATCGCCTCGAACGCAATCGCGGAACTGGCCGCGCGCAGCTCGGGCCCCGTCCACTTGACCGGACACGCTTCGCGGAAAACCCACTTGAGCCCCGCGTTGCCCTGCCGGTCGTTGATCACGATCGTTACGTCGCGGCGCTCGATCCTGCCCTGCGTCACGCCGAGATACCAGTCCCACAGATGCCTGAGATCGCCCATGCCGCGCTTGAGCACGAGCCGGGTCGGAAACTTCGTCGGCCCCGCGAGCTGGCGTTCGCAATCGTTCACGCCGCCTTCGCGGAAGGTTTCGACTTCGGTCTCGATGACAAGACCCGACACCTCGCTGAAGCCCGCGACCACGCGCTGCCTGATCGCGACCGAAAACGCGAAGCCGAGGTAGAGGCGGTCTGCATCGCTCACGCTGATAGCCATGGCCGTGCTACTCCAAGCGGTTGGTCTGTGCGTCGTTGATGCGCTCGTTGATCTTCGCGACCTCCTCGACCCAGCGCCGCCGCTCGAGGTGATCGAGCGACATCAGCTGCGCATGGGGCCAGTGAAAGTGGTACGCGAGATAGGCTACCTCCTCGAAGATCTGCTCCGGGCGGTAGCCTATTGCTCCCCCGATGCATCCACCTCCACCTCGAACTTCTTCTCGCATCCGGGGCACACCACGTGCAGCCGGTTGTGCCCGTTCGCGTTGATGCGCCGGTACAGGTCCTCCAGATGCGCGAAGTCGGCGGCGAACAATTCCTCGACCACGCGCGGGTTCACCTGCGGCAGGTCGCCGAGACGCCGCACCACGCGCGAGAGCAGGATCACCGCGAGATAGCCGGGATTCGACTGCACACGCGGGTCCTTCATCGGCGCGATCTCGTCGTTCGCGGTCGCGAGGCGCATCACGCCCTCGCGATGCACGTTGCCCTCCGCGTCTACATAGCCGCGCGGCAGCGTGAAGGGGAATTCGGTCTGCATGCTCATTTCGTGCGATCCAGCCCTTCATGCGTGATTTCGAGCGTGTCGATCGCGACTTCGTTCGCGGTCGCGTTGAAGGTCGGCCCGGTCCACTTGGTCGGCCACGCGGCCACGAAATCCCATTGCGCGACGTCCTTGCCTTCGTCGTCCATGAGGATGATCGAGCCGTTCTGGCGGGCATCCTTGATCTTGCCGTCCATCACCTGCTTGCGCCACTTCCACAGGTCGAGGTCGTCCGTGATGCCGCGCTTCAACGTGATGTTCGAGAACTTCTTCAGGCCCGGCAGCTTGTGAATCGTGAGTGTCTTGTCGTCGCCTTCGCGGTAGTCGATCGGATCGGTCGCGGCGTCGAGCCCCGACGCCTCGCGAAATCCGGCTCGCTGTATGCCGCCTATCTGCACCCTGAACTTGAAGCCACGGAAGGGGTCCCTGCGATCTCCGGTTGCCATGGTCTGTCTCTCCTCTATGCCTGCGCAGCGGGTGCGGTAACGGTCACGCCATTCGCGCTCTGCGTGATCCGGACTATGACGAATTCGGCGGGCGCGACGATCGCGAGGCCAGCCTGCGCGACCACCCTCCCGGCGTCGCGCCCTTCCTCTGAATTGGTTTCGGCATCGCACTTGACGAAGAACGCCTCCGACGCATCGTCGCCCTTTAACGCTCCATCGCGATGGAGCGTGCGAAGGCAGCCGCTCATGCGCTCCTCGATCGCGGTCCACAGCGCGGGATCGTGCGGCTCGAAGACGAGGTCGCGCATGGCGTGCCCGAGTTCGCGCGCAATGCCGAGCACGAGCCGCGTGGCGTTCACGTAGAGCGACTCCGGGCGGTCGCTCAGCGTGCGCGCGCCCCACACGCGAATGCCCCAGCCGGGCCATTCGCGCAGGCAGTTGACGCCCGCTTCGTTGAGCGCGGCCTGCTCGCCGTCGGTGATGTCGAGCGCGAGGTCGAGCGCGCCTTCGACCAGTTCGTTGGCCGGCGCCTTGTGCACGCCGACGCGCCGGTCGCTGCGCGCATAGATGCCCGCGACATGACCGCATGGCGGCACGAGCATCGTCGCGGGCGCGGTGCCTGGCGCATCCGGCGACGGCACGAGAATCCACGGGAAATAGAGCGCGCCGTGCGCGGCCGGCAGCACCTGCCATTGCGCGATCGCTTCGCGCAGCGCGGGCGTCAGGCTGCCGCCATCGGTTGGCGGCGATGCGCCGCACGTGGAGGGCAACGCGTCGAGAATGGCAAAGCGATCGCCCATGCGCCCGCAATGCTCGACCACCTGCCTCTGCACGTCGAGCACCCGCTCGTCGAATGCGCTGATGGCGGGCATCATCGCATCCGGCACGCAGACGAGATCGATGTCGTCGAGATCGTCCATCACGCCGCCTTGCTCGAACACTCCCGCGAGCACTTGTGAAAGATGCAGCGCATGCAGGTCGGCGTCGGCGTTCGCGGGCTGCGCGATCTCCGCTTGCACCGGCACCACGACGCAGCGCTCCCCGCCGTTTTCGAAGAACCCCCGCACGGCGCACGACAGGAGGCCGCTTGGCCGCGCCCCGGCGAACGCCATGCGAAAGCGTTCCCACCGGTCGAACCGCCATGCGCGCGGTGCGTCGGCGGGCAAGGCACCGCGCGGCACGAGCCCGGCGAAGACCGGCACGCCCGTGAAGCGCGGCGGACGTCCGGCGAGCATGTCGGCGCGCCAGTCGATATGAAGGCCGGGCGTGCGCCACGCGCCATCCGCGGCGTGCGCGCTATCCCGAAGCGTCTGCGCTCTCATGGTTCGATCCGAAACGAGTGGCTCGACGCGCTCACGCCTTGTTCATCCCGGTCGATTGCGTGATGCGGAAGATCACGAACTCCGCGGGCCGCACGATCGCCACGCCGATCTCGCACACCACCTGCCCGACGTCGCGCACCTCCGGCGGATTCAGCTCGGCATCGCACTTCACGTAGAACGCCTGCTCGGGCGCCGTGCCGAAGAGCGCGCCCGTGCGCCACACATTGGTGAGAAACGCGGTGATGTTCAGGCGGATCTTGCCCCAGAGCGCTTCATCGTTCGGCTCGAAGACGATCCACTGCGTGCCCTCCTCGATCGACTTCTGCAGGAACAGGAACAGGCGCCGCACGCTCACGTATTTCCACTCGCTGTTGGCGTCGCCGCCGATCGTGCGCGCGCCCCACACGGTGACCGCGCCGTTCATGATCCTGATCGCGTTGACGCCCTGCGGATTGAGCTGTTCCTGAATCGGCTTGCTGACGTAGTACTTCACCTCCAGTGCGCCGCGCACCACGCAGTTCGCCGGTGCCTTGTGCACGCCGCGCTCGGTATCGGTGCGCGCGTAGATGCCTGCGACATGCCCGCTCGGCGGCACGTAGGTGAGCCCGCGATACTTCGGCGCGACCTTGCGCCGGGGGTCCAGATCCTGCAACTGCTTGGCAGGATCGACCACCTGGATGTGCGGAAAGTAGAACGCGGCGTTCTTCGACACACGCGGCAGCGCGGGCTTGGTCGACGCGCTCGAATAGTCGAGCTGGTCGATGGCGAGATCCTCGTCCTCTCCGTTGTTGACCACCTCCCGGCTGTCGAGGATCGCGAAGCAGGTCCTGCGCTTCTCGACACGGTCCATGAGGTCCGACCACACGCCCGGCAGCTTCGGCAGCCCCGGTGCGGCGATGATCGCGAGGTCGTCGATCGATTCGAACTGGTCGAGCGCCTTTTCCAGCTGGTCGAGCCTCTCGATGCGCGCGACGAACGCCTTCGTTCCGCCATTGCGGAAAAAGCCGTTGAGCGCATGCGTGAGCGCGTGGTGGCCCGGATGCAGCGGGCTGAAGACCCACCTGTCGGGATTCGCCGGCGCCGGCTGATCCGGCTCGGACCGATACGCCGAGAACGAGCCGAAGCGCCGCGTGTACTCCGTGAAGTTCGTGCAGAATTTCGTTTCGCAGACAGGCACGTCCACTGCGACCGGCTGCAGGATGAACGGCTGCAGAAACGACGGGCCGACGAGCTTTTCGACCTCGTCCGGATCAGGGTCCCTGAACGCCTCATCCTCCGTTTCGACGGGCTTTTTGCCGCCTTCCTTCACCGATCCGGCGCCTTCTCCCCCGGCCGCCGCAGTCGCCGCCGCGGCCGCGGCCGGCTTCGCGGCTTCGGGAGGCGGCGTCTCCTTCGTGCTTGCATCGTCGAAGGCGCGCTGGTTGTCGTCGGCCGCTGCCTGGAGATCGCGTGCAGCGGCACGCGCGTCGAAGAGCGCCTGTTGGGCAAGCGTATTCGCTCGTTCCGCGGCGGCGAGGTCGTCTTCGAGTTTTTCCTTCGTCTCGGCGGTCGCGTTTTTCAGTGCATCCTTTGCCTTGCCGAGTTGTTGTTCGGCGTCGGACGCCGCCGTCTCCCGCTTCGTCACTTCCGTGCGCGCGTCCTGCGCCTTCGCACGCATCGCCGCCTGCGCGGTGGAGTGCCGCTGCAGCTTGGCCTGAAAGTCGACCTCGGCCTGCTTCGCCTGTTCCGCGAGCGCCGCTTTCTCGGCATCACCGAGTTGCGTGCCTGCCTGAAGCTTCGCCGCGATCGCATCGCGCTGGAGTTTTGCGCGCGCGAGCACCGGGTCATAGTCCGGATTGGGCACCGGAACATAGACCTTCGACGGCACGATGCCGATAAAGCCGACCACGTTCGTGCCCACGCCTGCGATCGGCTGCTGCGCAGACGGAACCTCCTCCACGTAGACGCCAGGAGCGGAATAGGTAGCGCTTGACATAGACAGGTCCCCTTTCAGTCAATACCCGCCAACACGAAAGCTCACGCATCCGGGCGCGCAACCGCGCGGCCGAGCGCAACGTCGAAATAGAAGTCCTTGCTCGTGACGAGGCGCACCGCTTCGGGCATGCCCACGTCCACCGACAGCGTCACCGTGTAGTTGATCGCCGCCTTCGGCTTGCCGCCCATCGCCTGCCAGAACTCGCCGAGGCTTTGCAGCCGCCCCGGTTGCAGCGCGCTCACCGGCAGCGGCAAATCGCCCGCGGCGAGACTGCCGCGCAGGATGTCCCGTGGCAGCGTGCGATGCCGCAACAGCGCGCGCATGACTTCGCCCAGCAGGCGATGCTCGTCTTCGGCCGGGCTCGCGAGTCCCTCGCGCGGCCAGGCGGTGATCAGATACGACGCGTCGACGCGCACCGGGATCGGCATGCGGTGCGCCGTGCCGTCGCGATGGCGCTCGAGGTACGCATCGTTGCTGCGCAGCTCGAGATTCTCGCGGACGTCGTAGAGGAACAGGTCGATCGCGGGCGTCGTGACCGATTGCGGCGGGAACTGGTCGTCGGGCGCCTCGAAGCTCACCTGGATCTGTTCGCTCAGTCCGGGGGCGAGCTCGCGCCTCAGCAATGCCGCAAGCGTCTCGTCGAGGTCGTCGATCATAAAGCCTCGTATGCCGTCCCGGTGTTTTCTGCCACAGCATCCCGACGGCTGACGGGCCCCGGTCGCGTGCGATTGTGAACGAGCGATGCAACGTGAGCGGCGATTGATATCGCCCGAGTGAATGCAGAGAGCAGTTTCTGTCCTGCCGACCGTCACAACCGCCTGTGTTCCAGACGATTAGAGGGATAGAGCACGCCGATTCGGATGTCAAGGATGACTACACGGTGTGGCCGAAGTCGCCGGAACAATGTCTCCAACACGCTCACGATTTGGGCTTTAATGAAAGTCAAGCGAGCAGAATGAAATGATGCTCGACGATAAAACGCCTTGAAATCAGGCGCTATCTTGACAAAGTCCGGGCGGTCTTCTACACATGAATTCGTTAGTTACGCACAATTTTCCTGACGCGCCGCCGGGACCTCGGCGCGGCAGGGCGCCCGCTGCCGGCATCCGCCCGCGCGGGCGCGACAACGGATTGAACGACGCATCGCACGGCGCGCACGAGCGCGTGTGCGTGAGCGCGAGAAGCGGCGCGAGAAGCAGCAGAAGCAGCAACGCGAGGAGCGGGCCGCGTCCCTCGAAATCCGCATCATGGTCGCGCGCGGAGGGACTGTGAGCACGCCTCGAATTCGCACCGCATGGCTCGTCGGCCTTCTGCTCGCGAGCTGCGCCATGTTCGTCTCGTCGTTCGCGGCGGAGCTCCAGGCCGTCGCCGTCGAAGAACCGAAGCCGGGATCGGTCATCGTTACCGTGCGCTCTCCCGACGAAGCGCCGCCCCCCGCTGCCTTCCACCTGCGCCTCGCGAGCAACGGCGGGCAGACGCGCGTCGCGGCCGCCGCCGTGAGCCCCGCCACCGTCTCTCCCGAGCTCGCCACGCTCGTGCTCATCTGCATCGACCGCAGCGGCTCGATGCAGCATGCGGTCGAACCGATCAAGGCCGCGCTCGCCGACGTGCTCGCCACGCCGCGCCCGGACCTGCGCATCGGCATCATGTCGTTCGGCTCGGACATCACGCCGCTCTCGCCCTTTTCCGCCGACCCCGCGGCGTCGCTGCGCGTGATCGACGGCATTCGCGCCGAAGGCGGACGCGACGGCAAGACGAAGCTCTTCGACGCGATTGCGATCGCGATGTCGCGCCTCGCGAACGATCCGGCGCGCGGCCCGAAGCGCCTGATCGTGATCTCCGACGGCCGTGACGAAGGCAGCCGCATGCCGCGCGAAACGCTCGTCGCGATCGCGCAAAAGCGAGCGGCCCCGCTCGATGCGATCGCGTTCGGCCCGCTTGCACCAAAATGGTCGGGCGTGCTCGCGTCGCTTTCGACCACGACGGGCGGCCGGTTCCTGCTCGTCGACAGCGCGCCGAAGCTGGCCGATGCCCTAAGGGACGGGCTCGGCACGAAGCAGCCGGCTGCGTACAGCGTGAAGTTCGACTACGACACTGTCGGCGGTACCGCCGCCGCGGCGCCCGCATCCGCCGTGCTCGAATACGCATCGCCCGGGCACGCGGTGACGCTGATTCCCATCGACACCGCGCTCGCGGCACCCGCGGCGAAGCTGCCCGTCGCAGCGAGCGCGCCGGCGCAGGTCGCGCCACCCGCTTCGAGCCCTGCGCCCGAGCCGCCGCACGCGAAGCCGTGGATCGATGCATCGTTCACGCTCTTCAACGTCAACATCGACATGAAGGGGCTTCTCACCGGACTCGTCGCGCTCCTTGTGGCGCTGTTCGCGCTCAGGGTGTACCGCAGGCGGCACGAACCGCCACCGCCGGAAAAGACGCCGGCGGTCGTGCCCGTCGCGCAGGAGCGCCCGCCCGCGCGCGGCGGCACGCGCGTCGGTGCGGTCTTTGCACCGCCCGCGCCGGGGCGGCCCACCGCCTGGCTCGTGAGCGGCGGCCCGCGCAAGCGCACGACGCGCTTTCCGATCGAGAAGCCGCTGATCCGCATCGGCGCGGACGAGCAGAACGATCTGATCGTGACGGACGACGAGTTTGTCTCGCGCAAGCACGCGAGCATTCGCTACGAGGAAGGCACGCTGTACCTGAGCGATCTCGGATCGAGCAACGGCACCTTTCGCAACGACACGCGGCTCGCGCAGGCATCGGTGACGCTCGCGCCCGGCGACGTGGTCCGCTTCGGGCGAACGGCCTACGAGGTTCACGGCGCCGGCGAGCCACACGTCCCGGCACATTCCGGAGAGGGCGAACGCAGGGTGCCGTAGCGCGGCAGCGAACGCGACGTGCACGCGGCAGCGGCGACGTATGGCGACATCCAATTCAGACATGTGGTCGGTGGGGCAACGTTCGGAAACGGGCTACGTGCGCAGCGAGAACCAGGACCGCATGAGCTGGATCCGCGCGCCCGCCTGCGACGTGTTCGTCGTGTCCGACGGCATGGGCGGTCACGCGGGCGGCGCGCTCGCCGCGCAGCTGACGGTGCAGACGCTGCAGGAGCGGCTGTCCGGCATGACCTCGGTCGAGGACGCGGGCGCCACGCTCGAACGCGCGTTTCAGGCGGCGAACGAAGCCGTGTACGAGCGCGGCCAGACGGGCAGCGCCGCGACCGCGCGCATGGGCGCCACCGCCGTCGCGCTGCTCGCGGCGGGGCCGCGCATCATGCTCGCGCACGTGGGCGACAGCCGCGCGTACCGGCTCACGCGCGGCGGCGTGCTCGAGCGGCTGACGAAGGATCACAGCCTCGTGCAGCGCATGGTCGATGCGGGCATGCTCACCGAGGCGCAGGCGGCGGACCATCCGGATTCGAGCGTGCTCGAGCGCGCGATGGGCCAGGCGCCGCGCGTCGAGGTCGAGGTGAGCGCGTGGCGGCCCATGCGCGCGGGCGAAGTCTGCATGCTGTGCTCGGACGGCCTGTGCGGATATGTCGGCGATGACGAGATCGCCGCCGTGATGCGCGGCGGGCAGCAGCCGCAGGACATGGCGGATCAACTGGTGAGGCTCGCGCTCGAGCGCGGCGGAGAAGACAACGTGACAGTGCAGGTGCTTCAGTGCAACAGCGGCGGCTCGCTTTTGCGGCGATGGCTGAGCCGAAGCGCGCTCGCGCGCTTCGGGATCGGCGTGCCGGTCGTCATTGCGGCGCTGTGGCTCGGGTGGTCGGGCGTGCTGTCGAATCGGTCCTCGCAGGGCAATCGCGCAGATGGTGCGCCGGCGTCAGCGTCGCTAGGATCAGTACCAGCCGCGGTGCCGTCCGCGCCCGCGCCTGCCGCTGCCACCGCGGGCGCGCTGCCCTCCCCGATCGAGGCGCGTGTCGCCGCGCTCGAACGCGACGCCCGCAACGATGCCGCCGAACACCGTGCACGCGATGCGAGCCTCGCGCAGCAGATCGAATCGCTGACCGCGCGGATCGATCAGCTCGACAGGAAAGCCAGCGCCCCGAGCGCGGCGAGCACGCCCGCGACGAGCCGCGCGCGCAAGCCGGCAAAGAGCGCGAAAAAGCCCGAGCAGCAGGCGTCCACGGTGGCGGCATCGGCTTCAACGCCAGCGTCGACGTCACCGGCCCCCGCCGCTGCCGAATCGCAACGCACCCCTCCCTCCGAACCCGTCGAGGCCGCACCATGAAAGCCGTTCCGTCATTCCCCGCGAGGCGCCCATCGATGCTTGGCGCCGTGTTCTCGTGTGCATCGGGCATCGTCTGCGCGGCCGTTCGCGCAACCGTCATGAAGCGGTCGCGACGCCGCGTCGCGCGCTTCGACTTTCACGCCGCGAGACCGATGCCCTTCCAGACGCGCGCCGTGCGTGCGTATGCGCATGCGCGGCTCACCGGAGGCCGCACGCCATGAGCGACAAGTCGATCTGGTCCTACATCAGCGGACTCATCTCGGGCGGGCGCCCCGCCACCCGCACGAGCCGCTCGGAGACGGTGTGCCCCAAAGGGCATCCGATGGACCCGAGCTGGACGAGCTGTCCGCGATGCGACGCCGAAAGCCGGGCGCAGGAAAAGAGTTCGGCGGATGCCGCGTCGATGACATTCAGGGAAAACGTCGATAGGAGTTCGGCCATGTCGCGCAATGCCACCATCACCCCGGGCAGCATGCCCAATCCCGATCCCGCCGCCACGCGGCTCGACGCAGGCGACGAATACGCCCCCGCGCGGCCCCGCGCGGCAAGCGCGCGCCGCAAGATCACGGGCGTGCTCGTCACGTTCAGCTGGGAACGCCAGGGCGACCTGTTCATCCTCTACGAAGGGCGCAACGTGATCGGCAAGGGCGACGTCGAAAGCGAAGGCGGCCGGCCGTGCGACGTGCTGCTGCTGACCGACGGCACCATGTCGGACGAGCACGCGGTGATCCTCTGCCGCGCGGGCCGCTATGAACTGTTCGACCGGCAGAGCACGAACGGCACGTTCGCAGACGGCGAGTTCGTCGAGAGCACCGGCGTCGAGCTCAAGGACGGCGCGAAGATCAAGACGGGCGAGACCGTGTGGCTCTTTCGCAAGATCGAATCCGACGCGGCCGGCGCGGCAGCGGGGCCGTCGCATCGCGACGAGCCGCGCGAGCGCCCGTCCCCGGGCGAGCAGTCGAGGGTTCTGTAGCCCAGAGCATGACCTTTCGACCGGGACAACATGTCGGTCCGTACGTGATCGAGGGCCTGCTCGGCTCGGGCGGGATGGCGAGCGTCTGGCGCGCATGGGATGAAAAGCGCAGCCAGCAGGTCGCGATCAAGATCATGGCGGATCCGCTCTCCGACGAGGAGCAGCTCGCCGGACGTTTCATGGATGAAGTGAAGCGCCACAAGCGCCTCTCTCATCCGAACATCGTTGCACTGCGCGAGGTGTTCAGCGTCGCGGGGCAGCCATGCATGGTGATGGATCTCGCGCGCGGCGGCTCGCTTGCCGCCCTGCTCGACGCGTGTCCCGAGCGCCGCCTGCCGTTCGAGCGCGCGCTGCCGATCATGAGCGGCGTGCTCGCCGCGCTCGATCACGCGCACCGGCAAGGCATGGTGCACCGGGACGTCAAGCCGTCGAACGTGCTGCTCGACGGGACGCGTACGCATGCGCTGCTCTCGGAC
This sequence comes from Caballeronia glathei, assembly GCF_000698595.1. Lineage (GTDB taxonomy): Bacteria > Pseudomonadota > Gammaproteobacteria > Burkholderiales > Burkholderiaceae > Caballeronia > Caballeronia glathei. Next base: position 44,404 of record NZ_JFHC01000006.1, on the reverse strand, counting down.
TTCGGCATCGCGCTCGCGGCCGGCGAGAAGCGCCGCACGCGCGCGGGGCTGCCCGTCGGCACGAGCGCCTACATGAGCCCGGAGCAGATCCGCGCGAGCCGCGAGATCGACTACCGGTCCGATGTGTACAGCGCGGGCTGCGTGCTCTACGAAATGCTGACCGGCAGGCCGCCCTTCGTGGCCGAAGGTCCGCAGAGCGTCGACGACAACGCCGCGCGTGCCGCCGTGCTCGCCATGCATCTGCGCGACACGCCGCTCGCGCCTCGCCGCCGCGCGCCGTCCGTGCCGGCGCATGTGAGCGCGCTCATCCTGCGCGCGCTCGAAAAGGACGCAGGCAGGCGCATTCCGGGCTGCGCCGAGTTCGCGCGATTGCTCGCGGCGCCACCCGAGCGTTTCGCGCGCGGCACGTGGCGAAGGCCCGCGCGTGTCGGTGCGATCGCTGCGATCGCGGCGATCGTGGCGGTGGCCGTGATCGGCGCGATGGTCGTGGCGAGCGGTGCCTAGGCGCCGCCCGTCGCAGGATGCGTTTCTCTTTGCTGGGAGCCAGGCGATGTACAGGCCGTTCATGATTACGCTCTTCGCCGTCTTCACGGCAGCCTGCGAGACCACGCAGCAGACGGCATCGCTCGAATGCGGCGCGGCGGGTCTCGGCGTGGCGTTTCTTCTCTGCAAGGCAGCGGGCGGCAGCAATGCGACCTGCGCGGCGGTAGGCGGCGTCGCGGCAGTCGGCGGCGGGGTGCTGTGCTACAGCCTCTCGGACAAGCTGGACAAGCGCCGCAAGGAGCTAGCGGGCCACGAGAACGATCTCGATGCGCGGCTGCGCTACGTCAAGGGCATCAACGCGGATACGGCGAAGTACAACGAGGACCTCAAAAAACAGGTCGCGGCGCTGAGTCAGCACACGGACACGCTCGTGCAGCAGATCCAGCAGAAGACCGCCGACGAAAAGAAGCTCGCTGACCAGCGCAAGGCGCTCGATGCCGCGATCAAGAACGCGAGCGACTCCGTTGCCGCGCAGCGCAACGCGCTCAACTTCATGCGCAGCTATCAGGCCGAGCAGGCGGGCAAGTCGCAGGAGCTCGCCGCCGAGGTGCAGCGTCAGCAGATGCTGCTCGCCGAGACGCAGCGCGAGACCTCGGCGCTCGCAGCGCAAAGGCAGCGCATCTAGCGCGTGCGCGCATTTTTCACGGGAAGGTGCCGCGATGCAAAGCCAGCTCGTATCGAACGGATTCACAAAGGCACGCCTGGTGTCGATCGCCGCGGCAATCGCATGCGCGTGCAGCGGCTGCACAGTCGTCAACCAGTACCGGGACGTTCAGGACACCAGCGCCCGCGTAAAGGACAAGGAGGGAGAACTCGCGCAGGAGGAGCAGAAGCAGGCGGCGCTGCAGGCCGAGATGAAGCAGTTGAGTGCCGACCTGAACGACAGGAAGATGACGGGCGAGCAACTCGATGCGCGGCTCGCCGCGCTGCAAAAACAGAACCAGCGCGCAGCCAGCGAAAACGCCGCGCAGCGCGCGAAGCAACGCGAGCTGAACGCGCAGCTCACGCAATACCGCGCCGAGCTGGCCGCGTTGAAGCAGAACACCACGATGAACCCGGACGAACAGCGCGCGAAGATCGAGCAGTTGAAAGCCGAGATCAGGAAGCGGCTCGCGCTGCTGGCCCAGGCCGCATGACGGCGCGCGGCCGGGCGCCATGAACAGGGCCATGATGTTCGCGACGCTCGCCGCGGTGGCCGCCGCGGTGCTGCTCGCCGCATCGGGTCCCGCCGATCATGCGGGCGTGCGCGTCGCGCAGACGATCGGCGGCGATGCGGCGTTGCGTCTTTATGCCGATGCGCTCTCCGCAATCACGCAGCGCGCCGTCTTCGCGAGCGGTGACCGGGAACAGGTGGTCGGGCGCACGCTCGCGGCCTATCTCGCGGCAAGCGACCCCTACTCCGGCTTCATGAACCGCGACGAATACGCGCGATACCGCGCGCTGCAAAAAGGTCCGCACGGCGGCATAGGCATGGAACTGGAGCGGCGCCGCGATGGCGCGACGCTCTGTTATCCGTACCACGGGGGCCCGGCCGACGCGGCCGGCATCAAGGCGGGCGAGCGGCTCATGTCGATCGACGGCACGAGCGTCGCGGGCAAGCCCCTGCCCGTTCTCGCGTCGCTCGCCACCGGGCGCGAAGGCACGGCGGTGCGCATCGAAGTGGCGAGTGCGAATGGCGGCACGCGAAGCGTGAACGTGACCCGGGCCCGCGTGGACCCGGCCGCCGTGTCGATCGGCGCCGCCGGTGCGCTGCGCGTCTTGCGCATCGAAACCTTTACGCAGACCACGCGCAGTGAAGTCGAATTCGCGCTGAGGCGCTGGGACCGCAACAGTCCGGTCGTGATCGACCTGCGCGGCTGCGGCGGCGGCGATTTCTATGCAGCCGTGGACACGTCGATGCTCTTTCTCGCGAAGGGCGCGCCGATCGTGAGCGTGAGCGGCCGCGAAGGCACGCGGCTCTACTCGAGCACGCTCGAACAGGACCCGCCCGTGCAGCCGGTCTTCATATGGCAGGACGAGGCGAGCGCGAGCGCCGCGGAGGTCTTCATCGGCGCGCTCACCGGCAACGCCCGCGCGGTCTCGGTCGGCACGCACAGCGCGGGCAAGGGAAGCCGCCAGGACATCGTCGAACTCGCGGACGGCTCGGCGCTCATCCTGACGACCGGCTATCTCTCGACACCCCGGGGCGCAGCCTTCGACGGCCGCGGGCTTGCGCCGATGCGGCCGCTCGCGGCGAGCGCCGACACCGCCGCCTATGTGCGCGCAAGCAGCCCGGCGAAGCAGATGCAGAGCAACGACGCGGAGTAGCGATGCCAAACGACGACCACCTGATCGGCCAGACCATCCGCTCTAATCTCTTCATCAAGGCGAAGCTCGGTGAAGGCGGCATGGGCCGCGTGTATCTCGCGGAGAATGTCGCGATACGCGAAAAGAAGTACGCGGTGAAGGTGCTCAAGCGCGAGCTCACACACGACCCGAGCTTCAGGCAGCGCTTCTACGACGAAGCGCGGCATCAGGCGCAGCTCGACCACCCGAACATCGTGCAGATGCTCGATTACTTCCACGTCGGCGACGACTATTTCCTGATCCTCGAATACGTGGACGGACCGTCGCTCAGCGATCTCATCGACAGCAAGGGCGGCCAGGGCCTGCCGGAAAAGCAGGCGCTCCCGATCATGACCGGTATGCTCGCCGGGCTCAACTGCGCGCACGAAAAGGCGATCCTGCACCGCGACGTCAAGTCGTCGAACGTGCTCGTCGACAAGAGCGGGCGCGCCCGCCTGACCGATTTCGGCATCGCCCTGCAAGCGGACGGCCTGTCGCGCACGGCCGAGGGACGCATCATCGGCACGCCCGAGTACATGAGCCCCGAGCAGCTTGAGGACAGCGGCTCGATCGATCACCGCTCCGACGTGTATTCCGCAGGCGTCGTGCTCTTCGAGATGCTCGCGGGCAGGCTGCCGTTTCAGGGCGACTCGTTTCAGGCCGTGCAGGCCCAGCAACTCACGAGCCCCGTGCCCGATCCCCGCGCGTTCAATCCGAAGGTGGGCAAGCGCGTCGCCGAGATGGTCCGGCGCGCGTTGCAGAAAAGTCCCGTCGACCGCTACCAGGGCTGCCTGCAATTCCAGAAGGCGATCGAGCACTATCAGCGGCGCGGCGCATGGAAATACTGGCTCGTGTCGGCATGCGTGCTGATCGCGGCGGGCGTGTACGTCGGCAAGTCGATGATCCTCGACGTGCCGCTCATCCGCGACGCCGTGCGCACCGCATCGCACGACTACAATATCTTCTGCCGCGAGCAGCAATCGCTCGTGCAGCACGCGAACGGCAAGCGCATCGCGGACCTCGCGGGGTTCTCCGAAGAATCGGAGCTTTTTTCGAAACGCATCGAGGCGAACCGCGCGAACATGGACAACAGTGTCAAGGAATACGGCGGCGTCATCTCGCACCTGTCGAAGTTCAACCACTGGACGCTCGATCGCGTGCTGAACGAGCCGGACCCCGAGCCGAACACCGCGCAGGTGCGTCCGCTCGTCGCCGCCGACTACAACCGGTTCGCCACGACGCGCGCGCTGCCCACGCGGCAGTCGATGCTCGGCCAGTGCAGCTCGCTCGGCTGGAAGACGGAATAGGACGCGGCACACACCCGTAAAAGGAGCTTTCCGATGGCCCAGCAAGTGACGACAGGCGCCATGCTTCGATGCAGCTTCGGCGTCGCTCCGGCGACCCTCGCCGTGCTGCCCGTGAACCGCGTGACGGCCGAAGGACCGCCCGCGGCCACCATCCAGGATCACGCGCCGCTCGTGAACATCGGCTCGTTCGGCATGTGCATGTCGATCGCCAATCCGGCGGTGGCCGCCGCCACGACCGCCGCGCTCGGCGTGCTCGCGCCGATGCCCTGCGTCCCGGCGACGGTTTCGCCGTGGGTCCCCGGCGCGCCTACCGTGCTGATCGGCAACCTGCCCGCGCTCGACAACCTCTCGCAATGCATGTGCATGTGGGGCGGCGTGATCAACGTGGTGAACCCCGCGACCGTGCGCACCAACGTGCCCTGAGGCGCGGCGCTTCGTGCGTTGGCGGATGCTGGCAGGAGATAGTCCGCCGGAGACTACCAGTGCACGTTGCACGGCGCGGCCCGCCCCGGCACACTCGCCGGGACGCATTTGCTTTTGTCCTCATTGTTTGCATAGTTCGAATTGTTCGCAGCGCGAAGCCACGGTTTTGACGTCGTCAACAAGTGAGAGGCATCCATGCGCGAGATCTCGTACGACCGGCAGACGGTCAATTCGGCCAATCCCCTCGCGCGCTATGCGCACCGTTCGCGCATGACGATGGCCGTCTCGCTCGTCACGCGCCTGTGTGACGAGCGCGCGACGGTGGTCGATTTCGGCGCCGGCCCCGGTTTCTTCCTTCACACGCTCGGACAGGCGCGCCCCGATCTCGCGCTGATCGGCCACGACCCGTACGTGACGCCCGCCTTCGCCGAGGTGAGCTATGCGGCGTCGCTCGGCGAGCTCGCGCGCGGCAGCGTCGATGCACTGACGGCGTTCGAGGTCTGCGAGCATCTCTACCCCGAAGAACTCGACGCCCTGCTCGCCGACGCCGCGCGCATCATCAAGCCCGGCGGTGCGCTCGTCATATCGGTGCCGATCATGTACGGCCTCGCGATCGGCCCCAAGGTGTCGAACTGGATGATTCGCGGGCGCACGCTGAAGTCGGAATACTCGCCCGCCGAGATGCTGAAGTCGATGGTCGGCATACGCGTGCCGCGGCCCGCGAACCTGCGCGTGACCCACAAGGGCTTCGACTTCAGGGAGCTGCGCACGATCGTGGGGCAGCGCTTCGCGATCGACGCCGTGCATCACAGCCCGATGCCGCATGTGCCGTGGTGGATGAGCTCGCAATACTTCATGATCTGCCGGCCGCTCGCGCTCGCCTGAGGGGCCGCCGCACCGCCCGGTCAGTCTCGCTGCGACAGCTCGGCGTCGCCCGGCAGCTGCGCTGCGCTCCAGCCGCCGCCCAGCGCTTTCACGAGCGCGACGCTCGCGGCCATGCGGCGGCGCTCGATGCCCACGGCGGTGCGCTGATCCGACAGCACGATGGCCTGCGTGACCACCACGCTCAGATACGTGATCGCGCCGTTCTCGTAGCGGTTGTTGATCTTGCTCAGCGCGCGCTGGGCCGCATCGACGGCATCGCGCTGGGCATCGAGCTCGCGGCGCAGCACCCTGAGCGCGTTCAGGTTGTCCTCCACCTGCCCGAACGCCGTCAGCACGGTCTGCCGGTAATTCGCGACGCTCTCGTCGTAGGCTGCGCGCGCGGCCTCCCGTGCCGCCGCGCGCCCTCCGAAGTCGAGCGCGGTGAAAGCGAGCTGCGGCCCGAGCGACCAGAAGCGGCTCGGCGCCATCAGCCACGAACCGAAGTTGGTCGCCTCCAGCCCGCCCGTGGCGGCGAGCAGCAAATTCGGAAAGAACGCGGCCGTCGCCACGCCGACCTGCGCGTTCGCCTCCGCCATGCGGCGCTCGGCCGCCGCGATGTCAGGCCGCCGTTCGAGCAGCGACGACGGGATGCCGAGCGGCAGCGCTTCGAGCGCGGCGCCGGGGTTGGGCACGTTCGCCTCGTTCAGGGGCGGCACGTCGAGCGTGAACGTGGAAGGCGGCTGGCCGGTCAGGATCGCGATCGCGTTGATCAGGCTTTGCTTCGTGGTCTCCAGTTCGATCAGCTGCGCCTGCGTCGCCTTCAGTTGCTCTTCGGCCTGAGCCACGTCCGACTCGGCCGCGATGCCGCCCGCAAAGCGGTCGCGCGTGAGCGCGAGCGCCTTCTCGTAGGTCTGTAGCGTCTCCTGCAGCAGCTGCTCCTCCTCCACAATGCCGCGTAGTTCGAAGTAGCTGGTCGCGAGCTCGGCCTGCATCGAGAGAATCGCGCTCTGCAAGTCGGCGGCGCTCGCCTGCGCTTCCGCGCGGCCGCCCTCGACGGCCCGCGATATCCGTCCCCACAGGTCGGGCTCCCACGAAACCTGCGCGTCGACGAGATAATCGGATACCGTCTTGCCCGCGCGCGAGCTGTACAGCACGTTGGACGACACCCGCGACTGGTTGAACGCGGCATTCATGGTGACGCTCGGAAAGTACGCGGAGCGCGCCTGCGCGACGGCGGCCCGCGCGCCGCGAAAACGCGCGGCCGCCGCGGCGACCGTCTGGTTCGCGGCAATCACCTGCTGTTCGAGCGCGTTCAGCTGCGCGTCGCCGTAGACCTCCCACCACGGCGCGCGCGGCTCTGTGTCAGCGGGCTGCGCGGGCTTCCAGTCCTTGCCGGAGGCCTGGACGGCCGGGTCGGCGAACTTGTACGCCTCGGGAACGCTCACGGCGGGCCGCACATAATCAGGACCGACAGCGCAACCGGCAAGCATCAGGGCCGCCGACGAAATCACAACGCAAGCGAGCGTGCGCGCCGGCTTCATGACGCCTTGCCGCCCTGCGCGGACTTCGCGATGCGCACTTCAGTGCCGTCGATGATCGAATCGGGCGGGTTCAGGATCACGCGCTCGTCGCCCGTCAGGCCCGACACGATCGACACGCGCGTGCCGTAGTCGGTGCCGAGCACGATCGGCAGGAGCTTCACGCGGCCATTCGCGTCGACGGTCGCCGCGCGCACGCCTTCGGGACGAAAGAGGAGCGCATTGCCCGGCAGCATCAGCCCGGGATTCTCGCTCGTCAGCTTGAAGCGGACCTGCGCGTAGGCGCCCGCGAGCAGTTCGCCAACGGGATTCTTCACGTCGACTTCAACGCGCATCGTGCGCGCCACGGGGTCCACCGCGCCCGCGGTGCGCACCGTCACGCCTTCGAACTTGCGATCGCCCTGCTCGGTCAGCACGAGCTCGGCCGGCAAGCCGACATGCACGAGCCGCGCATACGACTGCGGCACGTCGACGAACACGCGCAGCGTCGTCGCATCCTGGATATGGAACAGCTCGCGCCCCGCCGCGCCGCTGCCCGCATCGATCAACTGGCCGACATCCGTATTGCGCGCGGTGACGACGCCGTCGAACGGCGCATAGATCTTCTGGAACGACACGAGCTGCTCGAGGCGCGACACGTTCGCCTGCGCCGCGTTGAGCGCCGCCTGCTTCGCGAGCATGTCGCCGTTCTTTTCATCGGTCTCCTGGCGCGAGACGGAATTGTTCTTCTGCATCTGCACCCAGCGCTCGGAGGTCGTCTTCGCGAGCAGATAGTTCGCGCGCGCGGTCTGCTCGTCGGCGCGGGCCTGGCGCAACTGGTCGTTGATTTCGGGCGCGTCGATCTCCGCGAGCAGTTGCCCCTTCTTCACCTTCTCGCCGATATCCACCGTCCAGCGCCGCAGGTAGCCGCTCGTGCGCGCGAAGATCGGCGCATCGGAAAACGCGCGGATGTCGCCCGCGAGCACGAGGTCCTGCGTCCCCTTCATGCGGATCGGCGCAATCACTTCGACGGTCTGCACGCTGTAGCGCTCGACGTCCCGTTCGAGTTCGCCATGCGCCGCGCGTCGCGATAGGATGCCCTGCGCGATCAGCGCGAGCACGACCGCCGCCGCGAGCAGCACCCATATCATGGTGCGTCGCGATTGAATCGGTCGGTGCGGTACCTGCTCTTCCATGACGGCTCCGGATAATGCGGCTCAGTGCTCTTGCGGCGTGGCGGCGCCGCGCGCGCCGCGTCCGCGCGCTTCGAGCCGCCTGTAGATCATCGAAAACACGACGGGCACGAAAAACAGCGTGGCGACGGTGCCGACCATCAGCCCGCCGATCACCGCGCGCCCGAGCGGCGCGTTCTGCTCGCCGCCCTCCCCCAGGCCGATCGCCATCGGCACCATGCCGATCATCATCGCGAGCGCGGTCATCAGCACCGGGCGAAAGCGCGTGTAGCCCGCCTCCAGTGCCGAGCGCACCGCGTCGCCGTGCTCGGCGAGCGCGGCGCGCGCGAAGCTCACGATCAGAATGCTGTTCGCCGTGGCGATGCCGATGCACATGATCGCGCCGGTGAGCGCGGGGATCGACAGCGTGGTGTGCGTGAGGAACAGCATCCAGACGATGCCCGCGAGCGCCCCCGGCAGCGCGGTGATGATGATGAACGGATCGAGCCACGACTGGAAGTTCACGACGATCAGCAGATACACCAGCACGACCGCGAGGATCAGCCCGAACGCGAGGCCCTTGAACGATGCGTTCATCGTCTCCACCTGGCCGCGTATTTCGATGCTCGATCCCTTGGGCAGTTCGCCGCGCAACTCGTCGATGATGCGCTCGACGTCGTCGGACACCGCGCCGAGATCGCGCCGCTCGGTGGTGGCGTACAAGTTGATGCTGGTCTGCGCGTTGTAGTGGTAGATCACCGCTTCGCGCGAGCCGCGCGAGAGCGTCGCGAGCGAGCCGAGCAGGTTCGTCCTGCCGTTCGCGGACGTGAGCGGAATGTTCGCCACCGACTGCAGCGAGTTCATGTCGTACTGCGGCGCCGACGTGATGACGTTGTAGCTCACGCCGTTGGCCGGATTGAGCCAGAACGTGGGGGTCGTCTGCTGGCTGCCGGAGAGCGTGATGAGCAGGTTGCTCGCGACGTCGCGCTGCGTGAAGCCCGCCTGCAGCGCCTTCGTGCGGTCGACCTCGACGTTGATCGCGGGCAGGTCGGCGGGCTGCTGGATGCGTGCATCGACGAGACCCGGCACGCGCCGGATCTTTTCGAGCAGCCGGTTCGCCACCGCGCGGTTGCCCTTCACGTCGCGCCCGACGATCTCGATGTCGATCGGCGCGGGCACGCCGAAGTTCAGGATCTGGCTCACGATGTCGGCGGGCAGGAACGAGAACGACACGCCCGGAAACTCCTCGGGCAGGCGCTTGCGCAGCTCGCGGATATAGTCGGCCGTCGGCCGGTGGCCGTCGTTCAGGCTGATCAGGATGTCGGCGTCGGCGGAACTGATCGTGCCCGTGTTGTTGTACGAGAGATTGATGCCCGACACCGGCAGCCCCATGTTGTCGATGATCGAACGGACCTCGCTCTTCGGGATCAATTGACGGATGCGCTGGTCGACGCGGTCGGTGAGCGCGGCCGTCTCCTCGATGCGCGTGCCCGTGCGCGTGCGCAGATGCAGCGCGATCTCGCCCGAATCGACCGACGGAAAGAAGTCGCGGCCGAGAAACGGCGCGAGCCCGAGCGAGAGCACGCAGCACAGGAGGAAGATCAGCGCGAAGCGCCCGGGATGCGCGAGCTGCCGTTCGAGAAAGCCGCGATAGTGCCACCGCACCGACTCGAAGTGCCGCTCGAAGCCGAGGTGAAGGCGCACGAACGGGTTGCGCGAGCCGCGCATCGACGCCACGTCGCCGCCCATGTGCTCGTGGTGGCGCAACAGGTATTTCGCGAGCGTGGGCACGAGCGTGCGCGAGAAGAAGTACGACGCAAGCATCGCGAACACCACGGCTTCGGCCATCGGCACGAAGAGATAGTGCGCGACGCCTGTCAGCAGGAACATCGGTATGAACACGATGCAGATGGACAGCGTCGAGACGAGCGTCGGCACCGCGATCTGCTGGGCGCCGTCGAGAATCGCCTGCTCCAGTTCCTTGCCCTGCTCGAGGTTCTGGCTGATGTTCTCGATGGCGACCGTCGCGTCGTCGACGAGAATGCCCACCGCGAGCGCGAGCCCGCCGAGCGTCATGATGTTGATGGTCTCGCCGATCGCGGAAAGCATCACGATGGAAGCGAGCATCGAGAGCGGGATCGACACGGCGATGATGAGCGTCGCGCGCCAGCTGCCGAGAAAGAGCAGCACCATCAGCGCGGTCAGGCCCGCGGCGATCACCGCTTCGTGCAGCACACCCGACACGGACGCGCGCACGAACAGCGACTGGTCCGAAACGGGCTCGATCTTCAGCGACTCCGGCACGAGCCCGCGCAACGTGGGCATCAGTTTCTTCACGCGCGCGACGATGTCGAGTGTCGATGCATTGCCGCTCTTGTTGATCGTGAGGAGCGACGCACGCGTGCCGTCCACGCGCACGATGTTGGTCTGCGGCTGGAAGCCGTCGCGCACGTGGGCGACGTCGCGGATATAGATCGTGCCGTTCGGGCCGGTGCGGATGGGGATGTCGTTGAGCCCTTCGATCGTGTTCGGGCTCGCGTTGAGCCCGACCGAATATTCGGTGGGCCCGATCTTGGTCGTGCCGGTCGGCAGGATCAGGTTCTGCGCGCTGATCGCGTTGACGACGTCGGTTGGCGCGAGGTTCTTGGCCTGGAGCTTGCGCGAGTCGATATCGACCATGATCTGGCGCTGCTTGCCGCCATAGGGCAGCGGCACCGAGGCGCCCTGCACGGTGGCGAGCTGCGTCTTGAGGAAGCTGTTGCCGAAGTCGTAGAGCTGCTGCTCCGTGAGTTCAGACGACGACAGCGCGAGCCGCAGGATCGGCACGGTCGACGCGTTGAAGCGCAGGATGTTGGGCGGCTGGATGCCGGGCGGAAGCGAGCGAAGCTGCGATTGCGAGAGCGCGGTGATTTCGGCGATCGCCTCGTCGACGTTCGCGTTCGGCTGGAAGTAGATGCGCACCACCGCGATGCCGGGCAGCGATTCGGATTCGATGTGCTCGATGTCGTTGACCGCCACCGACAGCCCGCGCTCGTAGTTGAGCGTGATGCGCCGCTCCATCTGGTCGGGCGGGAGCCCCGTGTAGGACCAGATCACGCTTACGACCGGAATGTCGATGTTCGGGAAGATGTCGGTCGGCGTGCGCACGATCACGAGCGGACCGATGATCAGCAGCAACAGGGACAAAACGATAAACGTGTACGGGCGCCTGAGCGCGAGTCTGACGATCCACATCGAAGTTCGGCTGCCCGTTTAGTCCGTTTAATCCGTTTAATCCGTTTGGTTCGTTTAGTCCGCTTGGTCCGTTTTGTCCGTGCGTGATGACCTGAAATCGAAAGCATCGCTACGATGACACAACTGAAGCTTACAAAACAATTTGCGCAAACGGTTGCGCCCGTTTTGCCTGAAGATATTGTGCACGCAAGCAAAATCAGCCGTGTGACAGTGTCAAAAAGGACACACGCGCACCAAATCGTGGGAAGACCGCCCAAGCCTTCCCCGCTTACGATTATCTCAATCCTGACAAAGATCATTCACTCGATTGATGGATGATCCCCGTTCATTACGTATCTACACTCCAATCCATCGAAGCACACAACCATTGGAGGTAGTCGTCATGAAAGCCCTGATTTCCGCAGTCGCCGCCGCAGCCATCCTGAGCATCCCCGCCCTGTCGTTTGCGCAGCAATCGGACGCGCAGCCCACGCGCGCTCAGGTGCGCGCCGAGCTTGCCCAACTGGAAAAGGCCGGCTACAACCCGAACGCGAACGACACGGCGTACCCCGCGAACATCCAGGCCGCACAGGCGAAAGTCGCTCAAGGGAACGTCACCGCGCAGGCGCAGGCAGTCTCCTATGGCCCGTCCACGGGCGGCTCGTCCGCATCGGGCCGCACGGGCGCGGCCGTACGCACGGGCACGCCGGCGGCTGCGCAAGCGGTGTATTTCGGGCAGTAATCGGGTAACGCACCCGTCAGTCATCCCGCGCTGGCCGCACGGCCGGTGCTCCGAACGGCCGGCTCGCCCTGATGGCGTGCCGGCCGCGATCAGTTTGCGGGAATCGTCACGATCGGCGCCTTCGAGCTCTGCGTGACTTCGGCCAGCGCCATCAGGTTCTGCACGACCGTGAACGCATACTTCGAGTCGAAGTCGCTGCGCTCGATCCAGTACTCCGACTGGCCGTAGTGGATGTTCACGTAGGCGTCGGCAGGCGCCTTCTCCCCCGTCTCGACGATGATCGTCGGGCGCGTCTCGCCGCCGATGAGGCCGATGGTCGGCTTCGTCGAGCCGCTGCCGATCTGCGCGGCCGGCACGTTCACCTGCGCGCCGAGGTCCGTGAGGATCCCGAGCACCGAGCGCGTGACCATCGCGATGCGGTCGCCGTGCTGCGCGGACTGCCCGTACACGATCTCGTACGTCTTCGTCTTCGGCGAGAGCTTGAGCAGCTTGCGCACGCGCATGAGGTTCTCCGTGGTTTCCTTCGACGTGCCGCTCGTCGTCGCGCCGATCGTGAGGTAGACGCGGCTCGCGTGCTCCTCGTCGCGCGACTCGATGTTGAGCTCTCCCGCCAGCTGAAGGCGCCTGAGCACGCGCAGCAGCTCGAAGAATTCGGGCGCGCCCGCGTTGTTCGGGCCGCCGAGCGCGGTGCCGTTCTGCAGGCCGCCGATCGACTGCGCGGTGATGCGCAAGAGCAGGTCGATCGGCATGCCGCTTTCCGCGAGCGGCAGCACGAGCGTGGGCGCAAGCGGGCGGATGTAGGCGCTCGCATAGGCTTCGCCCGTCGTCGGCGTGAACGTGAAGGTGGGATGGTTCGAATAGGACACCGTGCCTGTCGCCAGTGCGTAATTCGGCTGGCTGCCCGAGCCGGCGTTGAGCGTCGAGCCGGCGGTCGCATCGAACGTATAGGCCGCGATGATCTGGCTCACCGTCAGGAACGCGGGCGAATCCGCGAAGCGCAGGCCGACGATCGCGGCAAGAATTTCACGTTTCTTGGCGTCGCCGAGCGCCCGCGCGTAGTCAACCTGATCCGCCTTGAGGCGGTTCGGCCCGAGCGTGCCGCATCCCGCGGCAAGGCAACTGAGGCCGAGCACCGCTATCGAAATGGCTTTTCTTGTCATGTGTCTGATGAGCTTGATGAATGACCGGAGGCGCGCGTAGCCGATCGCGCCCGGGGCGGCCGTTGCAAATTTCATACCTGTCGGTAGCCGTGCGGGAGAGGTAGCGAGGCGAAGCCGGGGTTCAGCGTTGCCGCGAGGGGTATGACGACTAGAAGAACAAGGACGACGAGGCGCAGTGAGCCAGTCGGCGGGCCAGCGCCGACATCGAAGCGCGGACGCCAAGCGTCGCGCGCTTGCGGTCTTCCCAGTCAGACGCCGGGATCAGGAAGCGGCGCCCGGCGACGGTGCATGCGCGCGCGGGGGCGCCGAAGCCTCCTCGGCGCGCGTAGGAGAATCCTTCGCGGCATGCCCGGCGATGCTCTGGCTCGCGGCTGCATGCTGCGCCACCAGCGCATCGAGCAGGTCCTGCGCGAAGCGCGGACCGTCGTCGCGCGCGAAAGCAGGCGCGGCAGACAAGGCAGTTGCGGCAAGCGACAGCGCAATCAGATGCTTCTTCATGGTTCGCTCCAGAAGGTCCGGCGCATCGGGCTGGAATCCCAACCGGCTTGCCCGTGCGCACGAGCCTTATTTGACCCCTTTGCCGATGCCTCGTTCCACGCCAAAGTCCCGGCACAATACGCATCTGTCCGACAAAGCGGGAAGCGCATTTCCGGAACATTTTTTTGCCGCGCCCCTTCGAATATTCGTCGAGTCGAAAAGGAATACCACGCCGTATTTCTTAGATTGATTTATTGATCCGCTTATTCCAACTCCCTTCCCGCCTGAAAACCCGGCTTATTCGATCATTCGATCGATTTAATCCGCCATTCTCACGGTGCCTGGCGGCCGCGCGCATTCTTCTGTGCGATCGCGCTCACACGAACTCGAAAATCAGCCCATAAAATCAGGCGTCAAACGTTTGCGGGCCGCTGAATCGACCGGGAGCTGCATCTCGCGCACGCAGCATCCAGCATGCAGGGCAATCCTGCCGATTCGATACGTCATGCCTTCCGTTTCCAATTCGATGCAAGCAATCGCTTGCCTGTCGAAGGGCGCTCCATTACCGCGAATTGACAAATGCGTCAGCGGATTTTCATTCGTCACGCGTTTCCGTAGTCGATTTTGAATTGGCATTTGATGCAGGAGACCGGCATGAGCATTTCAACGTCACATGGCGTCGTCGCCGACAATCCGGGGCACCCCGACGGCCATCCCGGTCCCCGCGTGGCAAAAGACGTGGCGAGATGCGAAGCGCTCCTGTCGCGTGCGGCTGAAACCGGCACGGCAATCGAACAGACCGACGTCGATTCGGTTCGTGACGCGCGCTCGGCACTCGATCGCAAGAAGTGGGGCCGCGCCATCGACGGTGCGTTCTACCCGGCCATGAGCCGGATTGCCGCCGCGGTGCAGTATCCCGCGCGCAAGACCGCCGAGGACATCGGGCATTGCAGCGACATGGTCTCGTACGCGGCTCAGAACGGCAAAACCCTCGAGGCAGGCGACGTCGAAGCGCTGTCGAAAGCGCGCGACGCGCAGCAGAACCACAGCTGGAACCCGGAGATCGAGGGCGCGTTCTACGCCGCGATGAGCCGGATTTCGCATACAGTCGCGCCGGTCGTCGCTGAAACGGCAGGCGACGATGCGCGCCAGGGCGCGCGCCGTGCGATCAGGATCTACACGCGCTCGGCGATTGCCCTGACGATTCTGGTCGTGTCGCTGTCGTGCCTGCTCTTCGTCGTCAATCAGATTTCCGCTGACATCTCCGTCGTCGTGAAGAACAACGACGCCGCCGCGCTCTCGCTGCACAACCAGTTGCAGGCGCACGCGGTGGAAATCACCGAAGCCAAGGGGAAAGGCAGCGCGGCGGTCGTCGCCTTGCAGAACTCGCAGCCGGCGCTCCAGATCAAGAAGGAGCTTCAGCAATTCGCGACGAACAACCGGCAGCTCTTCGCGGACGTCATGCGGATCAACGCGCTCACGCGCAGCGTGGGGCTCGAGGAGGTCCGCAGCCCGTACAAGCCGCCGTGCCCGAAGAAGGCGCCGACGGGTTTTCCGATCACCTATGCGAACGCGCAGCCCGTTACGCCAAGCGATGACTGGCAATGCAATCCGGCGGTCGCGCGGGAACTGCTCGAAGTCACGCTGCCGCTGCTCGCGAATCCCCGTCCCGCAGCCAACGACACGCGCCCGCCCGCCCCGCCCGAGAACGCCGTCGAGCAGGGTTTCCAGAAGATCGCCGTGTACCAGGACATCCGCGCGATGGCGATCTATGTGAACGACATCATCCTGTCGTTCGTCGGCGCGGTGACCGGGTTCCTGCTGCCCGTGCTCTACGCGTGGCTCGGCGCGTGCGCGGCGATCCTGCGGCAACTGAGCGCCGATTCCTCGGCGAACGTCTTTCATCCGGAGCATTCGAAGGTGGCGAATCGGGCGCACGTGACGAGCGCGGTCATCGTCGGCATCTCGATCGGGCTCTTCAGCGAGCTGTTGCAGGGCGGCAAGGAGGTGTCGCCGCTCGCTATCGCGTTTGTCGCGGGATACGCGTCGGACAAGTTCTTCATTTTCGTCGACCGGCTCGTCGGAGCAATCTTTCCCGGGCGAGCGACGGAGAGGCCGGATGCAGGCAAATCCGGCGCGTCAGGCGCAAGCCATGCGCCGCCGCCGCGCCCGCTTCCACCGAACACCGCGAGCGCCGATGCGACGGGCGCGGCAGCGTCGAAGGGCGCGGCGTGAGCGTGCGGGGCGGCGTCAGGGGCAATGCGGCGGCCCGCCATCGGTCATGCCGCGCGGCCGTTCGTCGTCCAGCGTGAATTCGACGTTCGGAAAGTCCTGCAGGCGCCCGCTCACTTCGGCCTCGCGCCCGCTCGTAAACAAACCGTCGAGGTAATCGGACGAGAGCTTCGGTATCAGCGCCTTCAGCGCCAGTTCGGGGCTCTTTTTCGGCTCGGCGGTGATCGCGTCGACATCCAGCCGCGCGCAGTACTGGCCGCCCTTCGAGTCCATCGCGCCGATATCGATCACCTTGCCGTCGACATTCTGCGCCAGCACGCGCTGCTCGACCGCGAAGAGCCTGAACGGGCGCTCCGGTCGCGCGGGCGTGTCCGATGTTTCGCTCCGTGCCATCTCGCTTCTCCCGACCGGCCGCCGCTTCATTGCGACGGGCCTTCCCCGCGGAACCAGCAAGCACTGCGCCCGGTGCGCCAGGCGGTCGTTTTGTCCTTTGATCATCGGCCGCACCGTCCTACAGTTCGCTTCATGCAGCCCACTGCACGACAGGAGAAGCGAAATGAACGGGAAAATTGCAGTGATTACCGGCGCGAGCCGCGGGCTCGGACGGAACATGGCGCTGAAACTGGGTGCACGGGGCGTCGGCATCATCGCGACGTACAACCGCAGCGCGGCCGGCGCCGATTCGCTCGTGTCCGACATTGCCGCGGCGGGCGGCAAGGCGGCGGCGCTGAAGCTCGACGTCGCGAAAAGCGAGACGTTTGCCGCGTTCGCCGACGACGTCGGCAAGACGCTGCACAACCAGTTCGGCCGCGAAAACTTCGATTTTCTGGTCAACAACGCCGGCATCGGCATTTATGCAACCTTCGCCGACACGACGCCCGCACAGTTCGACGAACTCGTGAACATCCAGCTCAAGGGGCCGTTTTTTCTCACGCAGGCGTTGCTGCCGCTCATCAGCGAGGAAGGCCGAATCGTGAATATCTCGACGGGCGTCACCCGGTTCACGCTGCCCGGCTTCTCGGCCTACGCGGCGATGAAGGGCGGCATCGAGGTGCTGACGCGCTATCTGGCAAAGGAACTCGGGCCGCACGGCATCGTGGTGAACACGCTGGCGCCGGGCGCGATCGAGACGGATTTCGGCGGCGGCGTCGTGCGCGACGATCACGACACGAACCAGTTCCTCGCGTCGAATACGGCGCTCGGGCGCGTGGGCATGCCGGACGACATCGGCGACGCCATCGCCGCCCTGCTCTCGGATGACAACCGGTGGATCACCGGTCAGCGCATCGAGGTGTCGGGCGGGATGTTTCTCTGAGCGAATATCGAGCGGAGGCCCGATTCACGGCGTCGCGGCGGTTCGCCTTTCGCGACGCACCGCTTTTTCACCACGCGCTGCCCGTACGGGCCGACGCGGCGTCGTGCGCCATGCCCCCCGCTTCGCTACTCCAGTCGTCGGCGCCCGGGCTACGGACGACGGCGGCAAGCGTCGCGCTCCGCCCCGTCGCCGGGCTCGTGTGCAGAGCGTGGTGATCGGCGCCGCGCGGGAGTGCGGCCGTGCCGCTGTCCGGCGCGAACCAGTCGCTGCTCCACGGGTCCGCGATCAGCGGATGGCTTCGAACCATCATGGTCTGCGCGGCGTCACCGGGGCTCGCCGGCGAAGACCAGTCGTGCACGTACGGGCCGGTCTCGCTCGCCGCCTGCCGAATCGGCGCGCCGTTCATGGCGGACATCGCGCTCCCGGTTTCATGCGCGTGCGATGCCGCCGGGCGTGCCGTAGTGACGTGCCCATATCTCGCCGAATGGAGCTTTTGCGATTCGACCGCCGCGGGATCGCGGGGCCGGATCCGCGCGGCGCTCACGTTGAAGCCGGGTGGATTGACGCGCGCAACACGATCGGCCTGCGCCTGAACGACAGGCGCCGCAGCGTTTGTGGCCGCATCGTCCGGCATGCCGTGCGTGATGCGGTCGACGGCGACCCAGTCTGTCAATGTGCCGGGCGGCGCTTCGCCGCCCCAGGCTGCATCGGCCACCGGCGCGGGGCTTTCGGCGAGTGCCGGGACGCTCCACTGAAACGCGGGAGCGTCGGCCCATGCGGGCGCGGCGCCCATCAGCATCGTGATTGCGACGACAGCGCGACGTACCGGCGTGGCTGAAAAAGTCGGTGCGTGTCGTGGACAGGGGGCGACCACGCGAGGCCCGCTGCCCGCCTTCTCAGGCAGCTTCGCGTCTGCTCCCGGCAGTTCTCCCGGCATTTCTCGCTTACGGCACGACGCGTGCCGGTGACGGCGCTTGTTCATGTTGTTCATGTCGCTCGTTGGTCAGTCTCGCAACATATCCGAAGTGTCACGGCACCAATGTCAACAATGGTTGCGGCGGTTCCATCCACAGCCAGAACCGCGCACCTCCTTCTCCGCCCTCTACCACGTCCCCGTTAAACGGTCGCGTCGGTACAACAAAAATGCGTAGTTTTTTGCATCAAATGATAACGATTCGCATTTATCGATATAATTCGCAGCTCGCATACAAGATCCGGTAAGCAGTCTGTAAATCGGACCTGCAAGGGCCTGCGCGCGGCCGTCCGCGTGCCGGCATTGGAACTTCCGACCATTCGCCCAATTTAAATGCAAGTCTTTCAGTCGTCCCCGTTGCGCGTCGCGCTGCGCATTTCTCCGATCAACTCCGCGGTGCGCAGCGCCTTCCTGTGGGCCGCGCTGCCCCTCGCGCTCGGCGCCGGCGCGCCGGTCTTCGCGCAGACCGGTTCCGCGGACGCCGCCGCCGAAACCGCCCTGCCCGCCGTCAAGGTCACCGCGAGCGGCGAGACGGATCCGCTTCCCGGCGACTTCGCGCCCACCTACGAGGGCGGCCAGGTCGCGCGCGGCGCGCAGTTCGGCATTCTCGGCAACAAGGAGATGATCGACGTGCCGTTCAGCATGTCGAGCTACACGTCGAAACTGATGGAAGAGCAGCAGGCGCGCACGATCGACGACGTCCTCGACAACGACCCGGCCGTGCGCACCGGGTTCGGCTTCGGCAACTTTTCGCGCGTCTACATCATCCGGGGCTTTCAGCTAACCGGCGACGACATCTCGATGAACGGCCTCTACGGCATCACCCCGCGTCAGTTGGTGGCGGTCGAGGCAATCGAGCGCGTCGACGTGTTCAAGGGCGCCAATGCCTTCCTGAACGGCGCGTCGCCGACCGGTTCGGCGGTGGGCGGCGGCATCAATCTCGAACTGAAGCGCGCGCAGGACAAGCCGCTCACGCGGGTGACCGCCGACACGAGCGGCTCGGGCGAATTCGGCGCGCACGTTGACGTGGGCCGGCGCTTCGGCAGCGAAGGCCAGTTCGGCATCCGCGTGAACACCGCTTACCGCGACGGCGAGACGAGCATCGACAACGAGCACCGCCGCAACGGCGTGACGGCGGTCTCGCTCGACTACCGCGGCGACAGGCTGCGTCTCTATGGCGACTTCCTGTACCAGCGCGAGCGCATCAACGAAGGCCGCTCGGTGGTCTACGTGGCGCCCGGCAGCGCGGTGCCGGGCGCGCCGTCCGCGACCCACAACTTCGCGCAGCCGTGGACCTACAGCAACCTGGAGGACACGCTCGGCATGGTGCGCGCCGAATACGACTTCCTGCCCGCGTGGACCGCGTACGTGGCGGGCGGCGCGCATCACAGCAACGAGCACGGCGACTACTCCTCGCCGACCTTCGACAGCGTCAACGGCACCACCGCCTATCGCCTCGGCGTGCCGCGCAAGACCGACGCGCTCGCGGCCGAAGCCGGCGTGCGCGGCCATTTCGCGACCGGGCAGGTGACGCACCAGGTCGCGGCGGGCGCGGCGATCACGCATATCGAGGACCGCTCGGCCTACGATCTGTCGGCGACGTTCCCGACCGATCTCTACAACACGACGCCGGTGCCGCGCCCCCCCGCCGCGTTCTCCGCGGGCGACTTCGCCGATCCGCCCGTGACCGCCCGCACGCTGCTGAAGAGCGTGGCCGTCTCCGACACGCTCGGCCTCCTGAACGACCGCGTGCTCTTCACGATCGGTGCACGCCATCAGCAGATTCACCAGAACAACTATTCGTCGGCGACGAGCGCGCTCACCGACACCTACGACGACTCCATCACGACGCCCGTGTTCGGCCTCGTCGTGAAGCCGTGGCAGAACGTCGCTTTCTACGCGAACCGCACCGAGGCGCTTGCAAAGGGTGACACGGCGCCGACGGGCGCGGCCAACTTCGGGGATACGCTGAGCCCGTATCGCACGAAGCAGTATGAAGTCGGCGTGAAATACGACACGAACCGCTTCGGCGCGTCGTTCGCCGCGTACCAGATCGAGAAGCCGACCGCCTACGTCGACAGCGTCACGAAAATCTTCGGCACGAACGGCAATCAGCGGCACCGCGGACTGGAAGCGGCGGTATACGGCGAGCCGTACCGCGGCGTGCGGCTGATCGCGGGCGCGTCGTACATCAACGCCGAGCTTCTCGACACCGACGGCGGCGCGACGGACGGCAATCGCCCGATCGGCGTGCCGAACTTCCTGTTCAACCTCAACGCCGAATACGACGTGCCGCTCCTGACGGGCCTCACGCTCACCGCGCGCTACATCCACACGGGCAACCAGTACCTGAACGCGCAGAACACGCAGTCGATTCCGTCGTGGAACCGCTTCGACTTCGGCGCGCGCTACTCGGCGAGCGTGCTCGGCCACTACACGACGTTCCGCGCGAGCGTGCTGAACGTGACGAACAAGGCGTACTGGGCGTCGGCGATCGGCGGGTATCTGTCGCAGGGCGCGCCGCGTACGCTGCTGCTTTCGCTCACCACGGATTTCTGAACGCCCGCAGAAGTTTCACGCAAAAAAAACGGACGCCGAGGCGTCCGTTTTGTCGTTCGAGCGTCTGAAATCAGAAGCGGTGGATAATGCCGACACCCGCTGCGAACTGGCTGCGCGAGGAAGACGGCGCGGTCTGGAAGCCGTCGCCGATCGTCGCCGTCGCGCTGATCTGGCGGTTCACCGGACCCGCCGGCGTGAACGTCGGCGAGCCGAGCGTGTTGCCGTTCGCGCGCTGGTAGGCTTCCAGCGCATACAGGCCCGTGCGCTTCGAGAGCGAGTAGTACTGGGACAGGTTGAACTGGTGGTACGACGCCTCGCTCGTGATGCCGTTCGCCTTCGTCGCGCGCGTGTAGCTGTAGCCGCCCGCCAGATCCCACACCGGCGTGGCCTTCCAGTGCAGCACGGCGCCTGCCGTGTTGAAGATCGCCGTGTCGGTGAACTTCGAGTTGATGCCCGGGATGTACTGCACGTTCGAATAGGTGAACGAGACGTCCCACGCGCTGTTGAACGTGTAGCCCGCACCCACCGCGAAGCGCTGCTGCGCCTGCGCGCCCTGGTAGCCGTTGGTCACCGCCGACACGCCCGACTGGCCGCCCGAGGTGGTCGTCGAATCCGCGCCGTACACGCCGCCGCCGTTCGTCGAGTTGTTGATCCGCGTGAAGCCCACCGCCACGCCGACCGGACCTTGCGCGTATTGCAGCGCCGCGCTCCAGGTCGAGCCCTGGTAGACGCTGCCCGGCACGCCCGCGAACGAATACGAGCCGCTCGCCGTGAAACCGTAGAGCTTCGGCGTCGTATAGACGATCGAGTTGTTGGCGCGGTAGATCGTATCGAGTTCGTCGAGGTCGCCCGGGTGCGCGCCGAAGAAGCCGGTGAGCCAGTTGGTCGGGCTATACGGCGAAAGCAGCGTGTAGTACGAGGTGTACTGACGACCGGCCGTCAGCGTACCGTAAGCGGGGTTCGTCATACCGACCCATGCCTGGCGGCCGAACATCGCGTTGGCGAACTGCTGCTGGCCGTTGTTGACGTTGAAGCCCGACTCCAGCTGGAAGATCGCCTTGTTGCCGCCGCCCAGGTCTTCAGCGCCCTTCAAGCCGAAGCGGCTGCCAGCCCAGATGCCCGATGCGAGCTTGACGTTCGAGCGGCCGCCGCTCGTCGAACCGAGCGTGGTCTGGCTGCTCTGGTAGACGATCGAATCGTCGACGATACCGTACAGCGTCACGCTGCTCTGCGCGAACGCAGGCGCCGCAGTCAGCGCCGCGCCGGCAGCGATAGCCAGCCTCGTTTTGTGGTAACGCTTCATTCTTATCTCCTCTGGATGTTTTAGCGGTGTCTTTGGGCGGAATCGGTGACGGCGCGCAACGAGCCGCATCCTATTTCCCTACTCGTTGTATTTTGTTGCAAGCAAGTTTAATTGCTTACACAGGCAACGCGAAAGCTTCACCGTCAGCGAGTGTCGTTTTTTTTCACTGTCTGGTTAACCAGTATTTTCTCGGCTGGCTCCTTGAGGAAAAGGATCGCAGCCGTGCGGCTCCCGATTCGTGAGCGCACGGAAACGGGTCAAAGCGGGATGCCGCCGAAAGGGAGATGAATGAAGCGGCCCGGCTGCGCGGGCGCAATTGGCGTATCACATCGAGGTGCGCATCAAGGTGTGCAGCACGTCGTCAGGATATCGTAAGGTTTGGCGCAAATAGTGGTTCGGTGCGCGAGCCGGCGCCGCGTCGCGACGCCGGCTCGCATGTGCTGCTTCATTGCCGCTTCGACGCGTCCTTCTTCAGCTTCTTCGCTTCCTTCTTTTCCTTCGGCGTCTTGCTGGCTACTTTCTTTTCTGTCTTCTTGGCGTCGTGACTTTTGCTCATGATGAGCTCCCCTGTATCGTAGAGTTCACATATTGCACGACCCGGCGCCGTTTGGCACACGAACATGCATTGCGAGCCGCACAAGGTTATCGCCGGGCCTCGGTCGCCATGCGCACGGCGAGGCCGGCGAGCACGGTGCCCATGAGCCAGCGCTGCGCGACGAGCCACAGCGGCCGGCCGGCGAGAAACGCAGCGATCGATCCCGCCATGACCGCGATCACCGCGTTGACGCTCACGCTGATCACGATCTGCAGCGTGCCGAGCGCAAGCGACTGCGCGAGCACGCTCCCGTGTCCCGGCACGATGAACTGCGGCAGGAGCGACAGATACATCACCGCGATCTTCGGATTGAAGAGGTTCGTGACGAAGCCCATTGCGAAGAGCCTGCGCGGGCTGTCGACGGGAAGCTCGCGCACCTCGAACGGCGATCGCCCGCCGGGCCGCAGCGCCTGCCACGCGAGATAGAGCAGATAGAGCGCACCGCCGAAGCGCAGGGCGTCGTAGGCATAGGGAACGGCGAAGAGCAGCGCCGTGATGCCGAGCGCCGCGCACAGCATGTAGACGACGAAGCCGAGCGCCACGCCGCCAAGCGACACGAGACCGGCGCGGCGGCCCTGGCAGATGGATCGGGAGATGAGGTAGACCATGTTCGGTCCCGGCGTCAGGACCATTCCCAGCGCGACGAAACCAAAGGCGAGGAGATTCGGGATATCGGGCATGGCATTTCTCCGTGGAAACGGTTGGGAAATGAAATGCCCAGGCGCGCGGCGATTGAAGTTCACGCTCCCCGATGGTGGTCCATCTCGCGGCGCCAGTCACGTGAACCGGTTTGATTATTTCATGCTCCGGGGCGCCGCTGCAAACGGGCGCGCCGGAGCGGCGTCAGGGTGCTGCGTGCTCGATGCCTGCTCGATGCCCGCCTGAAGGGCTACTGGTCGATGCGCGCCCGCAGTTCGCGCGCCGTCTCGAGCAATCCTTCGTAGCCGGAGCGCGCGTGCGCGGGCAGATCCGGATCGCCGACGAGCGTCCCGAGCGTCTCGATGAGGCTGTACAGAATGCCTTTCGCCGCACCCGCCGCCATGTCGCCCGAGGTGTAGGAATCGTCGACGTGCGTGAGGGCAGCATCGAAATGCTCGATGCCTGGCTGCACCCCTTCGCCTGCCACTCCACCCGCCGCCTCACCTGCCCCTGCGCCCGTGTCTTTGCCGGCCGGTGTCGTCGGCCGGGGTTCGTCATTCGAGTCGCGTGTCATGATGGCAAACCTCTTCCGTGTAAAGCATGCTACCTGTATAACGCCAAGCCGCGCTTCGCGCCAGTGGGCCCTGCCCCGATCAGGCGCGCCGCGCGCCGCTCACGACGCCGACAGGTCCGTGAGTGGCTGGATCAGATGCACGCGGCGCGAGTCGGGGCCGGCGTGCGCGGATGCGTCGCGAGGCGGCGCGCCGCGCTCGACGAGCAGCGCGCGCAGCTCGTTGATCACCGGAAACACCTCGTGATTGTGATCGGCGCCCTGCCGGTCGTGCGCTTCCTGCTCACGCTCGACGATCCACCGGTCCTCCTTGAAGATGCGCTCGGTAAACCAGACGAGCAGCGGCCACGCGGCATCGAGCAGCGGCCCGATCTTCGGGCGGCGGATCGACAAGAGACCGAACGTGCGGTTGGTGCGCTGCTCGCGATCGAGCGGCACATAGGCGATCCACAGGTCCATCACCATCGTCTCGTCCTTCGTGCAGATCTTGAGCGTCTGGTACGGGTAGGCGGTGCGGATCGTCATCACGTCCTTGTTGCCGTCGTCGGGCCGCGTGCCGCGCTTCTGGCCGAAAACGAGCGCCTCGCCGATCGGCTGCTTGCCCGCCTCGCGCGCGAACGTGTAGTCCACTTCGACCCAGTCCTCGCCGCGCCGGCGCCCGAGCGAGCGGGCACGCATGCTCCCCATCTGCCGGCGGTGCAGGAACTGATGGTTCATGTCCATCAGGTTCTCGTGCATGAACGTGTAGTGGCACTTCACTTCGCGGCCGAAGCGGCGCGTCTTGTAGGCCTTGTCGCTTGCGGAGCCGAGGTCGGGGAACTTCGCCTCGGCGGCGAGCAGCGGGTCGCCGGGGAACACGAAGATGAGCCCCGCCTCCTCGCGGCACGGATACGAGCGCACGCCGTTGGGCAGGCGCTCGCGGCCGAGGTACGGCACGTCGGTGCAGCGGCCGGTGCAATCGTAGGTCCAGCCGTGATAGCAGCACCGGATGGATTCGCCGTCGACGACACCCGCGTGCAGCGGCACCTGCCGGTGCGCGCAGCGGTCCTCGAGCGCGAACACGCGGCCCGACTCGGTGCGCACGAGCACGATCGGGTCGCCCGCGAAGCGCACGCCGTGCGCCTTGCCGCGCTTCACTTCGCGCGACCACGCAAGCGGGTACCAGTGATCGGGGTGGATGTCGACGCGGCGCAGGTCGCGCGTTGTCCTTTGCGTCGGGACGTCGTTGGAACCGCCTTCCTGCTGCGCCTGCTGCGGCAACGCTGCGTGCATGTACGATGCCTCCGGATGAGGTGATCGGTTGAATAGCCGCGACGTGCGCGGCCTGGTGAACGATCATTCGCAGTCTACACGGCGACAGGCGGTTTCGGCGCACCCCGGCGAATGGGGACTTAACGCGATTGACTGCGCAGATGAATGCGGTTCATGCGCCATGGCCGGGGCTTCTTCGAGCCCGCTTCTTCCCCGGGCTATGCGGGTGCGCCGAGGCGCTCCGCCAGAAAGTCGATGAACGCGCGCACCTTCGGCGGCAGGAAGCGGTTCGGCGGATAGAGCAGCCAGACCGGCCCCTGATAGGCCCGCGCCTCCATGTCCCAGTCTTCGAGCACGCGGCGAATCGTCCCGGCGCCGAGCGCTTCGCGCGCCGCGAACTCCGGCAGCGTCGCGATGCCCAGGCCGCGCTCGGCGGCTTCGAGCCGCGCGCCCGCGTGATTCGCGACGTAACGCCCTTTCACCGTCACGCTCGCCGTCTCGCTGCCGCGCCTGAAGCGCCAGCGATTGTCGTCGGCGGATTCGCCCAGATACATGCAGTCATGCTGCGCGAGCTCGCGCGGATGCCGCGGCACGCCGCGCCCGCGCAGATACGCGCCCGACGCGCACAGCATCCACTGCACCTCGCCCAGGCGGCGCGCGGCGAGGCCCTGCGGCGGCGCATCGGTCAGGCGGATCACGAGATCGAGACCGCTTTCGATCGGATCGACTTCGCGGTCGGAGAACAGCAGTTGCACGTCGACTTCGGCGTACGCGCGCAGGAAATCCGGCACAAGCGGATGGATCACCGACTTCGCATACGCCGAAGGCGCGCTGACGCTCACGAGCCCCTGTGGCCGCTCGGCGAGTTGCCCGGCCGCATCCACGGCGCCCGAGGCCGCCGCCGCCATGTCGCGGCAATGGCGATACACCTGATAGCCGGACTCCGTCACGCGCACGCGCCGCGTCGAGCGTTCCAGAAGGCGCGTCGCGAGCGCCTCCTCGAGGCGCTTGATCTGCCGGCTCACAGTGGACGGCGTGCTGCCGAGCTGGCGCGCGGCGACCGAAAAGTTGCCCGCATCGACGACACGCGCGAACACCGCCATGTCGGGCAAGAGCGCAAAAAGATCGGACGGGTTCATTTGTGCGCGGCAAGCATAAAGGCTGTGCACGCGAACCCGATTATCGCGAACCGCGCATCATTCGACAATACCGGCCTGCGCACTCTTTCGCCACGCCGGAGCTCATACATGCACGCCACGCCCCCTTCGAAGCGCCTGCTTTTCCTGTCCGACCTGATGCTGCTCGCGGTTGCCGTCGTGTGGGGCAGCAGTTACGGCGTCGTGAAGGAAGCGCTCGTCTACTACCCTGCGCTCGCGCTGCTCGCGTTGCGCTTCGGCATCACGTTCGTCCTGCTCGCGCCGAGCCTGCGCGCCGTGCGCCACGCCGATGCCGCCACCCTGCGCGGCGTGCTCGGCGCCGGCACGCTGCTGCTCGCCATCTTTCTCGCCGAAACCTTCGGCGTGATGCTCACGCGTGCGGCGAACGCGGCGTTCCTGATCAGCCTGTGCGTGGTGCTGACGCCGCTCGTCGAATGGGCGCTGCTCAGGCGCCGGCCGAGCCGCATCGAGTGGCTCGCGGTGGCGGTGTCGCTCGCGGGCGCGTGGCTGCTCGCAGGCGACGGCGCGCTCGTCTTCAATCCCGGCGATGCGCTCATCCTGCTTGCCGCCCTCCTGCGTGCGCTGCACGTGTGCGTGGTGAAGCGCGTGACGCGCTCATCCGCCCTGCCCGCGCTTGCGGTGACGGCGTTGCAGTCGGGCGTCGTCGCGCTCGGCAGCGCGGCGGTCGCGCTTGTCTTCGCGCCCGCGCAACTGCGGCACGTGCCGGCGCTCGCCGGGCACGGCCTCTTCTGGGGATCCGTGATCTATCTGGTGCTCGCCTGCACGCTCTTCGCCTTCTTCGCGCAGAACTTCGCCATCAAGCGCAGCAGCCCGACGCGCGTCGGGCTGCTGATGGGCAGCGAACCGGCGTTCGGCGCGCTCTTTGCAAGCGTGTGGCTGGGCGAAGCGGTATCGGCGGCCGGATGGATCGGCGGTGGATTGATCGTGGCGGCGTCGCTGATGGCGACCGTGCCGTGGCGCCGGGCGTTCGGAGCCGGCGAGCCGGCTTCGGGGGCGCGGGCGTGAGTGGAACCGAGCGGGCTTCGCGAGCGCGGGCGCTGGCAGGACGGAGCGGACGCCTCTGCGGCACCCTCCCTCACGCCGACGCCGCGTCCTTGCGAAACACCAGACTGAAGTTGTTTGCGGGCATCGGCACGACTTCCTCCATCGACAGCCCCGCCTCCGTTCCGAGCGCCTCCACGTCTTCCATGTCGCGCACGCCCCAGCGCGGGTCGGTGGCGCGCAGTTGCGCGTCGAAGGCTTCGTTGCTCGGCGCCGTGTGCGCCCGGTTGCGCCGGTACGGGCCATACAGATAAAGTACGCCGCCCGCAGCGAGCCGCTCGCCCGCGCCGCGAAAGAGGGCCTGCGCCGCTTCCCACGGCGCGATGTGAATCATGTTGATGCAGACGACGGCCGCGACCTCGCCGATGCCCCAGTCGGCGGAACGGACGTCGAGCGCAAGCGGCGCCCTCAGGTTCGCGAGCCGCTCGTGTGTGCGCCACGCGGCGATCGATTCGCGCGATGCGGCATCCGGATCGCTCGGCTGCCAGACGATGCCCGGCAACGCAGCGGCGCAGTGCGCCGCGTGCTGGCCGGTGCCGCTCGCAATTTCCAGCACGACGCCGCCTGGCGGCAGCACGCGCGACAGCACGGCGAGAATCGCATCGCGGTTGCGCGTGGCCGCGGGCGCGATGCGCCGCGCGGCGGCGTCCGTGTCTGCGGCCGGGGCGGCGTTGGGGTCGGCGTCGGTCATGATGAGTTGCGTTCCTCGAGCGGGGCGTTGAATTGCGCCGAGCGTAAGGGCGTGCGCCGGCCCTCGTCAAGCGAGTTACTTGCGTCGAGCGCATCAGGCGCATCGAACATGTCGGGCGCGACACGCCGTTGCAACGCTCCATGCCCCGCGTTGGCGCGAATCGTGCTGCTGCGGTGTGCTGCCGCGTGACGTGCGATGCCCCTTGCGGCCGGACGCCGAGTCCGACGGCGTGCCGGGCAGCGGCGCCGCAGGCCGTCGACGCATTGCGCTTCGTCACCGCAAGCGGGCGCTGCGCCGCATGCCCGGCCGCTGTCGCGCAGCGATGTCCTGGCGCCTTCTGACGGGCGCATCGCGCCGCGCTCCGGCCACGCGCGCGGGCCGCCCGGGCGCGTGGCGCGGGCAAACCTGTGTATCCTTCGAACTGCGCTGCCGAGGCGCCCCTGCAGGCGGGACCGAAGCAAGGGCGCGAACGAAGGCGCGCTGGACCACGCAGCCAATATGGAGCGAACTGATGAACGACCCGGACAACGGAAAGAACGAAGGACCCGACGACGAACTGATCGCTTTCGCAAGCGAAGTCTTCGACGTCGCCCGCCGCGGCGACGCCGCGATGCTCGACGCGCTCCTCGGCAAGGGCCTGCCGCCGAACCTGCGCAACGACCGCGGCGACACCCTCGTGATGCTCGCGAGCTACCACGGCCATGCCGACGCGGTGCGCGTGCTGCTCGAACACAAGGCCGACCCGGACATGCGCAACGACAACGGCCAGACGCCGATCGCGGGCGCGGCCTTCAAGGGCTTCAGGCCGGTGATCGAGGTGCTGCTCGAACACGGCGCCGACGTCGAAGGCGCGTCGCCCGACGGCCGCACGGCGCTCATGGTCGCGGCGATGTTCAACCGCGTCGAGCTGGTCGATTATCTGATCGCGCACGGAGCGAATCCCGACGCACGCGATGCGAACGGCTATTCCGCCCGCGACGCCGCCGAAAAGATGGGCGCGCCCGACACCGTGGCCCGGCTCGTCGCGGCAACCGAGGCACGCACGCGCCCGCCCGGCGTCTGACGCGCGGCACGCTCCCCCACGACTCTCGAATATCAATCCGTCCCGATGAGCCGCCTCTCGCGTCACGCGCGTCACGAGCGTTACGCAAAGCGCCTTCCTCCGGGGCGATCTGACCCAAGCAGGTGGCCTGGAAACATGGAGCTTTTGTGATGAATGGCGGTGTCCCGCGTCGAGGTCTCCCACCCCGAGGTTCGTTACCCCTCGCGCTTCTGGCCACGCTCATGGCCACGCTCCGGGCCATGCGTCTGGCCGCGCTCTGGGCCGCGCGTCTGGCTGCGCTTCTGGCCTCGCTTCTGGCCATTCTCGCGAGCAGCCTTCCCGTGCGATGCCGGCTCCGGTTTCTCGCGCGCTCTGTCGCGCCGCTCGCGGTCATGGCGGCGCTTTCCGCGTGCAGCCTGATCCCGCAGCAGACCCCGGCGCCGATCGTCGAGCACTCGTTCGTGCCGTCGCCGAGCGAAGCGGAATCCGCCGATGCCGAAGAGCCGTCGTCGGCGGTGGTCGCCGTCGAGCCGGCCTCCGAGGTCAAGGCGCCGCGCCCGCAGAAGCCCAAGCGCCGCATCGTCAAGCCGAAGCCGCGCGAGCCCGTGGTCACGCCGCCGCCCGAGGAGCCGCCGCCTCCTCCGCCGCCGCAGATCATCTCCACCCGCATCCTCCAGCACGATCAGCTGCACGGCCTGCTCGACAGCGAAGTGCAGCGCCCGGACGGCAAGGTGATCGGGCGGGCAGTGGATGTGTATGTCGATACCGCGGCCAAGCCGAAGATGATGCTGGTCAACCTGTCGGGGTTTCTCGGCGTGGGCGACCGCAAGGTCATCTTCCCGTGGACGGCGTTTCGCTTCAGCCCCGCGTCGAAAACCGCCCCGATCACGCTCAACCTGCCGCAGCCCGCGGCCGGCAAGTCGCGGCCCGCGGACCCCGCGCCCAAGCCGCAGCCGGTGAAGGACCTGCCGCCGAATCTCACGCAGCTCGTCGACTCGACGGTCGTGCAGCCGAGCGGCGCGCGCATCGGCCGCGTGGTGGACGTGCTGATCGACTCGCAGGCGCAGCCGCAGGCGCTCGTCGTGGACCTGAGCAGCTCGCTCGCCGGCGA
Source organism: Caballeronia glathei (assembly GCF_000698595.1). Classification (GTDB taxonomy): domain Bacteria; phylum Pseudomonadota; class Gammaproteobacteria; order Burkholderiales; family Burkholderiaceae; genus Caballeronia; species Caballeronia glathei. The sequence goes on along the minus strand of NZ_JFHC01000006.1, from coordinate 14,160 downwards.
CAAGCGCCACGTGGCGGCGAACTGGGCGGACCTGCACATCGTATCGAGGAACAAGACACCGACGCTGCAAATGGATTTCACCGACGCCCAGCTCAAGGCTTCACCCACGTACGGGTCCGATCAACCCATCAAGATCGTTTCTCCTGTCGTCCCCGCGCCCGCGCCTGCCGCCGCCGCATCGCCTGCCGCCGTCTCGTCCGGTGCCGTCGCGGCCGGCCCGGTGGCATCGGGCAGCGCGGCTTCAGGCGCGCGCCCTTCCAGATAACGACAACGATATCGATCCAGAACAATGGTAATTGCACGAAGTCTTCGCGCGCTCGACTGGCTGAACTTTTTCGTCGCCAACGTGCAGACCGGCTTCGGCCCCTTCATCGCCTCGTACCTCGCGGCCAACAAGTGGACGCAGGGCGAAATCGGCCTGATGCTCTCCGTCGGCACGATCAGCGCGATGGCGAGCCAGCTGCCGGCGGGTGCGCTCGTCGATGCGATGCGCAACAAGAAGTTCGCCGCCGCGTCCGCGATCGTCGCGATCATCGCGAGCGCGCTCTTTCTCGCGGCAAGCCCGACGTTCGTGCCCGTGTTCGCGGCCGAAGTGCTGCACGGCTTCGCGAGCTGCATGCTCGTGCCCGCCATGGCGGCGATTTCGTACGCGCTCGTCTCGCGCGCCGATCTCGGCGACCGGCTCGGGCGCAACGCGCGCTGGGCGTCGATCGGCAGCGCCCTCACGGCCGCGCTGATGGGCGTGTTCGGCGAGTATTTCTCGCTGCGCTCGGTGTTCTTCCTCACCGCCGCGCTCGCGCTGCCGGCGCTCGTCGCGCTCTCCATGATCCATCACGAGATGCCGCCCGCCCCGCCGCGCAGAAAGTTCTGGGGCAAGGACGCGAAGGCTTCGCGGGAGGCGGCGAAGGCACAAAAGCGGCTCACGCCCGAAGGCGAGGAACGCGAAACGCTGCGCGAGCTGCTCCAGGACAGGCGGCTTCTGATCTTCGCGGGCTGCGTGGTGCTGTTCCACCTGTCGAACGCGGCGATGCTCAATCTCGCCGCGGGCGAAGTGACTGCGCACATGGGCGACAACGTTCAACTCGTGATCGCGGCGTGCATCATCGTGCCGCAGTTCATCGTCGCGGCGCTCTCGCCGTGGGTCGGGCGGCAGGCGCAGCGCTGGGGGCGGCGGCCGGTGCTGATCCTCGGCTTTTGCGCGCTGCCGGTGCGCGCCCTGCTCTTCGCTGGCGTGAGCAGCCCGTACCTGCTCGTGCCGGTGCAGATGCTCGACGGCATCAGCGCGGCGGTGTTCGGCGTGATGCTGCCGCTCATCGCCGCCGACGTGGCGGGCGGCAAGGGCCACTACAACCTGACGATCGGCTTCTTCGGGCTCGCGGCGGGCATCGGCGCCACGCTCAGCACGGCGGCCGCAGGCTTCGCCGCCGACCGCTTCGGCACGGCGATGAGCTTCTTCGGGCTCGCGGGCGCGGGCGCGCTCGCGGTCGCGCTGGTGTGGCTCGCGATGCCGGAGACGCGCGAAGCCGCGCCGAAGAAGGAGGCGGAGCCCGCCGTCGAGGTGTAGGACGCCCGCGTGCGCGCTACTTGAGCGGCCGCAGCATGCCGAGCAGCGTGGGAATCAGTTCACTCACGGTCGGATGGATGTGCATCGCGTGCTGCAGCGTGGTGTACGGCGCGCCGGCGTTCATGATGTCGACGAAGGTGTGGATCGCCTCGTCGCCTTCAATGCCGAGGATCGCCGCGCCGAGAATCTGCTTCGTCTTCGCATCGACGAGCGCTTTCATGAAGCCGTCCGTCTCGCCGCGCTCGCGCGCCCGGCCGACCCGCGACATCGGCATCGTCGCGATCAGCGCCTCGCGGCCGCCCGCGCGCACTTCCGTCTCGCTCATGCCGACCCGCGCGTACGGCGGATCGACGAACACGGCGTACGCCATGATCCGCGTGTCGACGCTGCGCGCCTCGCCGTCGAGCAGGTTCGCCGCGATGATCTCGAAGTCGTTGTACGACGTATGCGTGAAGGCGCCTCGCCCGTTCACGTCGCCGAGCGCCCAGACGCCCTCCACCGCGGTGCGCAGCTCGCCGTCCACGTCGATCAGCCCGTGCCGGTTCAGCGCGATGCCCGCCGCGTCGAGCCCGAGGTCGTCGGTGTTCGGCGTGCGGCCGGTGGCAAAGAGCAGATGCGACGCGTCGAGCGAGTCCTCCTTCAAATGGATGCGCACGCCGCTGGCCGCCTGCGACGCGAGCGGCTCGACACGCGTCGGCTCGCCGCCGAAGCGGAACTCGACGCCCTCGCGCGCGAGCACCGTCTGGATGCCCTCCGCGAAATCGGCGTCCTCGCGCGCGAGCACGCGCTTGCCGCGCACGAGCACCGTCACCCGGCTGCCGAAGCGGCGGAACATCTGCGCGAATTCGAGCGCGATATAGCTCGCGCCGACGATCACGAGATGCTCCGGCAGCTCGGCCAGCTCGAGCAGGGTCGAATTGGTCAGATAGGAAATTGCGCCGATGCCTTCGATGTCCGGCACCGCCGGGCGCGTGCCGGTGTTGATGAAGATCTCGTCGGCGTCGAAGTCGTTCACGCTGCCGTCGTGGCCCTGCACGCGGATCGAATGCGCGCCGGTGAAACGGCCGTGCCCCTTGAAGACGGTGACGTTCGGCGTGCCGCGCAGCCACGCTTCGATGCCGGTGCGCGAGGCGCCGCTCACTTCGTCCTTGCGCGCCTTCACGCGCGCCATGTCGACCCGCATTTCCCCGCCCACGATCACGCCGTAGTCCGCCGCGTGCCGCACCACATGCGCCGCCCGGGCGCTTGCCACATAGGTCTTGGTCGGCGTGCAGCCGACGTTCACGCACGTGCCGCCGAACAGATGCCGCTCGATGACGGCGGTGCGCCGCCCGCTTTGCGCGAGGCGCACCGCGAGCGGCGATCCGCCTTGTCCCGTGCCGATCACGACCGCGTCGAAATGCTGTGACATCGAAACCTCCCGCGTAGGAATTCCGGTGGAGAAGTCGTCCTGCAACCTGTCGCGCTGCAATTGCCGTCGGTCAAGCCTGAATGCCTGCCGTCCTGCGGTTTCGCCATCTTACGCGCGCTCGCCGCGGCTTGCGCGCACCGGCTTTTTTCATGCCGCCGGAATAAACGGCCCGCTTTGCCCGTTCCACTTCGATGACCGGAACGCCCGCGCGGAGCGCACTTTCCCGCCGCCGGGACGATTCGACCCCGTGAGAAACGCCCCCACCAGGAGCAGCGAGTGCAGGCAACCACCACCTCCGACACCGGCCGTTATTCCCGACCCGCCGTCCTGCTTCACTGGGCGATGGCGCTCGTGATCGCCCTCGGCTACCTGGCGATCGAAATGCGCGGCCCCAAGGGCAGCGAAAGCCGTGTGTTCTGGACGGGCGTGCATCTCTGGTGCGGGTCGCTCGTGCTGGCGCTTGCCGTGCTGAGGATTCTGTGGCGCCTGTGGCGCGGGGCGCCGCCCGAAATCGCGGCGGCGCGCGTCGCGACGTTCCTCGCGCGCCTCGTGCACGTCGCGCTCTATGTGTTCATCGTCGCGCAGCCGCTCCTCGGCATCCTGATGCTCAACACCGGCGGGCATCCGCTCGTGCTGCCGGGCGTGGGCGTGCCCGTCACGCTCGTCGGCGCCGATCCGCTCGCGCGCACGGTGATCCACCGGGCGCACGTGCTCGTCGGCAATTTCTTTTACTTCGTGATCGGGCTGCACGCGCTCGCCGCGATCGGGCATCACGTCGTGTTCCGCGACGCGACGCTGCGGCGGATGCTGTGACGCAGCGTGACCGCCAGGCCGCCGGTGAGCAGCCGGTCCGCCGATAAGGATCGCGCATCGGCGCTCATTAGCTTGTGCGAAAGCCTTGTTTCACGCGGCGCCTGCCTGCCGATAAGCTCATTCACACAGTCAACGGAGGTGAACCGGGCATGCATTACAAGGGTTATGAAGTGGCGCCGGCGGCACAGGCGCTTCCGAGCGGCCTCTATGCGGCCAATCTGACCATCAGGGAAAAGGCGACTCCCGTGAGGCGCGCGTACGCCTTCGACGCGCTCGACTACTTCTTCGACGCCGAGCACGCCATCGCCTATGCGGCGCGCTGGGCGCGCATGTGGATCGACGACAGGCGAGGACACCGGCGCTGATCCCGCCTGCTTCGTTGCGGCCATCCTCCCGGCCCGTCCTCCCCGCACAACTCAGCGCGCCCGCCAGGGGCGCCTTGCCTCTTTTCCCGTCTGCGGCCGTCGACGGGCATGCCTCGTGCTACCCTCGTTTGACCTTCCGGCCCCTTTCGAGCCAGCGCCGGCCATCTTCCCAAGCAGACAGGTTTCCATTGACCGAAACGATGTGGTATCTCGTCGTTGGCGGTGTACTCATCTTGATGGGACTTGCCAGTTCGACGTTCAAGCACCTGCCGATCAGCACCGCGATGTGCTACCTCGCGATCGGCATCGCGCTCGGCCCGGCGGGCGCCGGGCTGCTCTCCCTCGATCTCGCGGCCGACGCCACCGTGCTGCGCCGCATTACCGAAGTCGCGATGCTCGTGTCGCTCTTCGCGATCGGCCTGCGCCTGCGCGTGCCGCCGACCGACCGCATCTGGCTGCTGCCGATCCGCCTCGGCTTCTTCGCGATGGTGCTCACCGTCGCCGCGATGACGCTCGTCTGCGTCTACGTGCTCGGCTTCGCGTGGGGTCCGTCGCTGCTCGTCGCGGCGATGCTCGCGCCGACCGACCCCGTGCTCGCCCACGACGTGCAGGTCGAAAGCCCCGGCGACGTCGACCTGCTGCGCTTCTCGCTGACGGGCGAAGGCGGCCTGAACGACGGCATCGCGCTGCCGTTCGCGCTGCTCGGCATCGCGGTGTGCAACTACGAGGCGTCGCCCGGGCACGCGCACTCGTGGGCGTTCGCGGGCGAGGCGCTGTGGGGTGTCGCCGGCGCGCTCGCGAGCGGGTGGCTCCTCGGGGACCTCTCGGTGCGCCTCGTCGCCTTCCTGCGCACGCGCCACGGCCAGGCGCTCGGCCCCGAGGGTTTCTACGCGCTCGGACTGATCGCGCTGTCGTACGGCGTGGCCGAGCTGATCCACACGTACGCGTTTCTCGCGGTGTTCGCGGCCGGGCTCGCGATGCGCCGCGTCGAGCAAAAGGCGAGCGGCGCCAAGTCGCCGCGCGAGGCGGTCGGCACGATCGATTCGGAGGACGTCGGCGCGACCGCGTCGGACCCCGAGCGCGCCCATGCGTTCATGGCCGAGCGCGTGCTCGGCTTCACGATCGAACTGGAGCGCATCGCCGAGGTCGCCATCATGCTGATCGTGGGCGCCGTACTCGGCTCCATCTGGCGGGACCTGTTCACGTGGCAGGCCGGGGCGCTGATCGCCGCGCTCTTCGTGCTCGTGCGGCCCGTGGCGGTCGAGGCTTCGCTGGCAGGCTCGATGGCGAGCGCCTCGCAGCGCCGGCTGATGAGCTGGTTCGGCATTCGTGGCGTCGGCTCGTTCTATTACCTGATGTACGCGCTCGAGCACGCGCCGAAGAGCGCCGCGGCGCCGCTGGTCCCGCTCGTGATCGCGGTGATCGCGGCGTCGGTGATCGTGCACGGCATCACCTCGACGCCGCTGATGAAATGGTACGGCGGCGGACGGTGACGCACGCCCGGACCGCTTGCGCGGATCGCGGCCTGCCTGCAAGATCGGGGGCTCCGGTCGATGGCTCGCCGCGCGCCTGGAGACAGGGCGCATCCATCGCAACACCGGCTTTCGCCGAAGCGGCGCAACTCGAGGGACGACGCGGGATCACGAGAGACGACAACGCATGACGCATCTGGTCTTCTTCTGCGGCCACGCGGGCACCGGCAAGACCACGCTCGCGAAGCGCCTGTTCGCGCCGCTGATGCGCGCGAGCGGCAAGCCTTTCTGCCTGCTCGACAAGGACACGCTCTACGGCCGCTACAGCGCCGCCGCGGTGGGCGCGCTGACGGGCGATCCGAACGACCGCGACAGCCCGCTCTTCCTGCAGCACCTGCGCGACCCGGAGTACGGCTCGCTCATCGACACGGCCCGCGAGAACCTCGGGCTCGGCGTGAGCGTGGTCGTAGTCGCCCCGCTTTCGCGCGAGGTCCGCGAAGGACGGCTCTTCGACCACGGATGGCTCGGCATCGGTCGCGACGTGACGATCCGCGTCGTGTGGGTGCATGTGCCGGAGGATGTCGCGCACGCGCGCATCATGGCGCGCGCCGATCCGGTCGATGCGTACAAGCTCGCCCACTGGGACGAATACCGCCAGCGCCGTTTCGTGCCCGGCGGCGACGCGAGCCGCGAGCTGCTGATGTTCGACAACTCGGCGCCGCCGCCCGGTGCGTATGACGAATTGATCGGCCGCATCCTCTAGCGGGCCAACGAAAAAACGAAAAAGGCGCCGCGGCGCCTTTTTCGTCTCTCAGGAAGGTTCGGGGTCTCTCGCCCCGGACTCATCAGGCCGCGGCAAGCCGCCGCGTCGACTTCAGCACGCTCTCACCCTCATACAGACGCCCGAAGCGGTTTGCCAGGAACGCATCGAGCGGCACCTGCTCCTGCCGGATGAATCCGCTTTGCGGCAGCACGCCTTCACGGAACAGGTCGAGTTCCGCGCATACCGCGCCGGCGGTGGTGATCTGGATCGCGCTCATCGGCACGCCGCACACCTCCTTCGCGAAGATCTTGCGCGTGAACACGTCCTGCACGAGCTGGCCGCGGCGCATGCCCGTTACGGTGACGAAGATCAGCACGACGTCCTGCGCCGTCGACGGCACCGCGCGCTTCAGCATCGCCTTCAGGCCGTCGCGATCGGTCGACATGCGCAGGTCGTCGAGCAGGAATTTCATCAGGTCGCGATGGCCGGGATAGCGCACCGACTTGTAGTCGAGTGTCTCGACCTTGCCCGCGAGCGTCTCGCACAGCGTGCCGAGCCCGCCCGACGTGTTGAACGCCTCGTACTCGGTGCCGTCGAGCGAGAAGTGCTCGACGCCTTCGAGCGGCTGGACCCACTGCGTGCGGCCCTCGCGGATCGCCTCGCACGGCTGGCAATACTCGTTGATGAGGCCGTCGATGCTCCACGTCAGGTTGTATTTCAGCGCATTGGTGGGAAATTCCGGCAGGGCGCCGACACGCATCTTCACTTCGCGCACGTCGTCGAGACGCTTCGCCAGGTCGTGCGCGACGATGCCGATGAAGCCCGGCGCGAGGCCGCACTGCGGCATGAACGCCTGCGCGGAATCGTCGGCGATCGCGCGGATCGCGTGGGTCGCGCGCACGTCCTCGGTCAGGTCGAAATAGTGGACGCCGGCCGCCTTCGCCGCCGCCGCGACATTGATCGCGAGGTAGTACGGCAGCGCGTTGACGAGGGCGTCGAAACCCTGCAGCGCGTTGCGAAGCGCCGTGGTGTCGGCGGAATCGACGCGGCGTGTCTCGATGCCCTGCGCGTCGATGAGCGCGAGCGCGAGGTCGTCGCGATCGAACGCGACCACCTCGAAATCCCCCGTTTCACGCAGCAGGTGGGCAATGCTTTGACCGATGAGTCCGGCGCCGACGAGGGCAACTTTCATGTTCATCTCCTTGTTGTGCAGTCAGGGCGTCATACCTTCATGCCTCAAGTTTAGGAGCGCGCGAATATTGATCCTAGACACAAAATGATGCGTATCGACGACGAATTTCGTCGTTTAGACGAGCAAAGGCTGCAAAACGTCGAAATGCTAGCCGCCGCGGTCGATCTTGCGCGCGAGGATGATCGACGTGGTCGTGCGATCGACGCCTTCCAGCGCGCCGATTTCGTCGAGCAGGTCGTTCAGCCTGTCGGGCGAATCGGCGCGCAGCCACGCGACATAGTCGAACTCGCCGCTCACCGCGCAGAGCAGCTGGATCTCCGGCATCTTCGCGAAGCGCTTTTGCAGGTCGCGGCCGTATTTCGGCGCGAGCTTGATGCCGACATAGGCCTGGATGCTCGCGTCGAGCACGTCCTGCCCGAGCCGCACGCCGTAGCCCGCGATCACGTTGTTCTTTTCGAGCCGCGCGATGCGGGCGATGACGGTCGTGCGCGCGACGCCGAGCTGGCGCGCGAGGTTCGCCACGCTCTCTCGCGCGTTCATTTGCAGCAGCGCGACGAGGTTGCGGTCGATGTCGTCGAGTTGATCGAGGCGCGGCGGTCTCATGCGGGCGTCGTCCTGTTGTTGTTTTCGATGCCGCGATTATCGCGCAGGGCTTGCCTCGGGCAACGCGGGTTCGATGGAAACGTCAGACCCCCAGCCGCCGGACCATGAAATCCACGAACGTGGTGAGCTTGGGCGTCGCGCGCCGGTCGCGCGGGTAGATCAGATGCGCAGGCGAAGGCTCCGGCAGGAACGCGTCGAGCACCGCCACGAGCGCGCCGCTCGCAAGCTCCTCGGCGACGAGCGCGTGCGGCTGCAGCACGAGCCCGAAACCCGCGAGCGCCGCCTTCTTCAGCGCCTGCCCGTTGTTCGCGCGAAAGCGCGCCGACTGCTCCCGGTCGTCCTGCGCGCCCGGCGCGTCGCCTTCGAGCCGCCAGAGCGCCTCCCGGCCGCCGTGCATGAAGCCGAGGCACTCGTGGCCCGCGAGGTCGGCGGGCGTGAGCGGCGTGCCCGCCCGCGCGAGGTACGACGGCGCCGCGCACGCGGTCATCGCGTACGGCTTGAGCGGCCGCGCGACGAAACTCAAATCCGGCAGCGTGGCAAGCGACCCGATCCGCACCGCGGCATCGAACCGTTCCTCCACCAGATCCACGAGGCGGTTCGACAGGTCCAGCTCGACGCTCACTTCCGGATACGCCGACAGAAACCCGGTGACCACCGGCGTGACGAGCTGCACCCCATAGGTGAGCGGCACCGACAGGCGCAGCAGTCCGCGCGGCGCCGTGCTCATCGCTTCGGCGAGTGCGTCGGCGTCGTTCACGTCCGCGAGGATGCGCCGGCAGCGCTCGTAATATTCGCGGCCGATTTCGGTGAGGCTCTGGCGGCGCGTCGTGCGCACGATGAGGCGCGCGCCGAGCCGCGCCTCCAGCGCCTGCAGATGCTTGCCCGCCATCGGCGCCGAGATGCCGAAGCGCTGCGCCGCCGCGCTCAGGCTGCCCGCTTCGACCACTTCCACGAAAACCTGCATGCTCAGCAAGGTGTCCACCGCGATTTTTTCCCAGACGTATCGGTTGTAAGCAGTTGTGGCATTACGCGGTGTAAGCCGCGCAATCGTGATACTAATATCGCGTTTCAAGCGTAGCCGGGCGTGCTCAGGGCATCACGTCTCATGCACGGCTCGCCAATTTCCAATCGACCGAAGGTGTCCCGAATGAAGAAAACACTCGTTGCATTCGCAGCGGCGTTCGCTGTGAGCGCAGCTTTTGCCCAGGCTTCCGCACCGGTCGCGGCGCCGGCTTCCGGCGCGTCGGCGCCCGCTGCCACCCGGCACGAGGCGCGCGTCGAACAGCGCGTCGCGGAACTGCATTCGAACCTGAAGATCACGCCGCAGCAGGAAGACCAGTGGTCGAAATTCGCCGCCGTCATGCGCGAGAACGCCCACACGATGGGCGACCTGTATCGCCAGCGCGTCTCGCAGTACAACACGATGACCGCGCTCCAGAACATGCAGCAATACGAGCAGATCACCCAGGCCAACGCGGAAGGCACGAAGCGTCTCGTCGAGGCTTTCGAACCGCTTTACGCGAGCTTTACGCCCGAGCAGAAGAAACTTGCGGACACGAACTTCCGCGAAAGCGACCGGCCGACGGGACGCAAGGGCGGACGCCATCATCCGCGCGCCGCGGCGCCCGATGCGGCATCGACGACGAAGCCGTAACTCGCCCGATCTGACCGCGCGCAGCCAACAACGCCCGCATCGCCCGATGCGGGCGTTTTTTCGTGTGACGCCCCATATCACCGCACGCTGCTGGTTGCCGCCGTGTAGCCACACCGCCGTACCGCGTGCAGAATGGCGCAATTGCCGTTACCATCGCGAACCTCCAACCTGCCCCGCACAGCCATGACCGCACTGTCCAATCTCGATCTGAGCCGTGACCCGCAAGCGCTCGCGGTCGTCAAGGACGAAACCGTCGCGGTGGAGTTCGCCGCCGTCGCGGGCGAGCTGATGAGTCTCGAAGGCCCGAATCGCTACCAGCGCGGCGACGCGCTCGTCACGGGCGCCGGCGGCGAGCGCTGGGTCGTCTCGCGCGAGCGCTTCGATGCGAAGTATCTGCCGCAGCCGGGCGTCGCCCAAGGCGAGCCGGGTGCGTACCGCAACCGCCCGGTGATCGTGCTCGCGAAGGAAATGCCGCATGCTTTCTCGATTGCCCGCTCAGCGGCCGGCGACGTGCTGACCGGCGCGGCCGGCGACTGGGTGATGCAATACGCGCCGGGCGATTACGGCGTCGTGAAAGCCGCGCGCTTCGCGAAGGTCTACCGGCGCGCCGGCTGACGACGCCCGCTCTCAGGCGAAATCGTCGCCCATTTCGATCTCGACGGAACGCGGCACGGCCTCGCCGTTCGCATAGGCTTCCTCGAGCGACCCGAGCATCGCCTCCACATACGCGCGCAGCACCGCGTAGCTGCGCGCATGCATGCGCGCGGGCGTTCCCCGGTAGCGCGCAAGCGCCGCGGGATCGAAGCGCACCTCGATCGAGATGCGGCGCGCGGTCGAGCCGAAACGCATCGCGATGTAGTGAATGACGAGCGAAGTCCTGCCCTCGTCGTCGATGCGCTCGGCAAACTGCGTCTGCTCGGGAAAGAGATCGCTGATGACGTGCGCGAGCATGTCGATGTCGGCGCTCGGGCAATCGTACTGGTAGTCGTCCATGGGCTTCAGTGGCTTTCAGATGGATGTCGTGGGCGCGCCGCGCCCGCCGCCGCTGCGGAAATACCGCACGAGCGCACGCACGACGATCAGGCCGAACACGAGATAGACCGCATCGGCGGCGACGAGCGGAATGAGGCGCGCCTGGAAAAGCGCCGCCGGCACGCCGATCAGCGCGTGCGCCGCGATCATGAACGGCAGCGTGTAGCGAAAGCGCTCGCGCAGCATCTGCCACATCAGCACCGAAAACCCGATCTGGAACACGAAGGCCGCCACGCGCTCCACGAGAAACAGTGCCGCGTACTGCGGCGACAGGCTGCCGAGAATCAGGTGCAGACGCATCAGCGCGTCGAGCGGCACGCTGGCGAAGTGCTCGTCGAGTTCGTTGCGGTTCGCGAGCACCGCGTACACGATCCATTGCGCCTGGACCAGCACGCCCGCGAGCCACGCCTCCGCCCCGCCGTGACCGATGCCGTAGCCGAGCGCCGTGCCACGGCGCTCAAGCGTCTGCGGGTGCCGCGAAACGAGCCACTTCATCGCGAGATAGCGCCCCACCTCCTCGCAGACGCCTGCCGCCAGCGCGGCGTACGCGACGAACGCTGCGGGATTCGCGAGCCAGGCGGCCGTCGTCGCGTTGCTCAGCACGAAGCCGTGCAGCCCGCGCTCGATCACCATCGAAAAGAGCGCGAACACCGCGATGCCCAGGATCACCTCGCGCCGCTCGAACCCGAAGCGCGGCTTCAGCTTCCAGAAGAGCACGACCGGCAACACGGCGACCAGAAGCGTGGCGATCGTGAGGCATGCGAGCGTCGTTACGCTGACCATTCAGTTTCCCTTGTAAGTGTCGCGCCGCGTGGACGCGCGCGCGACGAGTTCGCCCGGCAACAGGCATTCGCGCGCCGGCATGCGCGCGCCTTCGAGCCGCTCGTGCAGGAACTGCACCGCGCGCCGGCCGATGTCGTAGGTCGGCTGACGCACCGTCGTCATGCCGGCGAGCTCGGCCCATTCCGAGTCGTCGATCGACATCAGCGCGACGCGCTGCTGCCAGTCCGCGCCGTAGCGCTCCTTCAGATGAAGCGCTACGCGCAGCGCAACCGGCCCGTTGGCCGCGAACAGCGCGACGCGCTTCGTGCGGCTTTCTTCCCGTGCCATTGCCGGTGCGCTCGCCTGCGCCGCGCCGAGATGCGCATCGATCGCGGCGAGCGCCGGGGCCGCATCGCCGAGTTCGAGCACGACCGTCGATCCGCGCGCGCCGAGGGCTGCGATCGTGTCACGAAACGCCGCTTCGCGCACGCGGCGCGAACTCACGCGCGTGAACGGCTGCACGATGAACAGCACGTCGTCGAAACCCTGCTCGACGAGATGGCGCGTCGCGAGCGCGACGGCGCCGGGATTGTCGAGGCCGACCATGTCGGTGACGAGGCCCTCCACCGAGCGGTCGACCAGCACGACCGGAACGCCCCCCTGCGCGAACGTCTGCAGCAGTTCTTCCTTCACGCCGAGCGCGTTCACGATCACGCCTTCGACGCGGTATGTCGTCAGCAGTTGCAGATAGCGGCGCTCCATGTCGATCTCGTTCGCCGCGTGGCAGATGAGCGGCATGTAGCCGAGCGCATGGCACGCCGCCTCGACACCCTGGAGCACTTCGACCGAATACGGGTTCGTCAGGTCGGCGATCAGCATGCCGACGAGCCGGTTGCGCCCGCGCTTGAGCCCGCGCGCCATCTGGTTCGGACGATAGTCCAGCTTCACGATCGCCGCTTCGATGCGCTCGCGCAATTCCGGCGAGAGCACGCTCAGCTCGCCGTTCAGATAGCGCGAAATGCTGGTCTTGCCGGTGCCCGCCTCGCGCGCGACGTCCGTGATCGTCGCGCGGCGGGGGGCAGACGCGTGCAGTTTCATCGACGTGAGATCTTCGGACATGGTGCCTTCATCATGCTTCGGGGACAAAAAAGCGCGCCACGGCGCGCTCTTTCCAGAAAGTCCGGGCAGCGGCATCTTAACGCACGCGGCGCCCGTCGAGCGGCCGCGCCGCTCAGCGCTTCACCGCCTGCGGATTCACGATGTTGCCGGCGAGCGTTCCGTCGAGCGCGCCGATCAGGTTTTCCGCCGCGTTGCGGCTCATCGCGTGGCGCGTCTCGTGGGTCGCCGATCCGATGTGCGGCAGGGCCACGACGTTCTTCATCGAGAGCAGCGGCGAGTCCGCGGCGAGCGGCTCCTGCTCGAACACGTCGAGGCCCGCGCCGAGAATCGTGCCGTTTCGCAGCGCCTCGATGAGCGCGGCTTCGTCGACGGTCGGTCCGCGCGACGCGTTGATCAGGATCGCGCTTCTTTTCATCGTCTTGAGTTGCGCTGCCCCGATCATGCCGTGCGTCTCGGGCGTGAGCGGCACCTGCAGGCAGACGAAATCCGACTTCGCGAGCAACTCGTCGAGTTCGACGCGTCGTGCGCCAAATTCGTTCTCCGCCTGCGCATTCGGATGGCGGTTCGTGTAGAGCACGTTCATCCGGAAGCCGAGCGCCGCGCGCCGCGCGACCGCCCCGCCGATGCGTCCCAGACCGACGATGCCGAGCGTCTTGCCCTGCACGTCGACGCCGAAGCAGGCCTCGCCGATGCTCGCCTTCCAGTTGCCCGCCTTGACCCACTCGGCCATTTCGACGACGCGCCTGGCGCTTGCCAGGATCAGCGCGAAGACGGTGTCGGCGGTGGATTCGGTCAGCACGTCCGGCGTGTGGGTGAGCACGATGCCGCGGCGCGTGAGATCGTCGACGTCGAAGTTGTCGAAGCCTACCGAGATTGTCGAGAGTGCTTTCAGGCGGGTCGCGCCTTCGAGCATGTCGGGGGAGATTCGGATGCTCGCGCCGATCGCGCCGTCCGCGTCCTTCAATGCGGCGACGAGCGCGTCGCGGTTCTTGCCATCCACCTCTGCGACCTCGGCACGCTCGGTCAGGTACGAGAGCACATCGGCAGGCAGCGCCTTGTACACGACGATCTTTCTTTTCATCTTTTCCTCGGGTTACTCGTTTGCTGTTCTTGCTCACGCTTCGTTGCCAGCGTCGGCTCATTTTTACACCGTTTGATGCGCTTGTGCCTTCATGAAACCTGTTTTGTTATCGGTCTGTTGGCTTCGTCCCTCTCGCGAGGCGGCACTTGCTCGGTCGCTGGCGCTTGGGTTCGGGGTTTTGTCGAACCGTCTGATGCGCTTGCGCTCCTGTGAAACTTGTATTGGCTTCGGTTTGTTAGCTTCGCCCCTCGCGCGGGGCGGCACTTGCTCGACCGCTGGCGCTTGGGGTCGGTGTTTTGTCAAACCGTCTGATGCGCTTGCGCTCCTAT
>NZ_JFHC01000005.1 GCF_000698595.1 Caballeronia glathei | reverse complement strand
TCGTATTCCATCGACTCGCGGGGACCGAACTGCTCGATGAGACTCGCCGGGGTCATCAATGCTCCTCTGTACCGTTAGAATGCTTTTTTCGGGGATCGCGTATTGTCAGCGAAGGTCTGGCATGGTGCAACCGACGCTCCTTAGAATAGCACGAACGTACTATTTACATGATGGCGTATGAACGCTGTCCAATCCGCCACGCCTCGGGCCGATGCGCCGGCGCGGCAGATCAACCGCACAACAAGGAACCACAATGGGCCGTTCGATCAACCTGGAAGGCAAGGTCGCGCTGATCACGGGCGCCTCCAGCGGACTCGGCAAGCGCTTCGCGCAGGTGCTGTCGCAGGCGGGCGCGAAAGTCGTGCTCGCGAGCCGGCGCACCGAGCGTCTGAAGGAATTGCGCGCGGAGATCGAGGCGTCGGGCGGGGCGGCGCATGTCGTCGCCCTCGACGTCACCGACTACCAGAGCGTGAAGTCCGCCGTTGCGCACGCCGAGACGGAAGCGGGCACAATCGACATTCTCGTGAACAATTCGGGCGTGTCGACCACCCAGAAGCTGACCGACGTCACGCCCGCCGATTTCGATTTCGTCTTCAACACCAACACGCGCGGCGCGTTTTTCGTCGCACAGGAAGTGGCGAAGCGCATGATCATGCGCGGCAACGGCGCGTCGAATCCGGCATACCGGATCATCAACGTGGCGTCGGTGGCGGGACTGCGCGTGTTTCCGCAGATCGGCCTCTACGCGATGAGCAAGGCGGCGGTCGTGCAGATGACGAAGGCGATGGCGCTCGAATGGGGCCGCCACGGCATCAACGTGAACGCGATCTGCCCGGGCTACATCGACACCGAGATCAACCACCATCACTGGAAGACCGAGCAGGGTCAGAAGCTGATGTCGATCCTGCCGCGCCGCCGCGTGGGCAAGCCGGAAGACCTGGACGGCCTGCTGCTGCTGCTCGCCGCCGACGAATCGCAGTTCATCAACGGCTCGGTCATTTCCGCCGACGACGGCTTCAATCTCTGATTTTTCTGATTCCGGAAGCAGCAAATGAGTACCGAAAGCGAGTTTCACACCGTATTCGACATGTCGATGCCGATCCGCTGGGGCGACATGGACGCCTTCGGGCATGTCAATAACACCGTCTATTTCCGCTATATGGAACAGGTGCGGATTTCCTGGTTCGAGCAGCTCGGCATCGCGGGCGGCAACGGCGAGGGGCAGGGGCCGGTGATCGTCAATGCGTCGATGGAGTTCCTGAAGCAGCTTCACTATCCCGGCGACGTGATTGGCAGGATGTCGGTCGGCAAGCCGGGCCGCAGCAGTTTCGACACGCGCTTCGAGCTTTATCGCGCCGACGATCCCGCCACGCTCTACGCGAAGGGCGGCGCGAAATGCGTCTGGATCGACTACGCGGCGGGCAAGTCCGTGCCCATTCCCGACCTCCTGCGCCAGACCATCGAGACGGCCGCGCCCGTCGCGCCCGTCGCGGCGCCCTGAAGCGCCCTACGTGCCCAGCAGGCGCTGCAGCAGTTCCGTGGCGTTGCAGGTGTCGTATTTCCTCATGAGCCGCGCCCGATAGATGTCGACGGTGCGCGGGCTGATATCCAGCGCGCGGCCGATCTGCTTGCTGGTTTTCCCGGTCACGAGCTGCGCGGCGATTTCCCGCTCGCGCGGCGTGAGTTCGATCGCGACGCGCCGCGTCGAACTCAGGTCCTCGAACGTCCAGACGCCCGCCGCATGGGGCGCGGCGAGATCGAGGGAGCGGCCGGTCACGTGGCACCAGAACAGCTCGCCGTCCGCGCGCTTCATGATGCGGTCGTCGCCGTAGCTGCCCTGGCTCGTCATCAGCGCGGCGATCCGCTCGCCGATGCGCTCGAATTCGTCGAGCGACGGATATAAAACCTCAAACGACTGTCCGATGAGTGCGTGGCGCTCGAAGCCGAAGATCGCGCAAAGCTGCTCGTTGCAGTCCTCGATGATCCGCTCGCGGGACAGAACGAGGCCAACGGGCGCAAGATGAAAGGCGGTTTGATAATCCAGTGCACGCATGACGAGTGTGATGGGCCGCCCCGCAACGCCACCGCGACACGGCGCGGCGCATGCACGGCGGCAAGTACTTATGTATTTTTGCGTATTGTGCCGCAACGACATGGCGTCGTACTCTTTTGCGACGCCGAAACGCCGCGCAGAGGGCGCGCGGCGGCCACAAACGGCCGATTTTCAGTTGGTTACACACATGGAAGGGACAAACAGATGAACAAGGTCTATCCCGGCGCGAAAGAGGCGCTCGATGGCATCGTCAAGGACGGTCAGACATTTGCCGTCGGCGGCTTCGGACTGTGCGGCATTCCGGAAGCGCTGATCGCGGCGTTGCGCGACACGGGCGTGAAGGACATCACGTGCATCAGCAACAACGCGGGCGTGGATGGCTTCGGCCTGGGCCTGCTTCTGGAGACGCGCCAGATCAAGAAAATGATCTCGTCATACGTGGGCGAGAACAAGGAGTTCGAGCGGCAATACCTCGCCGGCGAACTCGAGCTGGAATTCACGCCGCAGGGCACGCTCGCCGAAAAGCTGCGCGCGGGCGGTTCCGGCATTCCGGCATTCTTCACGAACACGGGCTTCGGCACGATCATCGCGGAAGGCAAGGAAACGCGCCAGTTCGGCGACAACCACTACGTGCTGGAGCCGTCGCTCACCGCGGACGTCGCGCTCGTCAAGGCCTGGAAGGCCGACAAGTCGGGCAACCTGATCTACCGCCGCACGGCGCGCAACTTCAACCCGATGTGCGCGATGGCCGGCAAGATCACGGTGGCGGAAGTCGAAGAGATCGTCGAAACAGGCGAACTCGATCCGGACGCGATCCATACGCCGGGCATCTTCGTTCAGCGCCTCGTGCTGAACGCGCATCCCGAAAAACGTATCGAACAACGCATCGTCCGCGCGAAAGGAGAATGACCATGGCATGGAATCGTGACGAAATGGCCGCGCGCGCGGCGCAGGAACTGAAGGACGGCTTTTACGTGAACCTCGGCATCGGCCTGCCGACGCTGGTCGCGAACCACGTGCCGGCGGGCATGGAAGTATGGCTGCAGTCGGAGAACGGGTTGCTCGGCATCGGACCGTCGCCGACGGAAGAGGAAGTCGACGCCGATCTCATCAACGCCGGCAAGCAGACGGTCACGACGCTGCCGGGCTCGTCGATCTTTTCGTCGGCGGATTCGTTCGCGATGATCCGCGGCGGCCACATCAACCTCGCCATCCTCGGCGCGATGCAGATCAGCAAGACGGGCGATCTCGCGAACTGGATGATCCCGGGCAAGATGATCAAGGGCATGGGGGGCGCGATGGACCTCGTCGCCGGCGTGAAGCGCGTGGTCGTGCTGATGGAGCACGTCGCGAAGGGCGACCAGCACAAGATTCTCGAAGCATGCACGCTGCCGCTCACGGGCGTGGGCGTGGTGAACCGGATCATCACCGATCTGGGCGTGATCGATGTCACGGAGAAGGGCCTGAAGCTCGTCGAACTGGCAAAGGGCGTGACGGTCGAGGAAATCCAGCAGAAGACGGGCGCTCCGCTCGACGTGAGCAGCGTAAAGTAACCGTGCGGTGATCACACGGTAATCGCGCGGTCTTGCCGGCATGAACGGGCGAAGCGAAAGGCTTCGCCCGTTTTTGTTTCCGGGCCGGATTCTTGCGTGATTCTTGCGTGGTGCGGGGCGGCTGACGAGACCGGCCATCGGCCGGTCGGCCAATGCCCCCGAAGGGTGCAAAACCGAGCGGGCAAAGTGTTTACAATCGATTCGACCCCTATCGAGGAACGCCAATGTCCACGCCAATCGTCGGAGCCGCAACGTCCGAAACGTTCGAACCGCGCCAGCGCTACGTGCAGTGCGCGAGTCCCGCGGGGCTGCATCGCCTCGCCTATACCGAGTGGGGCGACCCGGCCAACCCGCGCGTGCTGCTCTGCGTGCACGGGCTCACGCGCTCGGGCCGGGATTTCGACCAGCTTGCGCGCGCGGTCTGCGGGGAGTATCGCGTGGTGTGCCCGGATGTCGTCGGGCGCGGCTTGTCGGACTGGCTCGCCGACCCCAGGTACTACGGCATCGCGCAGTATGTCGCGGACATGGTGACGCTGATCGCGCGGCTGAACGTGGAAACCGTCGACGGGTTCGGCACGTCGATGGGAGGCCTGATCGGCATGGCGCTCGGTGGCCTGCCGAATTCGCCGATCCGCAAGCTGCTGCTGAACGACGTCGGGCCTCATATCGAACCCGCGTCACTCGAGCGCATCGGCGACTACCTCGGCAAGCCGGTGAGTTTCGCGACGCTCGAAGAGGGCATCGGGCATGCGGCCGCGCTCGCCGCGTCGTTCGGGCCCCTGTCGGACGGGGAATGGGCCGCGATCAACACGCCGCTCTTCCGCGAGCGCGAAGGCCGCTGGCATTTCCGCTACGACCCGGGCATCGCATTGCCGTTCGCCGCCGCGACCGACGAAACGAACGCCGCCGGCGAAGTGTTCCTGTGGCATTCGCTTGTCTCGATAAAGACGCCCGTGCTCGTCGTGCGCGGCGAAACGTCGGATCTGCTGTCGCGCGAAACCGTCGAGCAAATGGTCGCGCGCGGCCAGTCGGTGAGGAGTTGCGAGATCGCGGGCGTGGGTCACGCGCCGGCATTCCTCTCCCCCGACCAGATCGCGATTGCCCGCCGGTTCTTTCTCGAAAACGACGTCGGCGGGGCATAATATTCGGTTCAGCGCCGCGCTCT
Source organism: Caballeronia glathei (assembly GCF_000698595.1). Classification (GTDB taxonomy): domain Bacteria; phylum Pseudomonadota; class Gammaproteobacteria; order Burkholderiales; family Burkholderiaceae; genus Caballeronia; species Caballeronia glathei. The sequence goes on along the minus strand of NZ_JFHC01000005.1, from coordinate 174,399 downwards.
TTCCGGGCGGGCGGTTGAAAAATCGACCATCAAGGATACCCATGGCAATTACTCGTCACCACGTCGGCGCGCGTCTTTCGGAAATCGCGATTCACAACGGCACGGTCTATCTCGCCGGTCAGATCGCCGAAGACACGAACCAGGACATCACCGGCCAGACGCGCGAAGTGCTCGGCCACATCGACCGTCTGCTGGAAGAGGCGAACAGCGACAAATCGCAGCTGCTGTCGGTGCAGATCTATATCTCCGGGATGGAACATTTCGCCGGCATGAACGCCGTGTGGGACGGCTGGGTCGCAGCCGGCAACACCCCGCCGCGCGCCACCGTGGAAGCCAAGCTCGCGAATCCGGCATGCCTCGTCGAAGTCGTGGTGGTGGCCGCCCAACGCAGCTGAAGCGTTTTGCCATGACGTTGCACGCATGACCGATACCACCGTCTCTCCCGAACTGCTGCCCGAGCCGTCGCTCGACGAGGCGCTTGCCTTCGTGCGCGAGCACGCGGGCGACGCGCGGCTCGCGAGCGGCGAGTTGCTCGCGGACCACGCGACGGGCACGGCGCGGATCATGCAGACGCTCAACGTCGATCCGCACGCGATCGCGGCGGCGGGGCTCTTCGCGCTCACGCCGCACCTCGACGAACCCGAGCGCACGATCGGCGAGCGTTTCGGCCCGGAAGTGCAGCGCCTCGTCTGCGATGTGCGCAAGCTGCTGCGGCTCGGCTCGGTCAGCTCGCGCGCGACGCAGACGGCGCTCCCCGAAAGCGGGCGCGACGCGCAGGCGGCGAGGCGCGCGCAGGTCGAGGCGCTGAGAAAGATGCTGCTCGCGTTCGCGCAGGACATCCGGGTCGTGCTGATCCGGCTCGCGTCGCGCGTGCAGTCGCTGCGCTACTACGCGGCGCAAAAGCTCGAGCCGTCGCCCGACGTGCCCCGCGAGACGCTCGAGATCTACGCGCCGCTCGCCAACCGTCTCGGCATCTGGCAGCTGAAGTGGGAACTCGAGGATCTCGCGTTTCGCTTCGAGGACCCCGTCACCTACAAGCGCATCGCCAAGCTGCTCGACGAGCGGCGGGTCGAGCGCGAATCGTACGTGACGCAGGCCATCGCGCGGCTTCAGACCGAACTTGCCACTGCGCACATCAAGGCCGAGGTGAGCGGGCGCCCGAAGCATATCTACAGCATCTGGCGCAAGATGCGCGGCAAGGAGCTCGACTTCGCCGAGCTGAACGACGTGCGCGCGTTTCGCGTGATCGTCGATGACATCAAGGATTGCTACACCGTGCTCGGCATCGTCCACAACCTGTGGCAGCCGGTGCCGAGGGAATTCGACGACTACATCTCGCGGCCGAAGCCGAACGGCTACAAGTCGCTGCATACGGTCGTGATCGGCGACGACGGCCGCGCGTTCGAAGTGCAGATCCGCACGCACGAGATGCATCAGTTCGCCGAATACGGCGTGGCCGCCCATTGGCGCTACAAGGAGGCGGGCACGCGCGGCTACGCCGGCCAGGTGACGGCGAGCGAAAAATACGACGAGAAGATCGCGTGGCTGCGGCAACTGCTCGCCTGGAAGGACGACGTCTCGGACGCCGAGCGGCCCGGCTGGCAGCAATTGCGCGACGCCACGCTCGACGACGACCATATCTACGTGCTCACGCCGCAGGCGCGCGTGATCGCGCTGCCGCAGGGCGCGACAGCCGTCGATTTCGCCTATCACCTGCACAGCGAGCTTGGCCATCGTTGCCGCGGCGCGCGCGTCGACGGCGCGATGGTGCCGCTCAACACGTCGCTGCAAAACGGCCAGACGGTGGAGATCGTCGCGGTGAAGGAGGGCGGGCCCTCGCGCGACTGGCTCAATCCGCAGCTCGGCTACCTGCACAGTCCACGGGCGCGGCAGAAGGTGCGCGCGTGGTTCAACGCGGTCGAGGCTGAGGAAAACATCACGGCGGGCCGCGCGATCGTCGAAAAGACCTTGCAGCGGGAAGGCCGGACGTCGGTGAATCTCGACCAGCTCGCGGCCAAGCTCGGCTTCAAGACGCCCGAGGAGCTGTACGCGCTCGTCGCGAAGGAAGAATTCAGCCTGCGCAACATCGAGCAGGCGTTAAACGACACGCCGCCGCCCGAGCCCGCGCCCGAGGCGCCCGCGCAATTCGAGAAGAGAAGCAGCGGGCAGAGCGTGGCTCAGGGGGCGTCGGCGGGCGTGCTGGTGGTCGGCGTCGACGCGCTCCTCACACAGCTCGCGCGCTGCTGCCGGCCGGCGCCGCCCGATCCGATCGCGGGTTTCGTGACGCGCGGCAAGGGCATGTCGATTCACCGCAGCGACTGCGCGACGTTCAAGCGCATGGCCGAGCGCTCGCCCGAGCGCGTTCTGCAGACCACATGGTCTGCCGATGTGATGAGCGGGCGCGGATCGTCGGTGTATCCGGTGGACCTCGCCGTGGAGTCGTCGGACCGGCAGGGACTGCTGCGCGACATCTCCGAAGTGTTCGCGCGCGAAAAGATCAACGTGATCGGGGTGAAGAGCCAGAGCCGGCGCAATATCGCGTACATGCAGTTCACCGTCGAGGTGTCGAATGCCGCGCAGATCCAGCGCGCGTGCGCGCTGCTCGGCGAGGTGCAAGGTGTGATTCGTGCTTCGCGCCGTGCCTGACGGATCATTTCGAGCACGCCTAACATATTGAATTTGAAGCGTAATCGGCTGGAACTTAAACGTATCGACGAAGTTTTTTGAGGCTGCTGCATAAAAACACTTGCCAGGATTGAAAACGGTCCATATAATTTCGTTTCTTCAGGCTCGTAGCTCAGCTGGTTAGAGCACCACCTTGACATGGTGGGGGTCGTTGGTTCGAGTCCAATCGAGCCTACCAACGAAACCGAAACCCCGGTTCGCCGGGGTTTCAAATCCGCAACAAGCGCCCTGGCGCAAAAGGCGAACAAGAAGATGGCACCGCGAACGTTGACCGAAACAACTTCGGAGCGACGCTAGTCGAGGACCTCTTTCGCCCTTGCGGTTTGTGTGAAAAGTGAATGCGGCCCCTCGATCGTGGGGCCGCATTTTTTTTGCCTGTCGTTTTGCCTGCCTGCTTCGCTGTCGAGTCGTGCGGTGCGATGGCGCAGGCAAGCCTGATTTGAACTTGGTCGCCGCGAATCGGCGTCTTGGAGAACGAAATGGTTTCGATACGTTTGCCCGACGGGTCCGTCCGCCAGTACGACCACCCGGTGACGGTCGCCGAAGTCGCTGCCTCCATCGGAGCGGGCCTTGCCAAGGCTGCGCTCGGCGGCAAGCTCGACGGCGAGCTCGTGGATACGTCGGCGCTGATCGATCACGATGCGTCGCTTGCGATCGTCACGGACAAGGACCCCGAAGGCCTCGACATCGTCCGCCACTCCACGGCGCACCTGCTTGCCTACGCGGTGAAGGACCTGTATCCGGAAGCGCAGGTCACGATCGGCCCTGTCATCGACAACGGTTTCTACTACGACTTCGCGTACAGCCGTCCCTTCACGCCCGAGGATCTCGAAAAGATCGAGAAGCGCATGCAGGAACTCGCGAAGAAGGACGAGCCGGTGTCGCGGCGCGTCATTTCGCGCGACGAAGCCGTCGACTATTTCAAGAGCATCGGCGAAAAGTACAAGGCCGAGATCATCGAGTCGATCCCGGCGAGCGACGACATCAAGCTTTACTCGCACGGCGGTTTCACGGATCTGTGCCGCGGACCGCACGTGCCGTCGACTGGCAAACTGAAGGTGTTCAAGCTGATGAAGGTCGCGGGCGCGTACTGGCGCGGCGACTCGAAGAACGAGATGCTTCAGCGCATCTACGGCACCGCCTGGACCAGGAAAGAAGATCAGGAAGCGTATCTGCACATGCTGGAAGAAGCCGAGAAGCGCGATCACCGCAAGCTCGGCAAGCAGCTCGACCTGTTCCATCTGCAGGACGAGGCGCCGGGCATGGTGTTCTGGCATCCGAAGGGCTGGTCGCTGTGGCAGCAGGTCGAGCAATACATGCGACGCCGCGTGAACGGGGCGGGCTATCTTGAAATCAAGACGCCGATGGTCATGGACCGCTCGCTCTGGGAAGCGTCCGGGCACTGGCAGAACTATCGTGAAAACATGTTCACGACCGAATCGGAAAAGCGCGACTACGCGATCAAGCCGATGAACTGTCCGGGTCACGTGCAGGTGTTCAACCATGGTCTGCGTTCGTACCGCGACCTGCCGCTGCGTTATGCCGAATTCGGGTCCTGCCACCGCAACGAGCCGTCCGGTTCGCTGCACGGGCTCATGCGCGTGCGCGGTTTCGTGCAGGACGACGCTCATATTTTCTGCACGGAAGAGCAGTTCATCCCGGAATCGATCGCCTTCAACACGCTCGCGATGAGCGTCTACAAGGATTTCGGGTTCGAACGCATCGGCATCAAGCTGGCGCTGCGGCCCGACCAGCGGGCCGGTACCGACGAAATCTGGGATCGCGCCGAGCAGGGCCTGCGCGACGCGCTGACCGCCTGCGACGTGCAGTGGGAAGAGCTGCCCGGCGAGGGCGCGTTCTACGGCCCGAAGGTCGAATATCACATCAAGGATGCGCTGGGCCGTTCGTGGCAATGCGGCACGCTGCAGCTCGACATGGTGCTGCCCGAGCGCCTCGGCGCGGAATACGTGTCGGAGGACAACAGCCGCAAGCGGCCGGTGATGCTGCATCGCGCAATCGTCGGTTCGATGGAGCGGTTTCTCGGCATTCTGATCGAGCACCACGGCGGTGCAATGCCGTCCTGGCTCGCTCCGGTGCAGGCGGTTGTACTGAATATCGCGGAAAGCCAGGCGGATTATGCTCGAATGCTGGCCCAATCGTTGCAAAAACAAGGGCTTAGAGTTGAGAGTGATTTGCGCAATGAGAAGATTAGCTATAAAATACGCGAGCACACGCTGCAAAAGGTTCCGTATTTGCTGGTTGTCGGGGACAAGGAGCGTGAGGCGCAAACCGTAGCCGTGCGTGCTCGTGGCGGTGTCGATCTGGGCTCAATGCCGGTCGACGCGTTCCTCGATCGCCTGCAGCAGGACGTGCAGGCATTCAGGTAAGCCCACCCGCAGCGCGGCTTGTTTTTTTAATCTTTAGAGGAAACGTAACATCGCTACTGATAAGTCGTCACATCGCATCAACGGTGAAATTACCGCACCGGAGGTGCGTTTGGTCGGGGTGGACAACGAGCCACTCGGAATCGTGAAACTCGCCGATGCTTTCCGCATGTCGGAACAGCAGGACGTGGATCTCGTCGAAATTGCGCCGCAGGCGGTCCCGCCTGTCTGCCGTTTGATGGATTATGGCAAGTTCAAGTATTCGGAAGCGAAGAAGCAGCACGAGGCGAAACTCAAGCAGAAGATCGTTCAGGTCAAGGAAGTGAAATTCCGGCCGGGCACCGACGACGGTGATTACAACGTGAAACTGCGGAACCTCACGCGCTTTCTCGAAGACGGCGACAAGACGAAAATCACGTTGCGTTTCCGTGGGCGCGAAATGGCTCACCAGGAAATCGGCATGCGCATGCTCGAACGTCTGAGGACGGACCTCGACGAATACGGTCAGGTCGAGCAGATGCCGAAGATGGAAGGCCGCCAGATGATCATGGTGCTGGCGCCGAAGAAGAAGAAGTAATCGATGGATCGCGCGTTTTGCGCGGCGTCGAAGCAGGTTTCAGTGTGATGCCGGGCAACCGGCGTCACACATGAAAATGCGGCGGTTTCAACCGTTCGCACACAAGTGGCACGTGGGTTTCGAAGGGCGGAAGAGGATCGATGGATCGACCGCACACCCATGTCCATCTAATAAACTGGAGTAGTTTCATGCCGAAGATGAAGACCAAGAAGAGTGCTGCAAAGCGCTTCGTGGTGCGTCCGGGCGGTACCGTCAAGCGCGGTCAGGCCTTCAAGCGCCACATTCTTACCAAGAAAACCACCAAGAACAAACGCCATCTGCGTGGCTCCACGGCTGTTCACGATTCCGATCTGAACTCCGTGCGCGCAATGCTGCCGTTCGCCTAACCCTTAACCGACACTCATAGGAGCGCAACATGCCTCGAGTAAAACGTGGGGTTACCGCACGGGCCCGTCACAAGAAAGTCATCAAGCTGGCCAAGGGTTACCGCGGCCGTCGCAATAACGTCTATCGCATCGCCAAGCAGGCGGTCATGCGCGCCGGGCAATACGCCTATCGCGATCGCCGCAACAAGAAGCGTGTGTTCCGCGCACTGTGGATCACGCGTATCAACGCGGCGGTGCGTCAGCACGACATGACGTACAGCGTGTTCATCAACGGCCTGAAGAAGGCGTCGATCGAACTCGACCGCAAGGTGCTGGCTGACATGGCTGTGTTCGACAAGGCTGCTTTTGCTGCGATCGTCAAGCAGGTGAAAGCCGCCGTTGCAGCCTAATTGCGAAATTAGTACTGCGTGGTTCGCCTGAGCGTTGTCCGAAACATGGGTCGCGCTCAGGCAGAAACGGGGCTCTCACCGAGCCCCGTTTTCGTTGGTAGAGCGGATTTGCACGTTAGCCAGCCGGTTTAATCAAGCAGTTGAACTTCGACGTTGAAATGATGGGATCAATGGACCTGGACCAGATTGTTGCCGACGCGAAAAGCGCCTTTGAAAACGCCTCGGATGTCGCCACGCTCGAGAACGAGAAAGCCCGCTTTCTCGGCAAATCGGGTGCGCTCACCGAATTGCTGAAGGGCCTCGGCAAGCTCGATCCGGACACGCGCAAGACCGAGGGCGCGCGCATCAACGTCGTGAAGGCCCAGGTCGAGACGGCGCTCAATGCGCGCCGCCAGGCGCTCGCGGATGCGCTCCTGAATGAACGGCTCGCCGCCGAAGCGATCGACGTGACGCTGCCGGGTCGCGGAATCGGCGCGGGCACGCTGCATCCGGTGATGCGCACCTGGGAGCGCGTCGAGCAGATTTTCAGCACGATCGGTTTCGACGTGGCCGACGGCCCCGAAATCGAAACCGACTGGTACAACTTCACTGCGCTGAACAGCCCGGAGAATCACCCTGCGCGTTCGATGCAGGATACGTTCTATGTCGACGGAAATGATGCCGACGGCCGGCCGCTCCTCTTGCGCACGCACACGAGCCCGATGCAGGTGCGCTACGCGCGCATGAACAAGCCGCCGATCAAGGTGATCGTGCCGGGCCGCACGTATCGCGTGGACAGCGACGCCACGCATTCGCCGATGTTCAATCAGGTCGAAGGCCTTTGGATCGACGAGAACATCAGCTTTGCCGACCTGAAGGGCGTCTACTCCGACTTCCTCAAGAAATTCTTCGAGCGCGACGACATCCTCGTGCGCTTCCGTCCGTCCTATTTCCCGTTCACTGAGCCGTCGGCCGAAATCGACATGATGTTCGAGCAGGGCAAGAACGCGGGCAAATGGCTTGAGATTTCGGGTTCCGGCCAGGTTCATCCGACCGTGATCCGCAACATGGGGCTCGACCCGGAGCGCTATATCGGCTTTGCGTTCGGCAGCGGCCTTGAGCGTCTGACGATGCTGCGTTACGGCGTGCAGGACCTGCGGCTTTTCTTCGAAAACGATCTGCGATTCCTGAGGCAATTCGCCTGAAGGCGTTCGTTGCCCACGATGCCCGGCGCAAGTGAAACCGGGCGCAGACACCACTCATTTCGAACGTAGACACACATGCAATTCCCCGAATCCTGGCTTAGAAGTTTCGTCGATCCGCAACTGACCACCGACCAACTGTCGCACGCGCTGACGATGGCGGGTCTCGAGGTGGAAGGCTTGCAGCCCGTTGCGCCGCCGACCGCGAAGATCGTCGTCGGGCAGGTGCTCGAAGTCGCCAAGCACCCGAACGCCGACAAGCTCAACGTCTGTCAGGTCGATGCCGGCACCGGCGAGACGCTCAACATCGTGTGCGGCGCGCCGAACGTGTCGCCGGGCATCAAGGTGCCGGTCGCGCTAGTCGGCGCCGAGCTGCCGCCGGCGGAAGCGGGTGGCGAGCCGTTCGCGATCAAGCTGTCGAAGCTGCGCGGCGTCGAGAGCCAGGGCATGCTGTGCTCGGCGCGCGAGCTGAAGCTGTCGGACGATCACAGCGGCCTCCTGATACTGCCCACGGACACGCCTGTCGGCCAGGACATCCGCGAGACGCTCAATCTCGACGACACCGTTTTCGAGATCAAGCTCACGCCGAACAAGGCGGATTGCCTGTCGGTGTTCGGCGTCGCGCGTGAAACCGCCGCCATCACCGGCGCGCCGCTCAGGGCGCTCGTCATGCCGCCGGTCGTCGTCACGCTCGACGAGAAGCTGCCGGTCAAGGTGCTGGCGCCCGATCTGTGCGGACGCTTTTCCGGCCGCGTGATTCGAGGCGTCGACGCGCGCGCGAAGACGCCGCAATGGATGGTCGAGCGCCTCGAGCGCTCGGGGCAGCGCAGCATTTCGGCGCTCGTCGATATCTCGAATTACGTGATGCTCGAACTCGGGCGTCCCACGCACGTGTTCGATCTCGACAAGATCCACGGCGGCATCGAGGTGCGCTGGGGCCGCGCGGGCGAATCGCTCAAGCTCCTGAATGGCAACACCGTCGAACTCGATGAAACGGTGGGCGTGATCGCCGACGACCGGCACGTCGAAAGCCTCGCCGGCATCATGGGCGGCGACAGCACGGCCGTGTCGCTCGATACGGCCAACATCTATCTCGAAGCCGCGTTCTGGTGGCCCGACGCGATCCGCGGCCGCGCTCGCAAGTACAACTTCTCGACCGACGCGGCGCATCGCTTCGAGCGCGGCGTTGATTACTCGACGACTGTCGAGCATATCGAGCGCATTTCGCAGCTGATTCTCGACATCTGCGGCGGCCAGGCCGGCCCGGTCGACGACCAGATCCTGAACCTGCCGAAGCGCGAACCGGTGAAGATGCGCGTCGCGCGGGCGCACCGCATCATCGGCGTGAAGATCGGCGCGGAGGAAATCGCGCAGATCTTCACGCGGCTCGGTCTCGCGTTCGAGCGCGACGGCGACACGTTCTCCGTGACGCCGCCTCCGTACCGGTTCGACATCGAGATAGAAGAGGACCTGATCGAGGAAGTCGCGCGCATTTACGGCTTCGAGAAGATTCCGGCGCGCCCGCCCGTCGCGACAAGCGAAATGCGCCCGACCAACGAGACGAAGCGCTCGGTTCACGTGCTTCGCCACGCCGTGGCGGCGCGCGACTATGCGGAAACGGTGAACTTCAGTTTCGTCGATGCCGAATGGGAACGCGATTTCGCTGGCAACGACAATCCGGTCAAGCTGATCAACCCGATCGCGAGCCAGCTGTCGGTCATGCGCACGACGCTCATCGGCAGCCTGATCAGCGTGCTGCGCTATAACCTGAACCGCCGCGCGGACCGCATCCGCGTGTTCGAGGCGGGTCGCGTGTTCCTGCACGACCCGGCAATCAAGGCGGGCGAACTCGCGGTCGAAGGCTTCGCGCAGCCGAAGATGATCGGTGGTCTGGCCTACGGGCCGGCGCTCGACGAGCAGTGGGGCGCACCGTCGCGCACTGTCGATTTCTTCGACGTGAAGGGCGATATCGAAGCGCTTTTCGCGCCCGCTGCGCCGCGCTTCGCGAAGGCGGAACATCCGGCGCTGCATCCGGGGCGCAGCGCGCGCATCGAAATCGATGGGCGCAACGTGGGCTGGATCGGCGAGCTTCATCCGCGCTGGCTGCAGAAATACGATCTTCCGCTCGCGCCGATCGTGTTCGAGATCGAAGCCGACGCGCTGATGGCGCGCTCGCTGCCGGTGCCCTCCGAGGTCTCGAAATTCCCGCCGGTGCGGCGCGATATCGCGATCGTGGTGGACCAGAAAGTGGAGGTTCAGGCGCTTCTCGACGAGCTCGAAAACGCCCGTTCGGAGCCGGTTTGCAGGCACGTCGTGAGGGTTGCGTTGTTCGATGAATTTCGTCCAAAATCAAGCACTTCCGGTGGTTTGGGAGCGCACGAGAAAAGCCTTGCCTTCCGTGTAACGTTGCAAGATACTGGCGGGACGCTTCAGGACGAAACGGTCGAAACGGCCATCAAAACGCTGGTGGATCGCTTGGCTCGAGTGCATGGCGCGCGGTTGCGCGGGTAGCCGTAAGTTGGCCCCTCCGTCTTCTTCGTCACGCCATTTTTTCGATATGAACCAAATGAACTCGAGTGATTTCGAAGCCCTTCTTTCGGCGCAACGTAGCGCCATGATCCGAGATATCCCGACTTCGAATGGCGCGGCGTCCAGCGAGACGCCGACGCTCACGAAAGCCGAATTGGCCGAGATGTTGTTCGACCATGTCGGACTCAATAAGCGCGAAGCAAAAGATATGGTCGAAGCTTTCTTCGAGGTCATTCGCGACGCGCTCGAAAGCGGCGACAGCGTGAAATTGTCCGGTTTCGGTAATTTCCAGTTGCGCGACAAGCCGCAGCGGCCGGGACGCAATCCGAAAACGGGCGAGGCGATTCCGATTGCCGCTCGCCGGGTCGTCACGTTTCACGCGAGCCAGAAATTGAAGGCGCTGGTCGAAACCGGCGCTGAAACGAACTTCAGTCGCTGACGAACGGAAAGCGCGACCGTTACCCCGCGCCACTGCGAACTCACACGATGGTTGATTGACGATGGAAAAAGTCGTCCTGCCTCCGATCCCGGCCAAGCGCTACTTCACGATCGGTGAAGTCAGCGAGCTATGCGGTGTAAAGCCGCATGTGCTGCGTTATTGGGAACAGGAGTTCACGCAGTTGAGGCCGGTAAAGCGGCGCGGTAATCGTCGGTATTATCAGCATCATGAGGTTTTGCTGATTCGACGTATTCGCGAGTTGCTTTACGAGCAGGGTTTCACGATTAATGGCGCGCGCAACCGGCTCGATTCGCATGGTCGTGTGAATGGCGACGACGATGACGAAGCCGAAGTGCAGGCCGAATCGGGTGCGCAGACAACGGCAGTGGATATCGAGCAGTTGAGGAAGGAAATTCTGCAGGTGATTGAACTGCTCGGCGGATAAGCCGAATCAAAGGCGTCGCGATGGTTTCATCGCGGCGCTTTTGCTTTTTGCTTTGTGCGGACTGGTGACGGGGTGCGTCGGCTTTCGATGCCGAAAAACGTAAAGAAGCGCAGCGTAAAGAAAAGGCCTTACGGACATGCGTCCGTAAGGCCTTGATTCTTTTGGTCGGGGCGAGAGGATTTGAACCTCCGACCACCTGCACCCCATGCAGGTACGCTACCAGGCTGCGCTACGCCCCGAAAGAGCGAAAGTATATCAGAGAGCTTCCGCTTTTAGAACCCATCGAATCACTTTAGCGACGATGCTTTGCAATTTCACTCGCAAGGCCGCTGGAGTACGGACGTCGCCTGTGCCGGCTCATCGCTCAAAGCGACATTTCCGAGTGCGTGTAGTCCGAGGTGCTGATTCGCAACGAAGTCGGCGCAGCGCGCTTGCGCTGCCGAAAGCGCACGGCGAGCACGATGCCGACAACGCACGGAATCGCATACGCCACCGTTCGCTTGGTCCACGCGGATGTCGACGACAGGTTCACGTAACGCATGCGGTCGGTGGCGGGTGCGGACGCGAACACCAGCGTCAGCAGCAGGTCGGCCACGATGGCGAGCAGGCAGAAGCCGACGAAGATCAGCGCGCCGTTCCAGACCGGCGCGCCGCGGCTCGCGTTGATCGTCTTGCAGACAAAGAGCGCCACGCCCAGCAGAACAAAATTGAGGCACAACGGAAACCATGGGAAAGTCATCGCGCGTCCGATCGCAATAAATGGGGTGATGGCACCGGTTGCCAGCCTCGGTGCGCGCGCAAGGCGCGCGGGCGGAAGGACGAGGAGGGCGAAATCGGGCGCGATCATCACACGTGCCAGGGGCGCGCTTGAATACGAGTTCTCCTAAATCAGCCGGCCGGTTCGGCCAGCGATTCGGACAGGAAATCGATGAACGTACGGACCTTCGTCGTCATGTATTTGCGGCTCGTGTACACCGCGAAAACCGATGGCGCGAACGCCTCGTACGCGGGCAACACACGCACGAGTCCGCCGGAGGCCAGCTCGGGCGCGACGATCCATTGCGGGAAGTACGCGAGGCCGAGGCCGGCCCGCACGAGCTGAAGCGACATCGACGTGTCGTTGGTCTTGAGCACGGCCTGGTTCTTCACCGTGAACGTTCCGTCCGGGCCCGTCAGGTCGACCGTTTCGATATTGGTGTAAGTCGGCAGCACGATCCGGTGCCGCGAGAGGTCGTCGGGATGGCGCGGCTCGCCGCTTTTCTGCAGATACGCGGGGGAAGCCGCGAGCACGAACGGCACCCTGCACAACGGCCGCACGATCAGCGACGGCGACGGATCCGACGTCGCGCGCAATGCCATGTCGTACCCTTCCTCGACCAGATCGACGAAGCGGTTCTCCAGGCGCAGGTCGATCAGCACTTCCGGATAGCGCTCCCGGTACGCGACGAGAATATCGGCGAACTTGCGTGTCGCGAACCAGCCGGGCGCGGTCACTTTCAGCACGCCCTGCGGACGCGCGCGCTGCGCGCCGACCGCCGCCTCCGCCGCCTGCAGGATGTCGAGCGCCTCACTGCATTGCTCGTAGTACACGCTGCCGGCTTCGGTGAGGCTCAGGTGGCGCGTCGTCCGGTTGAGCAGGCGCACGCCCAGCTGTCGTTCGAGATTCGCGACGTGCTTGCTCGTCATCGCCGTCGAAATATCGAGCCGTTCGGCGGCCTTCACGAAGCTGCCCGCGTCCACGACTTCCCGAAACACCCGCAAGCTCGTCAGCGCGTCCATCGATCGTTTCCCGGGCGGAAATAAAACGTCAATCTTAGCCGGATTTATCCACCATTTGTTTTGTCTCGGGCGACGGCGACGCTCACTTCGGCCATTCGTCGAGCGCGTCGTTGAAGAGCGACGCGACCACGCCGCGCAGCCACGTGGTACGCGGATCGTTGTGAAACTTGCGATGCCAGTGCTGCCGCAGATCGAAGCGCGGCAGGGGCAGGGGCGGCTCGGCGAGGGTGATCGACGCGTGCTCCGCGACATACGCGAAGCCGATTGCGTGCGGGACGGTCGCGATGAGGTCGGTGCGCGAGAGGATGAACGGCAGGCTCATGAAGTGCGGCGTTTCCAGCACGGCGCGACGGCGGATGCGCTGCTTGTCGAGATAGTTCTCGAGAATTTCCTGGCTGCGGCCCTCCGCGCGCACGACGGCGTGACCGCACTCGAGGAACTGATCGAGCGTGAGCGGCGCGCGGGAAAACGGGTGATCGCGCCGCATCAGGCAGATGAAGCGGTGCGAAAAGAGCCGCTGCTGAAAGAAGTTGTTGCCGCCCAGATCGGGGAAATAGCCGACGGCGAGATCGACGTCGCCGGATTCGAGCCCGCGTTCGACATTGCTGTGCGACAGCGACACCGAGCGCAGATTCGCGCGCGGCGCCGCGATCGCGAAGGCCTGCAGGAGACGCGGCAGGAACACGATTTCGCCGACATCCGAGAGCGCGATCGAAAAGGTGTCGGCGGTGGTGGCCGGATCGAAATGCTGGGTGTCGAGCAGGCCGCGCTCGATACGGCTCAACGCGTCGCGGGCCGAGGGCACGAGCGCGAGCGCGCGCGGCGTCGGCTCCATGCCGCGCGAGGTGCGCACGAAAAGCGGATCGTTGAAGTACTCGCGCAGCCGCCCGAGCGCCGTGCTCACGCGCGGCTGGCTCACGCCGAGCCGCTCGGCGGCGCGGCTCACGTTGCGCGTCTCCTCGATGGCCACGAGATACGGGATGAGATTCAGGTCGAGGTCGTTCATGTGGCGGGCGTTATCGGGAGGCGAGATAAAGGGTAGCGCGATATCCGCGATCGCGAATAGTCTCGCTTTTGCCTAGTCCGCGGGCGACAGGCGGCTTCGCCGATCCGCCCGGCGCGGTTTGCCCAGCGTCAGCCGCGCCGCGCAACCATCTCCGAAACGCGCTGCGCCGCTTCCTGCAGCGGTTCGAGAAACGCTTTCACCATTTGCTTCGCGGTCTTGCGCTGGGCGTTCCCGCTGATGTTGAGCGCCGCGATGACGCGTCCCTGCCGGTCGCGGATCGGCGCGGACATCGAGATCAGTCCTTCCTCCAGCTCCTGGTCGACGATCGCCCAGCCCTGCCGGCGCACGATGCCGATCGCTTCCTTCAGCGCGGCCTTGTCGGTGATCGTGCGCGGCGTGCGGGCGACGAGTTCGCTCGCGCCGAGCACGGTGTCCAGCGTGGCTTCGTCGAGCGCGGAAAGCAGCACGCGGCCCATCGACGTGCAGAACGCGGGCAGCCGGCTTCCGATCGACAGGTTCTGCGTGATGATCTTGTGTGTCGGCACGCGCAGCACATACACGATGTCGGTGCCGTTGAGCACGGCGGCCGAACAGCTCTCGTGCACCTGTTCGACGAGCTCCTCCATCACCGGCTCGGCGAGATTCCAGAACGGCATCGACGTGAGATAGGCGAACCCCAGGTCGAGGATCTTCGGCGTAAGCTGGAAGAGGCGCCCGTCGGCCTCGACGTAGCCGAGTGCCTGCAGCGTGAGCAGAATCCGCCGCGCGCCGGCGCGCGTCAGGCCGGACGCCGCGGCCACTTCGGTCAGCGTCTGCGCCGGGCGGCTCGCGTCGAACGAGCGGATCACCGCGAGCCCGCGCGCGAAGGACTGGACGTAGGCATCGCCCGGCCGGGTTGGCGTGTCCGGCGTGTCCGGGGCGTCGGCTTCGCCGGAGGTCGGGCGAGCCGGATCGGTCGGTGAACGGGTCATGTGATCACGAATGAGCGAATGAGCCGCCCTTGCGGGCGAAAGATGCCGAAGCCGTGCAGGTCGGTACAAACCCGCACTTCATTGACACGGCAACGAACACAGGAATAACATCCCAATTGTTCGCTAAACGAATCCATGTTCGCATATCGAACATTTTGAGGCAAGCAGTTCAGTCGTAGCTCATCAGGCAACTCATCTGGCAGCGGTTTAGGCAAATCAACCCCGAGTTTCAGGCCGGCGCATGAATGCACACTCGCCGCCGGCGCGCTCGCAGGAGAAGAACGGCATGATCAACAAGATTTTCGATTCGCTCGCGTCGGCGGTGAAGGACGTGCACGACGGAGCGACCATCATGATCGGCGGTTTCGGCACGGCAGGCATGCCGTCGGAGCTGATCGACGCGCTCATCGAGCAGGGCGCGCGCGACCTCACGATCATCAACAACAATGCGGGCAACGGCGAGACCGGTCTCGCGGCGCTCCTCAAGGCGAAGCGCGTGCGCAAGATCGTCTGCTCGTTTCCGCGCCAGGCCGACTCGCAGGTCTTCGACGCGCTCTACCGCGCGGGCGAGATCGAGCTCGAACTCGTGCCGCAGGGCAACCTCGCCGAGCGCATCCGCGCGGCGGGCGCGGGCATCGGCGGCTTTTTCACGCCGACCGGCTATGGCACCAAGCTTGCCGAGGGCAAGGAAACGCGTCTGATCGACGGCAGGCACTACGTGCTCGAAGCGCCGCTGCATGCCGATTTCGCGCTGACCAAGGCGCTCAAGGGCGACCGCTGGGGCAATCTGGTGTATCGCAAGACGGCGCGCAACTTCGGGCCGATCATGGCGAGTGCGGCGAAGACGGCGGTCGTGCAGGTGTCGAAGGTCGTCGAACTGGGCGAACTCGATCCCGAGAACATCGTCACGCCGGGCATCTTCGTGCAGCGCGTGGTGGAAGTGCCGCAGGCCGTCCATCAAGCCGAACTCGCAGCGTGACTCGCAACATGAGCAAAGGACAAGCCATGAAAAAACTGACCCGCGACGAAATGGCGAAACGCGTCGCCCGCGACATTCCCGAAGGCGCCTACGTGAATCTCGGCATCGGTGTGCCGACGCTCGTCGCCAACCATCTGGCGGCGGACCGCGAAATCTTCCTGCACAGCGAGAACGGCCTGCTCGGCATGGGCCCGGCGCCAGCGCCCGGCGAGGAAGACGACGAACTCATCAACGCCGGCAAGCAGCACGTCACGCTGCTCACGGGCGGCGCCTATTTCCACCACGCCGATTCGTTCGCGATGATGCGCGGCGGCCATCTCGATTTCTGCGTGCTCGGCGCGTTCCAGGTGTCGGCGAACGGCGATCTCGCGAACTGGCACACCGGCGCGCCCGACGCGATTCCGGCTGTCGGCGGCGCGATGGACCTCGCGATCGGCGCGAAGCAGGTCTACGTGATGATGGAGCTCCTCACGAAGCAGGGCGAGAGCAAGCTCGTCGACGCGTGCTCGTATCCGGTGACGGGCGTGAACTGCGTGAATCGCGTGTACACGGACCTCGCGGTGTTCGACGTGACGCCGGAGGGTTTCGTGGTGCGCGAGATCGTAGACGGTCTCTCGTTCGAAGAACTCCAGCAGCTCGCCCAGGTGCCGCTGCAATACGCGCCGCTCACGGAAGCGGCCTGAACCCCATATCCCGGAGACACTGATGAAAGAAGCATTTCTGTGTGACGCGATCCGCACGCCGATCGGCCGCTATGCGGGTTCGCTCTCGGCGGTGCGTGCCGACGACCTCGGCGCCGTGCCGCTGCGCGCGCTGATGGAGCGCAACAAGGACGTGGACTGGAGCGCCGTCGAGGAAGTGATTTTCGGCTGCGCGAATCAGGCGGGCGAGGACAACCGCAACGTCGCGCGCATGTCGGCGCTGCTGGCCGGGCTGCCGGACGGCGTGCCGGGCACGACCGTGAACCGCCTGTGCGGCTCGGGCATGGACGCGATCGGCATTGCCGCGCGCGCGATCAAGTCGGGCGAGGCGAGCTTTTTGATCGCGGGCGGCGTGGAAAGCATGAGTCGCGCGCCGTTCGTGCAGGGCAAGGCGACCTCCGCGTTCTCGCGTCAGGCCGACATCTACGACACGACCATCGGCTGGCGCTTCGTCAATCCGCTGATGAAAAAGCTGCACGGCGTCGACTCGATGCCGGAGACGGCCGAGAACGTCGCCGACGACTACAAGGTGAGCCGCGCCGATCAGGACGCGTTCGCCGTGCGCAGCCAGCAGAAGGCGGCGCGCGCGCAGCAGGACGGCACGCTCGCGCAGGAAATCGTCGCGGTGACGATCGCGCAGAAGAAGGGCGATCCGGTCGTCGTCTCGAAGGACGAGCATCCGCGCGAGACGAGCGTGGAGGCGCTCGCGAAGCTGAAGGGCGTCGTGCGCCCGGACGGGAGCGTGACGGCGGGCAACGCGTCGGGCGTGAACGACGGCGCGGCTGCGCTCCTGATCGCCGACGAGGACAGCGCGAAGCGCTTCGGCCTCGTGCCGCGCGCGCGCATTCTGGGGCTCGCAACGGCGGGCGTGCCGCCGCGCGTGATGGGCATCGGCCCGGCGCCCGCGACGCAAAAGCTGCTCAAGCGCCTGAACATGACGATCGACCAGTTCGACGTGATCGAACTGAACGAGGCATTCGCCTCGCAAGGGCTGGCCGTGCTGCGCATGCTCGGCATCGCCGACGACGATCCCCGCGTGAACCCGAACGGCGGCGCGATCGCGCTCGGCCACCCGCTCGGCATGAGCGGCGCGCGCCTCGTCACGACCGCGAGCTATCAGCTGCAGCGCACCGGCGGCCGTTTCGCGCTCTGCACGATGTGCATCGGCGTGGGGCAGGGCATCGCCATTGCCATCGAACGGGTCTGAGCCCATGTTCGAGGCGACCGGACGGCTCACCGATCTCATCTGCGGCACCGACGCGCTCAACGCCGTCTGGTCGCCGCGGCAGACCGTGCAGTCGATGCTCGACGTCGAGGCCGCGCTCGCGCGCGCGTCGGCGGCGCACGGCGTGATTCCGGCGAGCGCGGTCGGCCCGATCGAGGCCGCCTGCAAGGCCGGCCACATCGACGCCCAGGCGCTCATGACCGGCGCGGCCGCGGGCGGCAATCTCGCGATTCCGCTCGTCAAGCAACTGACGGCGGTCGTCAAGGCCGCCGACGCCGAGGCCGCCAAATACGTGCACTGGGGCGCGACGAGCCAGGACATCATCGACACCGGCACGGTGCTTCAGCTTCGCGCGACGCTCGATCTGATCGACGCCGACCTGCGCGATACGTGCGCCGCGCTCGCCGATCAGGCGCGCAAGCATCGCGCGACGCCGATGATCGGCCGCACGTGGCTGCAGCAGGCGCTGCCGATCACGCTCGGCCTGAAGTTCGCGCAATGGCTCGATGCGCTTACGCGCCATCGCGAGCGGCTCGCCACGCTGCGCTCGCGCGCGCTCGCGCTGCAGTTCGGCGGCGCGGCGGGCACGCTCGCGAGCCTGCGCGACAAGGCGCAGCCGGTCGCGCAGACGCTCGCCGACGAACTCGGCCTCGCGATGCCCGCGCTGCCGTGGCACACGCAGCGCGACCGCATCGCGGAGGCCGCCGCGTGCCTCGGCATGCTGACGGGCACCCTCGGCAAGATCGCGCGCGACATCTCGCTTTCCATGCAGACCGAAGTCGGCGAGCTTGCGGAACCGGCCGCCGCGGGCAAGGGCGGTTCGTCCACGATGCCGCACAAGCGCAATCCGGTCGGCTGCGCGGCCGTGCTGACGGCCGCCACGCGTGCGCCGAACCTCGTCGCGACGATTTTCGCGGGCATGGTGCAGGAGCACGAGCGCGCGCTCGGCGGCTGGCAGGCCGAGTGGGAGGCGCTCCCCGATCTCGCGCGTCTCACGGGCGGCGCGCTCGCGCAGATCAAGGCGATCGTGGCGGGCATCGAGGTCGATGCCGGCCGGCTCGCGGCGAACCTCGGCGCGACGCGGGGCCTCGTGCTCGGCGAGGCCGTGATGCTCGCGCTCGGCGACCGGATCGGGCGGCTCGACGCGCACCGGCTTGTCGAGCATGCGTCGAAGGAAGCGGTCGCGAGCGGCCGCACGCTCTTCGACGTGCTGTCAGCCGATGCCGCCGTCATGCAGCACCTCTCATCCGGTCAGTTGAAACATCTGCTCGATCCGGCGAACTACGCCGGCGAGGCGCAGGCTTTCGTCGATGCCGCGCTCGAGCTTCATCACGCCAACGCGTGACCCCTTTCAGGAGCCAAATGCAATGCCTCTCGCCGCTGTGAACGGTACCCGGATCCACTATCGCATCGACACCGCCGCGGGCGACAGCGCGCCCTGGCTCGTGCTGTCGAATTCCCTCGGTGCAGACATATCGATGTGGGCGCCGCAAGTCGAGGCGTTCGCCGCGAAGTATCGCGTGCTGCGCTATGACACGCGCGGCCACGGTCATTCGGACGCGCCCCCCGGTCCGTACACGATCGACCAGCTGACAGGCGACGTGATCGGGCTGCTCGATGCGCTCGGCATCGGGCGCGCGCACTATTGCGGGCTGTCGATGGGCGGGCTGACCGGCATCGCGCTCGCCGCGCGGCATCCGGAGCGCTTCGCGCGCGTCGTGCTGTCGAATACGGCGGCGCTGATCGGCTCGGACGCTGTCTGGACGCCGCGCGCCGCGAAAGCGCGCGAGCCGGGCGGCATGGCGGCGCTCACCGACGCCGTGATTGCCCGCTGGTTCACGGCGGACTTCGCCGGGCGCGAGCCGCTCGTGCTCGCGAACATCCGCGACGTGTTCCGCCACACCTCGGGCGACGGGTACGCCGCGAACTGCGAGGCGATCCGCGACGCCGACCTGCGCGCCGAAGCGAAGACCATCAAGGCGCCGGTGCTCGTGATCACGGGCACGCACGACCAGTCGACGGCCGCCGCGCAAGGGCGCGAGCTCGCGGGCTATGTCGAGGGCTCGCGCTATGTCGAGCTGGACGCGGCGCACTTGTCGAACATCGAGAAAGCCGGCGACTACACGCGCTACGTGCTGGAATTCCTTGGAGAACAACAATGACCGAAGACGAACGCTACGACGCCGGCCTCGGCGTGCGCCGCGCGGTGCTCGGCGATGCGCACGTGGACCGGTCGCTTGCCAACCGCACCGATCTCACGACCGAGTTCCAGAACCTGATCACGCGCTACTCGTGGGGCGAGATCTGGACGCGGCCGGGTCTGCCGCGCCACACGCGCAGCCTGCTGACCATCTCGATGATGGTCGCGCTCAACCGCAGCGAGGAACTCGCGCTGCACCTGCGCGCGGCGAAGAACAACGGCGTGTCGCGCGACGAGATCAAGGAAGTGCTGATGCAGACCGCGATCTATTGCGGCGTGCCCGCGGCGAACTCGGCGTTCCATCTGGCGCAGAAGATCTTCGACGAAGAGGACAAGGCGTTGCCGCAGGGGTGATCGAAGGGCCGTAGTGCGAAGACTGAGAGACGCGATGAAGGCCGTTCCGGGATACCGGAACGGCCTTTTTTCGTTTGGGGCGCTGCACGTTGCGACGGGTGCGGGCCAAGGAGTCGGGCGGATTGTGGACTTTGGTGAATTTATCTCAAATAGGAGAACTGCAATTCCTTGACCAAATGACATAGACCAATCGGATTTCGCTGAATAAATAGGATTTTTCGCGTATTTAGGATTGCTCTCAGCCGCCATTATTGGCGCACGAGCGTGCTTTATATAGCCTGAACAGGCTACGACAACGGACCGTGCGCGTTCAGTCGGAGAGCTCGCGGGCGAGTCCGTGCGTTCTCCAGCCCCGTGCAATGTGGCGCGCGCGGTGGCCTGCATGCCTGCAAGCACGCTCAAGTTCCAGCCAACGAACGTTTCAGTTTCCTGGCCAGAGTCAACGATTCCGGGGCGCGTTCGCGTGTCTCGATGAACCTGAGAGTGAACCCATAACATGAAGAAGACGCAAAGCGTAGTTCAGAAGACGGCCGTTGCCATCGAGACAGCCGAGCCTGGCTCACCGGCCCGTGGCAACCTGCGGCGCAGCGCGGCCGGTACCGCCGTGCTGGCCGCGTTCGCCGCGCTCGGGATGCAGCAATCGGCGGGCGCGGCGCCGCTTGCCGCCGGGGAGGAAATCGCGGCGCGGGAGTCGAGCGAGACGAGGAGTGTGTACGGGGCGCAGATCGGACAGGCGCTGAAAACGCTGGTGGCGCATCCGGCCGCGAGCACGTCAATGACGCAGCCGCGGGTGGACGCTTCCACCTCCGCTGTCCCCACCTCCACCGCCGATAGCGCCGCGCAGACGCGGGCCGACCGGAGCGTCACGCGGGCAACGAGCAGCCTGCCGCCTGAAGCCCTGATCGCGGCGGGCCCGACGGTCAACGTCAACAACTCCGTCACCGCGCTCGGCACGGACTCGATTGCCGTCGGCCTTACGGTCACTGCGAACGGAAAACGCTCGGTCGCTATGGGCTCCAATGCGCTTGCGAGTGCCGAAGGCGCCGTTTCGGTCGGCTACGGCACGGTTTCCGGTTCCGTGCGGGGTGCGGCCTTCGGCTATCAGGCCAACGTGGTGGCCGCCAACGGGCTGGCGCTGGGATACCTCGCGTCGGTCAACACGAGCGGCGTCGACGCCATCGCCATCGGCTCCGAAACGCTCTCCAACAACAACGCGTCGATAGGCATCGGCCGCGCGAACGTCGTCGACGGCAAGGAGGGTGTGGTCCTCGGCAACAACAGCGCGGTCGCCGGTGACGGCTCGTACGCGCTCGGCAACCGCAGCCACGTCAACGCGGCGAATACGTTCGTCATCGGCAGCGATGTTTTGAAGACCGAGGGTGCCAACAGCGTCGTGCTCGGCTCCGGCAGCGACGGCTCGCAGAACAACGTCGTTTCGATCGGCGCGAAGGATCACGAGCGGCGCATCGTGAACGTGGCCGCGGGCAAATCCAACACCGACGCGGTCAATCTCAGCCAGTTGAAGAACGCGGGCCTCGCGATCGATTCGAGCGGCAACGCCACGAACGCGTTCGTCGCGTACGACGATACGACCCGAGGCGTCGTCAGCCTCGGCGGCACGCAGGGCACGGTTATCAGGAACGTGGCAAAGGGCACGACCGATACCGACGCGGTCAACCTCGGCCAGTTGAAGAACGCGGGCCTCGCGATCGATTCGAGCGGCAATGCGGCGAACGCGTTCGTCGCCTACGACGACACGACCCGAGGCATCGTCAGCCTCGGCGGCACGCAGGGCACGGTCCTCAGGAACGTGGCAAAGGGCACGACCGATACCGACGCGGTCAACCTCGGCCAGTTGAAGAACGCGGGCCTCGCAATCGATTCGAGCGGCAACGCGACGAACGCGTTCGTCGCCTACGAGGACGCGACGAAGAGTCGTGTCAGCCTCGGCGGCACGGACGGCACGGTGCTCTCGAACGTGAAGGCGGGCGTCGCCGACCGGGATGCCGTCAACGTCGCGCAGTTGAAGGAGGCGGGCTTGCTCGACGGGGCGGGCAAGTCGATGGCGGCGGTCGTGTACGACACCCACGCCGACGGCACGGTCAACCGCGCGAGCGTGACGCTCGGCGGCGCGTCCGCGGGCGCGCCCGTTGCGCTGCGCAACGTCGCGGCGGGGCGGCTTGAAGCGGGCAGCACCGACGCGGTCAACGGCGACCAGCTGTTCAACGCCGTCAGCAATCTGCAGAACGGCGGTTCGCTCAAATACTTCGCGACGAACTCGACGCTCGGCGCCGCGCAGGCAAGCGGCGCGAACTCGACGGCGATCGGCGCCAATGCGCTCGCGAGCGCCAGCAACGCCGTCGCGCTGGGCGCGAACGCGGTGGCGGATCGGGCTGACACGGTGTCGGTCGGCGCGGCGGGGCAGGAGCGCCAGATCACGAATGTCAAGGCGGGCACGGCGGACACGGATGCGGTCAACGTGTCGCAGTTGAAGAGCGTCGGTCTCGTCGACAGCAAGGGCAACACGGCCACGGCACTCACCTACGACACGACCGCGGGAGGCGCGGCGAATCTCTCCAGTGTGACGCTGGGAAAGGGCGTCGCCGGTGGGACTGTGCTGCACAACGTCGCGAACGGCACCCTTGCCGGTGACGCTGTGAACGTCGGTCAGCTGAACGACGCAGTCGGCAAGGTGACGAACGTCGCGATCACGACCGGCGCGTTCTTCAGCGCGGACGGCAATGCGTCGACCGAAACGGCGTCGGCCACGGGAACCCACGCGGTGGCCGTCGGTGCGACGGCGCTGGCAAGCGGCGCGAACAGCGTCGCGACGGGCGCGGGAGCAAGCGCGAGCGCGGACAACTCGGTTGCGCTCGGCGCCGGATCGGTGGCGAATCGTGCGTCCTCGGTATCGGTCGGCTCGGCGGGCAGCGAACGGCAGATCACCAACGTGGCAGCGGGCACGGCGGGCACCGACGCGGTCAACCTCGACCAGCTGAATCGCGCGTCGGGTAGCACGCTCGGTCAGGCGAACAGCTACACGGACCAGCGCTTCAACAACACCCAGCAGCAGATCCGCGACCTCGATCACAACACCCGCAAGGGCATCGCGGCGGCTTCGGCGCTCAACGTGGTCACGCCCTACCTGCCAGGCCGCACGGCCGTCAATGCGGGAGTCGCCGCGTACCGCGGTCAGGCGGCGCTTGGCATCGGCGTGTCGCGCTGGAACGAGAAGGGGAACTTCAACTTCAATGCCGGGGTGTCGTCCTCGGGCGGCAACAGCACCATCGTTCGCGCTGGCATCGGCTACGTGTTCGGCAACTGAGCCTTCATTCCGTCATCGGACGGCGCGACACCAAGGCCGCGGCGCGAGCGCGCCGCGGCTTCGACTCGGGTATCACTTATGAAAAACACGATTGTTGCTGCAGCGTGCGTGCTGGCGCTCGCTGGCTGCGGCGGGACGGCGGTCCGCGACAAGCTCGCCATCCAGGACCCCACGGTCCTTCAAACCGGATTCGCAACGGAGCAGAGCCGGCAGGCGGGCGCCGCCGAGCGCGCATGGACCGATGTCTACGGGCAGATCGACTCGCCGCGCGAGATCCTCGCGACGCTGCAAACGCGGCTCGGCGACCTGGGGCCGAAGAAGGAGAACTACTTCGGCTACAAGGACCAGTGCTGGATCGACGTGGCCGGCCAGGAACTCGATGCAGGCAACGGCTGGGGCTTCGTCGAAGAAGCCGTGGGCGAATCCGCCCGGCTGACCGCGGGGCTCGAAGGCGCTCAGCCGCTGTCCGGCGACAACCCGCCGTTGCGCACGGTCGCGCGGGTGCGGCCGGATCTGGCGGCGACCCTCAAGGGCATGCGCGGCGATGCGCGCTTTGGCTACTGTCCGCAGGCGCAGAGGTCGGTTGCGTGCATGGAGGTCAAGCTGATGCATGCAGGACACGACGCCTGGGCCCGCAGTTTCGACGCGGCGCAGGCGAAGGTCGAGGCCGTCGAGCGCGGCATGGCCGAAGCGCGTCAGCAACTGGACGGCTGCGCGGTGCCGCAGGTGGAGGCACCGCCACCTCCGAAGGTCGTCACGCTGTCGGCGGATGCGCTTTTTGCGTTCGACGGCGGTGATATCGCTGCGATCACGCAGGACGGCAGATCGAAGCTCGACGCCGTGACCGCGGACGTGATGCGCTCCGGCGACCTCACGAGCATCACGGTAGCGGGCTACACCGACCGGCTCGGCAGCGCGGCCTACAACCGCGATCTCTCGGAACGGCGCGCGCTTTCCGTGCAGCGGTATCTGCAAGGCAAGGGCGTCACGGTGCCGATACAGGCGCGCGGCTACGGCCCGGCATCCCCTGGCAGCGACTGCCGGATGAAGGACCGTCGCGCGCTGATCGAATGTCTTGCAGCAGACCGGCGCGTCGAGTTGCGGTTCACGCGCAAGGGCGAGACGGCTGAAGGCCCACAGTGACCCTGCGGGCAGGGCTGTCGAACAGGCGCCGCCCCGGCGCCTGTTCGCAACGCGCCGCTAGAACGCGTAGTACGGGCCTTTGCCTGCGGGCGTCACGCGGTTTTCGAGCGCCGTGAACACGCGCCGGCCATAGAAGAACGGCAGGCCCCAGTCGAAGAAATTGCCGACCGGCCCGGCGAGGTTCGCAAAAGCATTGTTGCCGCTTGCGAAGAGCGCCGTCGACGTCGAGACGGCGAAGCTGACGTCGCGGGTCGCGCCGCTGCCCGAGCGAATGCGGGCGGCGAGGTTCTGGGCCGTCGGCGGGCAGTACCAGACGCCGCACACCGTCAGCGTGTTCGACGGAAAGAAGAGGCCGTTCGATCCGCTGTCGATGAAGCTCGTCGCAAAGGTTCTCCCGTCGAATTCCGTCGTGACGTAGCCGGAATAGGCGTTGCCGGGCAGCACGGTGGCGTCGCCGAGCAGGTTGTTCGCCTGCGATCCGATGCCGAATGTCAGCGTGCCGTGTACCTCGGACGCGCCGAGATCCGGCACGGGGGGAAGCTCGATGAGCACGCCGTTGTTGTCGGCGGGAAAGCGGCTCACCGGATTGGCGACCTGTTGCGCGACCGCAAGCGCGCTCGACACGCAGGTGCCCGCGTTGCAGGCGTAATACCAGCGTGGCAGCGGGGAGGACGCGCAGGCGGCGCCGCAATCGGCGCTGAACGGCCCGACGCCCAGGATGCCGTTGCCGCGCAGCCGCGCGGCGGTCAGCATCGGTAATCCCGATTTTGCGCAATCGGTTGCGGCGGCGGGTACGGCCAGATCGGCGATGACCTGAATCGGGGTCGCGCCGGCAACATGTCCGGCGAGCCGGATGTCGGCGCTGCGCACCGCGCCCCAGGTGTATCCCGAACCGAACACGGTGCACGACGCGGCGATCGAGCCGTTGCTGGCTGTGACCGGCGGCAGCGCGAGGGCGGGCGAGATCGCCGAGGCGACGATCCGCAGGCCTTGCGAGCCCGTGTCGACCTGGATGTCGTCGATGGTCTGGCAGTTGCTGGTTCCGGGCACGCAGATCGTCACGCTCGTTTGCAGCATGTTGCGCGTGCCCGTGTCGAGTTTCGTGACGTGGATCGGCTGGACGTTGGGCGTCGTCGATTGGGCGACGGTGTTGTCCGGCGGCGAGGCGGAAGCGGGAGCGGCGCCTGAGGCAACTGTCGTGGAGGAAGCCGGTGCCGCAGCGGCGGGCGTGCCGCCTGCCGGCGCCGAATCGCCGCCGCCTCCGCCGCCACAGCCGTGAAGCATGGCGCTCGCCGCCACGGCGCATGCAATTAGGAGATGCACGTGAACTTTCATCGCCGTCTCCTATTCGATGTCCGACTGCGCGACGCCTGGCGGCAGCGCACGTGCGAGCCACGCGCGGCCGTTGAACTCGCGCAGCCGAACGCTGCTCTCGACGATCAGATCGCCTTCTTCCACGCGAGACGAATGAAGGCCGCTGTACGCTTGCGACGAAAGCGCGCCTGTCCGATAGCGTCCGAAATGGGCGCCGAGGAGCGCCTCGATATCCGGCATCGTGGGGCCTCGCCAGGTGACTGCGTAAACCTCGCCGGATGAATTCACATACTGGCGCACGATGGTGCCGTGGGCATCGACGGTCTCACGGAAGGCGATTTGCCCGGTTTGCGACCGATGCAGCACCGCGCCGTGCGCGTGCCCGGACTCCACGCTGAGTGTCGAGCCGAGTTGCGCGAGAGCGGGCTGGCCTGTCATCGCCGCGGCGCCACTGATGGCGGCGATGAAGTAGTGAGGACTTCTGAAGCGTCGCATTGCACTCTCCGTTCTTAAGGTCATTCTTATTTTTGAGATTGAATTTTAAGATCGGAAAGTCAGGCAGTGTCACGCTCTGATGTGTTCTGAAGGGTTTTATAAGACAAGCTGAAAAATGCTTAATAATGCTTATCAAACAAAGAGTTGGCGCGTGTTTTGGTGTGCCGGCGCGGAGTACTTGGAGTGTCATAAATTGTCATCGCGACGCGTCGGCCGATAATTTCGAGATGCAGCCCGGCGTGCATTCGATACGCCGTTGATACGCCGTTCCGATCTGGAGACGGAAAAAGCAATCGGATTCCATGTGGCGTCCGGCTGCTTTCGGGCACGGCAGCACTCGGGCCGTCGCCATCGCGGCGCTGTCGACCGGTTCCTGTTTTTGCACGGCGACACGCGGGAACGGTAAAATACTTGGTTGATCCACGGAAAACACCGTGGCGTAGCGGAAGGACTTCCCAAACATGACAGATTTTCGTGTGACCAAGCGGTTGGCAGCACTTTCGATGGCGGCTGGGCTCGTGGCCGGATGCGGTACGTCGTCCCCCACCGCGATCGACTACAAGAGCGACTCACGCTCGAAGCAGGCGTCCCTCGCAGTTCCGCCGAACCTGATCGATGAGGCGGCCGACCAGCGCTCCTTGCCCCCGCAGGGCGGGCAGGCCAGCCTGTCGGACCTGCAGCAAGTCCAGAAGGCTGCGCCGAGTGCGCCCACCGTGGTCCCGCCCGTGTCGGGCATGCATATCCAGCGCGATGGCACGGAGCGCTGGCTCGTCATCGACAACAAATCGCCGGAACAGGTCTGGCCGCAAATTCGCCGTTTCTGGCAGGAGCAGGGCTTCCTGCTCGTCGTGGATTCCCGCGACAAGGGCGTGATGGAAACCGACTGGAACGAAACCCATCCGCAGATCTCCGACGGCCTCATCCGCAACACGCTGTCGAAGGCGACCGGCAACTCGTATGTGACGGCCGAGCGCAACAAGTACCGCACGCGCCTCGAAGTCGCGCCGAACGGCGGAACGTACGTGTTCGTGAGCCAGAAGGGAATGCGTGAAGCGCTGACGGGCGTCAACAACGATTCGAGCCAGTGGCAGGCGCGCGCGAACGATCCGGCGCTGGAAAACGAATACCTGAAGCGCCTGATGGCGTCGCTTGCCGCGTCGGATTCGCGTCAGGCGTCGGGCGCCTCGCTGGACAGCGTCTCGCTGGACAAGGCCGCGCCGGCTGGCGGCACGGCGCCGAAGGGCGCGTCGTCGGCGGCTGCCACCACGGCGGCGCAAAACGCCACGCTCGCCGCGCAGACCGCGGCCAAGAACGACACGGTGCCGGAAGCGTCGTCCGCGGAACTGACGCTGCCCGAAGCCTACGACCGCGCGTGGTTGCGCGTCGGCATCGCGCTCGATCGCAGCAACTTCACCGTCGACGACCGCGATCGCGCGCGGGGCATCTATTTCGTGCGCTATGTCGATCCGAAGGACCTGTCGTCGGCGGAGCAGGGCTTCTGGAGCCAGGTCTTCCACGGCAAGAAGGAGAAGGTGGCGAAGCAGTATCAAGTCAACGTACGCGCCATCACGGAAGATCAGACCCGCGTCTCGATCGTCGACGACAAGGGCCAGGTCGATTCGTCGCCGCAGGCGCGCCAGATCATGGCGCTGCTTTCCGATCAGATCGGCTGACGTCCGAAAACTTCGCTCATCGCAATAAGAAACCCGCCTCGAGATTGAGGCGGGTTTTTTCATTTTGGGCCGCGGGTGCTCGCTCCGTTCGGATTCGAAAGCACTTTCGGTATGACCTTAGGATGCGACGCATGTGGCCGAACGCGCAATTTTCCTGCGGGATTGTGTGCGGAAAAGCTTATAAGAATCAAATGTCTGACCGGTAAAGTGCAGAAATGGCATGTAATCTGCTGTCGGCGCGTCGCCGACATTTTCGTATTGGAGGCAAACGAACACTCGATTGATCAGGACGCCGGCCGTCCTGTTCGCAGACGATGGTTCGCGCGTACGCGCGAACCCCTGGTGGCCCCGTCGCCTATCCTCGTAGGGCGACGGTTTTTGCCCGCGTTTCGTCGAAGCGCGGGCTTTTTCTTTGTGCCGCCGGCTGTGTCCCCGGTTGTGCCGCCACCCGGTCCGCCCCGCCCCGCGCCGCCGGGCGGGCAAGCGCCCGCGGGGGTATCCTTGCGCTTCTTTCACTCTAGGATCGAACCCATGTCGGAAATTGCCGTAGTCGCCACGTTTGTCGCGAAGCCGGGTCAGGAAGAAAAGCTGAAGGAGGCGCTGCAAGGCCTCGTCGGGCCGACGCTCAAGGAGCCCGGCGCCTTGCAATACGATCTGCATCGCGACCTGAAGGAGCCGCGCCGCTTCGTCTTCGTCGAACGGTGGGCAAGCCAGGCGGCGCTCGAGGCGCACGGCAAGGCGCCGCATATCGAGGCGCATCGCCGCAATTCGCCCGCGCTGATCGAGACGGGCGAGATTCACGTCCTCGCGAAGCTGTAAGCGGCCGCCGCCCTTCGGCGGAACGCCGCAGGCGCGTCAGTGCGTTTCGTGCGGCACGTCGAGGATCAGGATGATGGTCCAGTCGGCGTCGCCGTCGTGGTGATACTGGCGTTCGGCAACGATGAACGGCTGCTGCTTGCCGTCCGGCCCGAGGAAGAGCACATCGCCTTCCGCCGGCAGGCACTC
Organism: Caballeronia glathei; assembly: GCF_000698595.1. GTDB lineage: Bacteria > Pseudomonadota > Gammaproteobacteria > Burkholderiales > Burkholderiaceae > Caballeronia > Caballeronia glathei. Next base: position 145,214 of record NZ_JFHC01000005.1, on the reverse strand, counting down.
CACCGGCGGAAGCGCGAGATACGCGTCCTTGTTCGCGCTGCGCGGCATCAGTTTCTCGATCTTGCGTGATGCCGCTTCGGTCCATTCGATATCGAGCTGGATGTTGCTCATGCTGTCCTCCGCACCTGGGTGCGCTTGCGGTTGAAACGGGGAAATGGCGAGGCGCAATTTAGCATATCGACGCGCGCCGATCTGTTGGCAGCGCCGCCCGGTGCGCATTCGTCGCCGATGACGGCGTTCCGCAAGACAAAAGCCGGAAACTGCGCAACGCATTGCGCGGTTTCCGGCTTTCGTTCTCGCAGGCTTTCCGCGTCCCGGCGACCTTCGCCGCGAAGCCCGCCCGGTGCAGCCGCCTTACTGGCTCGATCCCGAGGACGGCGTCGTCTTCGCGCCGGACTTCTTGTGATGGGTCGACTTGCTGCCTTTCGACTGCGATTGCATGTTTTGCATGCTGTCCTGGCGCGCTTGCAGAGCTTGCGCGCGCATTTCGATGTCGGAGATCTTGGCGGGATCCGTGCTCATGGTCACGCCTTTGTCGGTTTGCGCATAGGCGGCCGACGCAACCGCGCTCAGGGACACCAGAACAGCCAGGGACACTCGCTTCATTTTTACCTCCTAGTGGTAGTTGAACCCGGTAAAACGCCTGCCGATTCGGCTGGACATCGCATCCGTGTGAGCAAAATCCGCTCCCGCAGCCGGGCTGAAACAATCGGCGTCATCGTTGCGCCAGATGCGGTCCGCGAGATTCGCGCGGCCCCACGAACATCTGGAATCATAGGATGTCTGTTGCCCGGTGGCAGCCTTATTGCATGCGGCGTCCTGCGCGAGCGATGACGTGGGGCCTGATCATGCCAGCGCGCCGAGGCAATTTCCAGTCCTTATTAAATTGAGATGACGGCGCGGATTGATGCTGCACAAAAGCCGCGATCGCGTCCGCAAGGGCGTCCGCAATCGCGGGCCGGTCAATACAGGCGGAGCAGCCGGAAAACGTAAAAGCGCAACACGCCGACGAGTTCGTGCGCCGCCGTCTCTGCCGCGACGAATCCGTCGATGCGCGGAAAGAAGGTCGTCCGGACCTGCCGGACATTCGAGACGAAAGGTTGCGGCTCGAAGCCAAACGCCTCGAAAGCCAGGACCGAGCGGCGCATGTGATACGCCGAGGTGACGACGATCAACGTTTCGTCATGTTCGAGGCGCAGAATGCCAGCGACATTGCGTGCGTTCTGATACGTATTGAGACTGCGGTCTTCGAGCGTCAGATCCGTCGCGGCGACGCCGCGGGCGAGCAGGTACGGCGCGTAGTTGTCGGCTTCCGCCTGGCCGTGATGCTGGGGATCGCCGCCGCTCACGATCACCCGGCACGCCGCGCCCGTGCGGCGGCATTCGCGGTACAGCTCGGCCGCCGCCTGAATGCGCACGACCGAATCGCGCTTGGGCACGATCCGGGCATTCGCGTCGCGTGTCGTGCCTCCGCCCATCAGGATGATCGTCGTGCGCGCGGCGAATTCGGGCTGGATCGTCCGCTCGAAACCGCGCTGCGCGAGAGCGAGAAGCGGCGCCGACAGCCATCCCGCCCCGAGCGCCCAGAACAACAGGACGCAGACAATTGCGATTACACCCCGCTTTCGTCGCCAAAGCGCAAACAACGCAAAAAAAAGGAGCAATAAAGTTAAAAGAACCAATTTGATTGGGGTAACGTATAGTTTTCGAGATAATCCGCTCCGTCATCGCGTTTCCAGGAATGCATTGGCGGATTTGCGGTAGAGCGCGCGATCAGCGTGCGTACAAACGGGGGCTTGAAACAAAAAAGCAGCACCTAGCGCAAGCGGCGGCTGCGTATTCCGGTCCTTGGCCGCGACGCGGCATTGTGACTGGATTCGGGGCATGCCGCGTTTAGTCGGCGCCGCCAGCGGTCTCTGACCGCCCGCGAGCGACGCCGTCATGGCTGCACAGGAAGAAAGAACGAGATGACCACGTATTCTAACGAAGCCGTACTCGAGGCGCTCCGGCGCGCGCAATACCGTCAGGTTCCGTGGGCGAAGCGCCCTAACGTATTCGATCATCTGCGTGCCCTCGGCCTGCTGGAACTCGTCCGACAGCGCACGGTGGCCCCGGCGCCCGGTTTTCATGCGCCGGTCGACATTGCCGTCGTGACCGAGCGCGGGAAGCTCGAGTTTTCCCGCCTGGCGCGCGACGAACGTTCGATGGACTGGGATCTCCATCGTGCCGAGCCTTATTCGATGGCCGCGCACGAACCGGTGCTGGAAGCGCGGGCCTGAAAGCCGCGCATCGAAAGGGGCGCGTCCGCCATTCGGTGCGCACTGGCACGGCCTCACAGGCCCTGCCGAGCCGCACCAGCGACACCTCTCCGCACGCGGGCGGAAGGGCGGGCTGTCGGCGAGCCCCGGTGCTTCTTCAAACCACGTAGAAAAAAGCCCGTATCACGAGGATACGGGCATACCGGATCTTACTGCTGCCACGCTGTGCTCATGGCACTGGGTGGGACTGGCGCAAGCGCGCACTGGTTCCCCGCCGATGCATCGGAATGCAAACTTCGCTGAATGACAAATCAGTGACGGCGCGGCTTGTCGTCGTGTCCGGTTTCCGGCCGCGCGCGCACGTTGCTCGCGATGTCGCCGCGCAAATCGCCGCGCGGAGCGGGCGGTGTGGTTTCCTTCACGCGCGATCCGTCCTGGGACGATACGGCCGCCCGCGCGCTTGCCTGCAGGCTGATGTCACCCGGTTGCGGCGGTGCCGGCGTTTGACCCGCGGCCATGCCGCCAAGCAATGAAACCACAATGCCGCATCCGAGCAGTGACATTGGTTTCACGTTAAGCCCCCTTCAGGCCCTGTCGAACCTGTTGCTAGCTCATCAAGTTATGCCTGAGCAGCGGGGCACGCTGTAAAGAATGGTAAATAGTTGTTTCGCGACAGGGATGACGGAGGACGCGATGCTGCCGGCGCACGCGGGCGGCGCGGCAGGCAGGGAACGAACGTGGGACGGGCGCTTTACCGCTGCGCGGCCCGGTCCGACGACACAAGACGTGCGGAGCAATCCGCCCGTCTTTCTGAGGGAGCGTTGATATCAGGCCATCTTGGCCGGCGCGCGCCACGATTCCGGATTGGTCCAGAACGCGCCGCGCAGGCGGTCGCGGCTCGGCGGTGCGGGCGGCTTTGCCGCCGTGGAGCCGATGCGGCCGCGCAACGACACTTCACGGCCGTTGTTGCCGAGCCGCTTCACGATTTCGGCAAGCGTGCCGTCCGCCTGCCATTCGTCGAAGCGCCGACGGCACGTCGGCGGCGACGGATAGCGGCCCGGCAGTTTCGACCAGCCTTCGCCAGTCGACAAAACCCACAGCACCGCGTTGACCACGGCGCGTGCTTCGACGCGCGGACGGCCACGTCGCTCGCTGCGAGCCGGTTCGGCGCAGAAAAGCGCCTCAACCAGCGCCCACTCGTTATCTCTCAAATCGTCGAACAGCATCATGTTTCACCTCAGCGAAGCTAACCCCGGTGCGCTGCCCCGCGCCGCGCACTCTGGTCGGAATCCGAAGAACGAATACCAGGCAGGTCGGAGCAGCCACTGCGGCGGACGATTTGCGTTTGATTCCGCAGCGACGCCGACCCTGTGCGCAAGGAAATGCGAGAACCGTGCCATGCGTGCAGCAAATTCCGGGAAACCCGCGTGGCAGTAGGCTGGCGAGATGCCAGCATGGCCCGTATCAGACCCGAAATGCTGTGTTCGCGAAATCGGGACAATCACCAATCCTGTGCAATAGGCCCTTCCTGCGTGCGCGAGCGCCGTTTTGTTGCACCGCAGCGTGTCGCGGATCGAAATAATGTCGGGCGATTGTTTACCTATAATCGCGCATAGACAGGCGCCATCCATGAGATTGATGAATGAATCCGACGCTCAATGTGACGCTGCGGCAACTGCGAGTGTTTATCGAAGTGGCGCGGCTTTCGAGTTTCAGTCGCGCCGGCGACGAAATCGGGCTCACGCAGTCGGCGGTGAGCCGGTGCGTGCGCGAGCTGGAAAGCGAAATCGGCCTCAAGCTGATCGACCGGACGACGCGCGAGGTGCAACTGACCGATGTCGGCATGAATCTCGTTGGCAGCGTGTCGCGGCTTCTGACGGATCTCGACGAGGCGCTGCGTGAAATACGCGATCTCGGCGAGCAGCGGCGGGGGCGGGTGATCGTTGCGGCGAGCCCGACGGTCGCATGCCGGCTGATGCCGCGCGTGATCGCAGCGTGCCTTGCGCAATTTCCGCTGATCGCGCTCAGCCTGCGCGACGACGTGCAAAGTGACGTATTGCGTCAGGTGAAATCGGGCGAGGTGGATTTCGGCGTCGTGATCGGGCCCTTCAGTTCCGACGACCTCCACGGCGAACCCGTGATGACCGATTCGTTCTGTCTCGTCGCGCGGCAGGACCACCGGCTTGCCCGGGAGCACGAAGTGTCCTGGGCGGCGCTCGCAGGCGAGCGGCTCGTGATGCTCGATTACGCGTCCGGCAGCCGGCCGATCATCGACGCCGTCATGCGCGAGCACGCCGTGAGCGCCGAGGTCGTGCAGGAACTCGGGCATCCGGCGACGGTATTCGGGCTGGTCGAGGCGGGAGTCGGCGTCAGCGTGCTGCCGCGGCTCGCCTTGCCGCTGCCGGCGCACTCGGCGCTCGTCGCGCTGCCGCTCACGCCGCGCGCCGAGCGCACGGTGGAGCTCGTGCGGAGGCGGGACCGGTCGCTCTCGCCCGCGGCAGAATCCGTGTGGGGGCTGATCGCGTCGCTCCCGAAGCGCGCCGAGGAACTGGATTGAGCGCATCCGTGACGCCGCACGAGGCCACGGTGCGGGCGGGCACGGCGATCGGAAGCCGGACGGCAAGTTAGACTTGGACATCTGAACATTCAAATTGACGGGGGCGGGTGATGAGGGAGTCGGAAGAGGCGGCGACGGCCGGGACGGGCGCGCCGGAGGGCGATGCGCGCAGCGCCCAAAATGCGGCAGACACACCGGGTGCACCGGGCGCACCAAATGCGCGCGACGCCGTTCGCGCGCTGCGGCCCTCGCAAATTCGCGAGGTAGCGAACGCGGGCTTCGGCGTGCCGGACGTGCTGCCGTTCTGGTTCGGCGAGTCGGACCGGGTGACGCCGCAGTTCATCCGCGACGCCGCGAGCCGCGCGCTCGCCGACGGCGCCACGTTCTACACCCACAATCTGGGCATCGCGCCGCTGCGCGAGGCGCTCGCGGACTACGTGAGCGCGCTGCACGGCGAGACCACGCCCGGCCACGTCGCGGTGACGAGCGCCGGCGTCAACGCGCTGATGCTCGCGGCGCAACTGGTGGTCGGCGCGGGCGACCGCGCGGTCGCGGTCACGCCGCTGTGGCCGAACCTCGTCGAGATTCCGAAGATTCTGGGTGCGAGCGTCGAAACGGTGTCGCTGACCTATGGCGCAGACGGCTGGACGCTCGACGTCGAGCGCCTGCTCGCCGCGCTCACGCCCGGAACGCGCATGCTGATGATCAACTCGCCGAACAATCCGACCGGCTGGACGATGACGCGCGAAGCGCAGCGCACCGTCCTCGAGCATTGCCGGCGGCACGGCATCTGGATCGTCGCCGACGAAGTCTACGAACGGCTCCATTACGGTGCGCACGGACGCCCCGCGCCGTCGTTCCTCGATCTCGCCACGCGCGACGAACGCGTGATCGCGGTCAATTCGTTCTCGAAGGCATGGCTCATGACGGGCTGGCGGCTCGGCTGGCTCGTCGCGCCGGCGGGCCTGATGGACGACCTCGGCAAGCTCGTCGAGTACAACACGTCGTGCGCGCCGTCTTTCGTGCAGCAGGCGGGCGTCGTCGCGGTGCGCGAAGGCGAGCGCTTCACGCAGTCGCTCGTCGCCGATCTGCGCGCGAGCCGCGATCATCTGGTGGCGGCGCTGCAGTCGATTCCGGGCATCGACGTGCGTTCGCCTGCAGGCGCGATGTATCTGTTCTTTTCGCTACCCGGTGGAGAGCACAGCCTGGAACTGTGCAAGGCGCTCGTGCGGGAAGCGGGGCTCGGTCTCGCGCCGGGCAGCGCGTTCGGCGAGGAGGGCGAGGGCTTCGTGCGCTGGTGCTACGCATGCGACCCGGCGCGGCTCGACGCCGGAGTGGCGCGCTTGCGTGGATTCCTGGCGTCGCGGGGGCTCGCCTGAGCGGCCTGTCGAGCGGCTTTCCCGGAATACGCGCCGCGCGGTTCCGGGGCGGCCCCGCGGGCGGCACCAAATGCCGCGTCTGCTGCCCGGACAGCGCAGGAAGTGCTCGACGTGAGCGTTTGCCGGGTCGAATGTTTCACCTTTACGCACCGGTTCTTTTTGCGTAATATGGCGCTCAGTCACGCGCTTCCGCCTTGGAAAGTGCTACTCCGTCCGGCTGGGATGGTTCGGCGGTCCGCCAGAAGTACCGCGATTTTTCTGCATCGCGCTGGCCGATCGCTCGGTTCGCCTCCCCCCGGTGCGTGCTCCCAATCAATATGACCGATCAAAATCGGGCGAGCGCGTCTTGAAATTCCGCGTCCAGTTTCATCGTCCGCAGCGTTCGTTTGGTGCGCTCGAGTTCGCTCCGGCCCGCATACGCCCGATTGATCCGGTTCATTGACCACACAGGGTCGGACCTAGCTGCATGAATACCCAAGAGGCGAAGATCGTCCTCGAGACTGCTTTGATCTGCGCGCAGGAGCCGCTGAAACTCGGTGAGTTGCGCAAGCTTTTCGCCGACGATATATCGGCAGACACCGTTCGCACGTTGCTCGAAGGCCTGAAGCAGGACTGGTCGGGGCGTGGCGTCGAACTGGTCGCGCTGGCGTCGGGATGGCGTTTTCAAAGCAAGCCCGCGATGCGGGGTTATCTCGATCGGCTGCATCCTGAAAAGCCGCCCAAATACTCGCGTGCCGTTCTCGAAACGCTCGCGATTATTGCGTATCGGCAACCGGTTACGCGCGGCGACATCGAGGAAATTCGCGGCGTGACCGTGAACACGCAGGTCGTGAAGCAACTCGAAGACCGCAGCTGGATCGAGGTGATCGGCCATCGCGACGTGCCGGGGCGCCCGGCGCTGTACGCGACGACCAAGCAGTTTCTCGACGACCTCGGTTTGAGCGCGCTCGACGAGCTGCCGGCGCTCGACAATCCGTCCGCGCAGTTCGAGGCGGCACTGCTCGCGCAGCATTCGATCGAGTTTCCCGACAGCGAGGCGGCCGCGGGCCGCGTCGCCGCCGCAGCAGACGGACAAGGCGTGCCGGCGCAGGATCCGGGCGATGCCGGGGAACGCGGCGACGCGCTCGAAGTCCACGTGAAAGAGGAAGCAAAAGCGGCTGCGGCCGAAGCGGCGAACAGCGCCGTCCCGGAAGACGCACAGCCCGAAGCGCTCGCGCAGGACCCGTCAGCGGAACAGGCGCCGGGTCAGGCCGACATCGCCGGCACGCGGGATGCTGAAGAGGCGTACGGCGTCGCCGCGCGGGAAGCCGTCGAAACCAGTGAACCGGCCGGAAAGCCGCAGGCGTTGACCGGCGCGAACGACACAGAACACGCAGTACCCCCGAGCGACCCGGCGCGCCACGAAACACCGATGGTTGCGTCCGGATCGGAGCCGGAGCAGGCGAAAGAGGGCGATCCGGACGATCGCGATACCGCCGCGCCGGACGAAAACGTGCTGACCGACGACGACACCGACGAGCGGACCGCACGCCGCGCCTGATGCAATTGCACGGACCCTGATCCGGCTGTCCATAAAGACCAGCTGAGAAGATCAGCCGACGATCAGCGGATATTTTTGACGCGCCCGCGACGGGCGCGCGACCCGACACATTTGAGGTTGTTTTGACACATTCCCACGACAGCGATTCGCCCGAATCCGAGCGCCCCGTTCGTGCCACGGACGCACAAGGCCCGTCCGATGCCGCCGAGGGCGACGACCGTCCCCGCCGCGGCTTGCGCCGGGGACCGCGCAGCCTGATCGCGCGGCGCCGGGCCGTCGCGAAGACGAAGGGCGCTGAAGCCGCGCCGGCAGCCGGGGCGGTGCCAGAAGCGCCTCCGGATGGCGTCGTCGTCGCGCAGGTGCGCATGCCGCGCAAGGACGCGGCCGGCAAGGCGCCGCGCAACGCCGACGGCAAACGCGAGCCGCGCGAACCGCGCGCACCACGCGAGGGCAATCGCGAGCCGAGGGAGCCGCGTGAAGCCAAGGAAGGCCAGCGAGAGGGCGGACGCCGGCAGGGCGCGCAAAAGCGCGGCAAGCGCGACGACGCGCCCGCACTGGTGCCGAGCGCCGCGGCCGCTGCGGTCGACGACGTGTTCGCTTACGTCACGTCGCCCGCGTTCGACGCCGACAACAACGCAGGCGGCGTGCGCGCCCCGATGCTGCGCCGCGGCCGCAACGCGCCGCAGCAAAAGCGCGTGCTGGAACCCGACGACGATGCGCCGAAGCTCCACAAGGTGCTCGCCGAGGCGGGCATGGGCTCGCGCCGCGACATGGAAGAACTGATCATCGCGGGTCGCGTGTCGGTGAACGGGGAGCCGGCGCACATCGGCCAGCGCATCATGCCGACCGACCAGGTGCGCATCAACGGCAAGCCGCTCAAGCGCAAGCTCGCGAGCAAGCCGCCGCGCATCCTGCTGTATCACAAGCCGACCGGCGAAATCGTGAGCCATGCCGATCCGGAAGGCCGTCCGTCCGTGTTCGACAAGCTGCCGCCGATGAAAACGGCCAAATGGCTCGCCGTCGGCCGCCTCGACTTCAACACGGAAGGCCTGCTGCTGCTCACGACCTCCGGCGATCTCGCGAACCGCTTCATGCATCCGCGCTACAGCGTGGAGCGTGAGTACGCGGTGCGCGTGGTCGGTGAACTCTCCGAAGGCATGCGGCAAAAGCTCCTGAAGGGCGTCGAACTCGACGACGGCCCCGCCAATTTCCTGCGCATTCAGGATGGCGGCGGCGAAGGCACGAATCACTGGTACCACGTGGCGCTCGCCGAAGGGCGCAATCGCGAGGTGCGCCGCATGTTCGAGGCCGCCGGCCTGATGGTCAGCCGCCTGATCCGCACGCGCCATGGCCCGATCGCGTTGCCGAAGGGCCTGAAGCGCGGCCGCTGGGAAGAGCTCGAAGACAATCAGGTGCGCAGCCTGATGGCGTCGGTGGGCCTCAAGCCGCCGGCCGAGGAGAAGGGCGGACGCAGCGCGCCCCAGCGCGTTCAGCCCGATCCGATGCAGACGTCGATGGGATTCATCACGCGTGAGCCGGTTTTGAGCTCGCATTCGCGCATGGCGCAGACGCCCACTCGCGGCGGTGCCGCGGGCGGACGGCGCGGCACGGCAGGCGGGTTCGGCAACGCGGACGGCCTGGGCGGCATCGGCGGGTACGGTGCGCGCGGCGCACGAGAGCCCAACGGCAATCGCGCGGGCGGCGAGGCAAACGGCAATCGCCCGAACGGCGCTCGCGCAGGCTCCGGCCAGCGAGGAGGCCGCCCGCAGGGCGGCGGGCAGGGCGCGGCGGGAATGGGCGCCGGCGGCCCGGGCAAGCGTTCCGCGAATCCGGGTGGTCCGCGCCGTCAGGGTGCGCCGGGTGGGGGGCAGGGAAAACCGGGCGGCGCCGGCCGCGGCCCGCGTCCGGCCACGCCGCGCAATCGCACGCGCGGGCGCTGATGAAGCGCTGGTCGAAAACACGCGGCGCTTGAAAAGCGGCGCCTTGCGCACCATTTTGATCACATCCGGTGAGACCAAAAGCGGTAGCGCGTGAAAGCCGCGCATTCGCGTCGACCGACAGTTCGGCACGCGGCCAGCTATGACCGCGTTTCGAACGCAAACGGCCCGAATCGGCGCCGAAACGGCCCTCATCCGGGCCGTTTCGTTTGCGTTTATCCCGAAAAATAGCTAAAATCACAAAGTCGCTGGGCACGCAGTTTCCGCAGTTTCGTTTTGCCGCCCAGATGCGACCTCGGTTTCAAGAAGATGGGCGTTGCGCCCATTTTTTTTTGGCTGTTCGGTTCGGCATCTTGGGCTGCAGGGCGAGGAAGGGAGGCGCGCCGGCTAAGGCGCGGCCCGCAGGTGTTCCGGCGTGGAGCGCGCGAACACCTTGGAGTCACTGTGCATCTGACGGAATTGATAGAAACCACGGTCTCGGGCCTCGGCTACGAGCTTGTCGATCTCGAGCGATCGGGAGGCGGCATGTTGCGCGTCTATATCGACCAGCCCGCCGGAATTGCCATTGAAGACTGCGAGAAGGTCACGCGTCAGCTCCAGTATCTGCTCGAAGTCGAAAACATCGATTACGACCGGCTCGAGGTTTCTTCGCCCGGTCTCGACCGGCCGCTCAAGAAACTGGCCGACTTCGAGCGCTTCGCGGGCAGCGAAGCCGTAATCACTTTGAAAAAGCCGCTGGACGGGCGCAAGTCGTACCGGGGCATCGTGCATGCGCCGAACGGCGAAACGATTGGTTTGGAATTTGAAGGGAAGGACGGCGCCGCAATGCTCGATTTCACGATCGCGGACCTCGATAAAGCACGTCTCGTCCCCAAGGTTGACTTTAGGAGCCGCAAACAATGAGTCGCGAAGTTTTGATGCTGGCGGATGCGCTGGCGCGCGAAAAAAACGTCAACAAGGACGTGGTGTACGCAGCGCTCGAGGCTGCGCTTGCTTCGGCAACGAAAAAGCTGTTCGAGGAAGACGTGGATATTCGCGTCGCGATCGATCGTGAAAGCGGCGAACACGAAACCTTCCGCCGCTGGCGCGTCGTGCCGGACGAGGCGGGTCTGCAGGAGCCGGATCAGGAGATCCTGCTGTTCGAAGCGAAGGAAGAAAAGCCCGACGCGCAGGTGGACGACTACATCGAGCAGCCGATTCCGTCGATCGAATTCGGCCGCATCGGCGCGCAGGCGGCGAAGCAGGTGATTCTTCAGAAGGTTCGCGACGCCGAACGCGAGCAGATCCTGAACGACTTCCTCGAGCGCGGCGAGAAGATCATGACCGGCTCGGTCAAGCGTCTCGACAAGGGCAATTTCATCGTCGAATCGGGCCGCGTGGAAGCGCTCCTGCGCCGCGACCAGCTGATTCCGAAGGAAAACCTGCGCGTGGGCGACCGCGTGCGCGCCTACATCGCGAAGGTCGACCGCACCGCGCGCGGCCCGCAGATCGAGCTCTCGCGCACGGCGCCCGAGTTCCTGATGAAGCTGTTCGAAATGGAAGTGCCCGAAATCGAGCAGGGCCTGCTCGAAATCAAGGCGGCTGCACGCGATCCCGGCGTGCGTGCGAAAATCGGGGTGATCGCGTACGACAAGCGCATCGACCCGATCGGCACCTGCGTCGGCATTCGCGGCTCGCGCGTGCAGGCAGTGCGAAACGAGCTCGGTGGCGAGAACGTCGACATCGTGCTATGGTCGGAAGATCCCGCCCAGTTCGTGATCGGCGCCCTCGCGCCGGCTGCCGTACAGTCGATCGTCGTCGATGAGGAAAAGCATTCGATGGACGTCGTCGTGGACGAGAACGAACTCGCGGTCGCAATCGGCCGCAGCGGCCAGAACGTCCGTCTTGCCAGCGAACTCACCGGCTGGCAGATCAACATCATGACGCCGGATGAGTCCGCGTTGAAGCAGAACGAAGAGCGCGGCACATTGCGCAACCTGTTCATGGCGCGCCTCGACGTCGATGAAGAAGTGGCCGACATTCTGATCGACGAGGGCTTCACGAGCCTCGAGGAGATCGCGTATGTGCCGCTCAACGAAATGCTCGAAATCGAAGCCTTCGACGAAGACACGGTTCACGAACTGCGCAATCGCTCCCGTGACGCGTTGCTGACGATGGCGATCGCCAACGAAGAAAAGGTCGAGGGCGTGGCGCTCGACCTGAAGAGCCTCGACGGCATGGATAGCGAACTGCTGTCGAAGCTCGCGGAACACCAGATCCAGACGCGCGACGAACTCGCCGAGCTGGCTGTGGATGAGCTGGTCGAAATGACCGGCATGGAAGAGGATGCCGCTAAGGCGTTGATCATGAAAGCACGTGAACACTGGTTCCAGTGAGAAATGACCATGGCGCACTGAAATATCGCGGCCGGTTTGGCCGCATGACCGATCTAACAGCAAGGAACTAGTCCTTGCATCAAGAGGAATGAATGGCGAGTAACAACGTAGCCCAATTTGCCGCGGAACTCAAAATGCCTGCGGGCGTCCTGCTCGAGCAGTTGCAGGCGGCTGGCGTCCAGAAAGCGAGCGCTGACGACGACTTGTCCGAGATGGACAAGGCGCGCCTGCTCGATCATTTGCGCAAGTCGCACGGTTCCGCCGACGCCGACAAGCGCAAGATCACTTTGACCCGCCGGCATACGTCGGAAATCAAGCAATCCGACGCAACGGGTAAAGCTCGCACCATTCAGGTCGAGGTGCGCAAGAAGCGTGTCTTCGTGAAACGCGACGAACACGGCGCCGAACAGGTCGTCGAGGCGGGCAATCACGCCGAGGACGAAGTCGACGAAGCCGAATTGCAGCGTCGCGAGGAAGAGGCGCGGCATGCAGCCGAGCTGCTCGAGAAGGAAGCGCAGGAGCTGAAGGAGCGCCAGGAGCGTCTCGAGCGCGAAGAGGCAGAGCGCCGTGCGCGCGAGGAAGCGGCCGAAGCCGAGCGTCGCCGTGCCGAAGAAGAGGCCGCGAAGCGCGCCGCGGCGCAGGCCGAAGCGGCGGAAGTGTCGCGTGCGGCCGCAGCGGTGCGTCAGGAACCGCGTGCGGACGTGCGCGCCGAGAAGAAGGCCGAGGAACCCGCGCCCGCGGACAACGCTGCACGCCAGAACGAGGAGAAGGCCGCCGCCGAGCGCGCCGCTCAGCGCGAAGCGGCCAAGAAGGCCGAGGACGCCGCTCGGGCCGCGACCGAAAAGGCGCGCGCCGAACAGGAACAGATCGCGAAGCGCCGCGCTGCGGCGGAAGCCGAAGCGCGCGCGATCCGCGAAATGATGAACACGCCGCGCCGCGCGCAGCAGGCGAAGCCGGCCGAGCCGCCGCCTGCCGCGAAGCCCGCGGAAGCGGCGAAGCCCGCCGAAGCGAAGGGCACGCTGCACAAGCCGGCGAAGCCGGAAGGCGCGGTGTCCGCGCGTCCGGCCGCGGCGAAGAAGCCCGCAGCGGGCGCGCCGGCTCCGGCGGCGCCCTCCGCGGCAGACAAGAAAAAGCCCGGCAAGGGCGGCTGGCAGGACGACGCCGCCAAGCGCCGCGGCATCAAGACGCGCGGCGACACGAGCGGCGGCGTCGATCGCGGCTGGCGCGGCGGTCCGAAGGGTCGCGGCAAGCATCAGGAGCAGACCACGTTCCAGGCACCCACCGAGCCGATCGTGCGTGAAGTGCACGTGCCGGAAACGATCTCGGTTGCCGATCTGGCGCACAAGATGTCGGTGAAGGCGTCGGAAGTCATCAAGGTGATGATGAAGCTCGGCCAGATGGTCACGATCAACCAGGTGCTCGACCAGGAAACGGCGATGATCGTCGTCGAGGAACTGGGCCACCGGGCGGTCGCGGCGAAGCTGGACGATCCGGAAGCGCTCCTCACCGAAGGCGAAACGACGGAAGAAGCGGGCGAGCGCCTGCCGCGTCCGCCGGTCGTCACGGTGATGGGCCACGTCGACCACGGCAAGACATCGCTGCTCGACTACATCCGCCGCGCGAAGGTGGCGGCGGGCGAAGCGGGCGGGATCACGCAGCATATCGGCGCGTATCACGTCGATACGCCGCGAGGCGTGATCACGTTCCTCGACACGCCGGGTCACGAGGCCTTCACGGCCATGCGTGCACGCGGTGCGAAGGCGACCGACATCGTGATCCTGGTGGTCGCAGCCGACGACGGCGTGATGCCGCAGACGAAGGAAGCGATCGCCCACGCGAAGGCGGGGGGCGTGCCGATCGTCGTCGCGATCAACAAGATCGACAAGCCGGATGCGCACTCCGAGCGCGTGAAGCAGGAACTCGTCGCGGAAGGCGTCGTGCCGGAAGAGTACGGCGGCGATTCGCCGTTCGTGGAAGTGTCGGCGAAGACGGGTCAGGGCATCGACGATCTGCTGGAAAACGTCTCGCTCCAGGCGGAAGTGCTGGAACTGACGGCACCGGTGGAGGCGCCCGCGAAGGGCCTCGTGATCGAAGCGAAGCTCGACAAGGGCAAGGGTCCGGTCGCAACCATCCTGGTTCAGTCGGGCACGCTGAATCGCGGCGACGTCGTGCTGGCAGGCAGCGCCTACGGCCGCGTGCGCGCAATGCTCGACGAAACCGGAAAGCCGACCAAGACGGCGGGTCCGTCGATTCCGGTCGAGATCCAGGGTCTGTCGGAAGTGCCGGGCGCGGGCGAGGAAGTCATCGTGCTGCCGGACGAGCGCAAAGCGCGCGAAATCGCGCTGTTCCGTCAGGGCAAGTTCCGCGACGTGAAGCTTGCGAAGCAGCAGGCCGCGAAGCTCGAAAACATGCTCGAGCAGATGGGCGAAGGCGAAGTGCAGAACCTTCCGCTCATCGTCAAGGCCGACGTGCAGGGTTCGCAGGAAGCGCTCGTGCAGTCGCTGCAGAAGCTCTCGACCAACGAAGTGCGCGTGCAGATCGTGCACAGCGCGGTCGGCGCGATCAGCGAGTCGGACGTCAACCTGGCGACGGCGTCGAAGGCGGTCATCATCGGCTTCAACACGCGCGCGGACGCTCAGGCACGCAAGCTCGCCGAGTCGAACGGCATCGACATCCGTTACTACAACATCATCTACGACGCAGTGGATGAGGTGAAGGCGGCGATGTCCGGCATGCTCTCGCCGGAGAAGCGCGAAGTGGTGACGGGCATGGTCGAGGTGCGCCAGGTGATTCGCGTGCCGAAGGTCGGCCTGATCGCGGGTTGTATGGTGACGGACGGTTTCGTGAAGCGCAGCTCGTCGGTTCGCGTGATCCGCAACAACGTCGTGATCCATACCGGGGAGCTCGATTCGCTCAAGCGCTTCAAGGACGACGTGAAGGAAGTGCGTCAGGGCTTCGAGTGCGGCATGTCGATCAAGAACTTCAACGACATCGTCGAAGGCGACCAGTTCGAGATCTTCGAAGTCACGGAAGTCGCTCGTACGCTGTAAGGTTGCCCGCCGGGCGCAAGGCGGAGCGGGCCTCAAGGTCCGCTCCGCCTTTTTCTTTATGGGCGCCGGGCGCCACGCAACACCCCAAGCATCAACTGGAAAACATCATGGTCAAGAAACGTACTTCCCCGAATCGCAACGTGCAGATCGCGGATCAGATTCAGCGCGACTTGTCGGAACTCATGCGCGAGGTGAAGGATCCGCGCGTCGGAATGGTGACGATACAGAGCGTCGAGCTGACGCCCGACTACGCGCATGCGAAGGTCTTCTTCACGACCTTGACGGGCGATCCGCAGCAGACGCAGGACGGGCTCAATCACGCGGCCGGCCATCTGCACAATCAGCTTTTCAAGCGCCTGCACATCCACACGGTGCCGACGCTGCATTTCCACTACGACAAGACGATCGAGAAGGCCGTCGAAATGTCGCGCCTGATCGACGAGGCCAATGCGACGCGCGCGAAGGACGACGAGGAAGGTGCCTGACCGATGAAGGGTTCGAATGCCCCGGCGCGCCCGAAGATCGCGCGCCGCGCGATCGACGGCGTCCTGCTGCTGGACAAGCCGCTCAACCTGTCCAGCAATGACGCGCTGATCCGCGCGAAGCGGCTCTATCTGGCGAAGAAGGCGGGCCACACCGGCACGCTCGATCCGCTCGCGACCGGCCTGCTGCCGCTTTGCTTCGGCGAGGCGACCAAGTTTTCGCAAGACCTGCTCGACGCCGACAAGACCTACGAGGCGACGATGCGCCTCGGCATCCGCACGACGACGGGCGATGCCGAAGGCGAGGCGATCGATTCGCGCGAGGTCGCTTGCGACGAGCCGGCCGTGCTCGCCGCGCTCGCGGAGTTTCGAGGCGAAATTACGCAGGTTCCGCCGATGTATTCCGCGTTGAAGCGCGACGGCAAGCCGCTCTACGAGTACGCCCGGGCCGGCGAGACGGTCGAGCGCGAGGGCCGTCAGGTGACGATTCATGCGCTCGAACTGATCGCGTGCGCGCTGCCCGACGTGACCTTTCGCGTGACGTGCAGCAAGGGCACGTACGTGCGCACGCTGGCGGAAGACATCGGCGAAACGCTCGGGTGCGGCGCGCATCTCGTCGCGCTGCGGCGCACGGGCGTCGGCGCTTTGACGCTCGAGCACGCTGTTACGCTCGACGCGTTGTCGGATGCCCCGGAGGCCGAGCGCGACTCGTGGCTCCAGCCGGTCGACGCGCTGCTCTCGACGTTTCCCGCGGTGCATCTCGACGCCGATGCCGCGCGCCGCTTTCTGCATGGTCAGCGGCTGAAATTGTCGGAGGTGTCCGCGGCACCGCTCGGAGACGGTCGCGTGCGCGTGTATGCGGACGACGGCGCGAGGCTGCTCGGTGTCGCGAGGGCGGGCGAGGGCGTGCTGGCGCCGGAGCGGCTCGTCGTGAGCGCGCAGGGCTGAGTGAGATTGACGACGCCGGGTCGGTCGGAGCGCGGCTGTTGCGCTCGAACGATCAGTTCTCGCCGGGCGTCACCGGCTTCGCCGCGGGCTCGATTCCCCAATCGCCCTATTCGAGCCAGTCTGCGCCAAGCAGTTCTATCGGGTGCTGCGTCCGGATGGAGCCGTGTCCGCATCCCGGCGAATCGGCCATGCAGTACCTGTCGCATCCCCAGCAAACCCTCTCGGGATACAAAGGGAATTTCTTCGCCATGTCGAGAGGCCCTGTAGAGAAAGCCCGAAAAGCCTATCGGGCTTCCTCGCCGCCCCTCATGACGGCCGTCAGTGCGCCGCCGATGCCGCCGCAGCCGAATCCCCGCCGCCCGCGCGTTCCGGCCGCGTGATCCAGATCAGCGCGATCAGCGCGACGAAAATCCCCGCCGACAGATAGAACAGGTCGTTCACGCCGAGTTGCGCGGCCTGCTGCGTCGCCATGCTGTTGAAGAGCCCGTACGCCTGCGACTGGTCGAACCCGGCGGCGCGCATCTGCTCGATCGAATGGCTGAACGTCGGGTTGTACGCATTCGCCTGTTCGACGAGTTGCGCGTGATGCACGATCGAGCGGTGCTCCCACGCCGTCGAAAAGATCGACGTGCCGATGCCCCCGCACATGATCCGCACGAAGTTCGACAGGCCGGAGGCCGCCGGAATGCGGTGCCCCGGCAGGCCGGACAGCGTGATCGACACGAGCGGAATGAAGAAGCCCGCCATTCCGATGCCCTGAATCAGCGTCGGCAGCATCAGCGAATAGGTGTCGACGCCAGTCGTGTAGCGCGAGCGCATCCAGAAGCACAGCGCGAACACGAGGAACGCGGCCGTCGCGATCTTGCGCGGATCGGTGCGTGGCAGGAACTTGCCGGTCACGGGGGAGAGCAGGATCGCGAACACGCCGACGGGCGCCATCACGAGCCCGGCGTCGGTCGCCGTGTAGCCGATGTCGGTCTGCAGCCACAGCGGCAGCAGCACGAGGTTGCCGAAGTAGAGGCCGTAGCCGATCGACAGCGCGATCGTGCCGCCCGTGAAGTTGCGCAGCTTGAAGAGCGACAGGTCGACGACCGGGTGCTCCGCCGTCAGCTCCCACACGATAAAGAACGCGAGCGCGATCACGGCGATCAGCGTGAGGACGATGATGGTCGTCGAATTGAACCAGTCGAGGTCCTTGCCCTTGTCGAGCATGATCTGCAGCGAGCCGACCCAGATCACGAGGAGCGCGAGGCCGACGGTGTCGATCGGCGCCTTGCGGATCACGGAGTCGCGCTCGCGGAAGATCGCGAACGTGGCGAGCGCCGCGATGATGCCGACCGGAATGTTCACGTAGAAGATCCACGGCCACGAGATGTTGTCCGAGATCCAGCCGCCGAGAATCGGTCCCGCGACCGGTGCGATCAGCGTGGTCATCGACCACATCGAGAGCGCCATCGGCGCCTTCGCGCGCGGGTAGCTCGCGAGCAGCAGCGTTTGCGAGAGCGGGATCATCGGGCCGGCGACCGCGCCCTGGAACACGCGCGCCGCGAGCAGGAAGGGCAGCGTGGGTGCGAGGCCGCACAGCCACGACGCGATCACGAACAGCACGATCGAGCCGAGAAAGAGGCGCACCTGCCCGATGCGCTGCGTGAGCCAGCCGGTGAGCGGCACCGAAATGGCATTGGCGACCGCGAACGACGTGATGACCCACGTGCCCTGGTCGGACGCCACGCCGAGGTCGCCCGAGATCGACGGAATCGAGACGTTCGCGATCGACGTGTCGAGCACGTTCATGAACACCGCGAGCGACACCGCGATCGTGCCGATCACGAGTTTCGCGCCTTCGAGCGGCGGATGAACGACGTTTGGCTGAGACATTGGCAAGAATCCGAAGTGGCGGGGACCGCGCTTACATCATCGAGGCGGCGGGCTTCGCGCCGCGCGAGACCGCGCCTTTCGCGCCGCCGCCCGAGCCGTCGTTCGCCTGGATGATGCGGGCGATTTCCGCGTTGGCGTCGTCGCCGTACTTGTCGAACACGTTCGTCTGGTAGACGGTGTTCGGCGCGTTGCCGAGCTGGCCGCCTTGCTCGTTCTTGATCGTCACGTCGACGTTCATCGACAGCCCGATGCGAAGCGGATGCTGCTCGAGTTCCTTCGGATCGAGCGCGACGCGCACCGGAAGGCGCTGCACGACCTTGATCCAGTTGCCGGTCGCGTTTTGCGCCGGCAGGAGCGAGAACGCCGAGCCCGTGCCCGCCGAGAAGCCAATCACCTTGCCGTGGAAGACCACGCCCGAGCCGTACAGGTCGGCCGTCAGCTCGACCGGCTGGCCGATGCGCATGTGCTTGAGTTGCACTTCCTTGAAGTTCGCGTCGACCCACACGGCGTTGAGCGGCACGATCGCCATCAGCGGGTTGCCCGGCGACACGCGCTGGCCGACCTGCACCGAACGTTTCGCGACGTAGCCCGTGACGGGCGCCGGCAGCGTGTTGCGCGCGAAGTTGATGTACGAATCGCGGACCCTGGCTGCCGCGGCCAGCACGTTCGGATGGCTCGCGATCGTCGTGTTCGCGGTCAGCGACCGGTTCGACGCGAGTTCCTGCTGCGCGGCGTCGAGTGCGGCCTGCGCGGCGCGCACCGCGTCGCGGGCGTGCGAGATTTCCTCGAGCGACACGGCGCCCGTCTGCGCGACCGTCATGCGGCGGCGCAGGTCGTCCTGTGCCCGCGACAGGTCCGATTTGCGCAACGCGACCTGCGCCTCGTACTGGTTGTCGTTGACGAAGAGCGTGCGCACCTGGCGCACCGTCTGCGCGAGATTCGCCTCGGCCTGGTCGAGCGCGACCTTCGAATCGGCCGGGTCGAGCACGACGAGGGGTTCGCCCGTCCTGACGGTCTGCGTGTCGTCGGCGTTCACGGAGATGACCGTGCCGACCACTTGCGGCGTGATCTGCACGACGTTGCCGTTCACGTAGGCGTCGTCGGTGGCCTCGTGAAAGCGCGCGATCAGGAAGTAATACGCGCCGTACGCAACGGCAACGACGATGATGACGAGCACGATCAGCGTCATCAGCATGCGGCGCTTGGCCGAACTCTGCTTCTGCGCGGGCGTCGCGGCGGTTTGTTGAGAATCGCTCATGATGGCTCCGTTCCTGGTCCTGGTCTTGATGCTTTTTTCTTAGCGAGCCGGCGTCTGGCCGGCCGCTGCGTGCGCCTCGCCGCTGCCGTCGATCGCGAGATTCGTGCTCGTCGCGTCGAACCCGCCGCCCAGCGCCTTGATGAGGCCGATCTGCAGGTCGCGGCGTCTCATCCTCAGGTTGGTGACGGTCTGCTCGTTCGCGAGCCGGTTCTCGTCCGCGGAAAGCACTTGCAGCTGGGGCGAGAGGCCCGCCTTGTAGCGAATCACGGCGAGGTCGTACGCGTGCGTCGCGGCGTCGAGCGCGCGCCCGGCGTCGGCCATCTGGCGGTCGAGCGAGCGGATCGCCGCGATTTGCGTCGCGACGTCGTTGAGCGCGCCGATGAGCGTCTGGTTGTAGTTCGCGACGTCCAGCTCGAAATCGGCGTAGCGGCTCTTCAGCTGCGCGCGCAGCGCGCCGGCGTCGAAGATCGGCAGGCTGATCGCCGGGCCGAACTGCACCTGGCGGCTGCTCGACTGAAGGAATTTGCTCCAGCCGAACGCATCGAAACCGAACGCGGCCGCGAGGTTGATGTCCGGGAAGAACTCGGCCTTCGCTTCCTTGATGTCGTGCGTCATGGCCTCGACCTGCCAGCGCGCGGCGACGATATCCGGCCGGCGCGCAACGAGGTTCGCGGGCACGTTGTCCGGCAGCGCGATCTCGATTTTCGGATTCACAACCGGCTTGGCGATCTGCAGGCCGCGGTCCGGGCCCTTGCCGAGCAGGGCGCCCAGCTGGTAGCGCACGGTCGTGATCTGGCCGTCGAGCTCGGTGAGATTCGACTGACTCGTCGCGACGTTGCCCTCCGCGGTGCGGCGCTCGACGTTCGTGTCGAGGCCGGCGGCGACGCGCCCGTCCGTGATCCGTCCGACGTTCTTGCGGTTGTCGATCTCGCGCTGCGCGACGTCGGCGAGCGCGTAGAGCAGCCCGAGCTGGTTATAGGTGCGCGCAACCGACGCGGCGAGCGCCACGCGCGCCTCCTGCATGTCCGCCTCGGCCGCCTTTTCCCGCGACACGGCCGCGTCGAGGCGCGAGCGGTTCTTGCCCCAGATGTCCAGTTCCCACGACGCGCTCGCGAGCACGTTGTTCTCGCTGTACCAGGTGCCGCCGAAGGGCGGCGGGAAGAGGCCGTTGGCGGAGTACAGCTCGCGGGTCCACGAGTACGAGCCTTCCACCTTCGGGAACAGGTTCGAGCGCGAGCTTTCGATATACGACGACGCCTTCGCGATGCGCGCCTGCGCCTGCGCAATCGACGGGCTGCCGGCGAGCGCCTCGTCGATCAGTTGCGGCAGTTGCGGATCGCCGAACTGCGCGGCCCAGTCGAGCCTGGGCCACTCGCCGCCCTGCGCGGGAATGCTCTGAGTGCTGTCGAAGGTCTCGGGAGCGGCGACCTGCTTGTCGCTCGAAATACCCGCGTAGTTCGCGCAGCCGCCCAGGACGAGCGCGGCAACCGCCGCGGCAACGGCCAGGGCGCCGCGCGTGGCCCGAGGCGCGGGCAGGGAAAGGTGGTTCATCTCTCAGCTCTTGAATATTTGATGTGAAGATGGACGTAGCAACTAATTTCTTTCAAATAACTGACAAAATTGATTGCCTCCGCAATCAATTGCCAGCGGCTTTCTCTTTCTCGCTGCCTCCCAGCAGCGAAGCGCAGGCCGGATCGCAGGAATTCACGAGAATCCGCCGCAGCATGCTCTTGAGAAAGCCGACTTCCTCCGGCGTGAAGCCGCCAAGCAGCTTGTCCAGCACGCGCGTGAAAATCGCGGGAATCTTCTGCGCGAGCGCATAGCCTTCCGGCGTCAGCGCGAGACGCACGACGCGCCGGTCCTCCTCGCTGCGCACCCGCGAAAGCAGGCCGCGCTTTTCCAGGCGGTCGATGAGCCGCGTGACCGCGCTTGCGTCGATGCCGTATTCACGGGCCAGATCGGCGGCCGTCAGCGCGCGGCCGGCCGCGAGCATGAACACGATGCTCGCCTGCGTGCTCGTGATGCCGAGTTCCGCCGTGGTGTGCTGCGTGACCATGTTCCACATGGTCGAGCGCACCCGGCTCATCAGATAGCCGACGCTCTCGCTGAGCTGATAGTCACCGATTACGGAGCCGGGCTTGGGTGCGTCGCTCATGGATTCTCATGCGTTTGCAATAGTTGACTAGGCAAAATTATAGGTTTGCTTCTTTGACGCAGCAAGGGGTTTATGAGAACGCTTAATAGCTGGAGCTTGCGCAGAATGCGCGCGAACAGGCTGACAGCCCTGTTTTTATTGTGATTTCGAGATGAAAGCGGAAATCCGTGCGGCTGCATGTGCCTTCGGATTGCGGGTTTTGTCCTATTGCCAGGGCCGGTGAGAAGCAGACACATCCGCGTGTTATAATTTCGGGTTCCCACAGCGCCGAGCACTCGATTCAGACATCGTTCAGACGTCGAGTTGTCCCTTCCGAGTATTCAGGCGAGCATTCAAGCTCGCTTTGACGGCGCCCAACTGTACAGATCCTATGACCCGCGCCCTTCGCAATATCGCCATCATTGCCCACGTCGACCACGGCAAGACCACGCTCGTCGACCAGCTGCTTCGCCAGTCGGGCACGTTCCGAGAAAACCAGCAGATCGCCGAGCGCGTCATGGACTCGAACGACATCGAAAAGGAACGTGGCATCACGATTCTTGCGAAGAACTGCGCGGTCGAATACGAAGGCACGCACATCAACATCGTCGACACGCCCGGACACGCGGACTTCGGCGGTGAAGTGGAGCGGGTGCTGTCGATGGTCGACTCCGTGCTGCTGCTCGTCGACGCCGTCGAAGGCCCGATGCCGCAAACGCGCTTCGTGACCAAGAAGGCGCTCGCGCTGGGTCTCAAGCCGATCGTCGTGATCAACAAGGTGGACCGGCCGGGTGCGCGCATCGACTGGGTGATCAACCAGACGTTCGATCTCTTCGACAAGCTCGGCGCGACCGAAGAGCAGCTCGACTTCCCGATCGTCTACGCGTCGGGCCTGAACGGCTATGCCGGGCTCGACCCCGAAGTGCGCGAAGGCACGATGCGCCCGCTCTTCGAAGCGATCCTGGAGCACGTTCCGGTTCGCCCGGCCGACCCCGAAGCGCCGCTGCAGCTCCAGATCACCTCGCTCGACTACTCGACGTACGTTGGCCGCATCGGCGTGGGCCGCATCGCGCGCGGGCGCATCAAGCCAGGCATGGCGGTTGCCGTGCGCTCGGGCCCGGACGGCGCGATCATCAACCGCAAGATCAACCAGGTGCTGTCGTTCCACGGCCTCGAGCGCGTGCAGGTGGAAGAGGCGCAGGCGGGCGACATCGTGCTGATCAACGGTATCGACGAGATCGGTATCGGCGTCACCATCTGCGCGCCGGAAACGCCCGAAGCGCTGCCGATGATCACCGTCGACGAACCGACGCTCACGATGAACTTCCTCGTGAATTCGTCGCCGCTCGCGGGCCGCGAAGGCAAGTTCGTCACGAGCCGCCAGATCCGCGACCGCCTGATGAAGGAGCTGAACCACAACGTCGCGCTGCGCGTGCGGGAAACCGGCGACGAAACCACGTTCGAAGTGGCGGGCCGCGGCGAGCTGCACCTGACCATTCTCGTGGAAAACATGCGCCGTGAAGGTTACGAGCTGGCCGTGTCGCGTCCGCGCGTGGTGATGCAGGAAATCGACGGCGTGAAGCACGAGCCGTACGAGAACCTGACCGTCGACATGGAAGACGGCCACCAGGGCGGCGTGATGGAAGAACTCGGCCGCCGCAAGGGCGAAATGCTCGACATGGCGTCCGACGGCCGTGGCCGCACGCGTCTCGAATACCGTATCTCGGCGCGCGGCCTGATCGGCTTCCAGAGCGAGTTCCTCACGCTGACGCGCGGCACGGGCCTGATGAGCCACACATTCGATTCCTACGCGCCCGTCAAGGACGGCGCGGTCGGCGAGCGCCGCAACGGCGTGCTGATCTCGCAGGACGATGGCGCGGCCGTCGCGTATGCGCTGTGGAAGCTGCAGGATCGCGGCCGCATGTTCGTGTCGCCGGGCGACGCGCTCTATGAAGGCATGATCATCGGCATCCACAGCCGCGACAACGACCTCGTCGTGAACCCGATCAAGGGCAAGCAGCTGACGAACGTGCGTTCGTCGGGCACCGACGAAGCCGTGCGCCTCGTGCCGCCGATCCAGATGTCGCTGGAATATGCGGTCGAGTTCATCGACGACGACGAACTCGTCGAAGTGACCCCGCAGTCGATTCGCCTGCGCAAGCGTCACCTGAAGGAGCACGAGCGCCGTCGCGCGAGCCGTGAAGGCGCGGTCGACTGATTGAAAGGGTAGCCGCCTTCCCCTGGCCCGTGGCCTTCTGGCCATCCATGAGAAGCCGCCCACCGAGCCGCCCCCTGGGGCGGCTTTTTTATTGTTTCGCGTGCCGCAAACCACCCTTGCTTTATTCATCGAACGCCCGCACATCCCTGTTGCAGCAAGCGTCTGGCTGCGACCATCGGCTATATCGACTATGTGAACTGTGCTATGCTAGTTAGATGTGTTGCCGATTTTTAGGTCCTTCCAAGCAGACTTGATTCGCGCAATCCGCTAAACGGTCAGGCCGTGTCGCGGAAGGTTTCGTAACCCGCTATTTCTCGAGAAACTCGAAGAAAGGTGAGCGTAAAAATGATGAAGCAATTCCAGCTGAACTCTTATTTGTTCGGCGGCAATGCTCCGTACGTCGAAGAACTGTACGAAGCTTATCTGGATAATCCCGCGTCGGTGCCGGACACCTGGCGCGATTATTTCGATGCGTTGCAAAACGTGCCTGCCTCGGACGGAACGAGTCACAACGACGTGGCCCATGGCCCGATCGTCGAGTCGTTTGCTCAGCGCGCGAAGGCCAATGCCTTCATTCCGCGCGAAAGCACCGGTGACCTCGCCACTGCGCGAAAGCAAGTCTATGTTCAGTCCCTGATCGGCGCGTATCGCTTCCTCGGCTCGCAATGGGCCAATCTCGATCCGCTCAAGCGCCGCGAACGTCCGCATATCCCCGAACTCGAGCCTGCTTTCTACGACTTCACCGAAGCCGACATGGACCAGACGTTCCATGCGCAGAACCTGTATTTCGGCTTCGAGCAGGCAACGCTGCGCGAGATCGTGAAGGCGCTGCGCGACACGTATTGCGGCACGATCGGCGCCGAGTTCATGTACATCAGCGACCCCGAGCAGAAGCGCTGGTGGAAGGAGAAGCTCGAGTCGATCCGCTCCACGCCGAATTTCACCGCCGACAAGAAGAAGCACATCCTCAACCGGCTGACCGCCTCTGAAGGGCTCGAGCGTTTCCTCCACACCAAGTACGTCGGCCAGAAGCGCTTCTCGCTGGAAGGCGGCGAGAGCTTCATCGCGTCGATGGACGAAGTCGTGCGGCACGCGGGCAAGAACGGCGTGCAGGAAATCGTGATCGGCATGGCGCACCGCGGGCGCCTGAACGTGCTCGTGAACACGCTCGGCAAGATGCCGGCGGACCTCTTCGCCGAATTCGAAGGCAAGCACGTTGACGACCTGCCGGCCGGCGACGTGAAATACCACAAGGGTTTCTCGTCGGACGTCTCGACGGACGGCGGCCCGGTTCACCTGTCGCTCGCGTTCAACCCGTCGCACCTCGAAATCGTCAACCCGGTGGTGGAAGGGTCGGCGAAGGCGCGCATGGACCGCCGCGGCGACGAAGACGGCCTGCAAGTGCTGCCGGTCCAGATCCACGGTGACGCGGCATTCGCCGGCCAGGGCGTCGTGATGGAAACGCTGAACCTCGCGCAAACGCGCGGCTACGGCACGCACGGCACGCTGCATATCGTCATCAACAACCAGATCGGCTTTACGACGTCGGACCCGCGCGACTCGCGCTCGACGCTGTACTGCTCGGACGTCGCGAAGATGATCGAGGCGCCGGTCCTGCACGTGAACGGCGACGACCCCGAAGCGGTCGTGCTCGCCACGCAGCTCGCCATCGACTTCCGGACGCAGTTCCACAAGGATGTCGTCGTCGACATCATCTGCTTCCGCAAGCTCGGCCACAACGAGCAGGACACGCCGGCCGTCACCCAGCCGCTGATGTACAAGACGATCGCGAAGCACCCGGGCACGCGCGCGCTCTACGCCGAGAAGCTCGTGCAGCAGGGCGTGATCACGGCTCAAGACGCTGACAACTACGTTAAGGCATACCGTCAGGCGATGGACGAAGGCCACCACACCATCGATCCGGTGCTCTCGAACTACAAGAGCAAGTACGCGGTCGACTGGGTGCCGTTCCTGAACCGCAAGTGGACCGACGCCGCCGACACGGCCGTCCCGCTCGCGGAACTGAAGCGCCTCGCCGAGCGCATCACGACGATTCCCGAGAACTTCAAGCTGCATCCGCTCGTCGAGCGCGTGATCAACGATCGCCGCGCGATGGGCCGCGGCGACGCGAAGCTCGACTGGGGCATGGGCGAGCATCTGGCGTTCGCCTCGCTGGTCGCGTCCGGCTACGCGGTGCGCCTGACGGGCCAGGACTCGGGCCGCGGCACGTTCACGCACCGTCACGCCGTTCTGCACGACCAGAACCGCGAGCGCTGGAACGACGGCACGTACATCCCGCTGCAGAACATCGCCGAAGGCCAGGCGAAGTTCACGGTGATCGACTCGGTGCTCTCGGAAGAAGCGGTGCTCGGCTTCGAGTACGGCTATTCGACGGCCGAGCCGAACACGTTCGTCGCGTGGGAAGCGCAGTTCGGCGACTTCGTGAACGGTGCGCAGGTCGTGATCGACCAGTTCATCTCGTCGGGCGAAGTGAAATGGGGCCGCGTCTCGGGCCTCACGATGCTCCTGCCGCACGGCTACGAAGGCCAGGGTCCGGAGCACTCGTCGGCGCGCATCGAACGCTTCCTGCAACTGTGCGCGGATCACAACATGCAGGTGGTCCAGCCGACCACCCCGGCGCAGATCTTCCACCTGCTGCGCCGCCAGATGATCCGTCTTTTCAGGAAGCCGCTCATCATCGCGACGCCGAAGTCGCTCCTGCGTCACAAGGAAGCGGTGTCGGATCTGTCGGAGCTGTCGAAGGGTTCGTTCCAGCCGGTGATCGGCGAAGTCGACGACGCCATCGAGCCGAAGAAGGTCAAGCGCGTGGTGGTCTGCTCGGGCCGCGTGTACTACGACCTCGTCGCGCATCGCCGCGAAGCGAAGTCGAACGACGTCGCGATCGTGCGTATCGAGCAACTGTATCCGTTCGCCCACAAGCAGTTCGACGCGGAACTCAGGAAGTACGAGAACGCGACCGAAGTGGTCTGGGTGCAGGACGAGCCGCAGAACCAGGGCGCCTGGTTCTACGTCGAGCACCACCTGCGCGATGGCATGAAGGAAGGGCAGAAGCTCGCATACAGCGGGCGTCCGGCTTCGGCTTCCCCGGCTGTCGGCTACTACGCGAAGCACTACGAGCAGCAGAAGGCGCTGGTCGAAGGTGCGTTCGGCCGCCTGAAGGGCGCGCAGACGATCGCGAAGTAAGTGCAACGCGCGAAGGGCCCGTGAAGGGCCCTTGAAGGGCCGGGCGGGTTTCAGGCAAACCTTTCCGGTCCGCTCGTGTGGCTGCGTCGCGGCGCTCGCAATCGATCGATGCGCGCGGCGGCCACAGGGTTCGTTCTCACAAGACACGTATTAGGACAATCAGAATGGCTATTGTAGAAGTCAAGGTTCCCCAGCTTTCCGAATCGGTTTCGGAAGCCACCATGCTGCAGTGGAAGAAGAAGCCCGGCGAAGCGGTCGCGCAAGACGAAATCCTGATCGAAATCGAAACCGACAAGGTCGTGCTCGAAGTGCCCGCGCCGTCCGCCGGCGTGCTCGCGCAAGTGATCAAGCATGACGGCGACATCGTCATCGCCGACGAAATCATCGCGAAGATCGACACGGAAGCGAAAGCGGGCGCAGCGCCTGCCGCGGTTGCCGCTGCCGGCGACGCCGAAGTGAAGCCCGCGCCCGTCGCAGCAGAGGCTGCCGCGCCGGCCGCCTCTGCCAGTGCTGGCAGCACCGCATCGCCGGCTGCGGGCAAGATCCTGGCCGAGAAGGGCATCGCGGCCGACGAGGTCGCGGGCTCGGGCCGCGACGGCCGCATCACCAAGGGCGACGCGCTTGCCGCGACGCAAGGCGCACCGGCCGTGCCGGCCACTCCCGCGGTCTCCGCTCCCAAGGCCGCGCCGGCACCGGCTGCCCGTGCAGCCAAGCCCGCGCTGCCGGACGTGAAGGCGCCCGGATCCGCAGACCAGTGGCTGAAGGACCGTCCGGAGCAGCGTGTGCCGATGTCGCGCCTGCGTGCGCGCATTGCCGAGCGTCTGCTCGAATCGCAGCAGACCAACGCCATCCTGACGACGTTCAACGAAGTCAACATGGCGCCGGTCATGGACCTGCGCAACAAGTACAAGGACCGCTTCGAGAAGGAACACGGCGTGAAGCTCGGCTTCATGTCGTTCTTCGTGAAGGCCGCCGTCCACGCGCTCAAGAAGTTCCCGCTCGTGAACGCGTCGATCGACGGCAATGACATCGTCTATCACGGCTACTTCGACATCGGTATCGCGGTCGGCTCGCCGCGCGGCCTCGTGGTGCCGATCCTGCGCAACGCGGACCAGATGAGCCTCGCGGACATCGAAAAGAAGATCGCCGAATTCGGCCAGAAGGCGAAGGACGGCAAGCTTTCCATCGATGAAATGACAGGCGGCACGTTCTCCATCTCGAACGGCGGCGTGTTCGGCTCGATGCTCTCGACCCCGATCATCAACCCGCCGCAGTCGGCGATCCTCGGCGTGCACGCGACGAAGGAACGCGCCGTGGTCGAAAACGGCCAGATCGTGATCCGCCCGATGAACTATCTGGCGCTGTCGTACGACCACCGGATCATCGACGGCCGCGAAGCCGTGCTCTCGCTCGTCGCGATGAAGGACGCGCTGGAAGATCCGGCCCGCCTGCTGCTGGATCTGTAAACATTCAGAGACGCACGGCGCGCGCGATAGGCTCGCGCGCGCCGCGACTCCAACAAGAGAAGGAAAGTCATGTCCAAGGAATTTGACGTCGTCGTGATCGGCGCCGGCCCCGGCGGCTACATCGCGGCGATTCGCGCGGCGCAGCTCGGCAAGTCGGTTGCGTGTATCGAGAAGTGGAAGAACCCGGCCGGGGCGCTCAAGCTCGGCGGCACGTGCCTGAACGTGGGCTGCATTCCGTCGAAGGCGCTGCTTGCGTCGTCGGAAGAGTTCGAAAATGCCACGAAGCATCTCGGCGACCACGGCATCAATGTGTCGGATGTGAAGCTCGACGTCTCGAAGATGCTCGCCCGCAAGGAAAGCATCGTCGAGAAAATGACGAAAGGCATCGAGTTTCTGTTCCGCAAGAACAAGATCACGTGGCTGAAGGGCCACGGCAAGTTCACCGGCAAGACGGACGCCGGCGTGCAGATCGAAGTGTCGGGCGAGGGTGAAACCGAAGTAGTCACGGCGAAGAACGTGATCATCGCGACGGGCTCGAAGGCGCGCCATCTGCCGAACATTCCGGTCGACAACAAGATCGTCGCCGACAACGAGGGCGCGCTCTCGTTCGACGCCGTGCCGAAGAAGCTCGCCGTGATCGGCGCGGGCGTGATCGGGCTGGAGCTCGGCTCGGTGTGGCGCCGCCTCGGCTCGGACGTGACCGTGCTCGAAGCGCTGCCGCAGTTCCTGGGTGCATGCGACGACGCGCTCGCGAAGGAAGCCGCGAAGCAGTTCAAGAAGCAGGGCCTCGACATCCACCTCGGCGTGAAGATCGGCGAGGTGAAGACGACCGACAACAGCGTGTCGCTCGCCTACACCGACAAGGACGGCAACGCGAAAGAGCTCGAAGCGGACCGCCTGATCGTGTCGATCGGCCGCGTGCCGAACACCGACAACCTCGGTCTGGAAGCCATCGGCCTGAAGGCGGACGAGCGCGGCTTCATCCCGGTTGACGATCACTGCGCGACCGCCGTGCCGAACGTGTACGCGATCGGCGACGTGGTGCGCGGCCCGATGCTCGCGCACAAGGCGGAAGACGAGGGCGTGCTGGTGGCCGAGATCATCGACGGCCAGAAGCCGCATATCGACTACAACTGCATTCCGTGGGTGATCTACACCGAGCCGGAAATCGCGTGGGTCGGCAAGACGGAGCAGCAGCTGAAGGCCGAAGGCCGCGAGATCAAGTCGGGCCAGTTCCCGATGATGGCGAACGGCCGCGCGCTCGGCATCAACAAGGCCGACGGCTTCGTCAAGATGATCGCCGACGCGAAGACCGACGAGATCCTCGGCGTGCACATCATTGCCGCGGACGCGTCGGACCTGATCGCGGAAGCCGTGGTGGCGATGGAGTTCAAGGCGGCGTCGGAAGACATCGGCCGGATCTGCCATCCGCACCCGTCGCTCTCGGAAGTCATGCGTGAAGCGGCGCTTGCCGTCGACAAGCGCGCGCTCAACATGTAACTCCCAGCAGCACCCGGGCGGCACCACGACGAAGGCGGGCGGGAGTTATCCCGCTCGCCTTTGTCATATCACGGGCAACATCGCGGCATCATGAACGTCAACGAATACTACGAACACGAACTGCAGACTCGGGGTTATCAGTCGGACGCGGCGCAACTCGCGGCAGTCGGGCGCCTGCAGCGCTGCTATGAAGAATGGGTGGCGTACAAGGCCCGCCGCTCCAACGCGTTCAAGAAGCTCCTCGTGCATCCCGATCTGCCGCGCGGCGTGTACATGTGGGGCGGCGTCGGGCGCGGCAAGAGCTTCCTGATGGACAGCTTCTTCGCCGTCGTGCCGGTGCAGCGCAAGACGCGGCTGCATTTTCACGAGTTCATGCGCGAGGTGCATCGTGAACTGGAGGAGCTGAAGGGGCAGGCCGACCCGCTCGACGAACTCGCGCGGCGCGTGGCGAAGCGCTATCGGCTGATCTGCTTCGACGAGTTCCATGTCTCCGATATCGCCGATGCGATGATCCTGTACCGGCTGCTCGACCGCCTCTTCAACAACGGCGTGCAGTTCGTGATGACGTCCAACTACGACCCGGACACGCTGTATCCCGACGGCCTGCATCGCGACCGGCTGCTGCCCGCGATCGAGCTGATCAAGTCGAAGCTCGACGTGATCAACGTCGACGCGGGCACGGACTACAGAAAGCGCACGCTCTCGCAGGTGACGGCGTATCACACGCCGCTCGGCGCAGCCGCGGACAAGGCTCTGCGCGCCGACTTCGCGAAGCTCGCCGCCGTCCCCGACGAAAGCCCGCTTCTGCACATCGAAAAGCGCGAACTGAAGGCGTTGCGCCGTGCGGACGGCGTCGTGTGGTTCGATTTCGCTACGCTGTGCGGCGGCCCGCGCTCGCAGAACGACTACCTGGAGTTGGCGAGCCGCTTTCACGCGGTGATTCTCTCCGACGTGCCGCAGATGTCGCCGCGCATGGCGTCCGAGGCGCGCCGCTTTACGTGGTTGATCGACGTGTTCTACGACCACAAGGTGAAGCTCCTGATGTCGGCGGCGGTTCCGGCGGAGCAGCTTTACGTCGAAGGTCCGATGGCGAACGAGTTTGCGCGCACGGTTTCGCGCATCGTCGAGATGCAGTCGAAGGAATATCTGGAGACGCCGCGACGCATCGTCGATACTTCGCTTACCTGAATACGAGAATCAAAAATCCGTGGCAGGCCAATCGGCTCAAGGCTTGCTCTTCAATTTCAAGATTCGGACATCTCTGATGTCGGCGCTTCGGGCCGACCGGTATCTTCTCTGCACGCCTACTTGTGGATGGAGAAAACCGTGAAGCCTTACCGCGACATGACCGATGAAGAATGGCAGATGGTGGCACCGCTGCTGCCCGAACTGCGTCCGCGCTCGGAACTGCGCGGACGGCCCCTGGCAAATACCCGTGCCGTGCTGAACGGTGTGCTCTGGGTGATGTATAGCGGCGCGTCGTGGTCCACGCTGCCGCGCAAATATCCTTCGTATCAGACTTGCCACCGGCGCTTCAAGGCGTGGCACGACTCCGGCGTGCTGGCGCGCGTCATGCTGCAACTGTTCGGACCGTCGGGCGAAGGGCTCTACTCGCTGATGACATCGCGCATGCGCGTGCCCGCGGAACTCGCGACATCCGTCGCAACCGCCGGGACAACCGCAACAGCCGAGGCAGACAATGCGGCGGTCGACCCCGCAATCATGCCGCTGCGCTATCTGCCCGGTGGAATCCGCCAGGCGGCGTGAGTTCTGGCTCAAGCAACGCACGGCAAACAAAAAAGCCGGTCAAGGACGAACGTCCTTGACCGGCTTTTTTGCGTCGCGCTTTCGTCTACTGCTGGCGCAGCCAGGTCTGCGAGCGCCCCAGCAGCGACACGCCGATATACCCGCGTACCACCAGTTTCTGGCCACCGTCCTCGAGGTGCATCTTGCACTTGTAGAGCTTGCCGCTTTCGGGGTCGAGGATCTGGCCGCCGCTCCAGTTGCTGCCGTCCTGCTTCATTCCGGTGATGATCGTCATGCCCTTGACCAGTTGATCCTTGCGCGCGTCGGTACAGGCGGTGCAGCGGCGCTCGGGCTGGTCGTTTTCACCGAGTCCCCGCAGGATTTTTCCGTTGAGCGCGCCGGCGTCGTCCTCGGTGATCTGGACGATGGCTTTCGGTTTGCCGGTGCTGTCGTCGATGGTCTGCCATGTGCCGACGGGCGTGTCCGATTGCGCCATGGCGAGCCCCGCAGATGCGACGAGCGCCCCGGCAAGCGCCATGCGCCCGAAGGCGTAGGCAGTGAAACGCGTCATGCTTCCTCCCTGAACTGAAATGTCATCGCGCTCAGGTCGTGCCTGGTCGTATTGTTCCGCGCGATGTGGCCGCCAGAATACGCGAATGCGCGGACGTCGTTTTGTAGGAAGTCTTCTAGCAAAGCGTGCGCCGAGGCTCGCGCCCGGCGCAGCGGTTCGAACCAGCCAATGCGTGATTCCGCGCGGTGATCGGCGGGTAGACAAACCAGCACCCCGGCGACCCGCCGCGCGAATGGCGGCACGCGTCAGCGCGCGGCCCGAAGTCCCGCTTCGAGCGTGGCGAACGTGCCGGTGTCGGTGCGGTCGAAGTGCAACGGCGTAACCGACACCCGGCCCGACGCCACCACGGCCGTCTCGCTCTCCGGCGCATTCGCGCGCGGCCCGCGCTGGAACCGCAGCCAGTGGTAGGGCAGGCCGCGTGGATCGATCTCCGTCAGCACATCGATGCCCTCGACCAGACCGAGGCCTTGCGTCGTCACCGTGAGCGGGCCGGCCGCCGACGCATCGCAATCGGGGAAATTGACGTTCAGGCAGGTGGGCGCATTGTGCGAGATCGCAAGCAACTGGCGGATCACGCCCGGCGCAAGGGCGCGGGCGGTGTCCCAGCGGACGTTTTCGCGGTCGGTGAACGTCTGGCTGAGCGCGATCGACGGCAAGCCGAGCAGGAGGCCCGTCATCGCGGCGCCGACCGTGCCGGAAAACATCGTCTCGACGCCGAGATTTGCGCCGCGGTTGATGCCGGACAGCACGAGCGTCGGCGGCGCGTCCTTCATCAGATGGCGCGCGGCCATGACGACGCAGTCGCCCGGCGTGCCCTGCACGCCGAAGCGCCGCTCGCCCTGGCGGCTCACGCGCAGCGGCGAATGCAGGCTGATGGAGTGAGACGTGCCGCTCTGGTCGTGCTCGGGCGCGATGACCCAGACTTCATGCGCGATTTCGGCTGCGACGGCTTCGAGCGCGGCGAGGCCGGGCGCGTCGATGCCGTCGTCGTTGGTGAGCAGCACACGTTGAACAATGGGTTCGATGGCGGGCATTGCGGATATCTCCTCGTCGATCGGTTTTGTGTGGACGATCGATTATTGCAGAGATCGGATGCCCCACGTTCGGCCGCGAACGCCGGCCGCGGCGTTCAGGTCACGCCCAGTCCGCGCAGGACTGCGTCGCCGTCCGGGGTCAGTTGCACCTTCGCCTCGCCGGCCGTCGGCGACACGATCTCGACGTAGCCGTATTCCTGCAGCGAGGCGACATCGGGTGTGGCCGCCAGGACGTCGATCGGCGCGGAGAGCAAAAGCAGCAGCGTGGCGATTTCGTGGTGGCTCAGGAGCCGTTTTATGGCTCGCACGGGAGCCGATGCTGGCCGGAGGTTCATGACGAACTCCTTGTATTATCTTGGGCGGTGTGTGGCTTGTGGCCACGAGAATGTCGATGGAGTGCGGGAAATTTATCGGCCGATTCTTAGCCGAAACTTAAAACGCGCCGGTGGCGTTGTTACATTTGGTGTCGCGGTCTGAGGACGTGGCTCGATCAGAAACTGTAGTCGGGGTTTTTCGGATCGAAGGTGCTGTCGTCGAAGGTTTTCGGCGTGATCGTCTTGAAGAGGATGCTTTCGAAGATATCGCCGTCGTTGTCGAACGATTCCACCGCCCGGAAATACGGGCGACGCAAGTCGAGCCCGAGGATTTCCCTCTTCGCGTAGAAGGTGGGCTGCCCGCCCGGCATGTCGTAGGTGAACGCGACCACCCGCACGCCGTCCACCGTCTTCACCGCGATGCTGCTCGGGCGCATGACGCCGGAACCGGCGAACTTCTTGCCCTCCGTGAGAAACTGCTGCGTGATGTATTCGA
This sequence comes from Caballeronia glathei, assembly GCF_000698595.1. Taxonomy (GTDB): domain Bacteria; phylum Pseudomonadota; class Gammaproteobacteria; order Burkholderiales; family Burkholderiaceae; genus Caballeronia; species Caballeronia glathei. The sequence continues at coordinate 110,869 of NZ_JFHC01000005.1, read as the reverse complement.
GACCGAGATCGCGCAGCGAGTGATTCGACTGCACGCGCGCGAGCGGTCCGTCAAGCGATGCCCACAGCGGCACGACGCTCAGGAGGCCCCCGAGGTGGCCGTACATCTGGTCAGGGCGCTTCGATTCGTCGTAAATGACTTCCTGGCCCGCGTGCGCGCCGTCCGGCAGCCACTTCGCATAGATGCGCAACGGGTTGCGCGTGACGCGCACGAGCATGTGATCGGCCTGATCGGGCCATTTGCCCTTGATGCGCTCGCGCCGCACCATGGTGAATTCGTATGACGGGTAGCCGTTCGGCCCTTCCTTGAGATAGCGCGGCAGCGTGAGCGGGTCGAGCGACTGGAAGAGCGCGACGAGATCCGCATCCTGCATCCTCGCGAGCATGCCGCTTCTGGCCGCGCGGCCGAGCCAGCGGACCTGCTGATCGAGCGTGAGCTTGCCGACCTGCGCGGCGGGCGTGGCCGGCGCGGCGCTGTCGCTTGCCGCGCGCACCGGACTGGTGCCCGCCGCCGCGGCCGGGTTGGAGAGCGCCACCGCCGAGATCTGCGCGTGCGCCTGAAAAAAAGCCTGCGAGCAGAACGCGGCGCAGGCGAGCAGTAGGGCCGATGCCGGTTTCAGGCGAATTCGGGCATGCGGCATGAAGTCGTTCTCCGTGGTCTAGTCCTTCGCTTTGGCCAGTTCCGCGTCGCGCAGTTCACGTCGCAGTATCTTGCCGATGGTCGTTTGAGGCAACGATTCGCGGAACTCGACCGCGACGGGCACCTTGTAGCCTGTCAGGTGTAAACGACAAAAAGCGATCACTTGTTCCATCGTCAGCGATTTTTCGCGCGGCACGACGAATACCTTGACGCGCTCGCCCGCGACCGCATCCGGAATGCCGATCGCCGCCACCGAGCGCACGTTCGGGTGCATCGCCAGCACGTCCTCGATCTCGTTGGGGTAGACGTTGAACCCGGACACGAGAATCATGTCCTTCTTGCGATCGATCAGGCGAATGAAGCCGTGCGCATTCATCACGCCGATGTCGCCGGTCGCGAGCCAGCCGTGCTCGTCGATGACCTGCGCGGTGTCCTCCGGCCGGTTCCAGTAGCCTTTCATCACCTGCGGCCCTTTCACGCACAGCTCGCCCGGCTCGTCGACGCCGGCCCACGTGCCGTCTTCGCGGCGCATGCGGACGAGCGTCGCGGGCGCGGGCACGCCGACGGTGCCGTCGAATTCCCGCTGGTGGCCGATTTCCACCGGCGTCATCGAGACGATCGGCGAGCATTCGGTGAGGCCGTAGCCTTCGATGATCGGCTGCCCCGTCACCTGCCGGAAGCGCTCGGCGACGGCCTTCTGCGTCGCCGTGCCGCCCGCCATCGCGAGCTTGAGCTTCGAGAAATCGCGCTTGCGAAACGCTTCGTTATCGAGAAACGCGCTGTAGAGCGAGTTGAGCGCGGTGATGCCGGTGAACGTCTCGTGGCGCAGGACGCGCATCATGCGCTTCGTGTCTCGCGGATTCGCGATCAGGATATTGCGCCCGCCCAGGCCCATGAAGATCAGCGCGTTCACTGTCAGCGAATAGATGTGATAGAGCGGCAGCGGCGTGAGCACGGTTTGGGCTTCGCCTGCGAGCTGTCCTTCGACCCAGGCCGTCGCCTGCAGCAGGTTCGCGATGACGTTGCGGTGCGTGAGCATCGCGCCCTTCGCGACGCCGGTCGTGCCGCCGGTGTACTGCAGGAACGCGATGTCGCCGTGGCCCGAGCGCACCGGCGCGGGCTCGAGCCTGCGCCTGGCGTCGAGCGCGTCGCACAGGCGCACGGCCTGCGGGAGATGGTAGGGCGGCACCGTCTTCTTCACGTGGCGCAGGATGAAGTTGAGCGCGTGGCCCTTCAGGTTGATGCCGCTTTCGAGCAGATCGCCCAGGCTGGTCACGATCACGTTCTTCACGCGTGTGCCGGGCAGCGCGTCCTCGAGCGTCTTCGCGAAGTTCTCGAACACGACGATGGTCTGCGCGCCGCTGTCCTTCAGCTGATACGCGAGCTCGCGCACCGTGTAGAGCGGGTTGACGTTGACGACGATCGCGCCCGCGCATAGCGTGCCGAAGAGGGTCACGGGGTACTGGAACGTGTTCGGCATCATCAGCGCGACGCGGTCGCCGGGCCGCACGCCGATGCTCTGGAGGTACGCGGCGAACGCATGCGCCATGCGGCCGAGGGCGTCGTACGTGAGGCTCGAGCCGACGCTCACGTAGGCAACGCGCTCGCGGTACCGCGCGACGCATTCGTCGAAGAAATGCACGAGCGAGCGGTGGCGCGACACGTCGATGTCGCGCGGCACGTGCGGCGGATACGACCCATACCAGATGCCGTCGGTTGCGTGCGGCGTGTCCGGCGCGGCCGGGCGGGGCGATGCCTCGAGCGGGTTCATCGTGTGTCTCCATTCGCGCCGCGTGGCGCTTTGTCATGCGGCGCCGGCGTCGAGGCCGGCGCTCGAGTCTCCTGCGGCCGGCTCAGCGTTCCAGTATCGCGACGACGCCCTGGCCGCCCGCCGCGCAAATCGAGATCAGGCCGCGCAACGGCCGGCCGTCGCCGGGCCGCGGCGCCTTCGACAGCATCTTCGCGAGGCTGCCGACGATGCGTCCGCCCGTCGCCGCGAACGGATGGCCGGTCGCGAGCGAGCTGCCGTTCACGTTCAGCCGCGTGCTCTCGATCGACCCGAGCGGCCCGTCGAGACCGAGCGCCGTGCGGCAGTACTCTTCGTCTTCCCAGGCTTTCAGCGTGCACAGCACCTGCGCGGCGAAGGCCTCGTGGATCTCGTAGAAGTCGAAGTCCGGAAGGCTCAGGTTCGCGCGCGCGAGCATGCGCGGCACGGCGTAGGCGGGCGCCATCAGAAGGCCTTCCTTCTTGTCGACATAGTCGACGGCGGCCGTCGCCGAAAACGCGAGGTAGGCGAGCACAGGCAGGTTGCGGCCGGCCGCCCATTCCTCCGACGCGAGCAGCACGGCGGATGCGCCGTCGGTGAGCGGCGTCGAATTGCCCGCGGTGAGCGTGCCGGCGTCGCGGTCGAACACGGGCTTGAGCGCGTTCAGCTTCTCGAGCGTGATGTCGGGGCGCAGGTTGTTGTCGCGCGCGAGGCCCTTGTAGGGCGTCATCAGGTCGTTGAGAAAGCCGCGCTCATAGGCGGCCGCGAGCTTGAGATGGCTTTCGCGGGCAAGCTCGTCCTGCGCCTCGCGCGAGATCTTCCAGCGCTTGGCCATCAGCTCGCAGTGCTCGCCCATCGAAAGCCCGGTGCGCGGCTCGACGTTGCGCGGCAAAAGCGGTCTGAACAGCATGCCGGGGCGAAGTTTCGCGAGCGCGCCGACGCGCTGTCCCGCCGACTTGCTGCGGTTCGCTTCCAGCAGGATCCTGCGCATGCGCTCGTTCACGCCGATGGGCGCGTCGGAGGTCGTGTCCACGCCGCCCGCAATGCCCGCGTCGATCTGCCCGAGCGCGATCTTGTTGGCGACGAGAATCGCCGCTTCCAGGCCCGTGCCGCAGGCCTGCTGCACGTCGTAGGCGGGCGTTTCCTTCGCGAGCGTCGTGGCGAGGAGCGCCTCGCGCGTGAGGTTGAAGTCGCGCGAATGCTTGATGACGGCGCCCGCCGCGACTTCGCCGAGACGCAACCCATGCAGGTCGTAGCGGTCGATCAGGCCGTGCAGCGTGAAGGTCAGCATGTCCTGGTTCGACGCCGTCGCGTACGCCGTGTTCGAGCGCGCGAAGGGAATGCGGTTGCTGCCGATGATCGCGACGCGGCGCACGGCGGGAAGGGCGGAAGCGGTCATGTGCGGGTCTCGGCGGGTTTCATGATCGGGACAATCGGTGCAGTCGTGAAAATCAGGAAAACCGGCGGGCGCGCAGCGATGCGTCTCATGGCAGCTCCCATTCGAACCGGCCGCGCAGATGCGGTTTGTCGCCGGCGAGGTCGCGCACCTCGAAGTCGCGCGACGTGGGCGAGGGCGCCGCGCTCCAGAGCGTGGCTTCGCCGGGCAAAAAGAGCGGCAGCTTGAAGTCGCCGTGCGCGACGGCCGAGCGCACCGTCTTCGACGGATGGAGCGCTGCGATCGTGCGTCCGAGCGTCCACATGCCGTGCGCGATCGCGCGCGGAAAGCCGAACGCCTTCGCCGTCAGCGTGTGCAGGTGAATCGGGTTGAAGTCGCCGGACGCCTTCGCGTAGTCGCGCCCGAGCTGCGCGGGCAGTTGCCAGCGCGCCTCGCGGGCGAGGAGCGGCGCGGGCCCCTTCGCGTCGCCGCTCGAGACCGGCTGGCCGAGCACGCCGCGCTTGAGGTAGACGCTGTCGCCGTCCCAGACCGCCTCGCCGCTGCGGTAGATGCGCGTATGCAGCGTGAACGCCTGGCCCTTTTCGTGCGCGACGAGCGGCCCGCTTTCCACTTCCACGCGCAGCGCCTGCCCGGCCGCGAGCGCGCTGCGCAGGCGCACCGTATTCGCCAGATGAACGAGCCCGATCGCGGGCCACGGAAATGCCGGGTCGGTGAGCAGCATCAGATGCAGCGGGAACGCGAGCACGTGCGGGAAGGTGAGCGGCACGCCCTGCTCGGGGATGAAGCCGCACACCCGCGCATAGCGGCCGATCTGCTCGGCATCGAGCGTGACGCTCGGACGCACGAGCCGCAGCGCAGGCAATTGAGCTGCGTGCGCGCGCTTGAAAAGGCCGGGCAGCGCCCGGCCGTACAGCTTCGCGGGCGGCGGCAGCGTCTCCACGACCACGGTGCGTGCGCGCTGGGTGGGGAGCGCCTGCATCGTCAGGCTCCGATCAGGCTCTGGCCGCACACGCGCACGACGTTGCCCGTGATCCCCGTGCAGCCGGGGCTCGCGAGCCATGCCACGGTCTCTCCCACGTCGACGGGCTGTCCGCCCTGGCTCATCGAGTTCATGCGCCTGCCGGCTTCGCGCAGGCCGAGCGGCATTCTGGCCGTCATCTGCGTTTCGATGAAGCCCGGCGCTACCGCGTTGATCGTGATGCCGCGCGTGCGCAGCACGGGCGCCATGCTGCGCACGCGCCCGATCACGCCGGCCTTCGACGTCGCGTAATTGGTCTGGCCGAGATTGCCCGCGATGCCGCTGATCGACGACACGCCGATGATCCGGCCGCCTTCGCGCAGCACGCCTTGCGCGAGGAGCGCGTCGTCGATGCGCTCCTGCGCCGACAGGTTGATGTCGATCACGCTGTCCCACGCCTCGCGCGTCATCTTGGCAATGGTCCTGTCCTTCGTGATGCCCGCGTTGTGCACGACGATATCGATGCCGCCCATCGCGGCGAGCGCCGCCGCGATCTCGGCGCTCGCCCCGGGCGCGGCGATATCGGCGACGAGCGCCGCGTGGGCGCCGCCCGAGGGCGACGCGTCCTCGATCGCGAGCATGGTCTGATCGAGCGCGTCCTTCGCGGGCGGCACGTCGAGGCCGATCACGTGCGCGCCCTGGCTCGCGAGCACGCCCGCAATCGATGCGCCGATGCCGCGCGCCGCGCCCGTCACGAGCGCGCGCCGGCCTTCGAGCGGGCGGCGCCAGTCGGCGGGCTTCGCGGCCGGTGGTGCGGCCGGCGCGGCGTCGATGCGAACCGCCTGGCCCGACACGTAGGCCGAGCGCGGCGAGAGAAAGAAGCGCAGCGTCGCTTCGATGTCGGCGCCCGGCGCGACCTGGAGGAGGTTCGACGAGATGCCGCTGCGCGCTTCCTTGCCGAGCGAGCGCGTCATGCCTTCGAGCGCATGCTGTGCCGTGGCGGCGTGAGGGTCGGCGCACGAGCCGGGCGGACGGCCGAGCACGATGATCCGGCCGCTTTTCGCGACCGAGCGGATGCCGTCGTGAAAGAAGCCGTAAAGCGAGCGCAACTGCGTGCTTTCGGCAATGCCGGTGCCGTCGAAGATCAGCGCCTGCACGCGCTCGCTCGCCGACGCATCCGGCGCCTGCGGCTCGAAGCGCCCGCTCATCGCGCCGCGGCTGTTGGCAAGCGGCAGCCAGCCGCGCGCGCTCTCGTGCGCGACGCCCGTCATGCCGAGCGCGCCGAGAATGTCGATCAGCGTCTCGAAAAGCGCCGGCGACGGACCCGCGCCGATCGCGGCCATGCCGCCGAACTCCGGCTGGTCCGCGCGGTAGCGGCGCAGCACTTCGGGCCTCGGCAAGCCGATCGAACGCGCGACGCTCGCGCCGAACGGCGAGTTCACGAACTTCAGATAGCGGTCTTTCATGGTGTCAGGCAATGGCTTCGTCCAGTTCACGCTCGAGCGCCTCCTTGCGTCGCTGCAATGCTTCGAGCATACCGAAGTCGGCGGGGAAGTCATCTACCTTCACGGCCAGCGCGCCGTAGTGGGCGTAATCGGCGAGCAACTGGCGCTCGGCGGCGTCGACGAGGCCGCGCGCCTCGGCGTCGGCGGCCCAGGCGTCGAGCTCGGGAAGGCTCTGCGGCATCGGCGCGATCACGCCTTGCTTCACCGCGTCGCGCAGCTTCTGCTCGATCGCCGAGTAGCGCGGATTGAGCGCGAACACCAGCTCGCCGTACCCGAGCGGATCGACCTCGGCGCGCGGCGCGTACGAGTCCGCGATAAGGCGCTCGCGCGCGTCGCCGGGCGTCTGCATCAGCTCGGCGATGGCGCTGCCGAGCGCGTCGCCGGGCACCCGGTGCGGCATCCCGAACGGATAGGCGAGCGCTCGCAGGAGCGCCGCCGGCAGGCGGCGCGGATAGTTCGCGAGCACGCCGTCGATGGCTGTCTGCGCCCGCGCGAGCGAATCCTCGACGCCCCAGCGCACGAGCGGCAGGTCGGCCTCGGGGCGGCCGTCGTCCTCGAAGCGCTTGAGTGTCGCGGAAATCAGGTAGAGCTGCGAGAGCACGTCGCCGAGCCGCCCCGACAGACGCTCGCGGCGCTTGAGCTCGCCGCCGAGCACGAACATCGACACATCGGCGACGAGCGCGAACGTGGTACACAGGCGCGTCGCCCCGCGGTAGTAGCGTGCGAGCCGCGGGTCGGCGCGGGCGGGCGCCGGAATGAGAAAGCTGCCGCCGAGCGCGAACACGAGGCTGCGCATCACGTTTGACGCGACGAAAGCGGCATGGCCGAAGAGGGCGGCGTCGAAATCGCGCAGCGCCTTCGCGCGGTCGGGTTCGCGCGTCGCGGTCATTTCCTTCAGCACGTAGGGATGACAGCGGATCGCCCCTTGCCCGAAGATGATCAGGCAGCGCGTGAGAATGTTCGCGCCCTCGACCGTGATCGAGATGGGCACCTGCTGGTAGGCGCGCGCAAGGAAATTCGACGGCCCCATGCAGACGCCCTTGCCGGCGACGACATCCATGCCGTCATTGATGACCTGCCGCGCGCGCTCGGTGATGTGATATTTCGCGATGGCCGAGATCACCGACGGCTTTTCGCCGAGATCGACCGCCTGCGCGGAGAGCTTGCGCGCCGCGTCCATCACGTACAGGTTGCCGCCCATGCGGCCGAGCGCTTCCTGCACGCCCTCGAACCTGCCGACCGCGGTCCTGAACTGGCGGCGCACGGCCGAGTAGGCGCCGGTGCCGCGCACGGCGAGCTTCGCCATCCCGACATTGGACGACGGCAGCGAGATCGCGCGTCCCGCCGCGAGGCATTCCATCAGCATGCGCCAGCCGTTGCCGACCTGCGCGCGCCCGCCGATCACCCAGTCGAGCGGAATGAAGACGTCGCGTCCCCAGTTCGGGCCGTTCTGGAACACCGCATTGAGCGGCCAGTGGCGCCGCCCGATGTTGACCCCTGGATGGCGCGTCGGAATCAGCGCGCAGGTGATGCCGGGTTCGTCGCCCTCGCCGAGCAGATGATCGGGGTCGAGCGCGCGAAACGCGAGGCCGAGCACCGTCGCGACCGGCCCGAGCGTGATGTAGCGCTTGTTCCAGGTCACCTTGAAGCCGAGCGTCTCGCGGCCGTCGTGCAGCCCGCGGCACACGATGCCGACGTCCGGAATCGCGGCGGCATCGGAACCGGCGTAGGGGCTCGTGAGCGCGAAGCAGGGAATCTCGTCGCCACGCGCGAGGCGCGGCAGATAGTGGTTCTTCTGGTCCTCGGTGCCGTAGTGCATCAGCAGTTCGGCGGGGCCGAGCGAATTCGGCACCATCACCGAGACGGCCGCCGCGGAGCAGCGCGTCGCGAGCTTCATGATCACCTGCGAGTGCGCGTAGGCGGAGAACTGCCGCCCGCCGTACTGCTTCGGGATGATCATGCCGAGAAAGCCCTGCTCCTTGACGTACGCCCACGTTTCGGGCGACAGGTCCTGCCAGACGGCGGTCGTGTCCCAGTCGTTCGCGAGGTCGCACAGGCGCGTGCATTCGTTGTCGATGAAGCCTTGCTCCTCGGCGGTGAGCGTCGCCGGCCCGTGCGCGAGCAGCGTGTCCCAGTGCGGGCGGCCGGAGAAGAGCGCGGCGTCCCACCAGACGGTGCCCGCTTCGATGGCGTCGCGCTCGGTCGGCGACATCTCCGGCAGGATCCTCCTGAACACGCCGAAGAGGCGGCGCGTCACGAGCGCGCGGCGCAGCGGCCGGATCGCGAGCACGAGCGCGGGCAGCACGAGGACGAGCGCGAGGAGCGTCGTCGTGACCGGGCCGGTGACGCCCGCGAACCACCCGCCCGCGACCCACGCGGCCATGCAGGCGAGCCAAGCGGCGGCGTGCGCCCGCATGTAGACGAGCGCGCCGCTTATGACTACGAGCGCGATCACGAAGCCTGCTGTCATGACAACCTCCCTCTCTGTTTGCTTCGATGTTCTATCGCGAGGACCCGGTTTGCGGGAGGCAGCATCCGGCGTTCCCGCAAGCACCGGGCGCGGCGCGGCGCGAGGCGGTCTCGACCGCGATCGGTTCGGGCGGGCGCGAGCGGGCGCGGGGGCGGCCGGGCGGGCCGTAAGCGTTTTGGGGGTGGGGCGGTCGGTCGCGACCGTGGGTTTCGTCGGGGTGGGGCGAGCGCGTCGCGGGAATCCGTGTCACCGGGGGGCGGCGCAAACGAGCGTCGCTGGTCGCAAGCCCCGCCCCGGCACGCGAGACCACGCTGAAACGGACTGCCACGTGCGCCTCCTGTGCCGGCGGGCCGGCCGCGAAGATGCGATTCGACTCCCTGACCGAAACTTGTGTTTACCTTTCAAGATAAAAATGATCGGACGCATCGGCAAGTTTTTTTCATCGAGCGCCATCTCTAAATGATGCAAGGCGCCCGCAGGCGCCTTGCGTTCCTGCCCTTGGGCTGCGCGCGAAAGCCGCTAGGTCGCCGCCCCGACGTGCCGCGCCGACTGCGTCATGTCGATGCCGCGCCGCTCCCGGCTGAAGAAGATGAGCCCCGCGATCACCACCGCGACCGTGCCCGCGACAATGGCCATCGCCATCCCGTAGTTGTTGTCGTGGGTGACGGCGAGCGACGCCTGCAGCGTCGCGTTCACCGAAGCGAGCAGGTTGCCGAGCTGGTACACGAGGCCGGGGAAGGTTGCGCGGATCTCGTCGGGCGAGACTTCGTTCAGGTGCACCGGAATCACGCCCCACGCGCCCTGCACCGAGATCTGCATGAGGAATGCGCCGGAGGCGAGCGCGACCGGGCCGCTCGAGAACGCCCAGAGCGGCAGCACCGGCAGCGCGATCAGCGACGCGATGAAGATCGCCCAGCGCCGCCCGATTTTCTCCGACATCGAGCCGAAGAAGAGCCCGCCGATGATCGCGCCGATATTCAGCACGATGGTGATCCACGACACCGTGTGGGGCTCGAAGTGATGCTGTTCGCGAAGGAAGGTCGGGTAGAGATCCTGCGTGCCGTGCGAGAAGAAATTGAACGCGGTCATCAGCACGATCGCGTAGACGGAGAGCTTCCAGTTCTGCTTGAGCGTGAGCAAGAGGCCCGGGCGCGGGCGCTTTTCCATCGCGCGCCACGCGGGCGACTCCGGCACGTGCGCGCGCACGTAGAGGACGAGCAGCGCCGGCGCCACGCCGATAAAGAACATGCCGCGCCAGCCGACATACTGATACAGCACGCCGAACACGATCGACGCGAGCAGGTAGCCGCTCGGATAGCCCGCCTGCAGCAGGCCCGAGACGAAGCCGCGCGCTTTCGGCGGGACCGTTTCCATCGTGAGCGCGGAGCCGACGCCCCATTCGCCGCCCATCGCGATGCCGAAGAGGGCGCGCAGGACGATCAGCGTCATCAGGTTCGGCGAAAAACCGGAGAGCAGTTCCAGCAGCGAATAGCACGCGATGTTGACCATCAGCGTCGGGCGTCGGCCGAACTTGTCGGCGAGCCGGCCGAAGATCAGCGCGCCCAAGGGACGCATGGCGAGCGTGAGCGTAATCGCGACTGCGACGGCGGGGATTTTCGTATTGAATTCGGCGGCGATATCCCTCAATACGAAAACCATCAGGAAAAAATCGAATGCATCGAGTGTCCAGCCCAAATAGGCGGCAATCGTCACGTTTCTCTGTTCGCGCGTCCAGCTCATCGGCGTGTTCTCCCGTTTTTATGCGATTGGTCTGATCGGATTGCGATGCGGCTGGAAGGGCGAGCGGCCCGGCCGCACGAGGCGCCCGCGGTTCCGGGCACGAACGAGTGTACGCCGACGTTTAATCAACTGCTCGTAAAGCACGGAAAAATCCGTATTAACCCGTGTGATATTTTTATTAATCGATACGGTCAGGATTCATATTCCGTTCGAATATCACGGGATATAAATAAAATGAAAGAACATTGAATTGAATTTGTATTGCGCGGCGCGGGGGCGTTTGAAAACGTGCTGAAAACAAAAAACCCCACGAACGACGTTCTGTGGGGTGATCGGTTTGCTGCCGCTTGCTTGTTGCTTATCGCTACTGAAGGGACCTTGGTGCCCAGGAGAGGACTCGAACCTCCACGGTGTTGCCACCGCTAGGACCTGAACCTAGTGCGTCTACCAATTCCGCCACCTGGGCCAAGGGGTACAGCAAGCCCGCTATTTTAGCGGGTTCGGAAATGGTGTCAATTGGAAAGTGGTGCGGGCCTGCGCATCGGCGTTGAACGAAGAGGGCTCGCGCCGTCGGGCGTTCCCGATTCGTTGACCCGCCGTAGCGGTGCTTCTAGACTGAAGTCCAACCATTCCGAGCCAAGGACCCATGGATGCGCGCGCTGCCGATGCCAGCGGAACCCGGAACGACGAGCCTGTGCAGCGACGTGCCCGCCGATGTTCGGCGCCGCGACTCAGGCCGTCGCGCAAGTCGCGCAGTACCCGGGATGCGTGCCGGAGCGCGGCGCCTGATGTGCGCGGCGGCGCTCTTCTTTGCCGTCGCGCTGCCGGCAAGCGCGGAGCGGCTGTGGCTCGTGGCCGGCCCGAGCGATCCTTCCGCGGCGGGGATTGCGAAGAGGGCCGAGCCGCTCTACCGGCTCGTTCCCGACGGGTTCGTCATCCAGACGGCCGACTGCGGCGACAAGCAGAACGTGTTCACCTGGGTGGCCGCCACGGCCACGGCGGACAAGCCCGCGCTGGCCGCGCGGCAGCGCATCCGCAAGCTGGTCCCGGACGCCTACCTGAGGCCTTGCGACGTGCGTCCCGGCTCGCTGCTCGCGCTGAGGGCGAGTGTCGTCGATCGCTCGATCGCGCGGATTCCCGAGGGCGCCTCGAAGTGGGAAGCGGGTGATCGCCTCACGCTCCTGCGGCCGCTCAACGACGGCCGCAGTCTCATCATCGTTCGCTACTTCGTGAGCGAGCCGGACGATCTGCTCGAAGGGCGCCGCGAGCGTGTGGTCCTCGCGAACCGCAAGGGCAGGCATCTTCTGCTGGACAACGACTGCGTCGATCCGGCCGATGCGAGTGCGCAGCGCGCGTACGTCGCGTTCGAATGTGTGCGGGGGCTCTTGTCGGGGCACGTGGTTCACGGCGTGCTGGTCTTCGACGACGCGGGAAAGAAGATCCTCGAATCGAAGAACTGCCGTGATCCGAAGTGGGCAGGAGACCGGGTGATGGCGTGCGACGCGGAGTCGGTCGGAACGGATGGGCAGTTGCAACTGCAGAGGCGGCGTGTCGTCGTGGGTGGCTGACGGTGGCTGACAGGGCGCGGTGTGAGCGCCGACGCTCGCGCGATCCCGGTCCGGCGCATGCCGCGATGAACGCCGGAAAACAAAAAAGCCCGCGATGGCGGGCCTTTTAGCGTGCTACCTGTGCTGCGCGTACTACAACCGTACTACAACTTGTACTACCTCAATCGCGCTCAATCTGCGAATGGTGCCCAAGAGAGGACTCGAACCTCCACGGTGTTGCCACCGCTAGGACCTGAACCTAGTGCGTCTACCAATTCCGCCACCTGGGCAAGGGTGCGTGTGCAGCAAAGAACGCAATTATATCGCGGCCGCGCAGGCTGTCAAGCATTTTGAGATCGGGACCGGGATTGGCTCCAAAGGCCCGCGCAGCCGCCCTGCAAGCCCCGTGTGGCCTCGATGACGGGTGTTAGAATGACTCGCGAACATAGCCGCCGGGCGAGCCCGCCGCGAGCTGGCTATCCATTCACTTGCGCATTCACTGCAACGTCCAGCCAACGAGAAGAAATCATCGATAAGCCCTTGAGCAAATATCCCTATCCGATTCCGAGCCGCGAAGAAATTCTCGGCGTGTTGCGCACGAGCGAAACGCCGCACGCCGCGAATGACATCGCCGAAGCTCTGTCGATCAAGCGCCAGGAGCGCGAAGGATTTTTCAAGCGACTGGCAGCAATGGAGCGCGACGGGCAGATCCGGCTCGACAAGCGCGGCCACTATCAACTCACTCATCCGTCCAATTTCGTCGCGGGCCGCGTGCAGGGCCATCGCGACGGCTTCGGCTTCCTGATCCGCGACGATGGCCAGGACGACCTGTTCCTGCCCAACGGCGAAATGCAGAAGGTCATGCACAACGACCGCGTGCTCGCGCGCATCGTCGGGTATGACCGCCGCGGGCGGCCGGAAGGGCACATCGTCGAGGTGACGGACCGCGCGAACAAGCGGATCATCGGCCGGCTTATCAACGAGAACGGCGCGCTCATCCTCGTGCCGGAAGACAAGCGCATCGGCCACGACATCCTGATCACGCAGAATCCGAAGAAGGCGAAGGTGGGGCAGGTGGTGTCGGTGGAACTCACCGACTTTCCCAGCCGCCATTCGCAGCCGCTCGGCCGCGTGGTGGAGGTGATCGGCGATATCGACGATCCGGGCATGGAAATCGAGATCGCGGTGCGCAAGTACGGCGTGCCGCACGAGTTCGGCGAGGCCGCGCTCGCCGCCGCCGCGAAACTGCCGGACGAAGTGCGGCCGGCGGACGTCCGCCATCGCGTGGACCTGCGCGACGTGCCGCTCGTCACGATCGACGGCGAGGACGCGCGCGACTTCGACGACGCCGTGTATTGCGAGCCGATGACAGTCGGGCGCGGCACGGGTTTCCGGCTGCTGGTCGCGATCGCGGACGTCTCGCATTACGTGCGCCCGAACGAGCCGCTCGACGTGGATGCGCTCGATCGCAGCACGTCGGTGTATTTCCCGCGCCGCGTGATTCCGATGCTGCCCGAGAAGCTCTCGAACGGGCTCTGTTCGCTCAATCCGAACGTGGACCGCTGCGTGCTCGTCTGCGACATGGTCATCACGTCGCGCGGCGAGATCAAGGCGTACCAGTTCTACCCGGGCGTGATGCACTCGGCGGCGCGCCTCACGTACACCGAGGTGGCGGCGGTGCTCGCCAACACGAAGGGGCCGGAAGCCGCGCGCCGCGCCGATCTGCTGCCGTACCTGCAGAACCTCTACGGCGTCTACAAGTCGCTGCATGCGGCGCGCCAGAAGCGCGGCGCGATCGACTTCGACACGACGGAGACCTACATCGTCTGCAATGCGCAGGGCAAGATCGAGCAGATCGTGCCGCGCCATCGCAACGACGCGCACCGGCTGATCGAGGAGTGCATGCTGGCCGCGAACGTCTGCGCGGCGGACTTTTTGAAGCGCCACAAGCATGCGGGGCTGTATCGCGTTCATGCGGGCCCGACGCCCGAGAAGCTCGAGAACCTGCGCGCGTTTCTGCGCGGCGTCGGTCTCACGCTGACGGGCGGCGACAAGCCGCACGCAAGCGACTACGCCGCGCTGATGGCGCAGATCCGCGACCGGCCCGACGCGCAGATGCTCCAGTCGATGGTGCTGCGCTCGATGCAGCAGGCCGTCTACAGCCCGGACAACATCGGGCACTTCGGTCTTGCCTACGAGGCGTACGCGCACTTCACGAGCCCGATACGCCGCTATCCGGACCTGCTCACGCACCGCGCGATCTACGCGATCCTGCAGGGCAAGAAGTACCAGCCCCAGATCGGCCACGACATTTCGCTCAGCACGGGCCTGACGAAAGCCGCCCGCGAAATGCAGAAAGCCGACGACGAATCGCGCAGCCGCTCGCGCAACAACGTCGCGATCTGGGAGGAGCTCGGGCTGCATTGCTCGTCGAACGAACGGCGTGCCGACGAGGCCTCGCGCGACGTCGAGGCGTGGCTCAAGTGCTATTTCATGCGCGACAAGCTCGGCGAGGAATACGGCGGCATGGTGAACGGCGTGACGTCGTTCGGCATCTTCGTGCAGCTCGATTCGCTCTTCATCGAAGGGCTCGTGCACGTCACGGAACTCGGCTCTGACTACTTCCAGTACGACGAGATCAAGAACGAACTGCGCGGCGAGCGCACCGGCATCCGCTACCGGATGTCGGACCGCGTGCGCGTGCAGGTGAGCCGCGTCGATCTGGATTCGCGCAAGATCGACTTCCGGCTCGTGCGGGACACGCCGGTGAAGCCGCCTTCGGGACGCATTGCGCCGAGCGTGCCCGAGCATGCGGGCAACGGTGCGGCGGCGGCGGGTCCGCGCATCCGTTCGTTCGTCACCGACGACACGCCCAGCACGCGGCGGCGCGGCGGCAGCAAGAAGGGCGCGCCGGCGCTCGCGGCGGCGAAGGACGCGGGCGTCGCAAAGAAGCGCGGCGCGGCGCCGAAGTCCGCGGCACAGGGCCGTCCGGCGCGCAAGAAGCGTTGAAGCGCGAGTCCCGCAGGCACGGCGCGGCATTTCACGATGCGCGGCCCGGTGCGCAATACGCGCGCCGGGCCGCGTTTTGGTTTTCTTATTGAAGGTTTGGGTTAGTCATGTCACGTCTCAAGGTTCTTTACGGTTTTCACGCGGTGACCGCGCGCCTGCGCGCGGATGCATCGACGATCGAGGAGGTGCTGTACGACCCCACGCGCAAGGATCGTCGCATGCAGGACTTCCTGCGCGCCGCGAAGGAAGCCGGCGTGCGCCTGATCGCCGCCGACGAATCGCGCCTGTGGGGCCTCGCGGGCAACGTCGGGCATCAGGGCGTGGTCGCGCGCGCGCACGACATGCCGCTCGCGCAGAACCTGGCCGAACTGCTCGACGGCGTCTCCGGCACGCCGCTTTTGCTCGTGCTCGACGGCGTCACCGATCCGCACAATCTCGGCGCGTGCCTGCGCGTGGCCGACGCCGCCGGCGCCCACGCCGTGATCGCGCCGCGCGACCGCTCGGCGGGGCTCAACGCGACCGCCGCGAAAGTCGCGAGCGGCGCCGCCGAGAACGTGCCGTACATCACGGTGACGAACCTGGCGCGCGCGCTGCGCGAACTGAAGGAAGCGGGCGTGTGGGTGGTCGGCACGGCAGGCGAGGCGAGCGCGAGCCTTTACGAGACGAAGCTCGACGGCCCGATCGCGATCGTGGTCGGCGCGGAAGGCGAGGGCATGCGCCGCCTCACGCGCGAGACCTGCGACGAGATCATGCACATCCCGATGGCGGGCACGGTGGAAAGCCTGAACGTCTCGGTGGCGAGCGGCGTGTGTCTGTTCGAAGCGGTGCGGCAGCGTTCGGTAAAGAAATGACGCGCCGATGATCGTGCGCTTTCCCGCAGCCGCGCTTCTCCGCGCGCTTCTCGGCGTGCTCCTCTGCACATTGCTTGGCGCCTGCACCGTGACGAAGACCGATCGCGGCACCTACATCGCCGACAGCAGCTACCAGGCGAAGAACGCCGACTCCCGCGTGCGCTTTCTCGTCGTGCATTACACCGAAATCGACGAGGCGGGCTCGCTCGCCGTGTTGACGGGCGGCGGCGTGAGCGCCCACTACGTCGTGCCCGACGCGCCGCACACCGAGGGCGGCGAGCCGGTGGTCTATCAGCTCGTGCCCGAGGAACAGCGCGCGTGGCACGCCGGCGTGAGCGAATGGCAGGGCACGACGGAGCTGAACGCAGCGTCGATCGGGATCGAGAACGTGAATCTCGGTCCTGTCGATACGCCGCAGGGGCGCACGTGGCAGCCGTATCCGCCCGCCCAGGTCGATGCGCTCGTGCGCCTGGCGAAAGACATCGTCACGCGTTACCGCATCCCGCCTACGCGCGTCGTCGGTCACAGCGACATCGCGCCGCAGCGCAAGATCGATCCGGGCCCGCTTTTCCCCTGGCGCACGCTGTACGATGCGGGCATCGGCGCATGGCCGGACGCCGCCGCCGTGGCGCGGCATCTCGCGGGGCGCGATCCGAAGGCGCCCGCCGACGTGAAGCTGCTGCAGGACAAGCTGCGGCGCTACGGCTACGCGGTCGCGACCGACGGCGTGCTCGACGAAAAGACCCGCCGCGTCTTCAGCGCGTTCCAGATGCATTTTCGCCCGGCCGATTACGCGGGCAACCCGGATGCCGAGAGCGACGCGATCGCCGCCGCGCTCCTCGACAAGTATTTTCCTTGACGTTTCCCCTGACACGCTCCTGAAGGACGACCGACGATGGCCGAACTCTTCATCCCGCTGCGCGCGCTGCACATGGCCTGCGCGGCGCTGAGCATCGCCGGCTTCGTGCTGCGCTGGATCTGGATGCTCGCCGATTCGCCGCTGCTGCACCGGCGCGCGACGAAGATCGTGCCGCACATCGTCGATACGGCGCTCCTTGCGAGCGCGGCCGTGCTCGTCGCGATCATCGGCTTCGGGCCGAATGCGGCGTGGCTCCTGGCGAAGATCGGTGCGCTCGTCGTCTATGTCGTGCTCGGCGCGTTCGCGCTCAAGCGCGGCCGCACGAAGGGCGCCCGCGCCGTGTGCGGCGTGCTCGCGATCGTCGCCTTCGCGTTCATTGCCTCGGTCGCGCGTTCGCACGATCCGCTCGGCTTCCTGCGGGCGTGGTCGTAGCGTTGGGAGCGGCGTCGAAGGTCCGCTAAAATCACGGTTTCCCTCTCGCTGTCTCACTCTCTGGTCTTATTCCTATGACTCAAGACGAACTCAAGCAACTGGTCGGCGCCGCCGCGGCCGACTACGTGAATGCGACCGTGCCTGAGGGCGCGGTGATCGGCGTCGGCACCGGGTCGACGGCGAACTGCTTCATCGATGCGCTCGCCAGATCGAAGGCGCGCTACCGCGGCGCGGTATCGAGCTCGCTTGCCTCCACGGCGCGGCTTCAATCGCACGGCTTCAAGGTGTTTGATCTGAACGACATCGAATCGCTGCCGGTGTATGTCGACGGCGCCGATGAAATCGACGCCGCCGGCGCGATGATCAAGGGCGGCGGCGGGGCGCTCACGCGCGAGAAGATCGTGGCGTCGGTGTCGGACGTGTTCGTGTGCATCGCCGACGCGAGCAAGCGCGTGCAGGTGATGGGCACGTTCCCGCTGCCGATCGAAGTGGTGCCGATGGCGCGCACGGCGATCGGCCGCCGCGTGACGGCGGCGGGCGGCGTGCCGATCGTGCGCGTGCAGCAGGACGGCTCGCCCTACATCACCGACAACGGCAACGAGATCATCGACGTGAAGGGCCTGAAGATCACCGATCCGCGCGCGCTGGAAGCGCAGATCAACGCGTGGCCGGGCGTGGTGACGGTGGGGCTTTTCGCCGCGCGCGGCGCGAATCTGTGCCTGCTCGGCACGGAAAACGGCGTCGAGCGGATCGACTACGTGCAGCAGCAATGAGTCCCGTCGCATGACGGCAAAAACGCGCGGACGCATCACATGCCGCGCGTTTTTTTTCGCGCGGGAGAAGGGGTTTTCCGAACGAATCCACGTTATTGAAGGCCGGCAACCTGAGGTAGGATTGTGAGATCCCTCGCCACTCGAGAACCCGCCCCGGCCCACGATGAACGACAGCAAAGAAGCAATCGCGCGCGACGTTGAGGCGATAGGCCGTATCGGCTCCGTTCCTTCCATGCTGCGCGTCATCTGCAAGAACACGGGGCTGGGATTTGCCGCCGTCGCGCGCGTGACGGAGGGAAACTGGACCGCCTGCGCCGTGCAGGACGACATCCAGTTCGGGCTGAAGGCGGGCGGGCAACTCGATGTCAACACGACGCTGTGCATCGAGGCCCGCGCGGCGCGCAAGCCGGTGGTCATCGACAACGCGAGCAGGGACCCGGTCTACTGCAACCACCACACGCCGCGGCTCTACAACATCGAGAGCTATATTTCGGTGCCGATCGTGCTATCGAGCGGCGAGTATTTCGGCAACCTCTGCGCGATCGATCCGCGTCCGCGTGTCGTCTCCGATCCGCGCACGGTCACGATGTTCACGCTCTTCGCCGAGCTGATCGCGCTCCAGCTGGAAAGCGAGGGGCGGCAACTGGAGACCGAATCGGCGCTCGTGAACGAGCGCGCGGGGTCGGAACTGCGCGAGCAGTTCATCGCGGTGCTCGGCCACGACCTGCGCAACCCGCTTGCCGCCGTCAGCGCGAGCGCCGAGCTGCTCGTGCGGCGCAGCCAGGAGCCCGAGACGGTTTCGATCGCCCGCCGTCTGCAGTCGACGACGCGCCGCATGTCGCGGCTGATCGAAGACGTGATGGACTTCGCGCGCGGCCGGCTGGGCACGGGAATCGGCGTGTCGCTCGCGGCGGAAGGCGATCTCGGCACCGCGCTCGCGGACGTGGTCGCGGAATTGCGCGACGCCAATCCGGGCCACACGGTGGTGGAGCGCATCTCGATCGGCCGCTGCGTCGATTGCGACCGCGGGCGCATCCAGCAACTGGTCTCCAACCTGCTCGGCAACGCGCTCACGCACGGAACGCCCGATCAGCCCGTGACGGTCGATGCATCGATCGACGGCGCGCTGCTCGTCATCGCTGTGTCGAACGCGGGCGCGCCGATCGCGGCCGGCGACCTCCACCGGGTTTTCGAGCCCTACTGGCGTCCCGCGACCAGCAAGCCGGGCGGCGGACTCGGGCTCGGCCTGTATATCTGCTCGCAGATCGTCAAGGCGCATGGCGGCACGCTCGAGGTCACTTCGTCCGCGCAGGCGGGCACGCGTTTCGTCGCGCGGCTGCCCGTGTGCCATTGAATGCGCGCGTGGCGCTGCCCCGCGCCCGTGACGCTCATGCCGCGGGTGCGTTGCGCGCCTTCACCCTGCCGATGAACGCGCGATAAGGCTCGCGCAGGTCCGCGAACAGCGGGTCGTCGCGGTGCTTCAGCATGACCTCGCCGAGCAGCTTGAGCCCCATTGCGAACTGGGCGGCCTCATCGGGCGGGAAACCCGAATTCGCCCGCGCGCGATCGACAATGGCGAGCACCTCGTCGTGATTGATCGCCTCGAACGTGAGCGGCGCGTGCAGTTCGTCCGTGCCTTTCGGATTGGCCGTGTGCTCGACGGTGATGCGGTAGTGATGTCCTTTCATGCGAATTCCCCTCGTTCAAAGCTGGTCGATTTCGTGTGTCGCGCGCGCGAGGATCTCGCGGATCTGCGCGATGCGCTCTGCGTCGAGATCGCCCGAGCGCACCCGCGCGATCACCGCGCCCTTCAGCCGGTGAAACGCATCGCGCAGTTCCGGTGAACGCGCGCGGCCGCCGGGCCCGGGGTTGCCGTGCTCGTTGCCGTGCTCGTCGCCGTGTGTCTCCGCATGTTTCCCGTCGTGGCCCGGACGCGGCAGCCCGCCTGCCAGGCGCGCGTTGATGGCGTTCAGGAACGGCTGGTTTTCCGCGAGATGCGCATTGCCCTCGGCGGTGATCGTGTAGCGCTTCTTGCTGCCTTCCGTCACCTCCACCGTCACGAAGCCCTGGTCCTCGAGCAGCGACAGCGTCGGATAGACGACGCCCGGGCTCGGGCTGTACAGGCCGCCGCAGCGGGCTTCGAGCGCCTTGATCACGTCGTACCCGTGGCGCGGCGTTTCACCGATCAATTCCAGTATCACGAGCCGCAGATGGCCCGAATCGAACATCCTGCGCCGCATGCCGCGCCCGCCGTGGCCGCCATGTCCGCGCAGCGGATGCTCGGCGGGCGTTTCGAACAGCAGGTGGCTTCGATGTCTTCCGAACATGGCGTATCCCTCTTGAGTACGATTAGATATATCTTAACAAAGATATATCTTTTGTGAAGGAGTGTTGTGTTGCCGATTCTTACGACCGGATACGGCCCGAAAGGGCGGGAATCAGAGCGGCGCATCCAGAAACCGATGTCGCGTCGCCGCAGCGGGCGCTTGGGGCGTTGACAGACAGATCGGCGGCTTTGCCTTATCCTCAATCGACATTCCAGGCTATCCCATTCGATGAATCCCGACCTTCGACACACGCTCGACACCGCCTACGAGCGCCTGAGACACATGGACCCTTCACCGACGGCGTTCGCGGGCAACTACGCGCTGTGCCTCGGCATCATCATGGGGGGCGAGACCTGCGGGGGGATGTCGAAGGAGGAGGCGGCGGTGGAGCGCGCGCACCTGTCGATGCTCGCGACGATGTATGAGATCAAGCTCGGCGTGCGAAGCGGCTTCGGCCGGTAGGGGATGCGCCGGCGCGAGGCGCGAGACACAAGACGCGAAACAACGAAGGCCCGGCAGCGACGCTCCGGGCCTTGTGCTTGTGCTTGTGCGGCGCGAGCGCGCAATCGTTAGCGCGAGCGGCCGGTCAGTAGGCGTTGCGGCCGATGAAGCCCTTGATCATCGTGATTGCGACGATCTTGATGTCGAACCAGAACGACCAGTTGTGGATATAGAAGAGGTCGAACTTCACGCGGCTTTCCATCTTCTCGACCTTCGTCGTCGCGCCGCGATAGCCGTTCACCTGCGCCCAGCCGGTGATGCCGGGCTTGATCCGGTAGCGGTACATGTAGCCGTAGACGAGGTCCTTGTACATGTCGTCGTGTTCGATCGCATGCGGGCGCGGGCCGACCACCGACATGTCCCCGAGCAGCACGTTGAGGAATTGCGGCAGTTCGTCGAGGCTCGTGCGCCTGATGAACGCGCCGACCTTCGTCACGCGCGGATCGTTGCGGCTTGCCTGCGTGACATGCCCCGCATGCTCGACGTGCATCGCCATTGAGCGGAACTTGTAGATGCGAAACGGCCGTCCGTCCGCACCCTTTCGATACTGCGTGAAGAGCACCGGTCCCTTCGACGTTGTCTTGATCGCAATCGATATGCCGATCAGGAGCGGCGCGAGCGCGATGAGCGCCGCGGCCGCGAAGCAGCGGTCGAAGAGCAGCTTCGGCCACATCTGCATCGCGGAGACGGGCGACGTCGTGAGGTTGATGGTCGGCAGGCCGGCCACGTCCGTCATCGAATGATTGAAGAGCGACATGCTGCGCGTGTCGGGAATGAGGCGCAGGTTCACGAAGTCGTGGCGCAGCGCGTGCAGGAAGCGATAGATCGTGTGCTCCTGCGAAAGTGGCAGCGCGAGCCACACTTCGTTGATGTCTTCGGCGCGGACCTTGGCGAGAAACTCGTCGAAGTCGTTGAGCACCGGCAGGCGGCCCGTGCGTGCGCTGCCGATCCCGCTTGCGTGGAGCGCTTCGTCGCCGCTGGTGTCGAGGATGCACACCGGGGTGAAGCCCTGTCCCGGCGTGCTGCTCAGATGCGCGAGCAGCGTGCGGGTAAAGCCCTGCGCGCCAACGATTGCGACCGTGCGCTGGTTCAGGCCCCGGCTTCTCATGACGCGCAGGACCGAATACACGAGGCACTTGGACGCGATGATGAGCGCGCCGGAGATGATCGTCGAATACGCGAACCAGAGGCGCGAGACGGCATCCATCCGGTGCAGCGTGAACGCGAGCAGCAGGCCCGCGGCGACCACCGCCATCCACGCGAGCGCGACGCGCGCGAGCATGGCCGCGAGCGGTTTGCCGCGCCAGGTGTCGTATACGCCGAAGGCCGGGAAGATGAGCAGGGCGAGCACCGAGTTGAAGGCGATCAGGAGCCGTTCGGTGTCGCCGAAATCCGTCGACGCGGAGAAACGCATCGAATGCGCGATCAGCCCGCCCGCGATGATGAAACCAACATCGAGGCAACGGGCGGTCCGATCTAGCATGGTCTGGTTCCGTGATTGAATCAGGCGCCGGAGATCGAGTGCGCCGGCTCGGTCGCGCGCAGGCGGGGAAGCAGCCGGTCGAACTCGCGCTTGACCAGACCGTAGCATTCACATGCGCGCGCTTCCAGTCCCTCGCGATTGACCACCTTGATGCAGCCGCGGCTATGATGGATGAGGCCGGCGTCGTGCAGCTTGCCTGCCGCTTCCGTCACGCCTTCGCGACGCACGCCGAGCATGTCCGCGATCAGTTGCTGCGTGACCTGCAACTCGTTCGACGCGGTGCGGTCGATCTCGATCAGCAGCCACCGGCACAGCTGCTTGTTCAGCGAATGATGGCGGTTGCATGCGGCCGTCTGCGCGACCTGCGTGAGGAGCGCCTGCATGTAGAGCAGCATCAGGCGGCGCAGGAAGTCGGAGCGGCCGAACTGTTCGCGCAGGGCTTGCGCACTCATGCGGTATGCGAAGCCGGGGCATTGCACCTGCACGCGCGTCGGCATCGTTTCGCCGCCGGTGAGCACGGGCACGCCCGTCATGCCTTCGCGGCCGACTGCCGCGATCTCGACGGAGCCGCCGTCTTCCATCGTGTGAAGCAGCGAGATGATGGCGGTGGTGGGGAAATAAACGTGATGAATGCGCTGACCCGAATCGCACAGCAGTTGTTCGGTACGAAGTTGAACCAGTTCCAGATGAGGCGTGAGGGCTTGCCATTCGTGCGCCGGAAGCGCTCCAAGCAAGTGGTTGCCATGCAGGTCGGACTGAAGGGTCAGCATGATTTTTCTCTCGTAACTTCGCGCGGTGCGCTTCACTTTTATTTACTGGCGCGAGCGTCTGGTGAAGCGTCTTGAGCGTGCTTCTCCGCAAACCTCTCACCGCCAGCCCCGTAGCAGCCTGGTCGACGCGTTGCTTTTGTTGTTCGGGGCATCGGTCCGGGTTGCGACTCTCTTTTAGCGAGGACCGTGCCAATGTGGGCAGCGCCAATGCCACCATGGAAGCGATCGGACTGTGCGCTGCGTGACGCAGCGCAGCGCAAGATTTTTGTTTCACTCTTGAACATCGCTAGTCTTAGGAATTGGGAAGCATCCTCCGTCCGGGGGGACGGTTTCGTCTGCGCAATGCCTTACTGGAAGGGCTTTCCAGTTTTTGTCCGCCCCTGCAGCAAGCCCGCCCGGCGGGCCTCCCTACCGATGCCAGTCACCATTAGTAGGGTCATTGAAAAATGATTCATAACTGTTGCATCTCATGCGTGGGCTACCGAACGCACGCTTTTTTGGCTCGGCGCGAGTCCGCTCAGAAGCCCGTGTGACAAGGCTCACCGGGAATTTTCGGGGGGCCGTTGCACGCGTA
Organism: Caballeronia glathei; assembly: GCF_000698595.1. GTDB lineage: Bacteria > Pseudomonadota > Gammaproteobacteria > Burkholderiales > Burkholderiaceae > Caballeronia > Caballeronia glathei. Next base: position 87,270 of record NZ_JFHC01000005.1, on the reverse strand, counting down.
TCGGCGTTGCGCGGAAACGTTGCGTGGAGGGCACGAACAGAAATGTGCACGGGTGAATCGTCGATGGCATCGTGCCCGTCAGCCCGTTGCCGATTCATCGACAGCCCCCGCGCGTCAGGATCGCGGGCAGCCCGGGCGCGGCTTGCGACAGTGCGCGGGCGCCGGGCCGAACATGGGCGGCTCGCCGGACAAACCCGAAACGTTTGCGGCAGTCGCACGTTACCCGCGAATCGGTCTCATCTGCGGAGCGCCGCTCGCGCGAGCGGAAATGTTTCAGTTGGCGACAGTGCGAACCGAGCGGCCCCGCACGCGCACTGTTCGCGGTGCCACCGTTAATCGCGGATTGCTGCCCATCGTTGTCGTCGCCCTGACGTCGCACGCAACGGACAGGCGCCGCACTGCGCAATCGTTGCGCAGACAACCAACGGTGGGCGAATCGAGAGAATCGGGGCGATCGGGAAGCCCGCAACCGAATCAGCAGACGAGCGCGGCGAGCACGGGCACGACGCGGTCGTACGCGTCTTCGAGGACGTCGAAGCATGCGTCGCAGAGATCGCGCCGTGAGCGCGACACCGAACGCGCGAGACGGCACTGCATGACCATCGACTCGCTCGCGATCTTCTGTGCGGCGAGAGGCGCGTCGCCCGGGATATCGAAACCCTGCTTGCGCAACCACCGCAGGTACTGTGCGAGGAATTCGAAGTTCGCGCCGAGCTGCCGCATCACGTTGAACGCATAGTGCCGCGTGTGCGGGGCGCCGCGTTCGAGCATCGTCTCGACGTGGGCGGGGAATGCCGCGCGCCAGCGCGTCACCGGATTGTCGTGGGGGCGGCGCAGCAGATGCGCGCAGAGCAGATCGGCCGACATCTCCGCGAGCGCCGTGCCGCTGAGCGCGGGCCGCACGCGCTTGACGAACTCGGCATGCGGAAAGAGGAGCGCCCGATCGGCGGCGAGCGCGGGCGTGCGTTGCAGCACACCATCGTAGTCGTCGCCGTCGAGCACGTGATAGCCGGTGTTGTGGAAATAGCCGAGGCGCCGCCGCTCGGGATCGATGACGTCGATCGCGATCGTGGTCTTCGTGTGTTCGCGGTGATACGAGATCGAGCGGGTATTCGGCAGATGGAACGCGTCGACTTCGATCAGGACCGTGTTCGCGCGCCGCGTCTGCGTGAGCGCGCGCTCTTCCAGCGAATCGAAAATGGAAAGTGCCTGCACCTGCAGGCCGTAGAGCCGCTCGATGTCTTCCGGCGGGAGCCGCGGACAGGCGAACTGATCGCCTTCGAAGTCCTGCGTGACGGTACAGGCGAGCGCGGCACGCGGCTCGAAGCCCTGACCGTGGAGCAGTTCGATCCACAGGTCGATGTGGCCATCGGTGTCGTGCCAGACGCGTTCGCCGCGATGCAGGGTGTGCGCGTGATGACGGCGTGCGCGCATGTGCAGGGGATCGAGGCTCACCACGCGTGCGCGCGTTGCGCCGGAACCTGCGATGCCCGTGGTATGGAGCGCGCTCATGCAATGCCCCCGAGGCGAACCTTGCCCGATCCGATGTCGAAGCCGGACGCAACTACGGGCTCCTTCGCGATGCTGCCCTTGCCGGCGACGGTGATCATGTCGATTTTCCCATGAAGCGTGAAGGTTATGCGAGCGGGAAATCGAGGACGTGCGCGCCCCTTGGCTGCACTGTGTCGTGAAGCGCAGCCGAAAGCGTATGCAGATTCAATCTGCAGAACATAGGGTGCCGGCGTCGATCCCCGCGTCGCCTTGCGTGTGGTCTGCCCCATTTGACTGAGCCGCATGCGCGGTCGTCGGTGCGATGCCGCACGGAAGCCTAGCGGTGGGGGACGTAACGTGTCACTGTCGCAACGTCTGCCGTTGCCGCATGGAGACCGAATAATGAATTGGAAAGCACTGGACTTCGAGCAGCTCACCGCGCGAGAGATTTATCTCATCCTGCGCGCACGCAGCGCCGTGTTCGTGGTCGAACAGTCACATGTGCATCTCGACGCCGACGGCCGCGACGAAAGCGGCGTGCACGTCTTCGCCACCGAGGACATGACGCGGCCGATGCCCGTGCTGGCTTACGCGCGCATTCACGAAGGCGACGCCGAGGATCCCGAAGTAGTGGTCGACAAAATCCTGACAAGCCCGCTCAGGCGCGGCGACGGCACGGCCGAAGCGCTGATCGAGCGCGTGATCGCGGTCGCGGCCGAACGCTGGCCGGGCCGCGGCGTGCGGCTCTCCGCGCCTGTCAGCCTGCGCGCGTTTTACGAGGCGTTCGGCTTTCGCAAGACCGAAGGACCGTTTCTCGAACACGGCATGCCGTACATCGGGCTCACGCGCAAGAGCCGCCAGGCGCGCGATCTCGCCGGTCTGACGAAAGCGCAGCCCGGCGCCTTCACCGATACCAACGAACTCCTCTGAGCAATCCGGAGCCACGCCGATCACATCGACCCTTCGGACCTCATGCGCATCGTTCACCTCGCCAACCATGCACAAACGATAGGCAACGGCACCGTCAACATGATGGTCGATCTCGCGTGCGTGCAGGCGCGCGGGGGACACGACGTGGTCGTCGCGTCGTCGGGCGGCGGCTTCGAGCCGCTCTTGCGGCGCCACGGCATCACGCATGTCGTGCTGCAGCAGTCGCGCCAGCCGTGGCGCGTGCCGTCGATGGTCGCGGGCTTCAACCGCCTGATCGAGCGCTTCGATCCCGAGATCGTGCACGCGCACATGATGACGGGCGCGCTCGTCTCGCGCTTCGGCGGGATGCGGCGGCGCTTCGCGCTCGTCACGACCGTGCATCACGAGTTTCAGAAAAGCGCGGCGCTCGTGCGTTGCGGCGACCGCATGGTCGCTGTCAGCGACGCGGTCGCGGCCGTGCTGACCGAGCGCGGCATCGCGCCCGAGCGCCTGAGCGTGGTGAGAAACGGTACGGTCGGCTCGCCGCGTCTCGCGTGCAGGCCGCCCGCGAAGCCGGTTCGTCTGAAGCATCCGAACATCGTGTGCGTCGCGGGCATGTATCGGCGCAAGGGCATCGCGGATCTGCTGGATGCGTTTGCGCGCGTGCGCGCCGGTGCCGAGGACGAGCGTGAATTCCTGCGCGAGCCGCATCTGTACCTCGTCGGCGACGGTCCCGACCGCGGGCTGCTGGAGGAACGCGCGAACGAACTGGGCATCGGCGCCGCGGTGCATTTCACCGGTTTCGTCGCGGACCCGCGCCCGTACATGGCCGATGCCGACGTATTCGCGCTCGTCTCGCATCAGGACCCGTGTCCGCTCGTGCTGAGCGAGGCGCGCGAGGCGGGCTGCGCGATCATCGGCACGCGCGTCGGCGGCATCCCCGAGATGCTCGACGGCGGCGTCGCGGGCGTGCTCGTGCCGCACGGCAATCCGCCGGAGCTCGCGACGAAGCTGCGCTGGCTCCTGCTCGACACGCACGTGCGCACGCAGTACGCCGCCCGCGCGAGGCGCAACCTGGAGGCGCTGTCCGTCGATCGCGTCGGCAGCGAATACATGGCGATCTATCAGCGCACGCTCGCCGAGCGGCTGTCGATCAATCGCCGCGAAGCGGGCCACGACGCCCGGCGCGCCCGCGCGGACGGCGCGCTGTGAGCGGCGCGCGCGGCGGACGCGACGACGGACTTGATGACGGGTGCGATAACGGCCGCGACGACGGACGCGTCGTCCGGCTCGATGCGGCGATCCGGCGGGGTCGCCGCCTTGCATGTGCGGCACACCCTTGCGCTGCGGGCGTTGCCGGGAGCCAGACGCCGCATGCGGCCTCGCGGTTGATCAGACAAATGGCCCTTGCGCGGCAGGGAACGTACGGGTGCGCACAGAACGCTCATGCGATGCTTGTTCAAATGAATGCGAACCGATTCGATTTCCGAAACGTTTCGGGCAGTGACCGCATGAGCGGGAATCCCGGGCGTTCGTTCGTAAGCCTGACTGACGGACGGCGGCGTGTGCACAGTGTTCGGGCCCGGCTTTCGTCGGACAAATGACTCGCCGCCACGTTCGTGTTTCCAGTGGCAGGCGGTGCGGCCGAAAACGGAGGAGTCGCGGTGGATACATAAAAAGCGGTGCGATACGAAAAGCCGACGCCAGAGGGAATACCCTGTCAGGACTTTCCCAACTGGTGCTCGGTGCAATGAAGACGCAACGTATCGAGCACGATGAATGCGCTGTCGGGCATTTGTCGTGTCTTTCGCAGCTTGGGGAAGCGCGAGGGAGATGCGCAGGGGCATACGGCGAAGGTCAGGCGCAAGGGGAGAAGCGTGATGGATGAAAACAAAGAGCGATCGCTGGTGGCGAAGGTGATGGACGGACTCGTCTCGGGCATCGTCGAGCAGAAGTATGGCGCGATACTGCCGCCGCAGGACATTCTGTCCAAGGAATTCGACGTCAGCCGCACGGTGATGCGAGAGGCGCTCAGCATGCTCCTGGCCCGTCACATGCTCGACGTGCGCCCGAAGACGGGCACGCGCATCCGTCCGATGAGCGACTGGCGGCTGATCGACGAAGACGTGGTGAGCTGGAGGTTTCGCGCAAAGCCGGATCAGACATTTTTGCGCGATGTAATCGAATTCCGCATGCTGATCGAGCCGCGCGCGGCCGCGCTTGCAGCCGTGCGCGCGACGCCCGAGGAAGTCGCCGGCATCCGCGAGGCGCTCGATTCGCTGTCGCAGCTCACCGTCGGCGAGCCCGAGTACCAGGCCGCCGACGAAGTGCTGCACACGCGCATCGTGGCGGCGAGCGGCAACCAGTTTTTTCGCCAGATGACCGCGATCGTGCGCGGTGCGCTGGTGACGGTGAACCCGATCGTCGACGGCATCGAGGCGGTCCGGGAAGCGACGCTCGCCGCGCAGCGCAGCGTCGTCGAGGCGATCGAGGCCAAGGACGCAGCGGGCGCCGAGCGGGCGACCCGCGCGTTGATCGATCTGGCCGCGGAGGAAGTGGGCCGCGCGTTTTCGCTCGACCTCGGCTCGGTGAATCCGCCGGCCGTCGGAGCGTCCGCACAGGCGTAGCGCGCCGGAGTGTTCCGGCATTCGGTTCGAGCGCTGCGAAGCCGGGGTGAGCCCCGGTTTTTGCTTTCTGAGCCGCTCTTTTTGACCGCTCGTTTCAGGTGCGTCGCGCGGGTCGGCGGCGTCCGTAATTCATCCCTTTCCTGAGCCCCTGAACTGCGGTGCCGGCGCGCGGTGCCCGGCATCGTCATGCGCTTGAGGCACAATGCGTCGCGATGCGGATATCTCCGCCACACGACCTCGAGGGAGAAGCAATCGATGAGCAACGACACCACGATCCGCTGGGGCATCGTCGGCGCAGGCCGGATCGCGCGGCGTTTCGCGCAGGGGCTCGCGCACGTGCCGGGCGCCGTGCTGAGCGGCGTCTGGTCGCGGCGGCCGGAACCCGCCCGCGCGCTTGCCGCGGCGTTCGGGGCGCGTGCGTTCGACAGCTTCGACGCGCTCATGGGCGGCATCGACGCGCTCTACATCGCCACCATGCAGGACAGCCACCCGCAGTACGCGCTCGCCGCGTTCTCGGCCGGCAAGCCCGTGCTGTGCGAGAAGCCCGCGGCGGTGAATGCGCGCACGTTGCAGAAGATGATCGACACGGCGCGCGCGTCGAAGCTGCTCTTCATGGAAGCGATGAAGCCGCCGTTCTATCCGCTCTACGGCCAGTTGCGCGCGCATCTGGCGGCCGACCCGATCGGCGCGATCGGGCTCGTGCGCGCGGGCTGCTCGATGGCGAACGTCCCGCTGGACCATCCGTCGTATTCGATGGACAGCGGCGGCGGCGCGCTGCTCGACATCGGCGTCTACGAGGCGTTTCTCGCCGTCGACTGGCTGGGTGAAGCGCTCGACGTGCAGACGATCGGCCGGCTCGGCCCGACGGGCGTCGACACGTTCGCGAGCCTCAACGTGCGCCACGAGCGCGGCGTCGCGCAGCTATTCTGCGGAATGGATTTGCAGGGGCGGGGCGACGCGCTCATCGGCGGCACGCTCGGCACGGCCACGATCCACGAGAACTGGTGGAACCCGGCTCGCGCGACGGTCCGGTATCTCGACGGCCGCACGGTGGAACTCGATGCGCCGTTCGAAGGCGGCGGCCTCAACTACGAGACCGCGCATTTCTGCGAACTGCTGCGCGCCGGGGCGATCGAGAGCCCGGTGATGTCGCATGCCACCTCGATGCGCATGATCGCCATCATCGACGCCGCGCGCCGCGATCTGGGCCTGCGCTTTCCCTTCGAGAGCGAATAGAGGCCTGAAACAGGGGCTTGAAGCAGGCGCTTGCGAACGGGTGCCAGCGGAAGGCGTAAAGGCGTGCGGGCGGCGCCTCAGTGGCGTCCGGGCAGCGCGAGGCGCCGCTCGAAGCGCCGCTGCACGAATTCGAGCACGCTGCACAGCACCCAGTAGACGAACGCCGCCGCGAGATAGAGCGGCAGCGGCTGATAGGTCGCGGCGATCACTTCCTGCGCGCTGCGCAGCAGTTCCGTCACGGTGATGACCGACACGAGCGACGTATCCTTGATGAGGCTGATGAGGCTGTTCGACAGGCTCGGCACCGCGATCCGGAGCGCCTGCGGCCCGATCACGTAGCGCAGCGTCTGCGTGCGCGAGAGCCCCAGGCTGTAGGCGGCGAGCCACTGGCCGGTGTGAATCCCGAGAATCGCGCCGCGCATGCTCTCCGACAGATACGCCGCCACGTTCGCCGACAGCGCGATCACGCCCGCGGGCGTCGGTTCGAGCGAGATGCCGAGGCTCGGCAGCCCGTAATAGATCACGAATATCTGCACGAGCAGGGGCGTGCCGCGCATCACGCTCACGTAGCAGCGGCCGATCGCGACGAGCGCCCGGCTGCGGCTGATGCCCATCAGCGCGAGCACGACGGCCGCAATCAGGCCGAAGAACATCGAATAGAGGGCGAACTTGATCGTCAGGAGGGCGCCCTGCGCGAGCACAGGAGCGGATTGGACGAGCAGGGATGTCGTGGACATGTGGGCGAAAAGTTAGCCGGCAGGTTGGGCAGACGCGCGAAAGCGCACATCATAAACCGGCACCGAAAAAGTGAAGGGCGGCACCGCCACCGGATGCCGCCCTTCGGTTCCCGCGTCCGGCGGGCGCCCGCATGGGGCGCGCCGGCGGTTCGCTGCGGCCGGAGGCCTTACTTGGCAGGCTTCGTCACGTCGATGCCGAACCACTTGTCGGAGATCTTCGTGAACGTGCCGTCCTGTTCGAGCTGGGTCATTGCGTCGTCGATGGCCTTCTGGAACTTCGGATTGCCCTTCTTGAACGGAATGCCCGACGGATTGCCCGCGCCGACGTTCGAGCCCGGGCGCAGCGGCAACTGCGAATTCTTCGTCAGATACGCGAGCATCAGGCGGTCGTTGAGGGCCGCGTCGAGCCGCCCGGCCGCGAGATCGCGCAGGTATTCGGGCGCGCCCGGATACGTCTTCACGTCGATGCCCGGCACGGCCTTCGCCATGTCCATGTAGTTCGTGCCGAGCGCGACACCGAGCTTCTTGCCCTTCAGCTCCTCAAGCGACTTGAACTCGCGCTTGTCGTCCTTGCGCTGGATCAGCTGCGCGTTCGAGTACGTGTAGGCGGGCGAGAAGTCGAGCGTCTGCTTGCGGGCGTCGGTGATGCCGACCTGGTTCACGATCACGTCGAACTTGCCTGCCTGCAGGCCCGCGATGATGCCGCTCCACTCCGTCGTGACGAACTCCGGCTTGACGCCGAGCTTCGCGGCGACGGCCTTCGCGATGTCGATGTCGAAGCCGACCAGTTCGCCCTGCGGCGTCTTCGAGTTGAACGGCGGGAAGGTGCCTTCGACACCCACGCGCAGCGTGCCGCGCGCCTTGACGCTGTCGAGCAGGTCTTCCGCGTGGGCTGCGCCCGAAAGGGACGCGCCGATCAGGCCGGCCACCAGCACTTTCTTCAGCAGGGACAATTTCATCGTGTTCTTTACCTCCTGGTTGATTTTCGTACGACGTGCCGCGTGGTGCTGCCACGGGCATCAAGTGGGGCGATGATAGTCAAAAGCCAATCGCCCATTAAATATCGTTTGTTTATTTCTATATTACGCGAGCGCCTCGACGCATTCGGTCACGAGCGCCGGTCCGCGATAGATGAGCCCGGTGTACAGCTGCACGAGCGATGCGCCCGCCGCGAGCTTCGCCCGCGCGTCTTCACCGGAAAAGATGCCGCCCACGCCGATGATCGGCACTTCCGTGCCGACTTCGGCGCGCAGCTTGCGGATCACGTTGTTCGACGCCTCGAACACGGGCTTGCCCGACAGGCCGCCCGCCTCGTCGCCGTGCGGCATGCCGGTGACCGCCGTGCGCGAGAGTGTGGTGTTGGTCGCGATCACGCCGTCTATCCGGTGGCGCAGCAGCGTGCCCGCGATCGCCTTGATCTGCTCGTCGTCGAGATCGGGCGCTATTTTCAGCGCGAGCGGCACGAGCTTGCCGTGCAGGTCGGAAAGGCGCTGCTGCTTGTCCTTCAGCGCGCCGAGCAGGGAATCGAGCTCGTCCGCGCCCTGCAACTGGCGCAGGTTCTTCGTGTTCGGCGACGAAATGTTGATCGTCACGTAGCTCGCGAACGGATAGACGCGTTCGAGGCAGTAGAGATAGTCGTCGGCGGCGCGCTCGATCGGCGTGTCGGCGTTCTTGCCGATATTGAGGCCCAGAACGCCCTGGTAGCGCGCGGCTTGCACGTTCGCGACGAACTGGTCGACGCCGCGGTTGTTGAAACCCATGCGGTTGATGAGCGCGTCCGCGTCCGGCAGGCGGAAGATGCGCGGGCGCGGGTTGCCCGGCTGGGCGCGCGGCGTGACCGTTCCCACTTCGATGAAGCCGAAGCCGAGCGCCCCGAGCCCGTCGATGCACGCGCCGTCCTTGTCGAGCCCTGCCGCGAGCCCGACCGGGTTCGGAAACGTGAGGCCCATGACCTTGCGCGGCGAGTCCGGCAGGCGCTTCGCGAGCATGCCGGCGAGTCCCGTGCGTCCGGCGGCGCCGAGCATGCGAAGCGTCAGGTGGTGCGCGTCTTCCGCGTCCATGCGAAATAGGCGGGCGCGGGCGAGCGGGTAAAGAGAACTGAGCACGAAGGGGAGGCCGGCGACGGCAAAAATTGGGACCCGCTATTTTACCGGCTTTGGCGGTGCCTCCCCGGGATTTCGGACAATGCCGATTGCAGGAGGCCGGATAGCGGCGCGCATGTCGTGCCGGCGATGGCCCGGCGGCATCGGCGAAGCCGGGCCCGGCGCGGCGGCTAGCGCGAGGGCGGCATTTTTCCCGGCATCGGCGGGGTGCCGGCGGAGTGCGTCGTGGCGGGGTCGAGCAGGGACCAGCGGCCGTCGACGAGTCCTTCCAGCGGCCGGAAATTGGCCTTGTACGCCATCTTGTCGCTTTCGCGGATCCAGTAGCCGAGGTACACGTACGGCAGATCGAGGCTTTTCGCCTGCTCGATCTGCCAGAGGATGTTGTAGGTGCCGAAACTCGTGCGCGAGAGACCCGGCTCGAAGAACGTGTACACCGACGAGAGCCCGTCGCCGAGGATGTCGATCATGCTGATCATGCGCAGTTCGCCGGGCACGTCCGGATGGCCCGGATGCGCGGGCTCGCGGAATTCGACGAGGCGCGAATTGATCCGGCTCTGCAGCAGGAACTGCTCGTACTGGTCGCGGCTGTCGCGGTCCATGCCGCCGCCCGCGTGACGCGCCGACTGGTAGCGCATGTAGAGCGCGTAGTGCTCCTCGTCGTAGTGAAGCGGGGCGACGCTCGCGATCAGGCCGCCATGCTGCTTCCACACGCGCCGCTGCGTGCGGTTCGGCGAAAAGCGCGCGATCGGCACGCGCACCGGCACGCACGCGCGGCAGCCGTCGCAGTACGGGCGATAGGTGAACACGCCCGAGCGCCGGAAGCCCGCCTTGACGAGTTCGGTGTAGACGTCGGAGTTGATCAGATGGCTTGGCGTCGCGACCTGCGAGCGGGCGATGCGCCCGTCCAGATAGCTGCAGGGATAGGGCGCTGTTGCATAGAATTGCAGCGCGGAAAGCGGTGAAAGCGGCAGCTCGTTGGGGTGAGTCACGTTGGCGGCTCTCGCAGTCGTCTTCTCTCGGTCCCGGACGGTTGCGCGACTACGCCAGTCACGCGAGCAGTCATCGAGTCTTGCGTCGTATCAGCGCGCGAGCACATCGAGAAGAGCGGTCTTGTCGAAGTGCCAGGGAATCGGCGGCTGCGCGACCGCGCCGCGCAAGTGCGTGACGAACGCACGGCGCGCGATCTCGCGGCCGCCCAGCGACGCCAGATGCGACGTATTCTGCTGACAGTCTATCATCTCAATTTCATGGCGGCGCAAGTGGCCGACGAGCGCCGCGAGCGCGATTTTCGACGCGTCGCTTCTGTGCGCGAACATCGATTCGCCGAAAAACATCTTGCCGAACGACACGCCGTAGAGGCCGCCCACGCGCTCGCCGTCGAACCACGTTTCGACGCTGTGCGCGTCGCCTGCGCGATGCAGCGTGGAATAGGCCTCGACGATGTCCGCCGTGATCCACGTGCCGCGCTGGCCTTCGCGCGGCGTCTGCGCGCACGCGCGCATCACGGCGGCGAAGTCGTGGTCGACACGCACTTCCCAGCGCGGCTCGCGCAGCACGCGCTTTAGCACCTTGCGCAGCGAATCCGACACCTTGAATTCCCGCGGAAAGAGGACCATGCGCGGATCGGGGCTCCACCAGAGCACCGGCTGGCCGTCCGAGTACCACGGGAAGATGCCGCGCCGATAGGCATCGATGAGCCGCGACGGCAGGAGATCCGCGCTTGCGGCAAGCAGGCCCGGCGCGCCGCTCGTCGCGCCGAGCGCGCGCTCGACGGGCGGAAACGGATCGTCCGGTGCGAGCCACGGAACCATGGTGGGCGCTCCGCTCAGCCGTCGCGCAGGGTGCGGAAGATGTCGCCGGTGTGAAGGGTGTAGTTGCCGGCGGCGCGGTCGGCAAAGAAAAAGCGCAGCGTCTGGCCGACCGTGGGGAACGCGATCTCGTCCCAGGGGATTTCGCTTTCGTCGAAAAGCTTCACTTCGAGGCTTTCCTCGCCGGCGTCGACGTCGATGTCGAGCAGGCGCGCGAGGTAGAAAAGATGCACCTGGTGCACGTGCGGCACGTTGAGGAGCGTGAAAAGGCTCTGGATCTCGACGCGCGCGCCGGCTTCCTCCAGCGTTTCGCGCGCGGCGCCTTCGCTCGTGGTCTCGTCCATTTCCATGAAGCCCGCGGGCAGCGTCCAGTAGCCGTAGCGTGGCTCGATCGCGCGGCGGCAGAGCAGAACCTTGTCGTCCCAGACCGGCACGGTGCCGACCACGTTGCGCGGATTCTGATAGTGAACGGTGCCGCAGTTGCCGCACACGAAGCGTTCGCGATTGTCGCCGGGCGGGATGCACAGGCCGACCTCGTGGCCGCAGACGGAGCAGAATTTCATGGAAAAAGGAGTCGAAAAGTGTGGTGCGAGTGTATCACCGAGGGTGGGGGGCGCGCGTCGGCGCGCGGGGCGGATTCGTTCGTTGTGTGCGGTGTTTCGGGGCAGGCGGGGGTGGAGACGCTCGCGCTCTGCTCGTTCCCCGTTTGGCGTGATTCGGGCTTCGACTGGGCCTGGTTCGGACCTCGCGCGCGGTCACACGACGCTCGCGTCACAGGAGACGCGAGGCCGTTGAGTGCCGCGGAAATGCCGCTCGCGTGATCGGAGGTCCATTTCCGGCGCAGTGGCGGCCGCCCGGTGTGGCCGCCCGCCGCCCCGATCGAGTCGGCCGCTTGTCGCTACAATAGTTGCTTCCGCTTTCACCGACCCTGACGAACGCGTTCACCGGCGCTCAGCTCCCACCCCATGTCATCCACGCCCGCTGCCCCCTCACGCCCGCCCATGCTCGCCACTGCCGAAGCGCTCGAGATCCTGCTCGCCGCGGCGCGCCGCGTCCCGGGCATCGAGACCATCGATACCCTCGACGCCCTCGGGCGCGTCCTCGCCACCGACGTGGTGTCGCCGCTCGACGTCCCGCCGATGCACACGAGTTCCATGGACGGCTACGCGGTGCGCGCGGCGGACCTCGCGGGCGCATCGGAGGGCGCGCCCGTCGTGCTGCCGGTCTCGCAGCGCGTACCCGCGGGGCACGTCGCCGGGCCGCTCGCGGCGGGCACGGCGGCGCGCGTGTTCACCGGCGCGACCGTGCCGCCGGGCGCCGACACGATCGTGATGCAGGAAATGGCGAACGCGTCCGCCGACGGCCATGTCGCGTTCGCACAGGCGCCAGCCAGCGGCGAATGGATCACGCGGCAGGGCGCGGACATCCGCCAGGGCTCGGTGATCCTGCCCGCCGGCACGCGGCTCACGCCGCAGGCGCTGGGGCTCGCGGCATCGGTCGGCTGCGCTGCGCTCGAGGTGGTGAGAAAGACGCGCGTCGCCGTCTTCTTCACCGGCGACGAACTCACGATGCCCGGCGAGCCGCTGCGTCCCGGCGCGATCTACAACTCCAACCGCTTCACGCTGCGCGCGCTGCTCGCGAAGCTCGGCTGCGACGTGACCGATCTCGGCATCGTGCCCGACCGGCTCGACGCCACCCGCGACGCGCTGCGGCAGGCGGCGCGCGATCACGACCTGATTCTCACGTGCGGCGGCGTCTCGGTGGGCGAGGAAGATCACGTGAAGCCGGCGGTGGAGGCGCAAGGGCGCATCGCGATGTGGCAGATCGCGATGAAGCCGGGCAAGCCGCTCGCGTTCGGCGCCGTGCGGCGCGGCGAGCCGGGCGATGGCGACGAGGCGTTTTTCATCGGCCTGCCGGGCAATCCCGTGTCGAGCTTCTGCACTTTCCTGCTGTTCGTGCGGCCGTTCATCCTGCGGCTCGCGGGCGTGGAATCGGTGGCGCCGCGCGTCCACTCGATGCGCGCCGACTTTTCGCAGAAGAAGGGCGACCGGCGCAACGAATTCCTGCGGGCGCGCGTGAACGAGGCGGGCGGCCTCGACGTGTTCGAGAACCAGAGCTCCGCCGTGCTGACATCGACGGTATGGGGCGACGGCCTGATCGACAACCCGCCGAACCACGCGATCATCGCCGGCGAAATCGTGCGTTTCATCCCGTTCTCGGAACTGATGCGCTAGAGGCACAACGGAACAAGGCAATCATGAAAGTGGAACTGAGGTTTTTTGCGAGCGTGCGTGAAGCGCTCGGCGTCGCGAACGAGAGCGTGGAAGTGCCCGATGGCGTGGTGAACGTCGGCGACGTGCGCGCGTGGCTGCGCACGCGCGGCGGCGCATGGGCCGAGACGCTTGCAGAAGGCCGCGCGCTGCGCATGGCGTGCAATCACGTGATGACGGACCCGTCGGAGCGCATCACGGAAGGCTGCGAAGTCGCGTTCTTTCCGCCGGTGACGGGTGGCTGACATGACCAGGGTCAGGGTGCAGGAAGCGGATTTCGACATCAGCACGGAAGTCGCTGCGCTGCGCGCGCAGAATCCGAAGGTGGGCGCGGTGGCGTGCTTCGTCGGCACCGTGCGTGATCTGAATGAAGGCAGCGCCGTCGAGACGATGGAGCTCGAGCACTATCCCGGCATGACCGAAAAGTCGCTCGAGGCGATTGCCGCGCAGGCGCGCGAGCGCTGGCCGGGGTCGGACGTGCTGATCGTGCACCGCATCGGCAAATTGAAGCCGCTCGACCAGATCGTCCTCGTCGCGACGACCGCGATGCATCGCGCCGACGCGTTCGAGTCGTGCGCGTTCGTCATGGACTATCTGAAAACCCAGGCGCCGTTCTGGAAGAAGGAAAAGACGGAAGCTGGCGAGCGCTGGGTGGATGCGCGCGAATCGGACGATTCGGCGCTCGCGCGCTGGGGTGTCGAGGCGGGCACACCGGGCAACGCGCGCAAACAGTAGGGGCAAGCACGAGCATCAGGAGCCAGGCGGCGCCTTTCAGCCCGGCTTTCCCCGTCCGACGAACCTGGCCGGAAACGGCTCGCCGCCGCTGCGAGCGGGCAGGTCGGGCTGCGGCTCGCCCCCCGTGCGCAGGCGCTTGAGCGCGGCGAGCAGTTCCTGCTGCTCGGCCGGAATCGGGTAGTCCCAGCCGAATTTGCTGAGCTGCAGGCTCTGCGCGATTCGCAACGCCGGTTCCATGAACTGCACCGCCGCGGCGGGCTCGTAACGCGCCTCGACCGTGTTCAGGAACAGCGACAGCCAGCGCGCGAAATGCTGCGGCTCGATGTCGCCGAGCGGCCGGTGCGCTTCCTGCACGTTGCCGCGATACTGCTTCGAGCCCAGCACGAGGCTCGACCAGAACGTCGTCATTTTCGCGAGATGCTCGTCCCAGCGGCCGGTCAGCTCGCGCGAAAAAATGGGGCCAAGCAGGGGATCGTCGTCGACTCGCCGGTAGAACGCTTCGACGAGCGAGCGCACGTTCGATTCGTCGGGCTCGGCGTAGCGGGGCGGTTCGGTTTCGTGATTCATGATGTCGTGGCGGCGTCCGGGACGGCGCGTCTTAAGTATTCCGTTAAAAATCCGGCGGTTACATCCGGCCCTGCGCACCTTACGATTGCTGACGGACGGCATCGATCTGACGCACAATGGCGCGATATTCATCTTAAGCGACCCGCTCGACGAGTATCGCGACGGCAGCGGATATTAGACGCTGCGGCTCGCGCAGGGCGAACATCCTTGCCCGCCTCGCGGGTTTCGAGCCGTTGTTTGAGCCATCCGGGACGAACCGTTTCACGCGTTCCTTCGCTTACCGACGCGCCGCCGCGCGTGCGCCCAACCATGCGACTTACCGATTACACCGACTATTCGCTGCGCGTCATGCTCTATCTGGCTGTCAGGCCCGAAGGCCTCTCGACCATACAGGACATCTCGGACGCTTACGGCATTTCCAAGAACCACCTGATGAAGGTCGTGCAGCGGCTCGGCGAGCTCGGCTGGGTGGAGACGGTGCGCGGCCGCAATGGCGGCCTGAGGCTCCACGCGCGTTCCCGAGCGCTCTCGATCGGCGAGGTGGTGCGCAAGACGGAGAACGACTTTTCGATCGTCGGCTGCTTTGCCGACGACGCCGAGGCCCACCGCCGCTGCGTGATCCAGGCGCATTGCCGCCTGAAGGGCGTGTTCGCCGCCGCGCGCGACGCCTTTCTCGCCGAGCTCGACAAGCATACCGTCGGCGACCTGGCGCATCCGGCGGGCGAGCTCGCCGGACTGCTCGGCATCGTGCGCCTCGTGCCGGCCGGTGGCATGGGCCCCGCCGGCGTCGTGCCGCGCGTCGCCGAGGCGAGCTGAGTCCCGCGCTTGCCCGCTCGCGGCTGCCTGCAGACTCGCCCCGCACCCGCCCCGACGAGGCTTCACCGGCCACGGCTTGTCGAAAAACAAAGGAAAATGCGCACCCGCCGCAAATTCACGCTTGAAAGCGCCGAAAAACACCTCATTTTGAACACATTCCGAATTGGAGGTCTCAATAATGAGAATCGACAAGCTAACCACGAAGTTCCAGGAAGCACTGTCCGACGCGCAGAGTCTTGCCGTCGGGCATGACAATCAATACATCGAGCCGCTGCACCTGCTGGTTGCGCTGATCGCGCAGCAGGACGGTTCCGCGCGTTCGCTGCTCGCGCACGCCGGCGTGCAGGTTCAGGCGCTGCAGACCGCGCTCAACGAAGCGATCGGCCGCCTGCCGCAGGTGCAGGGCACGGACGGCAACGTGCAGGTGAGCCGCGAATTGGCGGGCCTGCTCAACAGCGCCGACAAGGAAGCGCAAAAGCTCAACGACACGTACATCGCAAGCGAGATGTTCCTGCTCGCCGTCGCCGACGACAAGGGCGAAACCGGCCGCATCGCGAAGCAGCACGGCCTCACGCGCCGTGCGCTCGAAGCCGCGATCAACGCGGTGCGCGGCGGCGCCCAGGTAACGAGCCAGGACGCGGAAAGCCAGCGCGAGGCGCTCAAGAAGTACACGGTCGACCTGACCGAGCGGGCGCGCTCGGGCAAGCTCGACCCCGTGATCGGCCGTGACGACGAAATCCGCCGCTCCATCCAGATCCTGCAGCGCCGCACGAAGAACAATCCGGTGCTGATCGGCGAGCCGGGCGTCGGCAAGACGGCGATCGTCGAGGGGCTCGCGCAGCGCATCGTCAACGGCGAAGTGCCGGAAACGCTCAAGGGCAAGCGCGTGCTCTCGCTCGACATGGCCGCGCTCCTCGCGGGCGCGAAATACCGCGGCGAGTTCGAGGAGCGGCTGAAGGCCGTGCTCAGCGACATCGCGAAGGACGAGGGCCAGACCATCGTCTTCATCGACGAGATCCACACGATGGTCGGCGCCGGCAAGGCCGAAGGCGCGCTCGACGCGGGCAACATGCTCAAGCCCGCGCTCTCGCGCGGCGAGCTGCATTGCATCGGCGCGACCACGCTCGACGAATACCGCAAGTACATCGAGAAGGACGCGGCACTCGAGCGGCGCTTTCAGAAAGTGCTGGTCGACGAGCCTTCGGTGGAAGCGACCATCGCCATCCTGCGCGGCTTGCAGGAGCGCTACGAACTGCACCACGGCGTCGAGATCACCGATCCGGCGATCGTCGCGGCGGCGGAACTGTCGCATCGCTACATCACCGACCGCTTCCTGCCCGACAAGGCGATCGACCTGATCGACGAGGCGGCGTCGAAGATCAAGATGGAAATCGACTCGAAGCCGGAGGAAATGGACCGGCTCGACCGACGTCTCATCCAGTTGAAGATCGAGCGCGAAGCCGTCAAGAAGGAGAAGGACGAAGCGTCGCAAAAGCGTCTGCAACTGATCGAAGAGGAAATCGAGCGGCTGAATCGCGAATATTCCGATCTGGAAGAGATCTGGACCGCCGAGAAGGCCGCGGTCCAGGGCAGCGCGCAGCTGAAGGAAGAAATCGAGAAGGTGCGCGCCGACATCACGCGGCTGCAGCGCGAAGGCAAGCTGGAGAAGGTCGCCGAGCTGCAGTACGGCAAGCTGCCGGAGCTCGAGGCGCGCCTGAAGCAGGTCACGCAGGCGGAAGCCACCGAGCAGAACAATCCGACGCGTCCGCGTCTCCTGCGCACGCAGGTCGGCGCGGAGGAAATCGCGGAGGTCGTGTCCCGTTCCACCGGCATTCCGGTGTCGCGGATGATGCAGGGCGAGCGCGAAAAATTGCTGCAGATCGAAGGCAAGCTGCATGAGCGCGTGGTCGGGCAGGACGAGGCGATCGGCGCCGTCGCCGATGCGATCCGCCGCTCGCGCGCCGGTCTCTCGGACCCGAACCGGCCGTACGGCTCGTTCCTGTTCCTCGGGCCGACGGGCGTCGGCAAGACCGAGCTGTGCAAGGCGCTCGCGGCGTTCCTGTTCGACTCGGAAGACCACCTGATCCGCATCGACATGAGCGAGTTCATGGAGAAACACAGCGTCGCGCGGCTGATCGGCGCGCCGCCGGGCTATGTGGGGTACGAGGAGGGCGGCTACCTGACCGAGGCCGTGCGCAGGAAGCCGTACAGCGTGATCCTGCTCGACGAGATCGAAAAGGCGCACCCGGACGTGTTCAACGTGCTGCTGCAAGTGCTCGACGACGGCCGCATGACCGATGGCCAGGGCCGCACCGTCGACTTCAAGAACACGGTGATCGTGATGACGTCGAACCTCGGCTCGCAGGTGATCCAGTCGATGGTCGGCGAACCGCACGAGGCGGTGAAGGATGCGGTCTGGGAAGAGGTCAAGCTGCACTTCCGGCCCGAGTTCCTGAACCGGATCGACGATGTGGTCGTGTTCCATTCGCTCGACAGGACCAACATCCAGTCGATCGCGCGGATCCAGCTGCAGCGTCTGCACGACCGGCTCGCGAAGCTCGACATGCAGCTGGAGGTGTCGGACGCGGCGCTCGAGCAGATCGGCAAGGTCGGCTACGATCCGCACTTCGGTGCGCGGCCGCTGAAGCGCACGATTCAGCAGCAGGTCGAGAACCCGGTCGCCAAGCTTATTCTGGCGGGCAGGTTCGGGCCGAAGGACGTGATCCCGGTCGACGTGCGGGACGGGCAGTTCGTGTTCGATCGCGTCGTGCATTAAGCGGCGCGGCTGCGGCACGCGAAGGGCAACGGAGTGATCCGTTGCCCTTTTTTGTCGCCCGGGGAAAATCCATGCAACTGCATGGAAAATGACCTATCCGCTGCCGGTGCAGGAGAAATCTGTGCGACTGCACGGAAATGCTCAAAGCGAATCGACATTCATCGAAAATCCATTCAATTGCATGGATTTTCAGTCCGCATCGGCTTGTTGTGCTAAAATCATTGCAATCGAATGGATTTTTACCGTGAAGATCGAACTCATTGATTCCCACGACATCGGCGTTGCCGTGCGCGCCGCACGCAAGGCCCAACGTCTGCGCCAGGACGATGCCGCGGGCAGCATCGGCGTCAGCGAGAGTTTTCTCGGCAAGGTCGAAAAGGGCGCGGAAAGCGTGCACTGGGGCAAGCTCTTTCGCGTGCTCGAAGGGCTCGGGGTGCGCGTGAGCGTCGATATCCCGGATGACGCCGCCGCGCTCTTCGCGGGCGAGGAACAGAAGCGTTATGCGCGCGTCGAGCGGGCCGAAAAGCGCAAGGCGGCGCGGGAGCGTGCGGATGAATGACGAACCGGGCGGCGCTCTTTCCGACGTCGCATCGCCGGGGGCGGATGCGGTTCAGCCGGTACCGTCGGCGGCGCGCAGCCTGGTCGCGAGCATCAACGGCATCGCAGTCGGCACGCTCACCGCCGACAACGACATCTGGGCGTTCACCTACCTTCCGGCCTGGCGCGAGCGCGCCGACAGCTACGCGCTGAGCCCAGCGCTGCCGCTGCAGCAGGAAACCTGCCGCGACGGCAGCACGCGCCGCTCGGTCCAGTGGTATTTCGACAACCTGCTGCCCGAGGAAGGCCAGCGCACGCTGCTTGCCCGCGACGCCGCGATCCGCAACGAAGCCGACGCCTTCGCGCTGCTCGCGCACTACGGCGCCGAGTCGGCCGGCTCGGTGACGCTGTATCCGCCGGGCGCCGCAGAGCAGAACGCGATCCACGAGCGGCGTCTGACGGACGAGGCGCTTCAGGCCCGCATCGACGCGCTGCCGCGCGTGCCGCTCACGCACGATGCGCTCAAGCGCATGTCGCTCGCGGGCGCGCAGCACAAGCTCGCCGTCGTGCTGCGCGGCGGCGAGTTGTTTGAGCCCGCCGGCCACACGCCGTCCACGCACATCCTGAAGCCCAATCATCAGGACACCGACGACTATCCGCACTCCGTCATCAACGAATGGTTCGTCATGATGCTCGCGGCGAAGCTCCAGCTCGACGTGCCGGCGGTGCACCGCCGCTATGTGCCCTCGCCGGTGTATCTCGTCGATCGCTTCGATCGCGAGGCGCGCGCCGGCGCCTGGCAGCGCCTTCATACGATCGACGCGTGTCAGCTGCTCGACCTCGCGCGCACCTTCAAGTACGAGCAGGGCAGCGTCGAGCAACTCGCGGCGATCGCGGAGCGTTGCCGCAATCAGGCGTCGGCGCGCGCGCGCCTCTTCTCCTGGCTCGTGTTCAACGTGCTTGCCGGCAATTCGGACGCGCATCTGAAGAACCTGAGTTTTCTCGTCTCGCACGACGGCATTCAGCTCGCGCCGTTCTATGACCTGCTGAGCGTCGCCGCGTACGGCACGCCGTCGTATCAGAAGAGCGACTGGCCGGGCCGGGCGGCGTTCGCGTGGGACATTCTCGGCGCGCGGCACTATGCCGACTTCGACCGCGCGCTGATGCTCGCTGCCGCCGACGTGCTCGGCATCGCGCGCAAGACGGCCGAGCGCCTGCTCGATGCGCTCGTCGGCAACATCGCGAAGGCTGCGGGCGACGTGTATGCGCAGGCCGAGGACGCAAATGCCGCGCTGCTCGCGCGCGACCCCCGGCTCGCGGCGCCGCTCGGCGGCGAACTGACGTGCCTGCGCGTGATCCGTCATACGATCATCGCGGACATGGTGCGCAGGCTTCAGAAATGAGAAGCCCCGCCGGGCTGTCGACCCGGCGGGGCTTGCTGAAGAAACAAAAAACGCGGTGCGGTTCAGGCGGTCTTGTCGCCTTCGCTCTTGCCGAAGAGGCCCGCGAGGCCGCCGAGCGATCCGAGCACGCCGGCGAGATCGAGCTGGCCTTCGGCCGGCACTTCGCCGTTCGGCGTGGCGCGGTCGACCACGTTGGGCAGCACCGCCGCGAGCATCCCCGACAACTGGTCGCCCGAGACGCCCGCCTTCTGCGCGAGTGCGCCGACGGTATCCGAGCCGAGCACGTTGTTGAGCGTGTCCGGGCTGATCGGCTTGTTCTCGCCCGTGCCGATCCACGATGAAACGATGTCGCCCGCGCCGTGTTCCTGGAAGCGCTGAATCAGGCCGTTGAGTCCGCCCGGCTGGCTGTTGACGAATTCGAGCGCCGCGGCGATCAGGCTGGACGGGCCGCCGCCGCCTTCTGGCGACGATTTGCCGAGGGAGGATGCGAGGGTATCGAGTAGGCTCATGGCTGTCTCACTTCGAGGTGTTGCGGGTTGGATGCCGCCCGGGGCTTCGCACGGCTGCGACTACGACTACGATTGCGATTACGACGGCGAAGCGCGGACGGGAGGCGCCGCCTTCAGGCTGACGGCGAAAAGTGCTGTTGCTGCTGCAGTTGCTGTTCTCGTTGCAAGGCCGCTGCACGCCGATTGAACGATCCGGCTTCGCGAAGCCGCGCCCCTGCATGGGACGCGGATCCGCTCATTAGGTTCATCGAGGCCGGCCCGGCGGCTCACTGGCTCGCGGCTGCGGCGCTGGCGGCCTTGTCCTTCTTGCTCTTCGACTTGCTCGGCTTCGTCTCGCTCGCGCCGGATGCGGCGTCCGCGCTTGCCTTCTTCGATGTCTTCGTCGCCTTGGTGCCGGATGCCGCGGACGCTGTCCCGGCCGTCGCCGTGGTTGCGGCGGGCGGGGTCGCCGCCGTGGACGGCTTCGCGGTCGGCTTGGCCGCGGAGCCGGACGGCGCGTGCGCAGCCGGCTTGCCCGTGGGCGGCACGGACGAGCCGCCGATCGTCAGTCCGGCTTCCTCGAGCTTCGCCACCGACTTCGTTCCGAGGCCCTTCACGCGGGCGGCGAGGTCGTCGGCGTCCTTGTAGGGGCCGTTCTTCGCGCGTTCGTCGATGATCGCCTTCGACTTCACGGGCCCGAGACCCTTCACCGACTCGAGCGCGGCCTGATCGGCCGTGTTGACATCGACGGCGGCAAATGCGGCGCCAATCGACAGCATAAAGGCAACGCACAGCATCAGCAGCTTTTTCAGCATGACAGGCACTCCAGAGAGAGCTAGGTTGAAAAGTCGGACGGGCGGTGCCGATCGGTGCCGTTAAGCATAGGATAAAAACCGCCCTGGACGTCGACGGCCCGCATTTTGCCCGACGAATCGGGTGTTCATGGCGAAGCCGCTCAATATTTAACGTTGTTGACGCACGCCGGATGACGTTGTCTGGGACAAACCCTGTAAAACTTCGTGATCCCGATGTTGATCGCGATGTTGTTCGAGATGTCATCGGTCCGTATTCGACAGCGAAATGGCGGATTGCGGCGAATCCTGCGGCGGCGCGCGGGGCGTCCGGGACGCACCTGTCGAATGAGCAGCCGCTTTTGTGGCGGAATGTTGCACACGGTCCGGCCTCCGGGCGAACGCGCCGCGCACTTCGAACGCCACCGTATCGAGCACCGCGCCTTTTGCATCGACGAGTTCGAGCGTGTGGCGCCCCGGCCAGGGCTGCCACGCGACGCGAGCGGCGGCGCCGAGCGGCTTGCCGTCGAGCCGCCACGCGTTCGCGCCCGGCGCCCCGCCCGCGCGCTCGAACCAGATGCGCTGGCGTTCGGCGGGAATGTCGGGGTCGAGCGCGAAGATGGTGCCGTCGGTGGGCGCGCCGATCTTCGCCGCGCCGCGTTCCGTCGCCGCCGCGTTTGCCGCGAGTCCGATGTTCGTCATCTGCGTGCCGCGCAGGAACCAGTCGTCGCGGGACGGCTCGACGTGATCCTGATACGCGATGCGCGTCTTCACGACGCCCGCCGGCGCGAGCGGCCCGCGGCTCGCGGCGTCGCGGTGCAGGTAGCCGATCAGCGCGACCCACACGGGTGCCGCGCCGGTGACGCCGGAGACGTCCCACATCGGTGCGCCGTCCGCGTTGCCGACCCACACGCCCACGGTATAGCGCGATGAATAGCCGATTGCCCAGTTGTCGCGCATGTCCTTGCTCGTGCCGGTCTTGACCGCGCTGAAGAAGCGCGTCGCGAGCACGCTGTCGAAGCCGAACGTGCGGGTGCGCGCGTTGTTGTCCGCGAGGATGTCGGTGACGATGAAGCTCGCCTCGGGGCTGAAGACGCGCGTGCCCGGCGGCGGGGGCGCGTGGCGACCGGGATCGAAGACAGCGGGCGCGACAGGACGGGCGACCCCGCCGTTCGCGAGCGCCCGATACGCGTTCGCGAGCGACAGCAGCGTGACGTCGGCGCTGCCGAGCGCGAGGCTGAAGCCGTAGTAGTCGCCCGCCTGCGTGAGCGGCAGGCCGAGCGCGACGAGCGTCTTCGCGAAGCGGTGCGGCGTGACCATCACGAGCGTGCGCACGGCAGGCACGTTGAGCGACGAGCCGAGCGCCGTGCGCACGCTCACCCAGCCCTTGAAATCGTGATCGTAGTTCTGCGGGATGTAGAGGCCGCCGCCCGCGGCGAGATCGAGCGGGGCGTCGTCGAGCAGAGTGGCGGCGGTGAGGCGCTTCTCGTCGATCGCCTGCGCGTAGAGAAACGGCTTGAGCGTCGAGCCGGCCTGGCGCGCGGCGAGCACAGCATCCACTTCCGGCGCATTCGACAGGCCGCCCGCCGAGCCGACCCACGCGAGCACGTCGCCCGAGCGGTTGTCGATCACGATCGCCGCGCCGTCGTGCACGTTGCGCGGCGCCGCGCGCGAGTTGAGCTCGACGAGCGTGCGCGCGAGCGTGTCGCGGGCAAAGCGCTGAAGCCGGGCGTCGAGCGTGGATTGCACGCGCGCGCCCGCCGCGGGATGCACCTCGCCCGCCACGCGGCGCGCGAAATGAGGCGCCAGCGCGTCGTAGCCGGAGGAAACGGGCGAAGCCGACGCCGTGCGCGTGAGCGTGAGCTGCACGTAGCTGTCGAGATTCGCGCAGCCGCGCTCCGTGCGCACGTCGTGCACATCGTGCATCTCGCGCAGGATCGCGCAGGTCCGCGCCGAGACCTTCGCATACGGCGCGTTCGGCGCGCGCACGAGCGCGGCGGCGAGCGCGGCCTCGCGCTCGTCGAGTCCGGACGGCGCCTTGCCGAAGAGCACCTGCGACAACGCCGGCAAGCCGACGATCTCGCCGCGAAACGGCACGAGATTGAGATACGCCTCGAGAATCTGATCCTTGCGCCACGCGTGATCGAGCCACAGCGCGCCTACCGTCTGCTGCGCCTTTTCCCCGAGCGAGCGGCGCCCGGGGGGCTTGCCCGCGTCGTCGATGAGGCCGGTGAGCTGCATCGTCACCGTCGAGGCGCCGCGCGTGCGCGTGTTCCACAGGTTGCCCCACGCGGCGGCCGCGGCGCCGCGCCAGTCGACGCCGCTGTGCTCGTAGAAGCGCTTGTCCTCCGACACGACGATCGCCTCGCGCAGCGCCGGCGACACGTCGGCGAGCGCGACCCAGTCGCCGCGCCGCGCCGTCTTGTCGACGCGCACGCGCTGCACCGGCTCGCCGTCGCGGGCGAGCAGCACCCAGTCGGAGCTGCGCCAGTTGCCGCGCACTTCGTCGAACGTCGGCCACGCGTGCACCGCCGCCGACAGCACGCATCCGATGACGAGGCACGCGGCGCGCTTCATGGCGTCACTTCGCGGCAAGCGGCGCGACGACGACCGGTGCGTTCGGCGCCGCGCCGAACGCCGAGGGCGCGTAGAGCGCTTCGACGCGCGTCGGCGGCAGGCCGAACGTGCCGACGTTGTTGAGCCGCACGGTGTATTCCACCTGCAGCCTGCCCTTCGGCACATGGTCGTAGTACGCGCGATAGCCGTCGAAGCCGCGCTCGATGAACGTTGGCCACGCGCCTTTGGGACTTTTCTCGCCTTCGGTGGCGGCTTCCGAATCGCGGCCGAGCCCGGAGCCGAGGATCGTCGCGCCCGCCGGAACGGGATCGTTGACGACGACCCAGGTCATGTCGCTCTGCGCATCGATGTCGAGCCGCACGCGCACGATGTCGCCGCGCGAGAGCACGCCCTTCACGGCCGGATCGACCGGTGTCATCGTCTTCGTGATCCGGTAGCCCGCCGCGAACGGTGCCTTCAGCGCGACCGCCGCGAGGCTTTCGACCGTCGTCCACGGCTTGCCGCTGCCGGCCTGGGTGAGCGTGAGCGGCGGCGCCGCCCACGGGAGCGTGACGCTCTGCGGCGTGCCGGCGGACTGCCACGCCACCGTCTTTTCGGCCGATCCCAGCCGGATTTTCGTCTCTCCGCTGACCGGCGCGCTCTCGAAAAGCCGCGAAAAGCGCTCGACGGCGAGCGTGCCCCAGAGATTAGCGGTCGTCGTCTGCCAGGCGCCATTCTTCTGCAGCGCCAGCAGGCCGCCGACGAGCCGCGGCATCTCGTCCTTCCAGCCGGGCGCGTCGGCGAAGAGGAGCGCGGTGCGCGCCGCGTTCGACTCGGTGCCGGTCATGAGCCAGTACAGGTCGTCGTCGCGCTCCGTCGAGAACGTGAGGCGCGTGCCCTGATACGTGAGGCGTGCGCGCAGGATCTGCTCGGCCTGCGCGCGCTTGTCGTCGCGCTGCGCGATGCCGTCGACGCGCGACAGGATCGCGTAGTAGTCGAGCAGCGCCGAAGTCGGCCACTGCTCTGGCGCGATCACGATCGAGCCGAGCATGCGCGGCTGCGCCAGGCCGTAGCGCGAGAGCGCCTCGATGGCGGCGAGCTTGCGAAGGTCGAGATCCTGGCGCGGCGCCCAGACGTTGCGCTCGATCCTGCCTTCGACGAAGTTCGCGAGCCCTGCCGCGAGCTTGCCGCGCAGTTCGACGGGCAGCGCGAAGCGGCGATCGGCCTTCGATGCCTCGTCCGCCGCCGCGAGCAGGTAGGCCGTGAGCGTCGGGCTGCCGTTCGGCTTGCTGTCGCCTGCGGGCGGGAAGTAGTTCGCGAGGCCGTCGCGGTCCAGATACGAGGGCAGCCGCGCGAGCACGGCCTGCCATTGCGCGGCGTCGGCGAGACCGAGCGCGCGCGAGCTCTGCTGTTCGAGGCAGGTGTAAGGATAGCGCTCGAACCAGCGGCGCACGCCCGGCAGGCCGTCGGCGAGCTTCGGCTGCAGCGACACCGCGACACCGCCGCGCAGCACCCCGTCGCTCGACGAACTCGCGTCGGCCGGCGGCGCGACGGGCAGCGTGAGCGTGCCGTCGATTTGCGAGATGGTTGCCTGCTGCACCGTCACGGGAATCGCTGCGTAGAGCCGCTGCGTGAGCTTCACGGCGTCGCTCGCCTTTGCGCCGCCTTGCTCGGCGGCGCTCACTTCCCACGCGAGCGCCGCCGCCGGTGCCGCGCCGATCGTGTCGGGCGCCGTCACGTCCCAGGCGATTTCCTGCGACGAATCGGGCGCGAGCGCAACGGTTTGCGCAGTGAGCGCGAGCGGCGGCACGCGCGGTGTCACGACGACCTGCATCGCGCGCGAGGTCGTGTTGCGCAGCGTGAACTGCGCGCGGAAACGGTCGCCGACGCGCACGAGCGGCGGCAGGCCCGAGATCAGCTGCAGGTCCTGCGTGCTGCGGATCGACGCGCTGCCGCTGCCGAACTGGCCCGCGCCGACCGCCGCGATGGCGACGACGCGAAAACGCGTGAGCGCGTCGTTGAGCGGCACGTCGACTGTCGCCTCGCCGTTCGCGTCGAGCCGTATGCGCGGGTTCCACAGCAGGAGCGTGTCGAAAAGCTCGCGCGTCGCGCCGTGGCCGCCGCCGCCGCCCGCGGGCACCGCCTTGCGCCCGAAATGCCGCCGCCCGACGATCTCCATTTGCGCGGTCGAAGTCTCGACGCCGTACGCGCGGCGCTCGAGCATCGCGTCGAGCACATCCCAGCTGCGGTTCGGCATGAGTTCGAGGAGCGCTTCGTCCACCGCCGCGAGCGCGATCTGCGTGCCCGCGGGCGCGGGCGCGCCGCCGGGCAGGGCGACCCGCACCTTCACGTGCGCCTTCGAGCGCACCGCGTACGATTTCGCGTCGGGGCTCACGGTGACGGCGAGCCTGTGCGGCGCCGTGCCGACCCTGATCGCGGCGAGCCCGTAGCGGAACGCTGGCTTCGACAGATCGACGAGCGGCGTCGGCGCCTCGTACTGGCGGCCTTCGTACCAGAACGCGCGCGCCCATTCGACCGGCGCCTTCCAGCCCCACGTGAAGAACGAGTACCACGGCACCTCGTGAATCCGCCCGCGCAGCACGAGCACCGACACGTACACGTTCGGCCCCCAGGCTTCGTCCACCCTCAGGTCGATCGTCGGGTCCTTGCCGCTCAGCTCGATCACGTCCGTCTGGATCACGCCTTCGCGCTCGACGGAGACGAGCGCCGTCGCGAGCCGAAACGGCATGCGCACCTGAAAGCGCGCGGTCTCGCCCGGCTCGTAGCTCGTCTTCTCCGGCAGCACGTCGATGCGGTCGGTGTTGTCGCCGCCGAACCACAACGGGTCCGCGCGCGTGACCCACACCGATGTCGTCGCGTTCGCCGCGCGGCCCTCGCCGTCCTTCGCGACGGCGATCAGGTCGACGTTGCCCGTGTCCGCAAGCGTCGCGTTGCAGGAGAAGAGGCCGTGCTCGTCGCTCTTGCCGCTGCACAGCGTGCCGAGATCCTTCGTTTCCGTGTGGTTGTCGTACGCGTAGAAGCCGCCGACCATGCGCTTGCGCGCACTCGACATCACCCGCGCGACGCCGTGGATCTCGAGCGCGACGCCCGCGCGCGGCTTGCCCTGCAGATCGACGGCGAGCGCCTGCACCGGCACCGCGCCGCCAACCGACACCCACTGTCCCGCCTTGATGCCGGCGGCAACCGACGCGGGCCAGAGCGTCGCATCGCCGCGAATCGTCTGGATCTCGCCGCTCGGGTCGGCGAAGGTTGCTTCGAGCGCGAGACGCCTGGGCGCGTCGAGCACCGGCAGCGGCTTCACCGTGACCGTGCCCGCGCCGTTGCGATCGAGCGTGACGGGAAGCCGATCAGCGACGAGTTTCGCCGTCGATGCCTGTTCTTCCGCGCTTTCGTCGTCTTCCGCGGGGGCGCCCGCGCCGTTGTCGGCGGGCTTTCTGTACGGCGCGAAGCTGAAGCTTTCGTGTTGCGGCGCGAACGCGGGCGACGTGTCCTTCAGCAGCGCTGACACCCGCACCGGCAGGTTCGACGCCGGGCCGCCCGACACATAGTCGAGCTGCACGGCGACGGCAGCCTCCTTCGCGGCGACGAGCGCGCCCGTCGTCTCGCCGCGCACGGCGACCGAGCCCTTGAACACCGGCAGACGGAATTCCTCGACGCGAAAGCTCCCGGATTCGTAGGACCTGCGGGGCGCTGAGGTGCCGCTGGTGTCGTCATCGCCCGATCCGTCGTCGAGCGAGACGGCGTATTCGCCGAGCTTCGCCGCCACCGGCACCGCGAACGCGGAATCGGCGCTGTGATCGGCGGCCCACTTGAGCGGCAGGTGATACGTCTGACCGCTGCCGAGATGGCGGATCGTCACGCGCGACGGATAGTGGTCGGTAAACGCGAATCCGCTCACCGTCTCGACGCGCATCAGATGCTTCATCGACACCGTCTCGCCCGCCCGCACGAGCGTCCGGTCGAACACGGTGTGGGCGAGCGTGGTGCGCTCGAGGCTCATGTCGGTCGGCACGTTGAAGCGCCACGACTCGATGCCGCGATTCCAGTCCGAGCGCACGAACGCCATGTCGGGGCCGGTCGCGGGATCGTCGAGACGCGCCGACACGAAAAAGCCGTCGTAGGCGAAGCTGTTCTCGTCGCACTGCCGCAGCGGCGCGAGCGGCTTGCTGATGGTTGCGAGCCCGTTCACGTCGCTCTTGCCGACGGCGAGCTGGTCGCCGTTGCAATCGGTCACGCGCACCTGTGCATTCGCGACGGGCTTGCCGCTGTCGAGCGCGGTGACCCACACGACGCTCCTTTCGCGTCCCTGTTTGAAGTGCACGCCGAGGTTCGTGACGAGCACGGAGGTGCGCACGTACATCGGCTGGCGCTTGCCGAGCAGCGACGCGCCGAGCGCCGGGGAGGCCAGCTCGACGACATAGAAGCCGGGTTTCGCAAGCGGAATGCCGACGACCTCGAACGGCCTGAGAGACCGGGGATCGGCGGCGGGCAGGCTCAACGCCTCGACGCCCGGCCGGCCGTCCAGCAGCGACAGCGAGCGCACGTCGATCAGCGGATCGTTCGTGCTGCCGCCGCTCGCGTGCACCGGCGCGGCGCCGTCGGCGAGCATCTGCGGCATCGCCCTTGCGATCTCGGAGCGCGGTATCGACACGCGGTCGAAGCGCTCGACGTCGCGCATCCAGCGGCGGATGTCGTCGTCGGCGTCGACCTTGAGCTTCGTCACGCGCGACGCGCCCGCGCTCAGGCCCTTCACGTGCAGGTCGGCCTCGACGTTGCGCAGCGTGACGGGCAGCATCGCGGGCACGTTGCGTTCGGCAAAGCGCTCGATGATGCCGAACGTGGAGGAGGAGAACTTCGCGAGCGGCGGCATCGGCGCGGTCGCCACCTTGAGCGGGAAGAGGTCGGCGTTCGCGAGCGTGCGGCCGCTGACGTCCTTCAGACCGGGCGGCACCGCGATGGTCAGCTCCGCGCGCTCGGGCAGCGGCGCGGCGAACTCGACCGTGTCCACTTCGCTGCGCTTGTCGTTGTCGTCGAAGCGCGGCGCGCGGTCGCCCCCGGGGCCGCGCAGCACGATCTTCCCCGCGTCGGCGCGGGCAACCGGCGCGCTCATGCGCAGCCGCAAGGGCCGCAGCGGCGTGCAGGGCGCCTTCGCGTTTTCACGCTCGCACGAGAAGCTCGCTGTAAACGGCGGGCGCACGGTGAAGTCGAAGCGCCTTTCGACCGCGTTCGCGACGCCCCCCGGTCCCGCGACGCCCCCACCGTAGACGAACTGCATCTTCGCCGCGGACGGCAGCGTCTGCTCGCAGGCGAGCGTGAGCACGCGATCGCTCTCCTTGTCGAGGCGGAAGTGCCTGAGCAGGGCGGCGCGTGCGGGGGCGTCCAGCAATTTGACGGGGATGCGGTTGCCGATCCCGCTCGATTCGCACCAGATGTTCGCGAGCACGGAGCTTTCGGTCGCGGGGCCGGTGAGGCGCAGCACGAACGCCTGGTCTTCCTCGATCTCGCCGCCGCGCGGCAGCATGCGTGTGACGAACGGGCCGCCGGTTTCGAAGGAAAAATGCCGCGTGCCGGCGAGCGCGGTGCCCGCCGCGGACTTGAGTCCGTCGCTGAGTTCGATCGAGCAGCGCACGCCGGGCGGCAGGTCGGCGGGGAAATCGTAGGCCCAGGTCTTCGCGTCGATCCAGCGCGCGGTGCCGGCAAGCGCCGCGGCCGGCGCGCCGCTGCACGCGAGCTTGCCGGGCGCAGGCGCGCCGGGGCTGCCGAAGGCGATCATCGGCTCGTCGAACTTCACGAGCGCCTGCCGCACGAGCGCCACCTTGCCTTGCGGCGACACGCTCACCGCGCGGGCGGCGTCGGCACGATCGGTCGCAATGCCGAAAACGACGGTCGCGAGGACAGCCGTCGCGGCCAGCATCCATTTTTGTTTTGTTTCGACGCGGCTCATTCGCGCTCGCTCCGGATCGGCAGACGCAGCCGATTCTACCGGACCCATACGCCTTGCTTTCAACTGGCCTGCGCCGGATGGCAGCGGCCGCGCGAATCGTTGCGCCGGATGCGCGGTCCGCTCTAGCGCTGCAGTTCCGGCGATTCCGTCGCGACCGAGATGTGGCGGGTGCTGACCTTGCGCCAGTAGAGAAAGAGCCCGACGCCCGCCACGCCGAGGCTTGCCGTGTTGGCGATCCAGAAGCCGCGCGCGCCCTGCAGCCACTGCGGCACGTTGCCGCCCGCGTTGAAGCCGAGCAGATAGCCGCCGCCGAGCCCGATGCCCCACAGCGCGAGCGCGTAGATCAAGGTCGGCACGAGCGTGACCTTGTAGGCGCGCAGCACGAAGGCGGAGGTGATCTGAAGGGCATCGAAGAGGTGATAGAACACGATGATGAAGACGAGCGGAATCGCCGCCGCGATCACCGCTTCGTTCGGCGTATAGGCCGCGATGATGAACGGCCGCGCCGCGAGCACGATGCTCCCGTAGACGCAGGCGATCAGGCAGGCGAGCCCGATGCCGTGCCGCGCGAGCGACGCGGCGTCGTCGAAGCGTTTTGCGCCGAGCGCCTGCGAGACGAGCGTCGAGGCGGCGATGCCGATGGACAGCGGCGTCATGTAGAGCACCGCGCCGAGATTGCCCGCGATCTGGTGGCCCGCGAGCGTCGTCGTGCCGAAGCGCGAGATGAAAAGCGCCATGAACGTGTACGACGTCACCTCGATCAGGTACGAGAGGCCCATCGGAATGCCGAGCTTGAGCAGCGCCGCCTGGCGCTTCCACACCGGCCAGCAAAAGCGCGAGAACACGCCGAACGGCCGGAAGAACTCGAACTTCACGAGCACCGTCATGCCGACCGCCGCGAGCGCCCAGTTGATGAGCGTGCTCGCGACCGCGCAGCCCGGGCCGCCCATCGCCGCCACGCCGAAGCCGCCGAAGATGAACCACGTGTTCAGCGGAAACTTGACGACGAGCGCGCCCACCTGCAGGAACATCACGAGCCGCGGCTTGCCGATGGCGTTCGCAAGCGAACTGTAGACGCGAAAGACGAGGCTCGCGGGCAACCCGAGCGCGAGAATGCGCAGATACGCGACCGTGCGTTCGTGCAGCGCGGGCGGGGCGTCGGCGAGACTCAAGAGCGGCTCGGGAAAATAGAGCAGCACGAAGCCGAGCGCGGCGAGCGCCGCGGCGAGCCACAGCGCCTGGCGCACTTCCTCGCCGATTTCCGCTTCGCGCCCCGCGCCGAAAAGATGCCCGGCGATCGGCTGCAACGCGACCAGGATGCCGGTCAGGCCGATATAGATCGACACGTACACCGACGAGCCGAGCCCGAGCGCCGCGAGGTCGGTGGCGGAGAAGCGGCCGACCATCGCCGTGTCGATCACGCCGAACGCGATGATCGCGAGCTGGCCGATCAGCACCGGCCACGCAAGCGACGCGATCTGCCGCACGTCGGCGATCATGGCGCGGGTGGTCGGCTGCGTGGAGGGTTGCATCGGGAGCGCGGCGTTCGTGATGGTTTGCTGCGCGCGGCTTATGGCTGGCGCAGCGTCTTCGGGCGCGCCTTCTTGACGGGCGGCACCGGACGCTCGATGCGCACGTAGAGGCGAAAGCGCTCGTCGCGGTCGGCGACCCGGCGGCCTTCCCAGACGAGCTTCCAGACGAACGCCGACATCGACGGCGGGTCGCCGTAGTCCGCCCGGTCCTGGCGCAGGATCACGTCGCAGTCTTCGTCGAACGAAAAGTGCATGTCGCCGAAGTAGGCGAAGGTGGCGATCTGCGCGTCGCCCAGGCGCGCGGGCGAAATGCAGGTGTAGTCGTGCGGCAGGTGAGCGGCGATCTGCAGCGCGACGTCGCGGTACGTCCGGCTGTAGTTGACGACCGGCAGCCACAATGTCATGAGCAGCACCCACATCAGCGTGGTGCCGGCGCTCGAGAGCACGACGCTGCGCCACAGCACCTTCGGATGGCGCGCGAGCCGCCAGCGCGCGAGCAGGAACCAGCACACCGTGACCGCCACCGCGCACACGAACGACAGAATCTTGAATTGCGGACTGAAGCCGGGCGCGAGTCGCGCGAGATTGCGCGCGAGAGGCGCCGGAAAGCCGAACATGCCGGCCGTCCAGACGAGCCAGACGAACGTGCTGAGGATCGTGAAGCTCAGCATCGCAAACCAGTCGATCGCGTTGATCGCGCCGCGCTTGAGCGTCGGCAGGGCGAAGGTCGCGAGCACGGAAAGCGGCGGCAGAAGCAGCATGAAGAGACGGTTCGTCTCGCGCGCCTGCAGCACGACGAGGATGAGGAGCGGCCCGATCACGGACATCGGCACGGCGACGTGCGGCGAGCGGCGCTGCCCGCCCCAGCTCACCAGCGTCCAGATCGCGAGCGGCCACGCGGGCCACGTGAAGAGGGGCAGGTTCTTCATCGCGTAGCCGAGCACTTCGGTGGGCGGCCCGGTGAACGTGTGGAAACTGTTGCGCCACCACTGGCGCAGCCACCATTCGCCGTCTTCGGGATAGAAATGCAGCGTCGGCAGCACCCACGCGGCGATCAGCACGACCGCGACCGGCAGCCCCATGATCAGGAGCGGAAGCGGGCGCACCTCGCGCACGATGATCGTCATCGCGAGGGTGCAGATGAGGAGCGCGAAGACGAGCACCGGGCTGCTCGACAAGCCGACCACGCCGATCGCCGCGCCCCAGATGAGCGCGCCCTGCACGGGCTTGTCGATGCTGCGCACGAGCCCGTAGACCAGCATCGCGGTGCCGGCGAACTGCGCGAGCTGCGGCGTGGTTTCGTGGCCGCGCTCCGCGAGCCCGAAGCAGGCGAGCAGGATGAGCAGCGCGCCGTCGGCGAGCGTGCGGCCGTAGTCGCGCGGCTCGGGCTCCCCGCCGAACGCGTACTTGAACGGCTGCGCCTCGTCACGCCGGCCGAGCAGATAGGTGGTGTACCAGACGAACGCGCACGCCACGCAGAAGAGCAGACCCGTCACGACCCGCGACGCGTTGCTCGCGTCCACCCAGGGCCTCAGCAGCCGGATCGAGATCGCGCCGAGCCAGTACATCAGCGGACCGTCGGCGGTGAGCGCCTTGCCGACGAGATTGGGCAGCAGCCAGTCCTTCGCGTCGCCGTTCGCCATCGTCCACATCACGCCGAAGCCCGCCGCGTCTTCGTTCTTCCAGGGGTCGCGCCCGAAGAGGCCGAACGACGCATAGACGATACAGATGGCGAGCAGTAGCCAGCGTGGCAGGGCGCTGGTGGCGGAAGCGGTTAGACGGACGACAGATCGCATGCGAAAAGGAACAGAGGATGGGAAGACCGGCGGACTTCGGTGTCGCGGGTGCGGCGAGGTGCAACCGCGCCCGCGCGAAGCCCGGGCCTGTGCGCGGCTTCGAGCATCCGGCATTGTAGTCGCGAGCCGCCCGGCGCGTCACCGCCGTGGGAGCAACCGATGTAACCACGCGCAACACCGGGTCCGCGGATGGCGGGACATGCAGGCAGGCAGCCGGGCACTGAAGCGGATCAAAAGCGGGCGGCGACAAAAAAGGGCAGCGAAGGCTGCCCTTTTTGCGGGTATCGGCGCTCGGCCGACGCCTGAGACGTCGCCGTCCTTACTTCTTCGACGAAAACGCTGCGAACTTCTTGTTGAACTTCTCGACGCGGCCGGCCGTGTCCATGATCTTTTGCTGGCCGGTGTAGAACGGATGCGATTCCGACGACACTTCGATCTTCGCGAGCGGGTAGGTCTTGCCTTCGAACTCGGCGGTTTCGCGCGTCTGGATGGTCGAACGCGTCACGAACTTGAAGTCGTTCGACATGTCGACGAAGAGAACTTCGCGGTAATTCGGGTGAATGCCTTCTTTCATGGTCTTTCCTGATATCTGACGGTAGCCAGCCCGCTGGATTGTGCCCGAACCGCCTCCGAACCCGTGTCCGATCCATTCGGACACCGACTCCGGACACCGGCTTTGAGCGCGAGCCACTTGCCTGAGGTCGAAAAACGGCGATTATGCCAGAAAATCAGTCGTTTGACATGTCTTGCGGCGACTTCTCGCCGGAAAGCGCGCCGACGCGCGCCGGGTCCTGCCGGTAATAGCGCGCGAGCAGCCGGTACAGCTCGGGATAGGCCGCCTCGAACGCGTTCGGCGCGACGAACAGCGCCTCGCTGCACACGGCGAAAAACTCAGACGGATGGTCGGCCGCGTACGGATCGATCAGCGAATCGCGCTCGAACCGGCTCCAGCGGCGCGCCGGCACCGCATCCACCTCGGCGCAGAAATGGTCGTACGCGTTGTCGAAGACGCCGGCCCACGCGCTTTCGTCGAGCGGCGCATGCCAGCGCCGAAAGAGCGGCGGATGGCCGTTCGCCTCTCCGTTCACCATGTCGATCTTGTGCGCGAACTCGTGGATCACGACGTTATAGGCGTCGGTGCTGTCCGTCATCTGGGCGTCCTCCCACGACAGCAAGACGGGTCCACCTTCCCACGCCTCGCCGCTCGCATCCTGTTCGACTTCGTGGACGACGCCGTCTTCGTCCTCCACCGTCTTCCTGATCAGGAATTCGCCCGGATAGACGATCACCCCGACCCATCCGCGATACAGGTCGAGGCTCAGGTTCAGCACCGGCAGGCACGCCTGCGCGGCGATCGAGACGATCATCGCGTCGGTGAGCTGCAACTCGTGCGCGGTCGAAAACTGCTTCTGCGCGATGAAGAGACTCGCGTTTTCGCGCAGGCGGGCGAGATCGGCCGCGTCGAGGTGGCCGAAGAAGGGGAGCGCGTCGAGCGTGCTCTGCCAGAGCGCATCGTCGATCGCGTATTTGCGTAGCGCCCGTTCGCGGCGCTGCGCGCCGAACCAGCGCGCGAACGTGGACATGAATGGATTGGGCATCGGTCAGTCGATCTGTTTTGCCACACGCGAAAATTCCGCCGGCAAGCGTAACGCACGCCGGCCAGGCGCAGACTGTCCAGCGTCCCGAGAGAAGCTCGCTGCGGCTCGCGTGGGAGAGCCGCTCGCGTTCGATAGTTTGCCGCAAGAGCGATTGTACGGACTGGACCGCTCGTGCTGCTCCGTACGATGTTCCGGCGCCAGCCGCCGTGCATGAACGCCTGCGCGGCGAAGCTTGCCCGGTGGCACTGCGGTGCGGCGAGCCAAAGCGCAAGGGCAAAAAAAAACCGCCCGGCAAGCGGGCGGCTTTTCTCGCGACGCGCGCGGGATGAGGATCAGCCCCCGCCGCGGCGCATCAGATCGAAGAATTCCGAATTGCTCTTCGTCTGGCGGATCTTGTCGAGCAGGAATTCCATTGCTTCGACTTCGTCCATGTCGTGGATGAACTTGCGCAGCACCCAGACCTTCTGCAGCAGGTCCGGCTTGATGAGCAGTTCTTCGCGGCGCGTGCCGGACTTGTTCAGGTTGATCGACGGATAGACGCGCTTTTCCGCGAGACGCCGTTCCAGGTGCACTTCCATGTTGCCGGTGCCCTTGAACTCTTCGTAGATCACGTCGTCCATGCGGCTGCCGGTTTCAATCAGCGCCGTACCGATGATCGTGAGCGAGCCGCCTTCCTCGATATTGCGCGCCGCGCCGAAGAAGCGCTTCGGACGCTGCAGCGCGTTTGCGTCGACACCGCCCGTCAGGACCTTGCCCGACGCCGGTACGACCGTGTTGTAGGCGCGCGCGAGACGCGTGATGGAGTCGAGCAGGATCACGACGTCGTGCTTCATTTCGACGAGGCGCTTCGCCTTCTCGATCACCATTTCGGCGACCTGCACGTGCCGGGCGGCGGGTTCGTCGAAGGTCGAGGCGATCACTTCGCCGACCACCGAGCGCTGCATTTCGGTCACTTCTTCCGGGCGCTCGTCGATCAAGAGCACGAACAGCACGACGTCCGGGTGATTCGACTTGATGGCGTGCGCGATGTGCTGGAGCATCACCGTCTTGCCGGACTTCGGCGACGCGACCAGCAAGCCGCGCTGGCCCTTGCCGATCGGCGAGATCATGTCGATGATCCGGCCGGTCACGTTTTCCTCGCCGCGCATTTCGCGCTCGAGCGGCAGCGGCTTGTTCGGATGCAGCGGCGTGAGGTTCTCGAACATGATCTTGTGTTTCGAGGCCTCGGGCGGCTGTCCGTTGACTTTATCCACCTTCACCAGCGCGAAATAGCGCTCGCCGTCCTTCGGCGTGCGCACTTCGCCTTCGATCGTGTCGCCGGTATGCAGATTGAAGCGGCGAATCTGCGACGGGCTGATGTAAATGTCGTCCGTACTCGCGAGATACGAGGTTTCGGGCGAGCGCAGGAAGCCGAATCCGTCGGGCAGAACTTCCAGGGTGCCGTCGCCGAAAATCGTGTCGCCCGTCTTGGCGCGCTTCTTGAGAATCGCAAACATCAATTCCTGCTTGCGCAGGCGGTTTGCGTTTTCGATCTCGAGGCCATTGGCCATCTCGATCAGTGCTGACACGTGCTGAGACTTGAGCTCGGATAAATGCATACGGATTTCCCGCCAGGGAGAAGAGGTGCGACAGAAAGAATTTGGGGAAGAGATCGAGCGGAACCGCTCTAGGACTTATTCGTCTTGAAGTCTTGTGATTCTAGCATAGCACACGCCGAGCGAGCCTCGGGTGGCGCGGCAAGCAGGTCGAAACGCGCATGTTGTCGTATCACAACAAAGGGCCATGCGTCGGGCCATGCGCCTTCGGGAACGAGGAGCGCCTTTGCGGCGCTCCTCGAGACGGCTGTTACAGGTTGCTGTCGAGGAACGCGGTGAGCTGCGACTTCGACAATGCGCCCACCTTCTGAGCGGCCACTGCACCATTCTTGAACAGGATCAGCGTGGGAATGCCGCGCACGCCGAACTTGACCGGCGTCGACTGATGCTCGTCCACGTTGATCTTCGCGATCTGCAGGCGATCGCCATAATCCTTCGCGACTTCGTCCAGGATCGGGGCAATCATCTTGCACGGACCGCACCACTCCGCCCAGAAGTCGAGCAGGACAGGTTTGTCCGACTTGACGACATCCTGTTCGAAGGAAGCGTCGCTGATATGCTTGATTGATTCGCTCATTATCTGAATACCTCTATCGATTCGAGGCCCGCGTTTGAATGCTCGCCACGATACACTAAACAGGAAAAAATTTCGTTGCGCTGCGGATGAAAACCGCTCGCCTGCCGCACGCGAAAACCCTTACCGGCCGGGCCGCGAACGTGCCGGAGCACGTTGGTTGCGGGTGATTCAAATGTCATCTTAGCTTACTTTGCTATCCGTTGCCGGAGGCCGATAGGCCGCATTTGTGGGCGAAAATACAGAGCGCAAGGGGTACGTTGCAGGGTTGTCGCGCGCATTCGCCATACGGATTTCGTCGACGCCTGGGTGCGCGGCGTCCCGCTCGGTGATACAATTGGCCGTGACGGGCCTCCTCGCATGGTGGCGCGGTCAACCTGGTCAGGTCGGGAACGAAGCAGCCACAGCCGTTTTCCACCAGTGCCGAGGGTCGGGCTCGTCACCTTCCGCTTTTCATTCTTGCTCCCTCGCTGTTCCTGTTGTTCCCCTTCGGTTATCCCTGTCGGCTTCCACTGCGGTTTCTCACTGTATTTTCATTGCATCGACGCTTCAGTGCGGGCCTTTGTTCGCGCGCCTTCCGCGCTCGTCCGAAACGCCTTTGCCGCTTGACGTTGCTGATACAATTTCGGCATGACCTATCAAGTTCTCGCACGCAAATGGCGGCCGAAATCCTTCGCGTCGCTCGTCGGCCAGGAGCACGTCGTTCGTGCGCTCACGCACGCACTCGACGGCGGCCGCCTGCATCACGCCTATCTGTTCACGGGCACGCGCGGCGTCGGCAAGACGACGCTCTCGCGCATCTTCGCGAAGGCGCTCAATTGTGAAACCGGCGTGACCTCCACGCCGTGCGGCGTGTGCCGTGCGTGCAGGGAGATCGACGAGGGGCGCTTCGTCGACTATGTGGAAATGGACGCGGCGAGCAATCGCGGCGTCGACGAGATGGCGGCGCTGCTCGAGCGTGCCGTGTACGCCCCCGTCGATGCGCGCTTCAAGGTCTACATGATCGACGAAGTGCACATGCTCACGAACCATGCGTTCAACGCGATGCTGAAGACGCTCGAAGAGCCGCCGTCGCACGTCAAGTTCATCCTCGCCACCACCGATCCGCAGAAGATTCCCGTCACCGTGCTTTCGCGCTGCCTGCAGTTCAATCTGAAGCAGATGCCGGCGGGGCATATCGTGTCGCATCTCGAGAACATTCTCGGCGAGGAAAAGATCGTATTCGAGCCGCAGGCGCTGCGGCTTCTGTCGCGGGCAGCGGACGGCAGCATGCGCGATGCGCTTTCGCTCACCGATCAGGCAATCGCCTATTCGGCCAATCAGGTCACCGAGGAGGCCGTGCGCGGCATGCTCGGCGCGCTCGACCAGAGCTATCTGATTCGACTGCTCGACGCACTCGCGGCGGGCGACGGCGAAAGCGTGCTGTCCGTCGCCGACGAAATGGCGCTGCGCAGCCTGTCGTTCTCGACCGCGCTGCAGGATCTCGCGGGGCTGCTGCACCGGATCGCGTGGGCGCAGTTCGCGCCGTCGTCGGTGCTCGACGAATGGCCGGAAGCCGCGGATATCCGCCGGTTCGCCGATGCGCTGTCCGCCGAGCAGGTCCAGTTGTTCTATCAGATCGCCACCATCGGACGCAGCGAACTGGGTCTCGCGCCCGACGAATACGCAGGCTTCACGATGACGCTCCTGCGCATGCTCGCGTTCGAGCCGGCGGGCGGACCGGGCGGCGGGGGCGGGCTCGCGGTGAACGCGGCGCGCGGGCAGGGCATTGCGCGCTCGACTGCCTCGCCGGGCGTGGCGGCAGGCGGCGCGCTTGCATCGTCGGCGAAGTCGGTGCATGGGGCGTCGAAGGAAGCGGCCAAGTCTGTCGGCGATGCGGCGCAGGCGCAAACCGGCCGAAGCTCGGCGGCGCAGGCGCAAGGTCCCGCTTCAGGCGATATTGCCGTGCCGGACTCGGCGATCGAGCAACCTGCTGTGCTGCCTGAACCTGACGTTTCCGCAATTCGGAAACCCGCGGCTTCGCCGGAACGCGTGAGCGCTCCCGCCGATACGGCCCTTGCGCCGTCCGCAACCGTCACGACCGAAGCCTCAGCCGATATCGCGCAACCACCCGCAGCCGTGGAGCGCGCAACGCCTGCGCCCGTGGCCGCAGCCGCACGGCAGGCCGCCGAGGATGCCGCAAGCGAAGCGCCCGCAGCCGTCAAGCCGCGCGCGGCAGGTGGCGCGAGCGCCGCGCTCGATGTGCTGCGCAGCGCGGGCATGCGCGTATCGTCGGATCGCGCGGCGCGCGCGGCTCCGCCTGCACCGAAGCCTGTCGCGGCGAAGCCCGCCGTGCAGGTGCAAGTGCCGGTGCCGGCCCCGCGCCGTGCCGCGGCTGCGCAGCCCTCGGCATCCGCATCCGCATCCGCATCCGCCGCTCCGGCGCAGGCAAAGCGCGGCAGCGCCGGGGCATCGGTGCCGCCGTGGGAAGACATGCCGCCGGACGACTACATGCCGGCGTCGGCGGAAGACGCGTATTTCATGCCGCCCGACGACGGCTTCGTTCCCGCCTTCGAAAGCGGCCCCGATGACCTGCGCCTCGCCGATGCGCCCGTCGCGAAGCCCGCGCCGCAGGTGGACGCGCGTCCGCTGCCGCCCGCCGTGCCGCTCGATGCGATCGGCGTGCCGGGCGACTGGCCCGCGCTCGCCGTCGATCTGCCGCTCAAGGGCATTTCGTACCAGCTCGCGTTCAACAGCGAGCTGACCGCCTGCGATCAGGGCTCCATCACACTCAGCGTGCCCGTACCGCAATACGCGGAGAGCGCGCAAGTCGCAAAATTGAAGGCGGCGCTCGCCGAGAGGCTCGGCCGCGCGCTCGAAGTCAACGTGGCCGTCGGGCCGGCCCGGCGGACCGCCGCGGCGCTCGACGCCGCCGCGCGCGCGAAGCGTCAGCAGGAAGCCGAGCAGGAAATCACGCAGGACCCGTTCGTGCAGTCGCTGATCCGCGATTTCGGCGCGAGCATCGTGCAGGGCACGATCAGGCCGCTCGCGCCGGGTTCCCCGGCCGGCGGCAACTGATCATGCGAACGGCGCCCGCCATCGGCGAAGGCGTCGCGCTCGAAGCAACATCGCAGGCGCGCCGGGCGTTCAGGCAACCGGGCGCGCCCCTGAACAATCCGCAATACCCCGATCCAGGAAGGAGCACATCATGATGAAGAACCAACTCGCCGGGCTGATGAAACAGGCCCAGCAGATGCAGGAAAACATGAAGAAGATGCAGGACCAGCTCGCGCTGATCGAGGTGGAAGGGCAGTCGGGCGCGGGCCTGGTGAAGGTCACGATGACCTGCAAGAACGACGTGCGCCGCGTGCAGATCGACCCGAGCCTGCTTGCCGACGACAAGGACATGCTGGAAGACCTCGTCGCCGCCGCCTTCAACGACGCCGTGCGCAAAGCCGAAGCCACCACGCAGGAAAAGATGAGCGGCATGACCGCCGGCATGCCGATGCCGCCGGGTTTCAAGCTCCCGTTCTGAGCAACGCCCTGAACGGCTGGCGCTCCTCCACACCAGGGACACATGAAGCAACCTTCCGCCTTGTCGGCGCTCGTCGAGGCGCTGCGCGCGCTGCCGGGCGTCGGTCCGAAATCGGCGCAGCGCATGGCCTATCACCTGATGCAGCACGACCGCGCGGGCGCCGAAAAGCTCGGCCGCTCGCTGATGTTCGCAACAGAGCACCTGAAGCACTGCGAGAAGTGCAACACGTTCACGGAGGCGGCGATCTGCGAGGTGTGCAGCGATCCGGAGCGCGATCCTGCGCTCCTGTGCGTCGTCGAAACACCCGCTGACCAGATCATGCTCGAGCAGACGCTCACGTATCGCGGGCTCTATTTCGTGCTGATGGGGCATCTGAGCCCGCTCGACGGCATCGGCCCGAAGGAGATCCACTTCGACCGGCTGATCGCCCGCGCGAACGACGGCGTCGTGCAGGAAGTCGTGCTGGCGACGAACTTCACGAACGAAGGCGAGGCGACCGCCCACTATCTTGCGCAGACGCTCAAGGCGAAAGGGCTGAAGGTGACGCGCCTCGCGCGGGGCGTACCGGTCGGCGGCGAGCTCGAATACGTCGATGCGGGCACGATCGCGCGCGCGATGCTCGACCGGCGATCGGTGTAGCGGCACAGGGCAACACGCACAAAAAAACGACCAGGAGACAACATGAGCGCAGTGACCGGACCGCTTGCCGGCGTGAAGGTGCTGGAACTCGGCACGCTGATCGCCGGGCCTTTCGCCGCCCGCTTCATGGGCGAATTCGGCGCCGACGTCATCAAGATCGAAGACCCGAACGGCGGCGATCCGCTGCGCAAGTGGAGAAAGCTCTACCCGGAAGTCGGCGGCACGTCCCTGTGGTGGGCGGTGCAGGCGCGCAACAAGAAATCAGTGACCGTCAATCTCAAGGCCGACGAAGGCAAGGAGATCGTGCGGCGGCTCGCGAAGGAAGCGGACATCGTCGTCGAGAATTTCCGCCCCGGGCTGCTCGAAAAGCTCGGGCTCGGGTACGAAGTGCTGTCCGCCGAGAATCCGGGCCTCGTCATGGTGCGGCTTTCCGGCTACGGGCAGACCGGGCCGTATCGCGACCGGCCGGGCTTCGGTGCGATCGCGGAATCGATGGGGGGCCTGCGGCACATCACGGGATACCCCGATCTCCCGCCGCCGCGCATCGGCATTTCCATCGGCGATTCGATCGCGGCGCTGCACGGCGTGATCGGCGCGCTGATGGCCCTGCATCATCGAAAGATGAACGGTGGCAAGGGACAGGTGGTCGACGTCGCGCTCTACGAAGCCGTCTTCAACATGATGGAGAGCGTCGTGCCGGAATACGGCGTGTATGGCCTCGTGCGCGAGCGCACGGGCGCGTCGCTGCCGGGCATCGTGCCGTCGAACACGTATCCGTGCCGCGACGGCAGCATCGTGATCGGCGGCAACAGCGATCCGATCTTCAAGCGCCTGATGGCGGCCATCGAACGCGACGATCTGGCGAACGACCCGGCGCTCGCCTCGAACGACGGCCGTGTGCCGCGCACGCAGGAAATCGACGACGCGATCGCCGCCTGGCTCGCGACGCGCAGCATCGACGAAGCGCTCGCGGTGCTCAATGCCGCCGATGTGCCCGCGGGGCGCATCTACAGCGTCGCCGACATGTTCACCGATCCGCAGTACATCGCGCGCCAGATGCTGCAGCGCTTTCCGTGGCAGGACGGGCGCGAGATCACGCTGCCCAACGTCACGCCGAAGCTCTCGGAAACGCCCGGCGAGACCCGCTGGCTCGGCCCGCGGCTCGGTGAACACACGGATGAAGTCCTTCAGTCGCTCGGGTATCATCCTGACGACATTGCGCGGCTGCGGGCTTCGAAGGTGATCTAGCTCACGCCTGACTCGCCCGCTGAAAAGAACACAAGAGAACACAAGACCAGGAGACAGAAGTCGATGAAACGCAGAACGTTCATTGCGAGCGGTGCCGTGCTCGCGGGTGGTGCATTGTCGGGCGCGCCGCTCGCGTTTGCGCAGGCGAAGCCGGAGCAGTCGAAGGTCGCGATAGCGGTCGGCGGCAAGAACCTCTTCTATTACCTGCCGCTCACGATCGCGGAGCGGCGCAACTACTTCAAGGACGAAGGGCTCGACGTCGAGATCTCCGACTTCGCCGGCGGCGCGAAGGCGTTGCAGGCGGCGGTGGGCGGCAGCGCGGACGTGGTCTCGGGGGCCTACGAGCACACGCTGCTCCTGCAGGCGAAGAACCAGATGTTCCGCGAATTCGTGCTGCAGGGCCGTGCGCCGCAGATCGTGCTGGCGGTATCGAAGAAGACGATGCCGAACTACAAGTCGATTGCCGATCTGAAGGGCAAGAAGATCGGCGTGACGGCGCCCGGCTCGTCGACGTCGATCATGGCGAGCTTCGTGCTCGCGAAGGCGGGGCTTACTGCGAGCGACGTCGCGTTCATCGGCGTGGGGGCGGGTGCCGGCGCGATCGCCGCGCTGCAGTCCGGCCAGATCGACGCGCTCGCGAACCTCGACCCGGTGATGACCAAGCTCGAGCGCTCCGGCGAGATTCGCATCGTCTCCGACACGCGCACGCTGGCCGACACGAAGAGCGTCTTCGGCGGCAACATGCCGGCGGGGTGCCTGTATGCGTCGCAGAGTTTCATCACCAAGAATCCGAACACCACGCAGGCGCTCACCAACGCAATGGTGCGCGCGCTCAAGTGGCTGCAGACGGCATCGGGCACGGACCTCATTTCAACCGTTCCGGAAGGCTATCTGCTCGGCGACCGCGCGCTCTATCTCGATTCGTGGCAGCACGTGAAGGAAGCGCTTTCGCCCGACGGCCTGATGCCCGCCGACGGCCCCGCCACCGCGCTCAAGACATTGCAGGCGTTCGACCAGACCGTGAAGGGCAAGCCGATCGACCTCTCGAAGACGTGGACCAACGACTTCGTGAAGAAAGCCCTCGTGACGGTCAAGGCCTGAGCCCGATGCAGGCATCTTCACACTACGCGCTCGCGCTCGACAACATCACCTGCACGTTCGCTTCGCGCGACAACCGCAACGCGCGCTACACCGCCGTGAAGGAAACGAGCCTCTTCATCGCGCCGGGCGAATTCGTGTCGGTGGTCGGCCCGACGGGCTGCGGCAAGTCCACGCTGCTCAACGTGGGCGCGGGGCTGTTGCAGCCGTCCTCGGGCGCCGTCACGGTGTTCGGTGAGAAGCTCGCGGGCATCAACCGGCGCGCGGGCTACATGTTCCAGTCCGAAGCGCTGATGCCGTGGCGCTCGGCGCTCGACAACGTCACGGCGGGACTCGCGTTTCGCGGCGTGCCGAAAGGCGAGGCGCGCGAGCGCGGCGAGGAGTGGTTAAAGCGCGTGGGCCTCGGCGGTTTCGGCGACCGCTATCCGCACCAGCTCTCGGGCGGCATGCGAAAGCGC
The DNA here is from genome assembly GCF_000698595.1 of Caballeronia glathei. Lineage (GTDB taxonomy): Bacteria > Pseudomonadota > Gammaproteobacteria > Burkholderiales > Burkholderiaceae > Caballeronia > Caballeronia glathei. Next base: position 43,404 of record NZ_JFHC01000005.1, on the reverse strand, counting down.
GTCGGCATGGCGCAGACGCTGATCCTCGATCCGGACATCATCCTGATGGACGAGCCGTTCTCCGCACTCGACATCCAGACGCGCCAGCTGATGGAAAACGAGCTGCTCGAACTGTGGGCGGCGAAGCGCAAGGCCGTGCTCTTCATCACGCACGACCTGGACGAGGCGATTTCGATGTCCGACCGCGTGGTCGTGCTGTCGGCGGGGCCGGGCACGCATCCGATCGGCGAATTCACGATCGACCTGCCGCGTCCGCGCGACGTCGCCGAGATTCGTTCGCATCCGCGCTTCGTGGAACTGCACGCGCAGATCTGGGGCGTGCTGCGCGAAGAGGTGCTCAAGGGCTATCAGCAACAGCTCACTGCCGTCTAGGAAAGGCTTCGATCATGTGGAACAAATTGCGCCCGAACCGCGCAAATCTGGTGCTCTGGCAGTGGCTGCTGCTCGTCGCGTGCTTTCTGCTCTGGTACGTGCTCACGAGCCCGACGCTCCTTCCCGCGTTCTATTTCGACGACTCGAGCAAGGCCGCGTTCTTCTTCGGCGAGCCGCAGAAGGTGCTCCTGCGCATCTGGGAGTGGTTCACGACGGGCGAGATCTACGTGCATCTGTGGGTGACGCTGATCGAGACCGTGCTCGCGTTCGCGATCGGCACGGTGTCCGGGCTCGGCGTCGGCCTGTGGCTCGCGCTCGCGCCGACGATGAGCGCGCTCCTCGATCCGTACATCAAGGCCGCCAATTCGATGCCGCGCGTGATCCTCGCGCCCATCTTCGCGGTCTGGTTCGGACTCGGCATCTGGTCGAAGGTGGCGCTCGGCGTGACGCTCGTGTTCTTCATCGTGTTCTTCAACGTCTATCAGGGCGTGAAGGAAGTGAGCCCGGTCGTGCTGGCGAACGCGCGGATGCTCGGCGCGAACCGCAAGCAACTGTTGCGGCACGTGTATTTGCCGAGTGCGACGAGCTGGGTGTTCTCCAGCCTGCATACGTCGGTGGGGCTCGCATTCGTCGGCTCGGTGGTCGGCGAGTATCTCGGCTCGGCACGCGGCGTCGGGTATCTGATCCTGCAGGCCGAAGGCACCTTCGACATCAACACGGTGTTTGCCGGCATCCTCGTGCTCACCGCCTTCGCGCTGGTGCTCGACGGCATCGTCGCGCTGGCCGAGCGCAGGCTGATGAAGTGGCAGCCGAAGACCGGAGAGACGGAGAAGCTCTAAGCGGCTTCGAACAAAACGCGCCGCAATGCGGCGCGTTTTGTTCGATTGCGAAAGGCAGACGTTTTGCCGGCAATCACGCGCATCAAGGCTCGATCACGACCTTGCCGGTGACACGGCGGTGCGCCATGTCGTCGAGGGCCTGCGGCACTTCGTCGAGCGTGTAGCGCTTCGACACATGCAGGCGCATCCTGCCTTCCCTGATCCAGCCGATCATCTGCTCGAAGCCCGCCGCGGCGAGATCGGCTTCGCGCTGCATGTGCCCGCCCCAGAACACGCCCACGATGCTCGCGCCCTTGAGCAGCGCGAGATTGAACGGCAGTTTCGGAATCTCGCCGTTGGCGAAGCCGACGACGAGATAGCGCCCGCGCCATCCGATGCTGCGAAACGCCGGCTCCGCGTACTCGCCGCCGACCGGATCGAAGATCACGTCCGGTCCGTGGCCGTCCGTGAGCGCGCGGATGCGTTCGCGCAGGTCCTCGCGCGAATAGTCGATGGTCGCGTCCGCGCCGTGTTCGACGGTGAGCGCAAGCTTTTCCGCGCTCGACGCCGCCGCGATCACCCGCGCGCCGAGCGCCTTGCCGATCTGGACCGCCGCGAGTCCGACACCGCCTGCCGCACCAAGAACCAGCATCGTCTCGCCGGCCTTGAGGGCCCCGCGATCGGTCACCGCGTGGTGCGACGTGCCGTAGGCGAGCGTGAACGCGGCGGCGCTCGCGAGATCGACATCGTCGGGCAGCGCGACGCATGACGCCTCGCTCGCGCGCGCCTGCTCGGCGAACGCGCCTTGCGCCGTGTAGGCGGCGACCCGCATGCCGGGCCGCAAGCGCGTGACGCCCGCGCCCACCTCGCGCACGATGCCGGCAAGCTCCGCGCCGGGCGTGAACGGCAACGGCGGCTTGAACTGATATTTGTTCTGGATGATCAGCACGTCGGGGAAATTCACGCTGGCCGCCTTCACGTCGATCACGACTTCGCCTGCTTCCGGATGCAGGTCCGGCAGATTCTCGACGGTAAGCGTTTCGGGTGGTCCGTACCGGTTGCAGCGGATGGCGCGCATGAGCTCTCCTCGAATGGTTACGCGTAAGTGTAGAGCAGGGTGCGGCGCCGCGCGCCCAACCGCCCATGCCGCGCGCAGACGCGTTCGCGGCGAGGTGCAAGCCACGCGGAGCCAAAGCGGAAAATGGCGAAAAAGCGCGCGCGGCGGGCGGCGCAAACCTGTGCGCGGCGTGCTCCGGCGTGCTGGCAGAGTCGTTCGCGTGCCATCTTTCCTCGGTTACAATCGTCGGATGCGAATCCTACTCAGCAACGACGACGGTTATCTTGCGCGCGGCATCAACGTGCTTCACGCGGCCATGCAGCCGCTCGGCGAAGTCACGGTGATGGCGCCGGAGCAGAATTGCAGCGGAGCGTCGAATTCGCTCACGCTGTCGCGTCCGCTCAGCATCCACCGGGCGGCGAACGGCTTTTTCTACGTGAACGGCACGCCCACCGACTCGGTCCACATCGCGCTCACCGGCATGCTCGACGAGAAGCCGGACCTCGTCGTGTCGGGTATCAACAACGGCCAGAACGTCGGCGAGGACACGCTGTATTCAGGCACCGTCGCGGCGGCCACCGAAGGCTTCATGTTCGGCGTGCCCGCCATCGCGTTTTCGCTCGTCGGCCGCGACTGGCTGCATCTCGAAGATGCGGCGCGCGTCGCCGCCGAAATCGTCGCGCATTTTCTCGAGCATCCGATGCCCGGGCATCCGCTGCTCAATGTCAACATTCCGAGCCTGCCTTACGACCAGATGGGCGAGTGGCGCGTCACGCGGCTCGGCAAGCGCCATCCTTCGCAGCCGGTGATTCGCCAGACCGATCCGCGCGGCAATCCGATCTACTGGATCGGCCCGTCGGGCGACGCGCTCGATGCAAGCGAAGGCACCGATTTCCACGCAGTCGCGAACGGTCATGTCTCGATCACGCCGCTGCAACTCGACCTGACTCACACGAAGCTGCTGTCCGAAACGACCGAATGGGCGCGCGCGGGGAGCAACCGCACATGACGGACGAGCGCGCGAAGCGCTTTCCGCTGGCGCTCGCCGACCTTGTGCGCGAACCGCGCAAGCCGGGCGCCCGCGCGGACGCCGCGCGTCCGAAGAGCACGGCGAGCGGTGCGCTCAGATCCGTGCCGCACGCCGGCGCGGCAGGCAAGCGGACGGCGGGAAGCACGGCCACGGCGGCGCACAAGGGCGCGGCCGTCACGACGCCGGGCGCCGGCGTCGCAGCGGTGAAGCATGCGGCACAGGCCAGGCCGGCATCGCCGGGGCCTGCGGCGGTCAAGCCGGTCAGCGCGCCTGCCGTAAAGCCGGCGGGCGGCGCGGCGGCGCGGCCGTCGAATGCGCTGAATCAGACGGGCGGCACATCGCCGCATCCGCTTTCATCCGGCACGAGACACGCCGCGGCGAAAGTATCCGCCGTCGCGCACCAGTTGCCCGGCGCGCTGCGCGCGGCGCCGCGCCAGAACGAACAGCGCGAATCCGTGTCGAGCATCAGGCGGGGCGCGCCGAACGTCGCGCTGAACACGGCGCACGCGCTTACCTCGGAACGGGTGCGCGAGCGCATGGTCGAACGGCTGCGCGCGAACGGCATCACCGACCCGCGCGTGCTGAACGCGATGTCCGTGGTGCCGCGCCACATGTTCGTCGATCCGGGCCTCGCCGCGCAGGCTTACGAAGACGCGGCGCTGCCCATCGGCCATCACCAGACGATCTCGAAGCCGTCGGTCGTCGCGCGCATGATCGAGCTCGTCGCGGCCGGCCGCACGCTCTCGAAGGTGCTTGAGATCGGCACCGGCTGCGGCTATCAGGCGGCGGTGCTGTCGCTGGTCGCGGCCGAGGTGTATTCGATCGAGCGCGTGCGTCCGCTTTCGGAGCGCGCGAAGCTCAATCTGCGGCCGCTGCGGGTGCCGAACATCCGCCTGCATTACGGCGACGGAAGGCTCGGGCTGAGCGCCGCGGCGCCGTTCGATGCGATCGTCATCGCGTGCGCCGGGCTCGACGTGCCGCAGGCGCTGCTGGATCAGCTGGCGGTCGGCGGGCGCCTTGTCGCGCCGGTCGGATCGCAGAGCGCGCAGTCGCAGGTGCTGACGCTCGTGGAGCGGGTCTCGCCGACGCAATGGCGGGAGTCGCAGCTCGATCGTGTTTTCTTTGTACCCTTAAAATCCGGAGTGATTTGACACCGATGAGTATGTTGCGTGCTATGCGAGAAAGGAGCGCGAACGCCCGCCCGGCGGCGGTTGAGCGCGGTGTGTGCGTCCTCGCGCTGTCCGTGCTGGCAGCCTGTTCGACGCGGATGGACCAAGCACCGGTCGTCGACCGCACCGGCGCGGCCATCAGCACGCAAGGTGCGCAGCCCGCCTTGCCGGAGGGACCGCCGCCGCCGGGTTATTACCGCGTAAAACCGGGCGATACCCTATATCGGATCGCACTGGAAAACGGTCAGAATTATCATGACATCGCGTCGTGGAACAACCTGACGAACCCGAACCAGATCGAAGTGGGTCAGCTTGTGCGGGTCGCCCCGCCGGGCGCGAATGTCGCCGCGACGACGCCGGGCGTCGCCACCGCGCCGATCACGGGCGGCGGCGTGCAGGCGCAGCCGCTCAACGGATCGATGGCCGGCACGCCGCAGCCGGGCGTGACGACCGGCACGACCGCGCAGCCGCCGGTGTACGGCTCCGCGTCGGGCATGGGAACCGCGCCGGGGACGGTGCCGGGCGCGGCACCCGCGGCGGTGCCCGGAATCGGGGCTGCGGCGGGCGTGGACAGTGCCGCGGCGGCGTCGGCGCAGCCGGCTTTCATCTGGCCGGTGCGCGGGCCGATTCTCGGCACGTTCGACGATGCCAGGAACAAGGGGTTGAATATCGGTGGCGCGGCGGGGGAAGCGGTCAATGCGTCGGCGGACGGGCGTGTCGTGTACTCGGGTAATGGTCTGCGCGGTTACGGCAACCTTATTATCATCAAGCACGACGCGACTTTTCTGACAGCATATGCACACAACCGCGCTTTGATGGTAAAAGAGGGTGACGCGGTGACAAAAGGGCAGAAAATCGCTGAGATGGGGAATAGCGATTCGGACCGCGTGATGTTGCACTTCGAAGTTCGCCGACAGGGCAAACCTGTCGACCCACTGAAGTATTTGCCGCCGCAATAAAAGCGAAACCATCATGCCTAAAACGAAGCGCCGCCTGCCGCAAGCCGAGACTGAGACGATCAGCCGACCCATGCAAGTATCGGTGGAAGACGGTGCTTCGAGCCATGAAGACGACGATTCCGACGCGGTGGACGTCGAAATCGACCCATCCGACGAGGAAAGCGGCGCGCGCGCCAAGGGCTCGGCTGAAGAACCGAGTGACGGCGCAAACGATTCCGTCCCGGACGCGGACGATTTTCGTTCGCTTTTGCAGGCCGAACTCACGGCCGACACGATCCAGCATTATCTGAATCGAATCAGCGTCAAGCCGCTTTTGACGGTCGAGGAAGAGCAGCGCTATTCGCGGCTCGCCAAAGCGGGCGAGTTCGAGGCGCGCCAGGTCATGATCGAGCGCAATCTGCGGCTCGTCGTGAGTATCGCAAAGGGTTATCTGAATCGCGGCGTGCCGCTGCTCGATTTAATCGAGGAGGGCAATCTCGGCCTCATGCACGCGATCGAGAAATTCGATCCCACGCGCGGTTTCCGTTTTTCGACTTACGCCACCTGGTGGATTCGCCAGAGCATCGAGCGCGCGATCATGAATCAGGCGCGCACGGTGCGTCTGCCGGTGCACGTGATCCGCGAATTGAACCAGGTGCTGCGCGCCAAGCGCCATCTGGAAAAAAATTCCGCGAATTCGACGGCCGCGATCGCACCCGACCGCCGCGACGCGAGCATCGACGACATCGCCTATCTGACGGGCAAGACGCCCGAGGAAGTCACCGACATCCTCGCGCTCAACGAGCACACGGCGTCGCTCGACGCGCCGCTCGACCTCGATCCCGGCTCGAGCCTGCTCGACCTGCTGTCCGACGACCAGAGCCAGTCGCCGGACGCGGAAGTGCAGCACCGCGAGTTGGAATCGCTCACGCGCCTGTGGCTCTCGCGCCTGTCGGACAAGCACCGGCACGTGATCGAGCGCCGCTTCGGGCTCAATCACATCGAGCCGGCCACGCTCGAGGAACTCGCCGACGAAATGGGTCTTACGCGTGAGCGCGTGCGCCAGATCCAGCAGGAGGCGCTCGTGCGGCTCAAGCGCTTTTTCGCTTCCAACGGCGTTCGCAAGGACGCCGTGCTCTAGAACTTGATGACACCCATTCTCGTTTTCGACATCGAGACGATCCCCGATGTCGACGGTATTCGCCGTCTCGAAGATCTGCCCGCCGCGCTCACCGACGCCGAAGTCGCCGAATTCGCGTTTGCCGCACGGCGCGAGCGCGTGGGCAACGATTTCCTGCCGCATCACCTGCAGCGCGTTGCGGCGATTTCGTGTGTGTTTCGCGACAACAACGGCTTTCGCGTGCGCTCGCTCGGCACGCCGCAGGATTCCGAGGCGGTGCTGATCCAGTCGTTTTTTCGCGTGATCGAGAAGTACACGCCGCAACTCGTGTCGTGGAACGGCGGCGGATTCGACCTGCCCGTGCTCCATTACCGCGCGCTCGTGCATGGTGTCGCGGCGTCGCGCTACTGGGACCTGGGTCAGGACGACCGCGAGTTCAAGTTCAACAACTACATCAGCCGCTACCACTCGCGGCATACGGACCTGATGGACGTCCTCGCGATGTACCAGGCCCGCGCGAACGCGCCGCTCGACGCGCTCGCGAAGCTTTGCGGCTTTCCGGGCAAGCTCGGCATGGACGGCGGCCAGGTGTGGGCGGCGTACTGCGAGGGACGCATCGAGGAGATCCGCAATTACTGCGAGACGGACGTCGTCAATACGTACCTGATGTACTGCCGCTTCCAGCTGATGCGCGGCGGCTTTTCCGCCGACGAGTACGCCGACGAAATCAATTTCGTGAAGAACGCGCTCGCGCTCGAACCGTCGCCGCACTGGGCGCACTATCTGGCGGCTTTTGGCGGGTAAGCCCGCGGTGTTCGTCTACAATCTCGCCTTTGTCACGTCAGTCAGGAAGTCCGCAGGTGTCTGAAGCCGCTCGAAAATCCACGCATCGCCGCCGCGCCGCGCCGGCCAGGTCCGTTGTGCCCGATCCGTCGTTCGCCGCGCCCGAAATCGAGATCGAATCGCTCGACATGGAAGCGCGCGGCGTCGGCCGCACGGTCAACGAAGATGGCCAGCCGGGCAAGGTGATTTTCGTCGAGGGCGCGCTGCCGGGCGAGCGCGTGACCTATTCGAGCTACCGCAAGAAGCCGAGCTTCGAGCAGGCGCAGGTTGTGAGCGTGCTGCGCGAGAGCGTGATCCGCACGACGCCCAAGTGCCGGTTTTTCGGCACCTGCGGCGGCTGCTCGATGCAGCATCTCGACGTGCGCGCGCAGATCGCCGTGAAGCAGCGCGTGCTGGAAGACAGCCTTCAGCATCTGAGTAAGCTGCGCGCGGAAACGATGTTCCGGCCGATCCACGGGCCGTCGTGGGGCTATCGCTACCGGGCGCGGCTCACCGTGCGCCACGTGGAGAAGAAGGGCGGCGTGCTGGTTGGCTTTCACGAGCGCAAGAGCAGCTATGTCGCCGACATGACGAGCTGCGAGGTGCTGCCGCCGCACGTATCCGCGATGCTCGTGCCGCTGCGGCATCTGGTGGCGGGGCTGTCGATTCGCGACCGCATGCCGCAGATCGAACTGGCGGTCGGCTCGGAGGTGACGGCGCTCGTGCTGCGCATTCTCGAGCCGCTCACCGAGGCCGACGAGGCATTGCTGCGCACTTTCGCCGACGAGCACGGCGTGCAGTTCTGGCTCCAGCCGAAGGGTCCGGACACGGCGTACCCGTTCTATCCGCTGGACGCGGAGCTGGCCTACACGCTGCCGGAATTCGGCATCCGCATGCCGTTCAAGCCGACCGATTTCACGCAGGTGAACCACCAGATCAATCGCGTGCTGGTGAGCCGGGCGCTTGCCCTGCTCGCGCCGTCGAAAACGGACCGCGTGCTCGATCTCTTCTGCGGAATCGGCAATTTCACGCTGCCGCTCGCGCGGATGTCGCGCGAGGTGGTGGGCATCGAAGGCAGCGAGGTGCTCACGGCGCGCGCGCTCGAGAACGCGAAGGCGAACGGCGTGGATGCGCATACGTCGTTTGCGTGCCGCAATCTCTTCGAAGTCACCGCCGACGACCTGCGCGCACTCGGCGCATTCGACAAGTTCCTGATCGATCCGCCGCGCGAAGGGGCGCTGGCGGTTGCGAAGGCGCTGGCGGACATCGCGCAAAGCGGCGACGGGCCGCTGCCGAGGCGCATCGTGTACGTGTCGTGCAGCCCCGCGACGCTTGCCCGCGATGCCGGTCTGCTCGTCCACGAGGCCGGCTACCGGATGAAGGGCGCGGGGGTGGTGAACATGTTCCCGCACACGTCGCATGTGGAATCCATCGCGCTGTTCGAGCGCGACTGAGCGGCGGTTTTTCCCGCTTTACGCCTTTCCTGCCTTTGCGCAGACATGAAAAAACCGGCCCGAAGGCCGGTTTTTTCGTTGCGGGCGTGCGCTTTTGCGCGCGAGCGCGTCAGTTGCGGTTGCCGCCGAAGATGCCGAGCAGCGCCAGCAGGTTCGTGAACACGTTGTAGAGGTCCAGGTAAATCGCGAGCGCGGCGCTGATGTAGTTCGTTTCGCCGCCGTTCACGACGCGCTGGACGTCGAACAGCATGTAAGCCGAGAAGATCACGATCGCGAGCACGGAGACCGTCAGCATCAGCGCCGGCAACTGCAGGAAGACGTTCGCGAACGCGGCGAGCAGGATCACGATCACGCCCATGAACAGCCACTTGCCGAGGCCCGAGAAATCACGCTTGCTGACCGTGGCGATGGTCGCCATGGCCGCGAAGATGATGCCGGTGCCGCCGAATGCCAGCATGATGAGCTGCGGCCCGTTCGAGAACCCGAGGATGAAGCTCAGGAGCCGCGACAGCATGAGTCCCATGAAGAACGTGAAACCGAGCAGCACGAGCACGCCGAGGCCGCTGTCCTTCGTCTTTTCGATGGCGAACATGAAGCCGAACGCGATCGCGAGGAACGCGATGAAGCTCATGGCCGGGCTGGTGGCCGCGAAGAGCGAGAATCCGGTCGTGACGCCGATCCAGGCGCCGAGCACCGTCGGCACCATCGATAGCGCCAGCAGCCAGTAGGTGTTGCGCAGCACGCGGTTGCGCGTCTCCACCGATGTGACGCTGCCGCTGCGGCCAAAACTGTAGGGTGATTCGTTCATGGTTTCTCCTTGCCTTGACTGTCGAAGTGCGACATCCATAAAACGCGGTTGGAACGTACGCCGGCGAATTCGCCGCCGCCGGTCGCATGCGCCGGCCGATGCCAATATGGGTCTATCTTGCGCCGATTTCAATAGCGCTGCAGCCGCCCTCAAAAGCACCGCCGGATCTCGTTCTCCGCCTGTTTGATCCTTACGGAACAGTAAGGTTTCAATCGCAATCATACATCTCTTCGTGCTACAATTGTCGATTCATTTAAATTCCTAACCCGTTCATTTTTTGGAGTTTTTCATGGCGATCGAGCGCACCCTGTCGATTATCAAGCCGGACGCAGTGGCAAAGAACGTTATCGGCCAGATCTACAGCCGGTTCGAAAACGCTGGCCTCAAGATCGTTGCGGCTCGCATGGTTCATCTGTCGCGTGCCGACGCGGAAAAGTTCTACGCCGTGCACGCCGCGCGGCCGTTCTTCAAGGACCTCGTTGAATTCATGATTTCCGGCCCCGTGATGATCCAGGCGCTGGAAGGCGAGAACGCGATCGCCACGAACCGCGACCTGATGGGCGCGACGGACCCGAAGAAGGCAGACAAGGGCACGATCCGTGCGGATTTCGCCGACAGCATCGACGCAAACGCCGTGCATGGTTCGGACGCAGCCGAAACGGCGCGTCAGGAAATTGCGTTCTTCTTCCCGGAAGTGAACGTTTACTCGCGCTAATCGGCAATTGCCGGGCAACTATTGATCATGTTCCGCGGCTTCGCGGAAGAAGTATCGAAGCAGACCGGCAGCAGATATAGCAGCAATTGGCGCGAAAGGCCCGGGCATCTCGCCCGGGCCTGGCTCTAGACAGAAATGGCAGAATTCGACATGACGAGCAGCTCTACCGTCAACCTCCTCGATCTCGACGCCGCCGGGCTGGTCGCATATTGCGACAGCCTGGGGGAGAAGCCGTTTCGCGCCAAGCAGTTGCAGCGCTGGATTCACCAGTACGGCGCCGACGACTTCGACGGCATGACGGACCTGGCAAAATCCCTGCGCGAAAAATTGAAGGGCCGCGCCAGCATGGCGATGCCCGCCATCGTCAGCGATCACGTTTCCGCCGACGGCACACGCAAGTGGCTGATCGATGTCGGCAACAGCAATGCGGTAGAAACCGTTTTCATCCCCGAGGAACATCGCGGCACGCTGTGCGTTTCGTCGCAGGCGGGCTGCGCGGTCAATTGCCGCTTCTGTTCCACGGGCAAGCAGGGCTTCTCGCGCAACCTCACCACCGGCGAGATCATCGGCCAGTTGCGCATGGCGGAATTCGCGCTGCGCAAGTCGCTCGGTCGTGACGTCGGCGGGCCGGGCAAGGGCGAGCGCGTCGTCACGAACGTCGTGATGATGGGCATGGGCGAGCCGCTTCTCAACTACGACGCGGTCGTGCCGGCCATGCGCCTGATGCTCGACGACAACGCCTACGGCCTGTCGCGCCGGCGCGTGACGCTGTCCACGTCGGGCGTCGTGCCGATGATGGACCGGCTTGCCGCCGACCTGCCGGTGGCGCTCGCGGTGTCGCTGCACGCGCCGAACGATCCGCTGCGCGACATGCTCGTGCCGCTCAACAAGAAGTATCCGCTGCGCGAGCTGATGGCGGCCTGCCAGCGCTATCTGAAGGTCGCGCCGCGCGATTTCATCACGTTCGAATACTGCATGCTCGACGGCGTGAACGACAGCGAGGCGCACGCGCGCGAGCTGCTGGCGGTGACGCGCGACGTTCCGTGCAAGTTCAACCTGATCCCGTTCAACCCGTTCCCCGAGTCGGGTCTCACCCGTTCGCGCAACGACCAGATCAAGCGCTTTGCGCAGGTGCTGATCGACGCGGGTATCGTGACCACGGTGCGCAAGACGCGCGGCGACGACATCGACGCCGCCTGCGGCCAGCTGGCGGGCGCGGTGCAGGACCGCACGCGGCTTGCCGAGCGCATGGGACGGCAGTCGAAGGTCATCGAGGTGCGGGCTGTCTGAGCGATGGCCGACCGACGCATCGCGGGGAGGCGTCGGGCGTATCAAACGCGTGTTTCTGGCGCGAAAACCAAAGAAAAGCGGCAAAGAAAAGCGAAGCAAGCGATCGGATGCGGCACGAAAAACCGCACATTTTGTTATAAAGCGGTCTGCGACGGGCAACGGGCTGTATCGTGCACACGGTTTACGTGTATGTAGTTCGGCGTTGCACAGCGTCAAATAAAAGAATCGATGCGAGGAATTTGGGATGAGTGAGCCGCAGCACCCGGCGCCATTCGGCGGTCATACCGGCAATCAACCTGGCGGCCAGCCGGACGGTCAGGCAATGTCCGGAGGGGCAGCGTCAAGCGGAGTTCAGGCGGGGAGCTTGGAATCGATCGCGGCGGTCGGAGCGCGCCTCATGCAACTTCGTGAGGCGAAGGGCTGGTCCATCGACGATGTATCGGCGCGACTCAAGGTGTCGCCGCAAAAATTGCGTTTGCTGGAAGCGGGCGACCTGAGCCACCTGCCTGACCGCACCTTCGCGGCGGGTATCGTGCGCAGCTACGCGAAAATGCTCGGCGCCGATCCGGCACCGTTTACCGCGGCACTGCGCCGCGCGAGCGGACCGGTCGAACAGAATCTCACGTTGCCGGCGTCGTCCGGTAGCGGATTGCCGCGCGGACGCGTGTCCGTGCCGCTCGGCGGTTCGGGGCGCCGCCGCTCGTGGCTGTGGGGCGTCGCGGCGGTCATCGTGGCCGTGATCGCGCTCGCGATGTGGCATACGGGCGGCGATTCCGCCGCGTGGCTCGCGCGCCTGAAGGCGAGCGCCAATGGCACGGCGGTGTCGAGCGCGGGCGGGACGAGCGCGGCGTCGTCGGTCGCGACACCCGACGAGGCGGCTGCAGCAAACACCGGCGAGGCGTCGTCGCCGGGCGAGACCGCGACTGCGGCAGCCGGCGAGGGCGCCCAGCCGATGCCGCATCCGCTCGGCACCAACGCGCTGCCCGCGTCGTCGTCGGCGATTGCTGCCGTTCAGGGCGCGAGCGCCATCGCGCCGGCGGCTTCGGCACCCGCGGCGGTGGCTGCGGCCCAGACGCCGGCCCCGGCCCCCGCATCGGCGCCGGCTGTCGCGGGCACGGGCGGAAACGCGCTCGAAATGAGGGTGAAGCAGGACAGCTGGTTCAGCGTGCGCCAGAAAGACGGCAAGGAAGTATTCTCTGGTCTCGTGCGCGCGGGCGACGCCCAGCGCGTCGAAGGCGAACTGCCTTTCAAGGTGACGATCGGCAACCGGGCCGGGCTCGAATCGCTGACGCTCGACGACGAACCCGTCGATCCCGCCAAATATGCCGTGGCGCGCGGCAACGTCGCGCGCTTCTCGCTGCCCTGAAGGCGCGGCGAGTCGATGAATCGAGGGTGCCGCCGGCTGTTGCCGGCGGTGCTGGTTTCATAGGGTCCACAAATGCGCCACCGCGTGACAGCCGGCGGTGCGAGAGGGTTTTTAGATGCAATCCGAAGCTCAATCCCTGATCAGCAGCAAGATTTGTTCGGCCGAGCCGGTGTTCGGCGGGCCGCTTAAGCGCCGCGCGTCGCATGGCGTCGACGTGCGCTGGGGCGGCCAGCTCGTGACGATCGGCGGCGACGCGCCGGTGCGCGTGCAGTCGATGACCAATACCGACACCGCCGACGCCATCGGCACCGCCATTCAGGTGAAGGAACTGGCGCAGGCGGGCTCGGAACTCGTGCGCATCACGGTGAACACGCCGGAAGCGGCCGCTGCCGTGCCGCACGTGCGCGAGCAGCTCGACCGGATGGGCGTGACGGTGCCGCTCGTCGGCGACTTTCACTACAACGGCCACCTGCTGCTGCGCGACTATCCGGCATGTGCCGAGGCGCTGTCGAAGTACCGGATCAACCCGGGCAACGTCGGCCAGGGCGCGAAGCGGGACACCCAGTTCGCGCAGATGATCGAAGCGGCCGCGCGCTACGACAAGCCGGTGCGCATCGGCGTGAACTGGGGCAGTCTCGATCAGGACCTGCTCGCGCGCATGATGGACGAGAACGCCGCGCGCACGACGCCCTGGGACGCGCAGAGCGTGATGTACGAAGCGCTGATCCAGTCGGCGATCGGCTCGGCGGAACGCGCGGTCGAGCTCGGCCTCGGGCGCGACAGGATCATCCTGTCGTGCAAGGTGAGTGGCGTGCAGGACCTGATCGCGGTGTATCGCGAACTGGCGAGGCGCTGCAGCTTCGCGCTGCATCTCGGCCTGACCGAGGCGGGCATGGGATCGAAGGGCATCGTCGCGTCCACGGCGGCGCTGTCGGTGCTGCTGCAGGAAGGCATCGGCGACACGATCCGCATCTCCCTCACGCCGGAGCCGGGCGGGGCACGCACGGGCGAAGTGATCGTCGGCCAGGAAATCCTGCAGACCATGGGCCTGCGCTCGTTCACGCCGATGGTGATCGCATGCCCGGGCTGCGGCCGTACCACGAGCACGCTGTTCCAGGAACTCGCGTCGCAGATCCAGACGTACCTGCGCAATGAAATGCCGGTCTGGCGCGACCAGTATCCGGGCGTCGAAAAGATGCACGTCGCGGTGATGGGCTGCATCGTGAACGGCCCGGGCGAATCGAAGCAGGCCAATATCGGCATCAGCTTGCCGGGCTCCGGCGAAAATCCGGCGGCGCCCGTGTTCGTCGACGGCGTGAAGGTGAAGACGCTGCGTGGCGAGCGCATCGCCGAGGAATTCCAGCAAATCGTAAGCGACTACGTCGCGCGCACCTACGGCAAGCGCGAAGAGACGGCCGCGGCATCACTCTAAAGACAGATGACAGAACAGAAGAAACGGCTCGAGAAACTGAGCGGCGTGAAGGGCATGAACGACATCCTCCCGCAGGATGCCGCGTTGTGGGATTTCTTCGAAACGACCGTCAAGTCGATGCTGCGCGCCTACGGATACCAGAAAATCCGCACGCCGATCATCGAGCATACGCAGCTTTTCACGCGCGGAATCGGCGAGGTGACCGACATCGTCGAGAAGGAAATGTACAGCTTCACCGACGCGCTCAACGGCGAGCATCTCACCATGCGCCCCGAGAACACGGCGGCGGTGGTGCGCGCGACGATCGAGCACAACCTGCTCTACGACGGCCCGAAGCGCCTGTGGTACATCGGGCCGATGTTCCGCCACGAGCGTCCGCAGCGCGGGCGTTACCGGCAGTTCCATCAGGTCGGCGTGGAAGCGCTCGGCTTCGCGGGGCCGGATGCGGATGCCGAAATCATCATGATGTGCCAGCGCCTCTGGGACGACCTCGGGCTCACCGGCATCCGCCTCGAACTGAACTCGCTCGGTCAGGCCGATGAACGCGCGGCTCACCGCAAGGAACTGATCGCGTATCTCGAAAAGCACGTCGACCTGCTCGACGAGGAAGCGAAGCGCCGCCTGTATACGAACCCGCTGCGCGTGCTCGACACGAAGAATCCGGCACTGCAGGAAATTGCGCAGAACGCGCCGAAGCTCGTCGATTTTCTCGGCGACGAATCGCGGGCGCATTTCGAAGGCGTCCAGCGCCTCCTGAAGGCGAACAACATTCCGTTCAAAATCAATCCGCGTCTGGTTCGCGGCCTCGACTACTACAACCTCACGGTGTTCGAATGGGTGACCGACAAGCTCGGCGCGCAGGGCACTGTCGCGGGCGGCGGGCGCTACGACCCGCTGATCGAGCAGCTCGGCGGCAAGCCGACGAAGGCATGTGGATGGGCGATGGGCGTCGAGCGCATCCTCGAATTGCTGAAGGAAGAGAAGCTCGTGCCGGAAGACGAGGGCACGGATGTCTACGTGGTGCACCAGGGCGAAGCCGCGGCCGAACAGGCGTTCATTATCGCCGAGCGCCTGCGCGACACCGGCCTCGACGTGATCCTGCATTGCAGCGCGGACGGCGCATCGGCGAGCTTCAAATCGCAGATGAAGAAGGCCGACGCGAGCGGCGCTGCGTTCGCCGTGATTCTGGGCGAGGACGAACTCGCGCAGGGCACCGCGGGCGTGAAACCACTGCGCAATCTGGACAAGGACGGCCAGAAGAACGAGCAGGCGAACGTCGCGCTGGAAGACTTGACCGAATATCTAATCAATGCGATGGTTGCATCCGCCGATGACGGCGCTGATTAAATTTTAGGCAGCGACCGTGCGCGCAGGGCCCAATCGAGAGGGTTCGGCTCGGTGCGCGCCATAAATAAGGCAAGGAAGGAACGGCTGGGCAATGAGCTATCACGACGAACAAGAATCACTGGAAAATCTGAAGCACTGGTGGGCCAGGTGGGGCAACGGGGTGACGTGGGTCGTCCTTGCTGCGCTCGTGGTCGCGGCGGGTTTCAACGGCTGGAACTACTGGCAGCGGCGCCAGGCGGCGGAAGCGGCCGTGCTGTACGACCAGGTTCAGCAGGCGGTCAATTCGAACGACAAGGCGAAGATCTCGCGTGTCGCCTCCGACATGGAAGACAAGTTCGGCGGCACCGCCTACGCGCAGATGACCGCGCTCGCCGCAGCGAAGGCGCTGTACGCGGCGGGCGACACGGCCGCCGCGAAGGCGCAGCTGCAATGGACGGCGGACCACGCGAAGGACGACGAGTACAAGCAGATCGCGAAACTGCGCCTGTCGCTGTTGCTGCTCGACGAGAAAGCCTACGACGCAGGCCTGAAGGTGCTCGCCGATGCGCCGCTCGACGCGTTCAAGGGCGTGGTGTCCGACCGTCGCGGCGATCTGCTCGCAGCCCAGGGCAAGCGCGATGACGCTCGTGCCGCCTACAAGGTGGCACTCGACACGCTGCCGAAGAGCGACACGTCCGCGCGCCAACTCGTCCAGTTCAAGCTGGATGCGCTCGGCGGCTGAACTGCGCCGCCTCCCGTGCTTCGCGGCGCGCCCGTGCGGCCGGCGCGACATCGCGCAAACGCTGACGAGCGCGAGCCGCCGCGCACGCCGATCAACTGAATCTCTCTATTAACTTGCGTCCACCGATGACCCTTCTGAAACGCTACGCTCTCCCGCTTGCCTGTGCGATGACTGCCTTGCTGGCAGCTTGCTCATCCACCAAGGACGAACGTCGTGTGCCGACACCGCTCGTGGAAATCAAGCCGGTCCTGAACGTCGCCGAAGTGTGGAAGGCGAGCGTCGGCAAGTCCGGCCGGTATCTGTTCGCCCCGGTCGCCGTGGGCGACGCGGTGTATGCGGCGGGCGTCAACGGCACGGTCGCGAAGATCGATGCGAAGACCGGTCAGGACGTGTGGCGCACGAAGCTCAAGGACGACCTGTCGGCGGGCGTCGGCAGCGACGGCAACCTGACGGCGGTTGGCGGCCTGAAAGGCGCGGTCTACGTGCTCGGGCCGGACGGCAAGCAGCTGTGGAACGCGGTCGCGCCGGGCGAGATCATCTCGCCGCCGCTCGTCGGCAACGATCTCGTTGTCGTGCGCACGATCGACGGCAAGATCATCGCGTTCAACGCGCAGACGGGCGAGCAGAAGTGGGTCTTTCAGCTGCGCGCCGTTCCGCTGAACCTGCGCGTCGCGGCCGGCATGACGTTCGCGGCCAACCAGGCCGTCCTCGCGGGCTTCCCGGGCGGCACGTTCGCCGCGATCAACCTGCAAACAGGCGACGCCTTCTGGCAGGCGCCCGTGTCGTTCCCCAAGGGCGTGACCGAGGTCGAGCGCATCAACGACGTGACCGGCGCGCCGACGCTCGTCGGTGCCCAGACGTGCGCGGTCACGTTCCAGGGCCGCATCGGCTGCTTCGATGCGAATTCGGGCCGCTCCGTGTGGGAGCGGGCCTTTTCCAGCGACAGCGGCCTCGCGCAGGACGATCAGATCGTCGCAGCCGGCGACGACTGGTCAGTCGTCAACGCGTTCAACGCCACCGATGGCACGCCGCTCTGGAAATCGGACAAGCTGAAGAACCGCCAGGTCAGTGTGCCGTTCATTCTCGGGCGCGCGGTGGTCGTCGGCGATTACGAAGGCTATGTGCATTTCCTCGACACCACCAAGGGCGAACTGGTCGGCCGCGCGAAAACCGACGGCAGCGCGATCACCGCGGCGCCGGTGCTCGCGGGCGACACGCTCGTCGTGCAGACGCACGACGGCGGCATCTACGGATTCCGCCCGCGCTGACCGACTGGCCTGATTTGACCGCGAGCCGGCGCTGCCGGCTCGCGTGCGTTATGCGCTGCCGGCGCTTCACGTTCGCGGCGGCAGATTCGCGTGATGGCCGTGGCGAAGCGCCGGCTTTCACGATCGCCCGGCGCGCCAACGCCGGGGCGAAAGAAACACGAGCGGCGCGCGGCATGAGCGCGCTCGCGAAAGCAGCACCGAAAGCTGCACCAGGCGGCCGCAAGAAAAGCGCTTCGACCGGACGGCGCGAGGCAAGAAAGCGGCGCGGCCGGCGGCAATCCCGCGCGTTCCACGCATCCGAACGTGCCGCATGCCGAATCCATGCTAATTTTCGACAAAACGCAGCCTTTTCTCGCGGCGTTTTCAGACCTTTCGCGCCCCATGCGCTGGAATTGTCCGCCTTGCGTTCAACAGTGAACAACATCTGATGAAACCCGTAATTGCCCTCGTCGGGCGCCCCAATGTGGGGAAATCGACCCTTTTCAACCGCCTCACGCGCTCGCGCGACGCGCTCGTCGCCGATTTGCCGGGCTTGACGCGCGACCGCCACTACGGCGAGGGCCGCGTCGGCGACCGGCCGTATCTCGTCGTCGACACGGGCGGGTTCGAGCCCGTCGCGAAAGACGGCATCCTGCACGAGATGGCGCGCCAGACGCGCCAGGCCGTGGAGGAGGCGGACGTGGTGGTGTTCATCGTCGACGGCCGCAACGGACTCGCGCCGCAGGACAAGGCGATCGCCGACTATCTGCGCAAGACCGGCCGGCCGCTCTTCCTTGTCGTCAACAAGGCGGAAGGCATGAAATACACCGCCGTCGCGGCCGATTTCTACGAACTCGGCTTAGGCGACCCGCGCGCGATTTCGGCCGCGCACGGCGACGGCGTCACCGAGATGATCAGCGACGCGCTCGAAGTCGCCTACGCCGGCCAGCCGGAGGAAGACGACGAGGCCAAGGCGCAGCACGGCGTGAAGATCGCGATCGTCGGGCGGCCGAACGTCGGTAAATCGACGCTCGTGAACACGCTGATCGGCGAGGAACGCGTGATCGCCTTCGACATGCCCGGCACGACGCGCGACTCGATCTACGTTGATTTCGAGCGGCAAGGCCGCAAATACACGCTGATCGACACAGCGGGCCTGCGCCGGCGCGGCAAGGTGTTCGAGGCGATCGAGAAGTTTTCGGTGGTAAAAACCTTGCAGTCGATTTCGGACGCGAACGTCGTCATTCTGCTGCTCGACGCCCAGCAGGACATCTCCGAGCAGGATGCGCACATCGCGGGATTCGTGGTGGAGCAGGGCCGGGCGCTCGTGGTTGGCGTGAACAAGTGGGACGGGCTGGATTCGCATGTGCGCGAGCGCACCAAGGCCGATCTGACGCGCAAGCTCAAGTTTCTGGACTTTGCTAAATTCCACTACGTGTCGGCGCTGGAAAAGACGGGGATCGGCCAGCTGATGAAATCGGTCGACGACGCCTACGCCGCCGCCATGTCCAAACTGCCGACGCCGAAGCTCACGCGCGCGCTCATCGACGCGGTGGAATTCCAGCAGCCGCGCCGCCGCGGTCCGGTGCGCCCCAAGCTGCGCTATGCGCACCAGGGCGGCCAGAATCCGCCGATCATCGTGGTGCACGGCAACGCACTCGACTCGATCACGGACACCTATAAACGCTACCTCGAAGGGCGCTTCCGCGAAACTTTTGGGCTGGTGGGCACTCCATTGCGCATAGAGTTTCGTTCCAGCCGAAACCCTTACGCGGACAAGGGCTGAGTCCCGCGCGCACCAAGCCTTTCGCCGCCTGGCGGTGAATGGTGCGAAAATGAAAATCGGCTATAGTGTAGCGATTGTTGGCGGATCTCTTTTTCTTCGCTCACAATCATGTCAACCTGCAAAAAAATACGGAGTTTGCTATGAGCAACAAAGGGCAATTGTTACAAGACCCGTTTTTGAACGCACTGCGTAAAGAGCACGTGCCGGTGTCGATCTACTTGGTCAACGGCATCAAGCTTCAAGGGAACATTGAATCGTTCGACCAGTACGTCGTGTTGCTCCGGAATACGGTTACCCAGATGGTCTACAAGCACGCGATTTCGACGGTCGTGCCGGCCCGTCCGGTGAATTTCCACCCGGACGCTGAAACGTCCTAAACCTCGTCGCGACCGGCGGACCTACGTCGATAAAAAAGCTATTCGCCGGTCGCTTCAAAACGAAAACCTCAATTTGATCAACGCAGCGCTTGTCGGCATCGACTTCGGCAAAATCGATTTCGAAGCCAGTCTTGAAGAACTCAGTCTGCTCGCCCAAAGTGCGGGCGCCAATCCCGCTGTCACGCTCACCGGCCGCCGTACGAGTCCCGACGCCAAGATGTTCGTCGGCAGCGGCAAGGTCGAAGAACTGCGCCTCGCGTGCGAAGCGAACGACGTCGAACTCGTCATTTTCAATCATGCTCTCGCGCCGGCGCAGCAGCGCAATCTCGAGGTCGCGCTCAACCGCCGCGTCGTAGACCGCACGAGCCTCATTCTGGATATCTTCGCGCAGCGCGCCCGCAGCCACGAAGGCAAGCTGCAGGTCGAACTCGCGCAGCTGCAGTACCTGTCGACGCGGCTCATTCGCGCGTGGACCCACCTGGAGCGCCAGAAGGGCGGTATCGGCTTGCGCGGGCCGGGCGAGACGCAGCTCGAAACCGACCGCCGGCTGATCGGCGAGCGCATCAAGGCGCTCAAGGCGCGGCTCGAGAAGCTGCGCCGCCAGCACGGCACGCAGCGGCGCCAGCGCGTGCGCAACCGGACGATGTCGGTGTCGCTCGTGGGCTATACGAACGCGGGCAAGTCCACGCTGTTCAATGCGCTGACGAAGGCGCAGGCGTACGCCGCCGACCAGCTGTTCGCCACGCTCGACACCACCTCGCGCCGCGTGTTTCTCGGCGAGGAGGCGGGGCATGTGGTCGTGTCGGACACGGTGGGTTTCATCCGCGAACTGCCGCACCAGCTGGTCGCGGCGTTTCGCGCGACGCTCGAGGAAACCATTCACGCCGACCTGCTCCTGCACGTGGTGGATGCGTCGAGCGCGGTGCGCCTCGATCAGATCGACCAGGTGAACGAGGTGCTGCGCGGCATCGGCGCGGACACGATTCCGCAGATTCTCGTCTTCAACAAGATCGATGCGGTGCCCGAACTGGCGGCCCGCGGCGACGCGGTTGAAAGGGATGAGTATGGTAATATTTCGCGCGTCTTTTTGAGCGCACGCACGGGTCAGGGGCTCGATGCGCTGCGCGCTGCCATCGCCGAAATCGCTGCATCGGATTCCAGCGGATTCAACGAACCAGCCGAATTCGCGGAATCGGAGCAATCCACGGAATCACCCGAATCAACGCAAGCCTCGCCGTACGACGGAACCGCGCTACCGGAAGACCACCGGTCAGCCGACGAGAGTGACGACCGCAAGGTCCCCGAGCACGGGCTCTGACCTGTTCCGATTTGCATTGACCGGCTGTCTAATGGTGAATCACCGAGTGAACGACTACAACGAGCGGAGTAACCGGCAGCCCTCGCATGCCGTCTTTTCGATCGACGACCCGCGCTGGGGGCGGGGCGACAGCAATGGCGGCACCAAGAACGACCAGAAGCGGCCGCAGGATCCGAAGCGCCCGGGCAACGGCAAGAACGGCGACGGCCCGCCCGATCTCGATGAAATGTGGCGCGACTTCAACCGGCGCCTCGCCGGCCTCTTCGGACGCAAGCCCGGCAACGGCGCCCCGCGCACCGACAACGGCCGCGGCGCGCGCATCGGCGTGGGCATCGTCATCGGCGTGCTGATCGCGATCTATCTCGGCAGCGGCGTGTTCGTCGTGCAGGACGGGCATGTCGGCGTGGTGTCGCAGTTCGGGCAGTTCAAGTCGACAGCGATCCAGGGCATTCACTGGCGTCTGCCGTATCCGTTCCAGACGCACGAAATCGTCAACACGTCGCAGATCCGCTCCGTCGAAGTGGGCCGCAGCAACGCGGTCACGCAGGCGAACGTGCGCGATGCGTCGCTGCTCACCAACGACGCCGATATCGTCGACGTGCGCTTTGCCGTGCAATACCAGATCAAGTCGCCGACCGACTACCTCTTTCGCAACCTCGATCCCGACCAGAGCGTGATGCAGGCGGGGCAGGCCGCGATCCGCGAGATCGCCGGCGCGCAGACCACCGACGACCTGCTCTACAAGGACCGCGAGACCTTGCGCGCGCGTCTCATCGACACGATCCAGCGCTCGCTCGATGCCTACAAGACGGGCCTTCAGGTGACGGGCGTCACGCTGCAGAGCGTGCAGGTGCCCTCGCAGGTGCAGGCGGCATTCGAGGAAGCGGCGAAGGTGCGCCAGGACAACGAACGCGCCCGCGACACGGCGCAGGCCTACGCGAACCATCTGCTGCCGCGCGCGAAGGCCGATGCGGCGCGCACGATCGACGAGGCGAGCGCCTACAGCAATCGCGTGGTGACGCAGGCGCAGGGCGATGCCGAGCGCTTCAAGCAGGTCTACGCAGAATATTCGAAGGCTCCGGCCGTGATTCGTCAACGCATGTACCTGGACACGATGCAGCAGATCTACTCGCGCACCACGAAGGTGTTCGTCGACGGCAAGGGGGGCAACAACGTGCTGTATCTGCCGCTCGACAAGCTCGCCGACGCCAGCCGTCAGCGCGCCGGCGAAGCGGCCGGCACGGCGCCCGCCAGCGGCGCGGCGGCGACGCCGGGCGCCACCGAGGCGCAGCAGGCACGCGCGGCGAGCGCCGCGGCGGCATCGGCCGTGGCGGCCGCGCCGGCCAGCGCCGCAAGCGGTGCGAGCCAGGGCGCGGCGGGCGATCCGTCGCGTTCGCGCGATGCGTTCCGCTCGCGCACGCGTCAAGACGACCTGCAATGAGGAGCGCGATCATGAATCGAATCGTTGCGCTCGTCGTCGCTGTCGTCATCGTGCTGTTCGTGGGCTCGTCGATGATGTTTGTCGTGGACGAACGGCATGCCGCCATCGTGTCCGCGCATGGCGAAGGCAATCCGAAGCTCGACGGCCCCGGCCTGCACTTCAAGCTGCCGCCGCCTTTCCAGACGCTCACGCTGATCGACACCCGCACGCTCACCATCGACGAAACCGGCTCCGACCGCTTCACGACGTCGGACAAGAACGAGGTGCTGGTCAACACGGTGATCAAGTACCGCGTGGCCGATCCGCTCAAGCTTTTCGAAAGCAACGAGAAGAACACGCAAAGCGCGCAGGAGCGTCTCACCGCGCTTGCCCGCACGGCGCTTGCCAGCGCGTTCACGAAGCGCTCGCTGAACGATGTGCTCGCCCAGCAGCAGGCGATCGGCACCGAGGCGCAGAAGGCGATCGAAGCGCCGGCAGCGGTGTTCGGCGTGGAACTCGTCGATCTGCAGATGACGCGCATCGACTTTCCGCCGGCCGTCGCCGACTCGGTCTACAAGCGCATGATCGCGGCGCGCCAGCAGGCGGCGGCGGACGAGCGCGCGAAGGGCACGGCCGAAGCGGACAAGATCAAGGCCGACGCCGACCGCCAGCAGGAAGCGATTCTCGCCGAGGCTTACAGCCAGGCGCAGACGATCAAGGGCGAGGGCGACGGCAAGGCTGCATCGATAGCAGCGGACGCCTACGGCCGCGATCCGCAGTTCTACCAGTTCTACCAGAGCCTCGAGGCGTATAAGAAGACGTTCAAGCCGGGCGACGTGATGGTCGTCGATCCGGGCAGCGAATTCTTCCGCTTCATGCGGGGCCCGAACGGCGGGGCAGACGCAGCGCCTGCGCTCAAGCGCTGAAACGTCCGCGCGCCGGGGCTTGCCCGGCGCCTTCAATAAAATGGATATGGCTGCAACGTTACTGCTCGCGCTCGCGCTGATGCTGATCATCGAGGGAATGTTTCCGTTCGTGTTCCCCACCGCGTGGCGCGATACGTTCCGCAGGATCGCCGAGCGGCCGACCCACCATATCCGCATCGGCGGCCTGATCGCGATGGCGCTCGGCCTGATCCTGCTTCTGATCGCGACCTGAGGCGTCCCGCTCTTCGCCCTCAACACCCCGTAGGAAACGCATAGATGTCGACCTGGTTACTTCCCGAGAACATTGCCGACGTGCTGCCGTCGGAAGCCCGCAAGATCGAGGAGCTGCGCCGGCGCCTGCTCGACCGGTTCCGTTCGTACGGCTACGAACTCGTGATGCCGCCGATGCTCGAATACCTCGAGTCGCTGCTGACGAGCGGCGGCACGGACCTCAATCTGCGCACGTTCAAGCTCGTCGACCAGTTATCCGGGCGCACGCTCGGACTGCGTGCGGACATCACGCCGCAGGTGTCGCGCATCGACGCGCATCTGTTGAACCGGCAGGGCGTGACGCGCCTCTGCTACGCGGGCAACGTGCTGCACACGCGTCCGCGCGGCCTGCACGCGACGCGCGAGCAGATCCAGATCGGCGCGGAAATCTATGGCCACGCGGGCCTCGAAGCCGATCTCGAAATCCAGACGCTGATGCTCGACTCACTGCATCTCGCGGGTCTGACGAAAGTGCGGCTCGATCTGTGCCACGCGGGCGTGCTGGCGGCGCTGCTCGAACTGGAGCCGGCGGCGGCGTCGCTCGGCGAGGCGCTCTACGACGCGCTCGGCGCGAAGGACGTGCCGCGCCTCTATGAACTGACGGCCCATCTCGGCCAGGTGCCGCGCGAAGCGCTGCGCGCGCTGCCGTCGCTGTATGGCGACGCATCCGTGCTCGATACCGCCCGCGGCCGTCTGCCGAACCTGCCGGTGATCGCCCGTGCGCTCGACGACCTCGCGTTTCTCGCGTCCCAGGTCGAGAGCGCCGAACTGATGATCGACCTCGCCGACCTGCGCGGCTATGCCTATCACAGCGGCGTGATGTTCTCGGCGTATGTCGACGGCGTGCCGAACGCGGTCGCCCGCGGCGGCCGTTACGATGACGTCGGGCTCGCGTACGGCCGCGCGCGCGCCGCCACGGGCTTTTCGCTCGATTTGCGCGAAGTCGCGCGCATTTCGCCGATCGATGCGCGCGGCAGCGCCATCCTCGCGCCGTGGAAGCACGACGAGCCGCTTCGCGCGGCCGTCGCGGCCCTGCGCGACGCGGGCGAAGTGGTGATCCAGGCGTTGCCCGGCCACGATCACGATCTGGACGAATTCGCGTTCGACCGCGTGCTCGTCGAGGGCGACGGGCAATGGACCGTCGAGGCCCGAAACTAGGCGCTCACGCGCCATATCCTTGATCGGCCACGGCTTTTTTCAGCGTCCGCTGATCGACATGCGTTCGCGCGCAGCCCGAAAAACTCGGAACCTGCCGCGAACATAGGTAAAATACGTTTTTAACCAGCTAACAAATTGACATGTCTGCCAGTGCAGTGAATGTGAACCCGGGGCGCAATGTCGTCGTGGTGGGCACCCAGTGGGGTGATGAGGGCAAAGGCAAGATCGTCGACTGGCTGACGGACCACGCCCAGGGCGTCGTGCGTTTCCAGGGCGGTCATAACGCGGGCCACACGCTCATCATCGGCGGCAAGAAAACCATCTTGCGCCTGATTCCCTCGGGCATCATGCACGCGGGCACGGCGTGTTATATCGGCAACGGCGTCGTGCTGTCGCCGGAAGCGCTCTTCAAGGAAATCGGCGAGCTGGAAGCCGCGGGCGTCGACGTCCAGAAGCGTCTTTTCATCTCCGAAGCGGCCACGCTGATCCTGCCGTACCACGTTGCCATCGACCAGGCCCGCGAAGCGCGCCGCGGCGCGGGCAAGATCGGCACGACCGGGCGCGGCATCGGCCCGGCGTACGAAGACAAGGTCGGCCGCCGCGGACTGCGCGTCCAGGATCTGTTCGACGCGCCGGTTTTCGCCGAACGCCTGCGCGAAACGCTCGACTTCCACAACTTCGTGCTGACGCAATACCTCGGCGCGGCAGCGGTCGACTATCAGGAGACACTCGACACGATGCTCGGCTACGCCGATCGCCTCGCGCCGATGGTCACTGACGTGTCGCGGCGTCTGTATGACGAAAACCATGCGGGCCGCAATCTGCTGTTCGAAGGCGCGCAGGGCACGCTGCTCGACGTCGACCACGGCACGTATCCGTTCGTCACGTCGAGCAATTGCGTCGCGGGCGCGGCAACCGCCGGCGCGGGCGTCGGCCCGCAAAAGCTCAACTACATTCTCGGCATCACGAAGGCGTATTGCACGCGCGTCGGCGCGGGTCCGTTCCCGAGCGAGCTGTACGACGCCGACAACGCCGAGCGCCAGGAGCAGGTCGGCCTCACGCTTGCCACCGTCGGCAAGGAATTCGGCTCGGTCACGGGCCGGCCGCGCCGCACGGGCTGGCTGGATGCCGCCGCGCTGCGCCGCTCGATCCAGATCAACGGCATCTCGGGCCTGTGCATGACGAAGCTCGACGTGCTCGACGGCCTCGACGAAGTGAAACTGTGCGTCGGCTACACGCTCGACGGCAAGCCGGTGGACATCCTGCCGCGCGGCGCGTCGGAAGTGCAGCGCTGCGAGCCCCTGTACGAAACGTTCGGCGGCTGGAAGGAAAGCACCATCGGCATCACGCAATGGGATGGCCTGCCTGCAAACGCGCGCGCGTATCTCACGCGCATTCAGGAAGTGGCCGGCGTGCCGATCGACATGGTGTCGACCGGACCGGACCGCGACGAAACCATCCTGCTTCGCCATCCGTTCAAGGTCTGAGCGCGTTTCGCTCGACCGGGACTGATTGTTTCAAAAATGTGGCCGCACTGAGCGGCCACATTTCGTATTCAACCGCAGTATGCATTTGAAAGAGTAAGAGAATGATCGCGATGACGGACCCGCGCAACGACGACAAGAATCTCTGGGTCGGCTGGGATGAATATCACCGGCTGATCGAACTGCTCGCGTTGCGCGTGCACGAATCCGGCTGGAAGTTCGACAAGATCCTGTGTCTTGCGCGCGGCGGGCTGCGCGTGGGCGACCAGCTGTCGCGCATCTACGACCTGCCGCTCGCGATACTCGCGACGAGCTCCTACCGCGAAGCGGCGGGCACCGAGCAGGGCGCCCTCGACATCGCCCAGTACATCACGATGACGCGCGGCGACCTGTCGGGCAACGTGCTGCTGGTCGACGACCTGGTGGATTCCGGCGTGACCCTCGCGCGCGTGCAGGAGCATCTGAAGGAACGCTATCCGGCGATCACCTCGGTCCGCTCGGCGGTGCTGTGGTACAAGGCGTGCTCGAAGGTAAAGCCCGACTACCACGTGCAGTATCTCGAAACGAACCCGTGGATTCATCAGCCCTTCGAAGAATGGGACACGGTGCGTCCGCACAATCTCGGCGCGTGGATCAAGCGCGGCATGCAGGACGGCCGCGGCTGAGCCGGTCTCTCGCCAATCTCTCCCGACGCCGTTCGCTCATGCCCCGGGCATGGCCGAACGGCGTTTTTCATGGGCGTCGGAAGATGCGTGGCCTTTGAGCAAAACGTCCGCCGATGCACCGCCGCGCCGCGTGCGCAATGCTAAACTCGCCTTTCCCGGCCCACGTGGCGCCCCGACAACACGGGGACTGGCGTTTTTGCGTGCGACGTTAGAATGGCGTTCGTTTTTTCCGCCCCAAACGGATACTCGCGTTTATGACTAACATGACTCACGCGCAAGAGCGCAAACAGCCTCTTTCGACGCTCGCGCTCGCCGCCATCGGCGTCGTGTTCGGCGACATCGGCACGAGTCCCCTGTATGCGCTCAAGGAAGCGTTCAGCCCGTCGCACGGTATCGCGCTCTCGGAGGCGTCGATTCTCGGTGTGATCTCGCTGATCTTCTGGGCGATCGTGATCGTGGTCGGCATCAAGTACGTGCTCTTCGTGATGCGCGCCGACAACAACCGCGAAGGCGGCGTGCTCGCGCTCATGACCCTTGCGTTGCGCACTTTCCGCGAGTCGGGACGAATGTCCGGCGTGCTGATGATGCTCGGCATCTTCGGGGCCTGCATGTTCTACGGTGACGCGGTGATCACCCCGGCGATGTCGGTGATCTCGGCCGTGGAGGGCCTCGAAGTCGCGGCGCCCAAGCTCACGCCGTACGTGATTCCCATCACGATCGTCATCCTCGTGATGCTGTTCTGGATCCAGCGGCGCGGCACGGCGGTGGTCGGCAAGTGGTTCGGGCCGATCATGGTGCTCTGGTTCGCCACGCTCGCCGTGCTCGGCGTGTATCACATCGTGCTGGAGCCCGGCGTGATCGTCGCGCTCAATCCTTACTACGCCATGTCCTTCATGGCGGAGCACGTGCTGCAGGCCTACATCGTGCTGGGCTCGGTCGTGCTGGTGCTGACCGGCGCGGAAGCGCTCTACGCCGACATGGGCCACTTCGGCGTGAAGCCGATTCGCTATGGCTGGTACGGTCTCGTGATGCCGTCGCTCCTGCTCAACTACTTCGGCCAGGGCGCGCTCCTGATGCACTCGCCGCACGCCGTCGAAAGCCCGTTCTTTCTGCTCGCTCCCCAGTGGGCGCTGCTGCCGCTCGTGATCCTCTCGACGATCGCAACCGTCATCGCATCGCAGGCGGTCATTTCGGGCGCCTTTTCGCTCACGAGCCAGGCGATCCAGCTCGGCTACGTGCCGCGCATGAAGATCCTGCATACGTCGGATCTCGCGATCGGCCAGATCTATATCCCGCTCGTGAACTGGATGCTGCTTTTCATCATCCTGTGCATCGTGATCGGCTTCAAGAGTTCGGAAAACCTCGCGGCGGCATACGGCCTCGCCGTCACTGCGACGATGATCGTCACCACGATGCTCGCGTCGGTCGTGATGACCAAGCTCTGGGGCTGGAACAAGGTGCTCGTCACCGCCATCATCAGCGTGTTCTTCCTGATCGACCTGGGCTTTTTCGGCGCGAGCCTGCTGAAGATCGAGCAGGGCGGGTGGCTGCCGCTTTGCATCGGCGGGGCGCTGTTCTTCCTGCTGATGACCTGGTACAAGGGCCGCATGATCGTGAAGGACCGCACGGCCGCCGACGGCATTCCGCTCATGCCGTTCCTGCAGGGGCTGCTCGCGCACCCGCCGCACCGCGTGTCGGGCACGGCGATCTATCTGACGGGCAGCGATTCGCTCGTGCCGGTGAGCCTCTTGCACAACCTGAAGCACAACAAGGTGCTGCATGAGCGCACGATCTTCCTCAACTTCATCACGCGCGACATTCCGTATGTCGACGACGCCGAGCGGCTCGAGGTGAAGGACATCGGTGGCGGGCTGTTTCTCGTCAAGGCCGCGTACGGGTTCAACGAGACACCGGACGTGAAGGCCGTGCTCGAGCAGATCAGCCGCACGCACGCGATGATCTTCGAGCTGATGGACACGTCGTTCTTCATGGCGCGCGAAACGGTCGTGCCGACGGAATTGCCGGGCATGTCGGTGTGGCGCGAGCGCGTGTTCGCGTGGATGCACCAGAACGCCGCCAAGCCGACCGACTTCTTCAGCATTCCGGCAAACCGCGTGGTCGAACTGGGGACGAAGATCGAGATCTGATCGTCGATCGTCGTTTGCATCTGAAACGAAAAAGCCGTTCCGAATCGCTTCGGAACGGCTTTTTTCTTGCCTTTGGACCGCGTTAGCGCTTGAGTTTCGCGAACGCCGCCGCCATCGCGCCCGAAGCCTCCGGCTCGCGCCGCCCGTTGCCGCGCGCGTCGCGGTTGCTCCCGCCGCCGCGCCGATCCTGGGCGCCACGTTGCGAGCCTGCGCCCGCGCCCGCCGAGGCGCCGGGAGCGGCGAAGTCGTCGTCGAGCCGCATCGTCAGTGAAATGCGCTGGCGCTTCACGTCGGTTTCCAGCACCTTCACCTTCACGACCTGGCCCGCCTTCACGACTTCGTGCGGGTCCTTGATGAACTTCGTCGACATCGCCGAGACGTGCACGAGTCCGTCCTGATGCACGCCGATATCGACGAATGCGCCGAAAGCCGCGACGTTCGTCACCACGCCTTCCAGCACCATGCCCGGCGCGAGATCGGAAATCTTCTCGACGCCTTCGCGGAACGTCGCCGTCTTGAACTCGGGGCGCGGATCGCGGCCCGGCTTTTCGAGCTCGGCAAGAATGTCGCGCACGGTGGGCAGCCCGAAGCGCTCGTCGACGAATTCCGCCGGCGACAGCCCCGACAGCGCCTCGCGCTTGCCGAGCACGTCGGCGACGTGCTTGTTGATCTTCGCGAGAATGCGCTCGACGACCGGATACGCCTCGGGGTGCACCGACGAACGGTCGAGCGGATTGTTGCCGTTGTTGATGCGCAGGAACCCGGCGGCCTGCTCGAACGTCTTGTCGCCGAGACGCGGCACCTTCTTCAGATGCTCGCGCGACGGGAACGGCCCGTTCGCGTCGCGGAAGTCGACGATATTGCGCGCAAGCGTCGCGTTCAGGCCCGACACGCGGGCGAGGAGGGCCACCGACGCCGTGTTCGCATCGACGCCGACCGCGTTCACGCAATCCTCGACGACTGCGTCGAGCGAGCGCGCGAGTTCGCGCTGGTTCACGTCGTGCTGATACTGCCCGACGCCGATCGCCTTCGGGTCGATCTTGACGAGCTCCGCGAGCGGGTCCTGCAGCCGGCGGGCAATCGACACGGCGCCGCGCAGCGACACGTCGAGGTCCGGAAACTCCTTCGCGGCAAGCTCGGAAGCCGAATAGACGGACGCGCCCGCTTCGGACACGACGATTTTCTGCAGTTTCAGCTCGGGATGCTTCGCGATCAGCTCGCTCGCCAGCTTGTCGGTCTCACGCGACGCCGTGCCGTTGCCGATGCTGACGAGTTCCGCCTGCGTCGCGCGCACGAGACGCGCGAGCTTCGCGAGCGAGCCGTCCCAGTCGCGGCGCGGCTCGTGCGGGTAGATGGTGTCGGTCGCGAGCAACTTGCCCGTGCGATCGACCACCGCGACCTTCACGCCGGTGCGCAGGCCCGGGTCGAGTCCGATCACGGCCTTCGGGCCCGCTGGCGCGGCGAGCAGCAGGTCCTTCAGATTGCGCGCGAACACGCGGATCGCCTCCGCTTCCGCCTCTTCGCGCAACTGCGTGAGCAGTTCGTTCTCGATGTGCGGCTGCACCTTCACGCGCCAGCACCAGCGGCAGACGTCGGAGAGCCATTTGTCGGCCGGGCGGCCCTGATTCGCGATGCCGAAGTGCTGGGCGATCATCGCTTCGCCGGGGTGGGGCACCAGCGCGTCGAGTTCCTCGCCCAAACCGAGCTTCACCATCAGCACGCCGGCGTTGCGTCCGCGAAAGAGCGCGAGCGCGCGATGCGACGGCACCGTGCGGATCGTTTCGCTGTAGTCGTAGTAGTCGCGGAATTTCTCGCCTTCCTCGCCTTCCTTGCCGTCGATAACCTTCGACATCACGCTGCCCTGGTTGAACAGGTAATTGCGCAGCTTGCCGAGGATGTCGGCCGTTTCGCCGAACTGTTCGGAGAGAATGTCGCGCGCGCCGTCAAGTGCGGCTTTCACGTCCGCGACGCCTTTCTCCGCATCGACGAACTTCGCGGCTTCGGTCTGCGGATCGAGTGCCGGATCGGCGAGAAGCGCCTGTGCGAGCGGCTCGAGCCCGGCTTCGCGGGCGATCTGCGCGCGCGTGCGGCGCTTCGGCTTGTAGGGGAGATACAGGTCTTCGAGAACCTGCTTGCTGTCGGCGCCTTCGATCGCGGCACGCAGTTCGTCAGTCAGCTTGCCCTGCTCGTCGATGCTCTGAATGATCGACGCGCGGCGGTCTTCGAGTTCGCGCAGGTACATGAGCCGCTCTTCGAGCGTGCGCAGTTGCGTATCGTCGAGATTGCCGGTCACTTCCTTGCGATACCGGGCAATGAACGGGACGGTTGAGCCTTCATCGAGGAGTTGCACGGCGGCGGCGACCTGGCGCGGCTGCACGGTCAACTCGGTGGCGATGCGCTGTACGATCTTGAGTGCTACGGTTTCCGTCATGGGTTTCTGCACTGCCTGCTGGCTCATCAAGGGCATCGGCGCTCCCCTCGTGTCGCTCGTGGCGAGCTTTAAGGGCGCGAGCACGTCGGCCGGGTTGGTGAAGCGGGGCATTTTGCCATAAATGCGAAAGGGCTCTGGCGGGCGGTGATAGAATTTCGGGATCGTTCAAGCCGCCTGTCTACCACGTTGCCGACCTCCCGCCTTTCACACGCATTGCCCTGCGCATCGTCCGCGATTGCGCCGGATCCCGCAGTCGTTTCGTCCTCTGCCGTGCTGCGGCTCGCGGGTGTGGTGGCCATCGCGTGGTCGCTCTTGCTGCTGCCGCAGGCAGCGTCCGCACAGACGCCAAAGCCGATCGACGCGACGACGTCCGTGACCGAAAAGCCGCTCGACGATGCAGCGGGCACGCCGGCCGGCAACGATTTCGAAAGCCGGCAGAAGGCGCTGGACCTGCGCTCGGAAGAGAACAATTATCGCTATGGCGTCGCGCAGCACAATTGTTATAGCAAGTTTTTCGTGAATCACTGCCTCGACAACGCGCGCAACGCGATGCGCGTGGTCCGGCAGCAGATCCGTACGGAACAGCTTGCGCTCGATGAAGAGCAGCGCGTCCAGCACGCGAGCGAGCGCGACCGGCAGACGGCGATCAAGCGTGCGCAGTACGAGGCGGACGCGCCGGCGCGCGCGACGACCGAAAAGTCGAACGAGGCGAGCTTCGCCGAAAAGCAGCGCCAGAACGAACTGGCTGCTGCCCAGCGCAACGCGGAAGAGCCGCAGCGCGCGGCAAATCAGGCCGCGTACGATCGCAAGCAGGCCGACTACCAGAAGCAGCTCGACGAGGCGCGTGCGCGCGGGGCGCAGGATGCGCGCGATCGCGACCAGAAGGCGCAGCGCTTTGAAGAGAAGCAACGCGAGGCGGCGCTGCACAAGGCGGAAGTCGAGGCGCGCCAGAAGGAGGCGGCCGCGAAGGAGCAGCAGCGCGCGCTCGACGCGCAGAAAGAGCAGGCGCGCCAGCAGCAGATCAAGCAGCAGCAACAACAGCAACAGCAACAGCAACAGCAGCAAAGCAAGTAGCATCTTCGGGCCGTACAGCAACCTCGGGCGACGCGGTGCCATCGGGCGCCGCGTCTCGTAACGAGAGGAGGCGAGCATGCAGCAACGTTTGACCGCAGCGCCAGCCGTAGCAATCGATGCAGCCGTGATCCGCGAGCGCATTGCACAGTTGCAGTCGGAGCATCATGGCCTCGACAGCCTGATCGGCAGGATGGCCAACGTGCCCGGCATCAACGACCTGGAGTTGAGGCGCCTGAAAAAGCGCAAGCTCAAAGTGAAAGACACCATCATCCTGCTGCAATTGCAGCTGGAACCCGACGCGCACTGAAGCGCGCCAAAGCGACCCGCGCTCCGGCGCCTTGCCGCACGTTTGCCCCGCGTTTGGCCCGTGTCGTGCCGCGCGGGGCCGCGGCTCGCGGGCCGCATCGCACAAGCAGGAACCGCTCGCCTTGAATTCACCCGCAACCCTATCGAACACAGACGCGAACACAGGCGCGAAAGCGGCCGGTCATGCCGCCGAAGGCGCCGCGCCGCTCATGCTCGCGGACAAGCGCCGCGCCGAGCTGGACTCGATCTTCTCCGCCGACGGCCTGCTTGCGCGCGCCATCGAAGGCTATCGCGCACGCGCCTCGCAAATCGAGATGGCGCGCGCCGTCGCCGCCGCGATGGAGGCGTCCGGCCGCGCGATGCCCGAACCCGCGATGTTCGAGGCGCAGCGCCGCCCCGCGCGCAGGCTCGGGCCGTCGGACAAGCCGTACGAACCCGGCGAGCAGCCGGCGGACGACCTCGGCATCGCCACGGCGACGGCCGCGATCGACGGCGGCGAGAACACGCTGATCGTCGAAGCGGGGACGGGCACCGGCAAGACCTACGCCTATCTCGTCCCGGCGATGCTCTGGGGCGGCAAGGTGATCGTCTCGACCGGCACCAAGCACCTGCAGGACCAGCTGTTCCAGCGCGACATCCCGACCGTGCGCGATGCGCTCGCCGTGCCGGTGTCGGTGGCGATGCTCAAGGGCCGCGCGAACTATCTGTGTCACTACTACCTGCAGCGCACCGCCGACAACGGCCGCCTGCCGACGCGCCAGGACACGTCGCATCTGCAGGAGATCATCCGTTTCGCGAAAATCACGCGCACCGGCGACAAGGCCGAGCTCGCGAGCGTGCCGGAGAATTCGCCGGTCTGGCCGATGGTCACGTCCACGCGCGACAACTGTCTCGGCCAGGAATGCCCGCATTACAAGGAATGTTTCGTGATGCACGCGCGCCGCGAGGCGCAGCAGGCGGATATCGTCGTGGTGAACCATCACCTCTTCTTCGCCGACGTGATGCTGCGCGACACCGGCATGGCCGAGCTGCTGCCGACCGCGAACACCATCATCTTCGACGAGGCGCATCAGCTGCCCGAGACGGCGACGCTCTTTTTCGGCGAAACGGTCTCGACCACGCAGTTCCTCGAACTGGCCCGCGATTCGGTGGCGGAAGGCCTCGGCCACGCCCGCGACGCGACCGACTGGACCAAGCTCGGCGCCGCGCTCGAGCGCGCGGCGCGCGACGTGCGCCTTGCGTTCCGGGAGGATTCGGTGCGCATGTCGCTCGGCCAGCTCGCCGACGATCATCCGCTTTTCGAAGCGCTCGACACGCTGCAGACGCACCTCGACGCGCTCGCCGCCGCGCTTTCGGCGCACGCGGAGCGCGCCGAGTCGCTCCAGGCGCTCGTGCGCCGCGCGCGCGAACTGCAGGGGCTGCTGTCCGGCTGGACTTCGCCGCCGACATCGACGGAGCGCGCGGTCGTCGAGGACGAGGCCGCCGCGAAAGAAGCCGCGATGACCGATCCGAACGAGAAGGTGCGCTGGATCGAAGTGTTCTCGCACACGGTGCAATTGCACGAGACGCCGCTTTCCGTTGCGCCGATCTTCGCAAAGCAGCGCGCGGGCGTGCCGCGCGCGTGGATTTTCACGTCGGCGACGCTTTCCGTGCGCGGCGACTTCACGCACTACGCCGCGCAGATGGGGCTCAACGCGCGCCGCTCGATGACGCTGCCGAGCCCGTTCGACTATCCCACGCAGGGCCTTCTGTACGTGCCGCGGAACCTGCCGCAGCCGTCGTCGCCGCAGTTCACCGATGCGGTGTTCGAAGCGGCGCTGCCGGCGATCGAGGCTTCGGGCGGCGGCGTGTTCGTGCTGTGCACGACGCTGCGCGCCGTCGACCGCATCTCGATGCGCCTGCGCGACACGCTCGAGCGGCGCGGCTGGGACTATCCGCTCCTCGTGCAGGGCGACGCGAGCCGCACCGAACTGCTCGATCGCTTTCGCGCGTACGGCAATGCGATCCTGGTGGGGAGCCAGAGTTTCTGGGAAGGCGTGGACGTGCGCGGCGATGCGCTCTCGCTCGTCGTGATCGACAAGCTGCCATTCGCACCGCCCGACGACCCGGTGCTCTCGGCGCGCCTCGAAGCGCTGACGAAGAAGGGCCTGAGCCCGTTCGCCGTGCATCAGTTGCCGCAGGCGGTGATCACGCTCAAACAGGGCGCGGGACGCCTGATTCGCGCGGAAACCGACCGCGGCGTGCTGATGATCTGTGACACGCGTCTCGTCGACAAGCCTTATGGCCGGCGCATCTGGCAGAGCCTGCCGCCATTCAAGCGTACGCGCGAGATCGATGTCGTGCGGGAGTTCTTTGCCGATCCGGCGGGCGCAGTGGCAGAGGCGGAGGAATAAAAAAACCGGCCAGAAGTGGCCGGTTTTTTCATGCTGCCGCGAGCGTGCGGCTTACCAGATCTGGTACCACGCCTTCTCGGTGCCGGGGCGGCGCTTGCCGGTGACATACGGGCTGTCCGGGAACGTGGCGGCGAGCACGCGCTTGGTGTCGTCGGCGAGTTGCGGCTGATCGAGCCTCTGATACGACAGCATCATGATGTGCAGCGCGTCTTCGGTGGCGGGCGCGTTCTTGTATTCGCGGATGGCGAGCTGCGCGCGGTTGATCGCCGCAACGTAGGCGCCGCGCCGGAAGTAGTAGTCGGCGGCGTGGACCTCGTGCGACGCCAGCGCGTTCACGATATAGCGCATGCGCTGCGCCGCGTCGGGCGCGTACTTGCTGTCCGGATAACGGTCGACGACCACCTTGAACGCGTCATACGACTCGCGCAGCGACTTCGGGTCGCGCTCGCTCATGTCCTGGCCGGAGAAGCGGCCGAAGAGACCCAGGTCGTCGTTGAAGTGGATCATGCCCTTCAGGTAGTACGCGTACGCGATCTGGGGGTGATCCGGATGCAGCTTGATGAAGCGGTCGATAGCCTGGTCGGCGGCGGCCGTTTCGCTATCCTTCCAGTTGCAGTACGCAACGTTGATCTGCGCCTGCTGCGCGAACTGGCCGAACGGGTCGCGTCCTTCGAGGTTTTCGAAGTATTTCGCGCACTTGCCCCAGTCGCCGCCGGAAAGCGAGTCCTGCGCCTCCGTATATAATTTGTTGTTATTCCATGTTGCCGTCTCGTCGGTCTTTTCGGGCAGGCCGTGGCAACCCGCGACAATGGCAACGCCAGCGGCCAGCGCCAGGTACTTGATCGATTTCTGCATCGATTGATGAATGGTGTTCAGGGCTCGCATCAGTGCTCGCATTTCCTAGCTATTTCCTGGCTTTCCGTCTAAATGACCCGCTCAAGTACTCGTCGTACCAAAGATCGCAACGAAGATTATAGCCCAAGCGCCACGCCCGACGACGCTCGTCCGGCCGATTCGGAGCCTGCCTGCCCGCCCGCCGGGCCGGGCGGGCAGGCGGGCGCAGAGGGCGCCGGCGCGGTGCCGACCATGCTCGCCGAGCGCCGCGCCGACGCCGAAACGCCGCGCGTCGCGAGCGTTCCGGACGAACTCGCCGGCGAGCGCCTCGACAAGGTGCTCGCGAAGATGTTTCCCGAGTTCTCGAGAAGCCGCCTGCAGGGCTGGATCGAAGCACAGCGCGTGCGCATCGACGGCGCGCCCGCGAAGGTCCGCCAGCCGGTGCCGCTTGGCGCCAGCATCACGCTCGTGCCCGACCTGCTGCCCGAGCAGCTCGCGTTTAC
The DNA here is from genome assembly GCF_000698595.1 of Caballeronia glathei. Taxonomy (GTDB): domain Bacteria; phylum Pseudomonadota; class Gammaproteobacteria; order Burkholderiales; family Burkholderiaceae; genus Caballeronia; species Caballeronia glathei. The sequence goes on along the minus strand of NZ_JFHC01000005.1, from coordinate 6,606 downwards.
GCCGGAGCCGGTGCCGCTCGACATCATCCATGAAGACGACGCGCTCGTCGTCATCAACAAGCCGGCCGGCATGGTCGTGCATCCCGCGGCGGGCAACTGGAGCGGCACGCTGCTCAACGGCCTGCTGTACCGCTACGGCGAGGCCGCCTCCGGGCTGCCGCGCGCGGGCATCGTGCACCGGCTCGACAAGGAGACGTCGGGGCTGATGGTGGTCGCGCGCACGCTGGAGGCCCAGACGCTCCTCACGCGCCAATTGCAGGCTCGCACGGTCAAGCGCCGCTACGTCGCGCTCGTGTGGGGCAACATGCCGGACGAAGGCACGATCGACGCCCCGATCGGCCGCGATCCGCGCGACCGCACCCGCATGGCGGTGGTCGAGAGCGCGTCGGGCAAGCACGCGCGCACGCACTTTCGCACAATCGACCGCGCGCTGTGGCATGGGCAGCCGGTGTCGGCGATCCATTGCGATCTGGAAACCGGCCGCACGCACCAGATCCGCGTGCATTGCGCGCACAGCGGCCACCCGCTGCTCGGCGACCCGGTCTACGGACGCGCGCGCGGCAAGCGCTCGGTCACGCCGCTGCCGGGCGGCTTCGAGCGTCAGGCGCTGCATGCGTGGCGGCTCGGCCTGATTCACCCGTCGACGGGCAAGGACGTGCACTGGCGCGCCGACGTGCCCGCGGACATCGAGGAACTCGCGGCGGCGCTCGGCCTCGGCCGCGACGAAGACGCGGATCTCGACGGCGACGAGGACGACTTCATCGAGCAATATGAGATGGACGAGGCCTACGAGATCCACGAAGGCGGGGAAGGCGGCGAAGAAGTCGAAGGCGACTACGAGGACGACGAAGAATGAGCGAGGGTTTCGCGCCGCTGCGTAACGAGGACTGCCTGTGGCCGCAATGGCGCGTGTCGCCGCGCGTGCGCGCGTTCGTCACGACGCGCAACGGCGGGGTCAGCCTGCCGCCGTACGGCGGCTCGCCTGGCGCGGGCGGCATGAATCTCGGCCTGCACACGGGGGATTCGCCCGTTGCCGTAGCGGAGAACCGGGCTCGCGTGATGGCGCTGACGCAGGCGCCCGCCGCCGCGTGGCTCGAACAGGTTCACGGCGCCGACATTCAGGACGCGGGCGCGGTCATCGACCGCTGTGCGGGCTCGCCTTCGCAGGCTGCGCAGCCGGTCAAGGCCGACGCGAGCGTGACCGGGAGCACGGGCGCGGTGTGCGTCGTGATGGTGGCGGACTGCCTGCCGGTGCTCTTGTGCGACGAGTCCGGACGCGCGGTCGGCGCGGCGCATGCGGGCTGGCGGGGCCTGGCCGCGGGTATCGTGGAGAAGACGGCCGACCGGGTGGCCACGCTCGCCGGCGCCAGCACGGCGAGCCTGCATGCGTACCTCGGGCCGGCGATCGGCCCGGCGGCGTTCGAAGTGGGCGAGGACGTGCTCGACGCGTTCGTCTCGGCCGCCGATGCCGCGCAGCGCGACGCGACCGCCGGCGCCTTCACGCGGGCGCAGGCGCCGCACAAGTACTTCTCGGACATCTATGCGCTCGCGCGGCTGCGGCTTGCAGTCGCGGGCGTCGACCCTGCGCGCGTGCAGGGCGGCACGCACTGCACGGTCACCGAGCGCGAACGCTTCTATTCGTATCGGCGGGACCGCGTGACGGGCCGCATGGCCGCGATGATCTGGCTCGCCGACTGAAACCTGCCGCGCCCGGGCGCCGCCCACGCGAAAGGGTTGCCCGGGCATTGCGAAGCGGCCTTATTCGGCATCGAGCGATCTAAGGCGGCATCAAGCGGCGGCATCGAGCGATCTCAGGCGGCATCAAGCGGCGTCAAGCGGACTTCAGGCGGCCTTTTATCGGCCGCGAGCGGATTTGTCAGACACGGTTTCGCGGATCCCGGGTGATCGCATCCGGAATCCCGCTTCGACCGGCACATCGTACCGGCCGGGGGTTTCCTGCACTGCTCGATTTCGGTTGATATTCCGCGTCCGCGGGGCCCTGGACTGCCGACGGGAAGGGCCGTGCATGCGTGCTCACGGAAGATGAAATGATCGCATGGGGAAAACGATAATTAAAAAAATATCGCACTGCGGCAAAATCGGGGCAAAGCATTGACATGCCTGATCCTCGGGAGCAAGAATGTTCCCGGAATGTCAAATATCGGGCACGACGTGGCAAGGTCACCTTCCACCGCGCAGTAGCGCGTCGCATTGCGCGCTGGTCTCGGCGAGCCCTACACAGCGCCTGCAACAGCAATCAGTCTTTCGAGACTCACAGGTCAAAAGCGGGTATGGCTGCCTCCAAAACTTCTTCTTCAACTTCCCGCCCAGATACCGCCGACAGCACATCGGCCGGAACGCGTCCCGCCGACACGGCCGGCGTGCAGCAAGTGTTCGAGCAATGGCTCAACGCATGGCGTTCGGTCGCCGATCCGTCACAGTGGACGACGCTCGCGCAGCAGGCGCAGCCGGGTCAGCCGACTGGCCCCGACGGCGGCAATGCCGCAGCGTCGGCAGCGGCATCGGCCAATCCGTTCGCCGCTTTCGCAGCTGTTCCCGGAATGCCGGCGGCGCCGTTCGCGATGCCGACGGTGCCTGATTTCGCGAAGCTCGGCACCATGCCCGACTTCTCGAAGCTCGCGGGCAGCATGCCCGGCTTCGGCGCCGCGATGCCTGCCATGCCGGCGATGCCGCAGATTCCGGGCGCGGCCATCGCGCCGGAGCGTCTTCAGCAGTTGCAGGGCGACTATTCGCGCGATGTGATCGACCTGCTCAAGCAGGCGAGCGCGCAGAGCATCGACCCCGCAGCGCTGAAGGACCGGCGCTTCAGCACGACGGCGTGGCAGTCCACGCCGGCTTACGCGTTCACGGCCGCGTGGTATCTGCTCAACGCGCGCTATCTCCAGGAACTCGCCGACGCCGTCGAGGCCGATCCCAAGACGCGCGAGCGCATCCGCTTCACGGTGCAGCAGTGGACGGCCGCGGCCTCGCCGAGCAACTTTCTCGCGTTCAATCCCGAAGCGCAGCAGACGCTCATCGAGAGCAAGGGGGAGAGTCTGCGCCAGGGCATGCTGAATCTGCTGCATGACATGCAGCGCGGCAAGATCTCGCAATCCGACGAGTCGCGTTTCGTCGTCGGCAAGAACATCGCGACGACGGAAGGGTCGGTCGTGTTCGAGAACGACCTGCTGCAACTGATCCAGTACAAGCCGCATACGGAAGAAGTCTTCGAGCGGCCGCTCCTGATCGTGCCGCCGTGCATCAACAAGTTCTACATCCTCGACCTGCAGCCGCAGAGCTCGCTCGTCGCCCATGCGCTCGATGCCGGCCATCAGGTGTTCATCCTGTCGTGGCGCAACGCGGATCAGTCGATCGCGCACAAGACCTGGGACGACTACGTGCAGGAAGGCGTGCTCGATCCGATCGAAGCCGTCAAGGCGATCACCGGGCGCGAGCAGATCAACACGCTCGGCTTTTGCATCGGCGGAACGATCCTCGCTACCGCGCTTTCGGTGGCGGCGGCGCGCGGCGAGCACCCGGCGGCGTCGATGACGCTCCTCACCGCGATGCTCGACTTCTCCGACACCGGCGTGCTCGACGTCTTCGTCGACGAGGCGCACGTGCAGATGCGCGAGCAGACGATCGGCGGCAAGGGCGGCACGCCGCCCGGGCTCATGCGCGGCTTCGAGTTCGCGAACACGTTCTCGTATCTGCGCCCGAACGATCTGGTGTGGAACTACGTCGTCGACAACTACCTGAAGGGCGCAACGCCGCAGGCGTTCGATCTGCTCTTCTGGAACAGCGACTCGACCAATCTGCCGGGGCCGATGTGCGTCTGGTACCTGCGCAACACGTATCTGGAAAACAAGCTGCGCGAGCCGGGCAAGGTCACGACGTGCGGCGAACCGGTCGATCTGTCGCGCATCGACGTGCCCACTTTCATCTACGGTTCACGGGAGGACCATATCGTGCCCTGGACGTCGGCGTACGCGTCGGCGCCGCTCCTTGCCGGGCCGCAGAAATTCGTGCTCGGCGCTTCGGGGCACATTGCGGGCGTCATCAACCCGCCGGCGAAGAACAAGCGCAGCTTCTGGATTCTCGACACCGACGACAAGGCGTTGCCGGCGGACCCGGACGCCTGGCTCGAAGCCGCGACGGAGCATCCGGGAAGCTGGTGGCCCACCTGGACCGCTTGGCTCGACGGCTACGCGGGCAAGAAGACGAAGGCGCCGGCGGCGCCCGGGTCGAAGCAGTACCCTGTCATCGAGCCGGCCCCCGGCCGCTATGTGCTGCAGCGTGACCAGTAACCGTTTCGTCGTCCGGCCGTGCGCGACGCGCGCGGCATGACGACCCCGCTTTAACATTCGTTGCCAGAGGAAACTGAAAATGACTGACGTAGTGATCGTATCGGCCGCACGTACCGCGGTCGGCAAATTCGGCGGGTCGCTCGCGAAGATCGCAGCACCCGAACTGGGCGCAACCGTGATCCGCGCGGTACTCGAGCGCGCGAACCTGAAACCCGAGCAGGTGAGCGAAGTGATCCTCGGCCAGGTGCTCGCCGCCGGCTCCGGACAGAATCCCGCACGCCAGTCGCTCATCAAGGCGGGGCTGCCCTCGGCCGTTCCCGGCATGACGATCAACAAGGTCTGCGGCTCGGGCCTGAAGGCGGTGATGCTGGCGGCCAACGCGATCATCGCAGGCGACGCCGACATCGTGATCGCGGGTGGCCAGGAAAACATGAGCGCCGCGCCGCACGTGCTGATGGGCTCGCGCGACGGCTTTCGCATGGGCGACGCGAAGCTGATCGACTCGATGATCGTCGACGGCCTGTGGGACGTGTTCAACCAGTACCACATGGGCACGACCGCCGAGAACGTCGCGAAGGAATACGGCATCTCGCGCGAGGATCAGGACAAGTTCGCGGCGCTCTCGCAGAACAAGGCCGAAGCCGCGCAGAAGTCGGGCCGCTTCAACGAGGAGATCGTGTCGGTCGACATTCCCCAGCGCAAGGGAGACCCCGTCAAGTTCGCCACCGACGAATTCGTGCGCCACGGCGTGACGGCCGAAGCGCTCGGGAGCCTGAAGCCCGCCTTCTCGAAGGAAGGCACGGTGACGGCCGCCAACGCATCGGGCCTGAACGACGGCGCGGCCGCCGTGATCGTGATGTCGGCGAAGAAGGCCGAGGCGCTCGGCCTCACGCCGCTCGCGCGCATCAAGGCCTACGCGAACGCGGGCGTCGATCCGAAGGTGATGGGCATGGGCCCGGTGCCGGCATCGAAGCGCTGTCTGGAGCGCGCGGGCTGGTCGGTGGGTGATCTCGATCTGATGGAGATCAACGAAGCGTTCGCGGCGCAGGCGCTCGCGGTGCACAAGCAGATGGGCTGGGACACGTCGAAGATCAACGTCAACGGCGGCGCGATCGCGATCGGGCACCCGATCGGCGCGTCCGGTTGCCGGATCCTCGTCACGCTGCTGCACGAAATGCAGAAGCGCGATGCGAAGAAGGGCCTGGCGTCGCTGTGTATCGGCGGCGGCATGGGCGTGGCGCTGGCGGTCGAGCGTCCGTAAGAGCGAAGGCCAGAACGGGCAAGGGCCAGGCGGGAAGCGCACGGGCAGCAGGCGGGCGCTTCCCGCATAACGAAAATGGAGTGAGGAATGACGAAACGCATAGCGTACGTGACGGGCGGCATGGGCGGCATTGGCACAAGCATCTGCCAGCGTCTGCATAAGGACGGCTATACGGTCGTCGCGGGTTGCGGCCCGAACTCTCCGCGCCGTGTCAAATGGCTCGAGGAACAGAAGGCGAACGGCTATGACTTCATCGCGTCCGAGGGCAACGTCGGCGACTGGGAGTCCACCAAGAACGCCTTCGACAAGGTGAAGGCCGAAGTCGGCGAGGTCGACATCCTGGTGAACAACGCGGGCATCACGCGCGACGTCGTGTTCCGCAAGATGACGCACGAGGACTGGACGGCCGTCATCGACACCAACCTGACGAGCCTCTTCAACGTGACCAAGCAGGTGGTCGACGGCATGGTGGAGCGCGGTTTCGGGCGGATCATCAACATTTCGTCGGTGAACGGCCAGAAGGGGCAGTTCGGCCAGACGAACTACTCCACGGCGAAGGCCGGCATCCACGGCTTCACGATGGCGCTCGCGCAGGAAGTGGCGACCAAGGGCGTGACGGTCAACACCGTGTCGCCAGGCTATATCGGCACGGACATGGTCAAGGCGATCCGCCCCGAGGTGCTGGAGAAGATCGTCGCGACGATTCCGGTGCGCCGTCTCGGCCGCCCGGACGAGATCGGCTCGATCGTGTCGTGGCTGGCATCGGAGGAATCGGGCTTCTCGACCGGTGCGGACTTCTCGCTCAACGGCGGGCTGCACATGGGCTGACGGGCGATGGCTCGCGCGGCCTGGAACCGCGCGAGCCGTCACTTGCCGGAAAACGAACCGGCGGCAACGCTCTATGCGTCAACGCAGGACACGTTTGCTGCCACCGCAGTAAGGTTTTGCGTTTAAAGGCGTTAAATGACCACTACTACTACAAAGAAACCCGCCGAACGACTCATTAAAAAGGCCTCTTTTGAATTCTCAGTGGGTGGT